>CAVYLJ010000033.1:0-142038 GCA_963769305.1 uncultured delta proteobacterium | reverse complement strand
CTTAAGATCGGATATTTTCAGTTTGCCCCTCTATTCGGCGAGGTGAGCGAAAACGTCGAGCGGGTGATCCGTGCGCTGGAAAGCAATGAGCCGGCTGACATCATTGTCTTGCCCGAGCTTCCTTTCACCGGCTACCATTTTGCGACCAGGGGAGAGTTGCTTCGTCTGGCCGAGGACCCGAAGCGTTCGCCTACAGTCGAGTCATTAACCGCCGCTTGCAAGAAAGGCAATTTCTATTTGATAACCGGTTTTGCGGAACGCGCTGAAGACAAGATCTTCAACTCCGCCTTATTGATTGGGCCGCAGGGTCATCTGCATACCTATCGAAAGCTGCATCTTTTCCATAACGAAAAGGATTTTTTTGAGCCCGGAGACATTCCTCTTCAAGTGGTCGACGTTGAAGGCACAAAGATCGGCATGATGGTCTGCTTCGATTGGATATTCCCGGAGGTAGCCCGCAGCCTTGCTTTGCAAGGCGCGGAGATCCTCTGCCACCCCTCAAACTTGGTGTTGACCTACTGCCAAACGGCGATGCTTGCCCGGTGCATTGAGAACGGTGTCTTCGCAGTCACCTGTAACAGGTACGGCTCTGATGACCGACCGCATGGACGACTGGATTTCACCGGTAAAAGCCAGATTGTCTCTCCTAAAGGAGAACTGCTTCACCGTTCACCCGGCGATCGAGAAGAGTTTTTTATGATATCAATTGATCCTGCTGCTGCCAGAACGAAGGCGATAACGGATCGAAATGACTTATTCAAAGATCGGCGCCCTCACTTTTATTCTTTGGCGGATTGAACGCTAAGTGGTGATATCGGGTTGGACCACGCCGGTGGATTTAATGAAATGAATAGGGAAGAGAGGTAAAAGAAGGTCCTGAGCAAAACCTCGATGCCGAGAGCCAATCGATATTTCGTTTCAAGTCGGACATGAGATATTATGCTGTAAATTGAGATTAGAAAAATGAAAGGGAGGTGATGGCCATGTTTGACATCAAGTGTACCGTTAAATCGGTCAAAGGGTCCTGCTCGGCGGGGTATAAGAAGGGGGACCATTTTTTTATCCGGGGCGGGGTGATGATTGAGGCAGGAGAACCAAGGGGACTCTGCATGTTTGCCCTGCCGGCCCTTCTTCCCTATCTGACCGCCTACTGCCGGGAGACGCCGGAGAGCGATTGGATCAACAGGAAAAAGGAATTGCAATGTCCCGATAATGACAACGCGGTCATCTTCGGTATCGAGAGGATTGGGGCCTAAAGATTTTTTTGAGGAGATTACAGGCTAAAAAAAAGCCGGGAGAAGGGCTCCCGGCTTTTTTTGCCTTCATTGAAGCTTTTAGGCCAAGAATTTGGTTTGGACGCTCTTTAAGATGGTTTCGGCTTCGGTGACGATTTCCTGGACCAGGTCGTTGACCTTGGGCAAATCGTTGACCCGCTGGGCCGATTCGCCGGCGGCCAGAAGAGCCTTTTCCTTGTCGCCCTTGTAGACGGCGTTGATGGATTCGATCTCGAAATTGATCAAAGACATGTCAATGGTGGTGTAGTCGTCGGGCGCACCTAAGAAAACGCCGGGGGACTTCTTCAAGGTATTTTTCTGATGCTCGATGCTCCGGGGTGTTTTCAACCAGCGGGCCGGTCCGACAAAACCGCGGGCCACTAAGGTTCCCCGGTCACCGGCGGCCACCACGCCCTCTTTCCACATCTGATGAAAATCACTTTCCTCCGTGGCCAGGAACCGCGTCCCCATCTGGGCACCGTCGGCCCCCATTACTAAAGAAGCGGCCAAGGATTTTCCGTCGCAGAATCCGCCGGCCCCGACGACCAGTGTTTTTTCATCGGATACGGCATCAACCACGGCCGGGAGCAGGACCATGGAATGGACCGGTTCCCAGGAGGTATGAAAGCCACCTTCATGGCCCGAGGCGATGATCACGTCCACACCGGCCTTCTTGCAGCGCAAAGCGGCCTTGACCGAAGGCATGACGTGCATCCAGATCAGATCGGTCTTTTTAACCGCCTCCGACCAGGGAAGGGGATCTCCGGCCGAGGTCACCAGGACCTTGAACCGTTTCTTCATTTCCGGGTCCGCTTCCCGGACCTTCATCATGGTTTTGACGATCACCTGAGCGATGTCCCGCATCTCAGCGGCCACCATGACGTTGACTCCGAAGATGCCCTGTTTTTCCCGGGTCTGCTCCAGGGTCTTTTGAAAGATGGTTTGCAAAATAGTTTCGGCATCGTCGGCAGGATCGGCCCCGCCGGTCCGGCAGAAATAGTCATAGATTTCCGGCTGAGTATCCTTGGAGGCTATGCCGCTCGAACTGATCAGCCCCAGCACCCCGGCATTGGACGAGGCAATGCATAATTGGTTGGTCCCGAAAGGTCCCATTCCGGCCTGGATGATGGGATACTTGATCCCCACCAGGTCACAAAGTCTTGATTTTATCATAAACCACTCCTTCTCTTTTTATTAAGATTAGATGAAATGATGAGTTATCTTTCCCCTGTTTTTCTCGGATAACAAAGAAAAAACTACCTTGTTGAAATTTGTCAACATCTAAGAGGCAGACCCTACAAATATCGACTAAATTTTATTATGTCAAGAAGAAAAATAACTAATTTTTATGAATACTGTTTTTTGCCAAACAATAACGATGGACCCGTAAAATGATCAGGCCCGTCTTAGGCTGACCTGAAGAAACCCAGGAATTCCACTCAAATAATCTTGGTGAAAAAAGAGAGGAGATTTTTGTCAGGAAGGGTCAGGATTTATGACGGAAGACAATCAATCCGTGGGAAATGTCGTACAGGGAGACACCTACGGTCACCTTGTCTCCCTCGATCACCCGAATTTTAAAACGCTTCATCGTGCCGCACAATTTGGCTGAAATGGTTGTCCCGTTTTCCAATGCAATCATATAGTTACCACCACCGGTGGCCTTGACAACCTTGCCTTCAAATTTGGCCAAGTCTTCTTTAGACAACTATTCCTGCTCCTTTATGGTTCAAGATTATAAGAAAGGTAAGAATGTAAAAAGCCTGCTGACCGGTTTAGCCGGTCAGCAGGCTAATAGCAGACGTTCAATAGGATGATCGTAACTAAAGGATCTACCAACGATTGCGGCCGCCTTGCGATCCGCCGCCCCCACTACGACCGCCCGGTCTTTTTCCTTTACCGCCGCCTCCTCCGCCCGGTCCTCCGCGGAACCCCCCTCCGCCTTCTCGAGGGGCCTGGGGACGGGCCTTGGAAACCGTAAGGGTCCGTCCTTCATAGGCGGTGCCGTTCAAGTTATTAATCGCTTCGGTAGCCTCTTGCTCACTGGCCATTTCTACGAACCCGAAGCCTTTGCTGAGACCGGTTTCCCGGTCGGTGATCACTTTTGCGGATTCAACCGTTCCATAAGAAGAAAAAAGTTGGGCCAGGGTTTCATCATTCACAGAATAAGGGAGACTACCGACGTACAATTTGCTGGGCATAGAACCTCCTTAAAGGTTTGGTAACCCTTAAAGAGATCTTAAGCCACCGGGCCGGGAACTCTTTAAAGGCGGATAAATTTTAACTTCTTTTATACCATATTTTTTTTAAGGGTACAACATTTTTATTTGAAATACCTGAAGATCCCTTTGGGTTACCGGTTTCCCTTTTTGTTTAAGGTTTCTTTGCTCAAGGCATCGCGGTCGCCGCCGCTCATCCCGGCGATGTATTTGACCAGTTTCTTCCGGGATTCGATGTCATATTGGGTGGTAATGGCGATCTGTTCCATGATCGGAGAGCCGCCGCCATGGTAGGCCCCAATCCTGGCTACTCCGCCGCTCGCTGAACAGAGGGCGTCGCCCAGGTAGCGCCAGAACTGGGCCTGATCCTCCACCGGCATGTTCGGATTCCGTTTGGTGTACTTGTTTAGCAGGGCATTAATCTCCGGATTCATAAAATCCTTCTCGTGAGGGAAGGTGGCGACCACACCGCCGGCGATGTCGCAAAGGATCTCCGCTTCCCGGAAAACCGCCTCGCCCGACAGACAGCGGCCGACGTTACAGTAAATCGAGTGAGGGATGAAGGAGCCGGGGCCATAAGGGACAAAGCCCACCCCGGGCATGTAAACCTCAGGTTTCCCCAGGTCGGAAGCCGTATACCCGGCGGCATAACCCAGTTCGGTAACCATGATGATCTCGGCCAGCTTTTCGCGCACGTGGGAGGCCTTATGGACGTTATTCACCTCGGCGGCCAGGGCCGCGGTCCCCAGCAGGATATCGCCCAGCCCCGGCTTGCAGCCCGAATAGGAGTGGCGGTGAAACAAGGCGAAAAGCAGGGCCATCACCCCGCCGTGCTGCCATTCGCCGGCTAAAAAGACCCTTTCCCAGGGTACAAAGCAGTCGTCAAAGATCATATAGGAGTCGGTAGAGCCCTGGGCGAACCCCCGCTTGAAATGATCCCGGTGCCTGAAGTTGCGGACCGTAACGACCTGTTTCAACCCGTCCCAGTCGCCCGGGACGGCGAAGGCCACGGCATAATCCTTGTCCTCGGGGCGCAAGGCCCGGGTAGGCACCACCAGCACCTCATCGGCCACGGAGGCCTCGGAAATGTGCAGCTTGCAGCCGCTGACCACGATGCCGTCGCTGCGTCTTTCTTTGATGCGCACGTAGGCATCGGGGTTGGGCTGGTCGGCCGGCCGGAGCAGCCGGTCGCCCTTGACGTCGGTCTGGGCGCAGCAGCCCACCAGGTCCTCGGTCTGGAAGCGGGTCAGCCACTTTTTGAAGTTCTCATGGTACTGGGTGGCCCCGTTGTTCTGCTTGTCCGCTTCGTAGGAGACGTTATAAACGGAATTGGTGGCGTCGATGCCCATGCAGCGCTGGATGCAGCCCCCCACCTTCTGGCAGAGCATGCGGGTCATGTCCTGTTTTTTGTGCAGGTCTTCGGTATTCTGATGGATGTGGGTAAAGCGGTTGATCCGCTCCCCGGTAAGATGGGAGACGGCCGTCAACAGGTCTTGGTTCTCCGGCTTGGCCGCTTCATCATAGGTGGTGCCGATGGTGTTGAGACAATCCATCTGGTTCTCATCGGTGCGGTCGATCAGGTGGCCGTCGAAATAAAGGTTCCGTTTCATCTTGGACAAACCCTGGAAATATTGTTCCTTTGTTCTCATTTTTTTCTCTTCCTCCCTGTTCGGAATTAAACGTTCTTTTTATAAAATAAAATGATTTAATGGATTTTTTATGAAGGCGATCACCCGTAATCCTTTTCTTGGTCTCACCGACCTTGGCCTCTCTCAACATCAGGATCCGTCGGTATTATTCCCGGAAGCGCTTACGGTAATAAGGATAGGAAAAGAGACTCAAGACCTCTCGGTCTTGGATGATCTTTTTCCGGCTTTATGAGGCCCTTGATAACGGCGAGCGGCAGAAAATGACCGTAAATCACTATTAGTCACGGGAGGAAAAATTGTCAAGAAAAACCGCCTGGAGGAATCCTTTATTGGTTCTTACGCCAGTAATCCCTCAGCAGGGGGCTGGCAAAACGATAACGGCTGGTCTCCTTTATCCTTTCGATATAAAAATCATGTTCCAGGTAATTAAGGACGGTATCAAACTCCTTTAGGGTTACGGAAGGAGGATAAAGGGAGGCACTGTAGGTCCGGCGGAGGGTTTCTTTTCCCAGGCCCCTTTCTCCTGCCTTGGAAAGGGCCTTCAATACCGCCCTTGCACCGGGCTTTCTTTGCCCGTAGCATTTAAAATGGCGTTCAAAGGTATCGAAATATCTCCTTCCTTCCGGGCCGGTGATGGTTTCATAGGCCTCTTGCAGATCCCGGAGGGATAGACGGGGTTTTTTTTGAAAAAGGGAGACAACCCGGTTGTCTAAGATCTGGATGAAGTAAGGGATTCCCGGCCGGGCCAGCTTGGAAAGATAGCGGATGACCTTTTCGGAGAGGACGATTTCCTGGCCAAGAAGAAGGCTTTCAAGGTAATTCTGAATGGTTTTCGGGGTAAAATAGTCGACCCTTAGTTCCTTCAGGTCGGAAAAAGAGTCACGCTTCAGGTGGTTATCCATAAGATAAACCTTAAGATCTATAGAACCTGAAAGGAGAAAAAGGTCATGGCCTTTGAGAGAACCCCTCATTTTCCTGAACTTTTTCACAAATTCCTCTATCTTATCCCGGTCGACGCCCTGACTTCCCTCCTCCTTACAGAGGAAGGTGTCCAGCATATAGGGCCATTCATCAAGGATCAGGAGATGGGGGGCGTTTTTGTGCAGGACCTTCGTGAGGTGGGCAAAACCTTGATCCATCCATTGATCTCCCCAGGAATCAATAAGGCCGAAGCAGTTCTCCTCCTTTTTCAGCTCGGAGAGTCCAAGGCCCTCGATTTCGGAGACCAATCGGGCGATGAACTCCCCCGGGCCGGCCACATTTTCCAAATCGATCATGCTTGGCCGATAGGGGCTCGAAGAGGCCATCCTTTCTACTTGCTTTAGAAGGCTGGTCTTGCCATATCGCCTCGGACCGTACAGGTAGATTGATTTTTGGACGGCTAATTGATCCCCTATTTTTTTGATGATTTTTTCGCGGTCAAAAAAGTCCGATCCGGTGGCCACGGCCGTAAGGCGATTCACGGGGAAGAAGGTGCCCTCTTTTTCGACGATATTGCCCAGGCCGCTGAGAAACAGGGATTCTTTGAAAGCCTTTTTCCCCCGGTCGTAGAAGGCCATAATGGGGAGCCGGTAGATCCGGGAATCGATAATTCCGGAGAGCCGTTGTTCGACCGAGGAGAAATCCTCCACCGCGTCGGCCCTCAGTTCTGTTTTTTCTTTCAAGGAGGGAGGTAGTTTGAGGTCTCGAATACCCTTGATAACCGCTTTGTAAGCCCCTGGGGGTTCTTCTCCGGTGATATATAAAAAGAGAACCTCTTCCCTTTGGGTCGCTCTGCTCCGAATTTTGACCAGGTGGCCGGACTGGCTGATCCTAATCATGGGGACCTTCTTTCATAATTTGGGTGATTTCTTCCAACAATTCATCGAATATAGTGTCGGCCACGAAGAGAAGCTCACTCATGGCCGTCACCCGGTTCTTCAGGTGAACCGGGATCCGATCTCCCCTGCCCGCTCGGACATGCTCATAGACGAGGTGATGGTCCTTTTTGTCCCAGGCATGCTGCAACTGGGTCATGATTTGGATTTCAAAAAGAAAGTGGACCCTCATTTCCTTAAAACGGATGGTATGCTCGACGGCGCGGTGGCCGACCCTGCTCCAAGCATAATGGACGGTAATGTGGTCTTCCCGGTTCACGGCTTGAAGTCTTTGATCGTTTTCGATGAAGGTCTTCAGCCTTTCATCGATAAACCGAAGGTCCTTCAAATAATTGCAGACGATTCTAAATCGCACGGTGTCGGGAATAGTCAGCAGGAATTTTTGCGGATGATGTCTTTTGATGGGTTTATTCCGGCGGTTTTCTTTGGTGGCCTTTTCCCTTTCTGCATAGTCCAACCAGGATTTAAGGACCTTTTCGGCAATCCGTGCCGGTCGTTTCAGGAGGTTGCTCCCCCCGACCCCATCACGGCTGGGCGGCGGGGACTCGACCCTGGCCACAAAGCGGTCGTTCTGTCCTGCCAGACATTCCTCGGCCCAACGCGCAACCGCTTTATCGAAGGAAAGCTTAAGTTCCTGGGCGGGGATGTCGAGATCCCTGAGTTTTCCCCCGATGAATTCTTCGTAATCCTTCCTGCTCAGGAAGCCCCATTTTCTGAGCAACCATTTTTCAGGATCGTGCGCCACAGTTAAGTCTCCCGTAGGTTAAAGATGCCCTATTATCTTCTTACTGAGATTTGGGTTCTTCATCGATCAGACCCAGGCCGCGTCGGAACACGGCCTGGGCCGTATGATAGTCCCATTCGGCTTCAATCCGGGTGGCCAGGGCCC
Source organism: uncultured delta proteobacterium (assembly GCA_963769305.1). Taxonomy (GTDB): domain Bacteria; phylum Desulfobacterota; class RBG-13-43-22; order RBG-13-43-22; family RBG-13-43-22; genus RBG-13-43-22. Next base: position 134,130 of record CAVYLJ010000033.1, on the reverse strand, counting down.
GGGCCAGGGCGGTTTGGGCATCCAAAAGATCGGTGATGGTTCCGGCCCCGACTTCGTAGCGTTCCTTGGCCAGGCGCAAACTCTCCTGGGCATCCTGAATCAAAACTTTATGGGTTTGAACTGCCTCATAGGTTTCTTTCAGCCTGGAATGGGCGCTCAAGACCTCTTGTTTTACCCTTAAAAGGAGCTGCCTGGTCTCGGCCTCTTCTTTAAAGACCTCGGCCTTGGCCTTGGCCAGTCGGTGTTTTCGGGAAAAACCGGTAAAGAGGGGCCATTCGATGGTGATCCCGGCCAGCCACTCTTGATCGTTCGGAAGAAAACTTGAATCCCTCCAGCCGTAACTGCCTTCGGCCCGCACCTTTGGACCAAAAGCACTCCGGGCTGCTTCCACGCCGCCTTGTTGGGCTTCAATGCGTTTTAGAGCGGCTTTGATTTCCGGACGGTTATGGACCGCCTGATCCAGGGACTTTAATAGGTCTAAGGAATCCGGAGAATCAATTTCCTCTGTTTTTGGGTCGACTTCCAGAACCTTTTCCGCGGGCAAACCCATGATCGTATTCAAACTGCCCTTGGAGATGCGGACCAGGCTTTCAGCCCTGACCTGGTCCAGCCGGGCGTTGGAGACTTCCACCTGGACTCGGAGTACATCGGCCCGGGAAACCGCTCCGGCAGCCTTGCGTTCTTTGGCCAACCTAAGATGGTCCTTGGCCCGGCTCAGGTTTTTTCCGGCCACATCCAGGGTTTCCATGGCCGCGGCCAGTCCATAAAAACCCTGATGAACACTGAGTATCAGGTCCTGAATGATCCTGGGCCTTTTCTTCCTCGGCCACCCCTTGTCTGGCTAAGGCCGATTGATATTCGGCCTGCCGCCGACCGCTGTCAAACAGGGTATATCGGGCATTGAGTCCGGCCATCCAGTCGTCGGTGGGGCCGACAATGGTGGGTATGGTGTGGCCGGGTATGGAAAGACCGCTCGGGAGAAAGGCATGGCTTTGAAAGCGCCTATAAGCGGTCTGCACGCCCAGCTCCGGATAGTAGGGTGCCCCGGCCTCGCCGACGGACTCTTTGGCCGAGATCACCCCTTCTCGGGCGATTCGGTTGGAGGGGTTTTTATCCAGGGCAATCCGGATACAGTCGGTCAGGGTCAGGGGATGATCATTGGCCGGATCAGCCTCTCCGGGGAAAGCCGCCCAGGTCCACAAAAAGATTATCCCCATGCCGACCAGTACAAGTATGCTTCGTTTCAACATCTGCGTCTCCCTCTTGTGACCCTTGGGCACTAAGAATCAAATAAAAAGGTTCGAGGTCAGGGTTTAAGGTTTAAGGAAAAACCTTACACCTTGGACCTTATACCGTTTACCTTTATTTCATCAGGTCATGGTCTTTCGAAATCGTTTTGAGGCCAGCCACAAGATCAGAAAGCCCATGACGGCCAAGGCCAGCAGGTTTGGCCAAAGAATATCCAGGCCCACGCCCTTCAGAAAAATACCCCGGATGATCACCAGGAAATAGCGCAAGGGATTAAGATAGGTGAGCCACTGGACGACTTCCGGCATATTGGCAATGGGAAAGACGAATCCGGAAAGCAGCACCGCCGGGAATTGAAAAAAGAAGGCGCTCATCATGGCCTGCTGCTGGGTCCGGCTGACCGTGGAAATAAAGAGTCCCATACCCAGGGTGGTCATCAAGTAGAGGCTGGTGGCCAAAAGAAGCAGCCCCAGGCTTCCCCGGATGGGCACTTCAAACCAAAAAACCGCCACCAGGGTAATCAGGATGACATCGACGAAACTGATCAGGGCAAAGGGCAGGGTCTTGCCCAGAATAAATTCCTTGGGGGTGATGGGGGTGACCATGATCTGTTCCATGGTCCCGATCTCTTTCTCCCGGACCACGGCCATACTGGTCAGCAACAGGGTGATGAGCATGACCAGCAGGGCGATCACCCCGGGCACGTAAAAATTCCGGCTTTCCAGGTTTTCATTGAACCAGGCCCGCGATCTCCAATTCCACCTGGACTCAGTTTCCGGCTGGAACCGCCGAGCCGCAGGAATCGTTGGATCAGAATCTCCTGAGAATACTGGGCGACGATCTTGTTGCTGTAGTTCAGGACGATGGCCGCCGTATTGGAATCCGTCCCGTCCACAATCAGTTGAATGACCCCTTTTCTCCCGGCCTTCAGGTCTTCCTCAAAGCCCTTATTCAGGCGGATCAAGGCCTGAACCCGGCCGTGGTCCACCAATTCCCGGATCTGGTCCTCCCGGCTGACCCAGGCCTCGACATCAAAATAGCCGGAATGGACGAACCGGGCGACCACCTCCCGGCTGGCCACGCTGTTATCCAGGTCATAGATGCCGGTGGCCACGTGCTTGACATCGGTGGTCACGGCATATCCGAAGATAACCATCTGGAAGATGGGCATGATAAAGACGATCCCCCGGGACCGGGGATCCCGGAAGATCTGGATGAATTCTTTGATCAGGATCTGTTTGAGCCGTCCGAACATGATCAGACCAGCTTTTTTTTGAATTTCCTGTTGGCCAGGACAAACATGACCAGGCCAAAAACAGCCAAAAAAATCCCCTCCACACACAAAACCCTCGGGCCGACCCCCTTCAAGATAAATGCCCTTTAAAAGGATGACGAAATACTTGGCCGGGACGAGATAGGTGATCCATTGCAATACCGTGGGCATACTGCGGATCGGATAGGCAAAACCGGAAAGCAAAAAGGCCGGCAAAAAGGTGGCCACCATGGCCAACTGGCTGGCCAGCAACTGGCTCTTGGTGACGATGCTGATCAACAGACCGAGGGACAAGGTCCCGATCAGAAAGATGGCGGCCTGGCCGAAGATCAAGGCCACGTTGCCCCGGAGCGGTACATGGAAAAGAAACTCTCCCATAAGCACGGCCAAAAGAACATCAAACAGGCCGATGCAAAATAGGGCAATCAGTTTCCCGACGATCAGCTCCGGGGCCTTGACCGGCGTGGAGATGAGTTGCTCCATGGTCCCCTGTTCCCATTCCCGGGCCACGGTCAGCGAGGTCAGCAAGGCGGCGATGACCATCATGATGACGGCAATCAGCCCGGGAATGATATAATTTCTGGATTCCAGGTCGGCGTTGAACCAGACCCGGGGCCGTAATTCAATGGGGATGGCGGGGAGCCGCCCCCCCTTTTTTTGAAATGCTCCAGGACAATATCCTGGGAAAAGGTGCTGACGATCACTTCGGCGTAGCCGGAAGCGATGGTGGCCGTATTGGAATCGCTTCCATCGACGATCAACTGCACCTTGGCCGGTTTGCCGGCCGACAGACGGCCGGCAAAGTCCGTCGGAATAATCAGGGAAACCAGGGCCCGGCGGGAATCGATGGCCTTTTCCACTTCCTGATACCGGTCCACATACCCCTGGAGGGAAAAATAACGGGAACCTAAAAAATGGCTGATAAACTCCCGGCTGGCCTGGGAACGATTCTGGTCCCAGATGACCAGAGGGACTTTGTCCACATCCAGGGTCAAGGCATAGCCGAAGAGGATCAGCATGATCATCGGGATGGCGATGCCCATGCCCAGGCTTCGGGGGTCCCGGAAGATATGGATGAATTCCTTGCGGGCCATGGCCCAGATGCGCATCAGCCTCATGTCCGCACCTCTGCTTGGGGCTGCTCCAGCCGGTCCCGGGCCTCGATCAAGGAAACAAAAACGTCTTCCAGGGAGGGGATGATCTTTTCTATTCGCGAACACTTCGATAGCCATGATCGATCAAGCGTCTGGCTGATCATCCTCGACTGCGCTGTCGGCATTCTCCACCACGATGTGAAGTCCCTTTGCCGAAAAGGGCGGCCTCTTTAACCCCGGCGAATCTTCTCGATAACGGCCATGGCCTCCTGCGGTCGGTCGCACTGCACATCCAGGACGTCTTCCTGCATCAACTCGGGTCTTGAGCGACCTCCGGGGTCCCCAGGGCGATCAGTTCCCCCCGATAAATCAAACCGATGCGGTCGCAATATTCGGCCTCATCCATGTAATGGGTGGTCACGAAAACCGTAACCCCTTTGCCGGAAAGCTCATAGATCAAATCCCAGAACCGGCGGCGGCTGATGGGGTCCACCCCGGAGGTGGGCTCATCCAGAAAAATAATCGGCGGCTCATGGAGAATGGCGCAGCCCAGGGCCAGACGTTGTTTCCAGCCCCCGGAAAGCAGGGCCGTGCGGGTTTTCCGGTGTTCCTTAAGACCGGCCATCTCGATGACCCATTCCTTGCGGTCCTTTTTCTTGGCCTCGGGGATATTATAAATACCGCTGTAAAAATTGATGTTTTCCTCCACGGTCAGGTCCTCGTAAAGGGAAAATTTCTGGCTCATGTAGCCGATATGGGCCTTGATCTTTTCCGCCTCCTTGACGATATCGAATCCGGCCACCGTCCCCGACCCGCCGCTGGGGGCCAGGATCCCGCAGAGGATGCGGATGGTCGTTGATTTACCGGCCCCGTTGGGGCCGAGGAAGCCGAAAATTTCTCCCTGGTCCACTTCAAAGCTGACGCGATTCACGGCCAGAAAGCTGCCGAAGCGCCTTTCCAGGTCTTTAACGACAACGGCCTTTACGCTATTCCCTGGGTCCATGGGCCGAGTCCTCTTTTCTCTTCACCCAGAACAGAGATAAAGACATCCTCCAGGGAGGGTTCAATAGGACGGATGCCCAAAACAGGATAATCCGGCCTGGCCAATCATTTTTTCGGCGGCCTGCGAATCCCTTTCCGGGTCCTCGGTTACCAGATGAACCCGATCGCCGAACAGGCCCACCGCATCGGGGGGATATTGTTCCCGTAACAAGGCCTTAACCCGTCGCGGCTGGTTGCACCGGATCTCCAGGATCGTCCCCTTCATCAATTGCTTTACCTCTTCCGGTGTCCCCAGGGCGATGATTTTCCCTTGATGCATCAGTCCGATGCGGTTGCAGCGTTCCGCTTCATCCAGGTAGGCGGTGGAGACAAAAATGGTCACCTTTTCCTGGAGCAACTGATAGAGGATGCGCCAGAAGTCCCGCCGGGAAACCGGGTCCACCCCGTTGGTCGGCTCATCCAGAAAGAGCACCCTGGGGGTATGGATCAGGGCGCAGGTCAGACCCAGCTTTTGCTTCATCCCGCCGGAGAGATTGCCGGCCAGCCGTTTTTTAAAGGGGGTCAGGTTGCTGAAACCCAGCAGACGGTCGATCTTTTCTCTCCGGTCTTTTTTGGGAACCCCGTAAATGTCGGCATAAAATTGAATATTTTCCATGACCGTCAGGTCCGGGTAAAGTCCGAAGCGCTGGCTCATGTAGCCGATTTCTTCCTTGATGGCCTCGGCCTCCTTTACAGTCTGGCGGCCGACGATCCAGGCCTCCCCGGAGGTGGGTTCCATAATGGCGGTGAGCAAACGCATGGTCGTCGTCTTGCCGGCCCCGTCCGGGCCCACCAGGCCGAAGATCTCGCCCTCGGCGACTGACAAGGTCAGGCTGTCCACCGCGGTCAGGCCGTTAAAGGATTTGGTCAGTTTTGGGTTTTTATGGCAGCCGCCATTTTAGATATATTCTTTCTTCCTTCCCCCCCTCTGAAAAAGGGGGGTTAGGGTGGGAGTTTTCGATTTTCTAGATGTTCTTCAAATATCGTTTCTTTAGACGAGCTTCCAACTCAGCAGCTGTTTCGATTAATACCACTCGAACTTCAATACTCGATAATACCCTGAGACCCAGTCCAACCAGAAATGCATCTCGATTCTGAATCCTTTTGAAAGTGGTTACTTTGCTCATGTGCTGCGACTCCATCCACTTCAATTATCAATCGTTACTCTCGGTCCAAAAAAATCCACAATATAGTGTCCAATTGGCTGTCTGCCGATCGAAATTTATGATCTCCCAATATTGTTTGCCTCGAAGATGAGACCCAAACATGCTTTTCGCTGTCGGTCTGGTTCTTTACGTAATTCTCGGGCCAGACCCTTAAGATTAGCAGCGTAATGCAGCATCCATCGCCTCTTTTTAAATCCCCCCTTCCCCCCTTTTTCAAAGGGGGGAATTTTTTGAAGCCTTAACTCGTAAGAAGGGGTGTTCATTAAGTTTATTTCAACAGTATCTCCCCATCGGCCGGCATGCCCGGTTTTAGCTCCAGTTGAGGATTGGGGATATCCACCTTGATGCGATAGACTAATTTTACCCGTTCTTTCTCGGTTTGAACATTCTTGGGGGTAAATTCGGCCTGGGAGGCGATGAAGGTTATTTTTCCTTCATAGGCCTTGCCTGGAAAGGTGTCGGTAAGGACGCGCACCTTTTGCCCCAGCTTGACCCGTCCCAAATCGGTTTCATTGATGTAGGCCCGTAAATAGACCCGGCTGAGGTCCCCAACCGTGATAATCGGTGTACCCGGGGAGACATATTCGCCCGGCTCGACATTCTCGGACAGGACGATCCCGGAAATGGGGGCGAGCAGGACCGAATACCCCATCCGGGTTTCGGCCAGGGCCAGGACCTGTTTGGCCTGGTCCAGGGCAGCCTTGGCCTGGTCGATTTTCTCCTGACGGGGGCCTTTTCGGACCAAGATCAAACCTTCCCTGGCTTCCCGAATGCGGGCCTCGGTCCCCTCAAAGGTGGTTTTGGCCTGGTCGTATTCACGGGTTGAAATGACTTCCCGTTCGTATAATCTTTTTTGTCTTTCGAATTCAATCCTGGCCCGCTCCCCGTCGGCCTGGGTCCGCTCCAAGACGGCGGCTGCCTGGCCGATCTCTTCGGGCCGTGAACCTGTCTTTAACTCGGTCAAGGCCGCCTGGGCGGCGGCCACCTGGGCCTTTCTCTGGGCGACTTCCTGGGCCAAGTCCTGGCTGTCCAATCGGGCCACCACTTGCCCGGCCTTAAACATCTCCCCTTCGGAGAGCAGACGTTTTTCCACCCGCCCCGGAATCTTAAAACCGACTTCCACGTCGGTAACCTCGATATTCCCCGAAACGCGGATGATATTCTGTACCGGGGTCTGATGATTTTTAAAATAGAAAACCCCGACAACCACCCCGGCGATGATCACCAGGAGAGGGATGATTATTTTTTTCTTCATGGCTGTGATCCTTTATTAAACCCTCATGCCTCAGCGGGCCCCGAAGCATGAAAATTGGTTTACCCCGAACTCTAAACCCGAACTCTATTTCCGTACGATATCTTATTCCTCTTCTTCCCAATGGATGCAGGACACCGGACAGGAGTCGATTGCTTCCTCGATGCACTCTTTCGGCCCTCCTTCAGTCAGGATCACCTCGGCCTTTTCTTTTTCCTCGTTCATCTGAAAAACATCCGGACAAAGTTCGACACAGGTTCCACAACCAATACATTCGTCTTCATCGATGAATACTTTCATGGGGTCCTCCTTTTTATCCGTTTAGATGGGTTATTTGGAAACCGACCGATCTTTTGCTTCGGCCAACTTATTTTTGTAGATCAGGTGGATCAGGTTTTTATCAAATTCCCATTCTTCCTTGAGCATGGCCTCTTTTTCATCCGGACTGAAATAATTCATGATGGGCAGAAAAAAATGCTTATCCTCTTTCTCGATATGCCTGGGATAGAAGTCCACCAGAAATCTCATCCGGTCGAGCATAAAGGGTAAGGCCTCCGGGACCCCTCTCAGGTATCGGCCTTTGGCTTCCACCAAATCGGCGACGGTCTTTCGGCCCTGGCGATGTTCTTCAATCAATTCCTCCATGATCCGTTTATGTTCATCGGATAAGGGTTTTTTGTTTAAGTCACGGAAGAGGATGTCTTCTTCCTTTCCGTGGTGGCATCGGTCGGCGTACACACGAATGAAATCAACGGCCGAATCGACGAATTCAGGGTTAATCCTGTTTTGCTGTTCACACCGGTCGATTTCTTTTTTGATCACTGCGATCATCTTTTCGATCAGCCGGTGTTCGATCATGAGGGGACCGATCGGTAGCATGGAATAACCTCCTTATTTATTTTTGGCCCAATGGAGGGCCTTCTTTTTTAAGGAAACGGGTTTGGGGTTTTTCTGCCTGAATGGCTTTCTTAAAGATCTTCCAGGCCTTTTCCGCCTGATTGGTTGCCTCAAATTGGCCGTTGCTTAAATACCAGAGGACCACCGGAGGCTGAACGACTCCCAAGAATAAAACCGAAAGCGTCTTCGGATCAAGGGCGGGATTGATTTGGCCGAGCCGTTGACCTTGAATGATTATTTCGGCTACCTGTTCGAGATATTCCGTTAAAATTTTATAGATGGCCTCCTTTCGCAGTGGATGAGAGGCGGATATCTCCTCGGAAAAAACGATCCGGGGTATGGCCTGGAATTCCCGCACCATCTGGATATGACGCATCAAGAGCAGCCGGAGTTGTTCCAGGGGCCTATTGGATTCCTGCCGCACCACCCGGACATTTTCCAGCAGCAGGTCCCGGACCAGTTCAATGGTCGCCTCCAGGATTTCTTCTTTCCCCTTGAAATGGCGGTAAAGGGCCGAAGGGACCAGGCCCACCTTTCGGGCCACGGCGGCGACGCTTAATCCTTTCATGCCCTGCCCGGCGATCAGGGCCATGGCCGCCTTGGCAATCTGCCTTTTTCGAACTTCGCTGGTTTGTTTTTCAGCTCGCATGATCGACCATAAAGTGAATTATAATTCACTATAATAAACCGATGCCTATTTCTGTCAAGAAAAAAAATTCCGCTATCACTTATCGTTCAAAAGGTGCCACCCTAAGTTGTCAGGCTCTGAAGAAGACGGAGGTTTCGGAGTATGGCCCTGATTCAGAAAACATTTATGGATGAACAGGTAAGAGAATTGAGGTAACGGCGAGAAATTTTCCAAAAAGGCGACAGGGGCCGGTCGGATCGCCTGCTCGACCAAGTGACCGATCGAGTTTTAGAACAACCGCTGGAAGAATGAACATCAGGGGACGGTGGGACCGGATCGATCGGTAATTTCCTGGGCTCGAGCCTTCAATTCTTCTTTGGCCAGGGACAAGGCGGCAGGCAAAAAAAACCAGGCCGGCCGCCGCTCCTCAAGATACCGGTACAGCTCAAGGGAATCCAGACCCTGTCTTTCAATCTCATTCCAGAAGCCGAAACCGGAAAAACGCCAGAGCTTATCCGAGTCCTTGAGTATTTTTTCCTCAAGGGAATCAGGAGAGCTCCCGGAATCATGACGCCCGATTATGCGGGTGATCTGTGTGATAAGAACCGGATCATAGTCCAGGCCTTTCAACAATCGGCCGGCAATGACCGCACCTTCGACTTCATGGATGCGGTTAAGCCGGTCGGCTTCCTCCCCGCCGGCCCGGACCCCGAAGGCGATTTTGATCTGTTCCGGGGTCAGTTTCGACCAGCCTACGTCGTGGAGAATCACGGCCGGTTCCACGATCCGCCGGGTCCCCCCTTCCTTGCTCATTAAGCTAAGGGAAAATTGGTGAGAAATTCGGGAATGGGGAAGGTCGTTCCGGACAGCAAGGTAAGGTTCGGCCAGCCGAAAAAGCGCTGCAATAAAATCAGACCATTCCATAATTATGACGGATCATCTCCAAAAAAAGTTTCAGAGTTAGTAAGGATTCAAGGGGTCAAGGATTCGAGGATTCAAGTGAAAGCCTCTTTCTCCCAACCCATGGAGAGAAGAATCAAATGGACTATACGATAGCGAAGGTTTCGGGTCAAGCCGGAAAAAGAAAGATAGTGCAGTCCGAAGGTTCACGGGCAGAGTCATCCCGGCCGAATTGACGTTTTTATGAATTTATGCTATGAAAACTAAATATGCAGGAGAAAAAAGTGTCAGAACGTGAAGCCCGGGACAAACCCGGGAAACCGATCATGCGGAAACTGATGATCATGGGGGGAAGTCCTTCTTTTCAGGAAAGACTTTCTCGTTTTTTTAAGGATCGGTATGAGGTTAAAATAACCGACAACGGAGAAGAGGGTTTGTCCATGCTCCGGGCCTGCAAACCCCCTATGGTTTTATTAGGGGCTCATCTACCCGACATGATCGGGCTGGAAATACTCAGACGCCTTCAGCAGGAATTACCCCAATCCAAGACCATCCTTTTTTCTACCCATCAGGATATGAATACGACCATCCAGGCCATGAAATTGGGGGCCTACGATTATGTCCTGGAAGATATCGACCTCGAAGAGCTGGACCACAAAATACAAAAGGCCATCCGGGTCCTGACCTTAAACGAAAAAATTTCTCCGCTGAAAGAACCGGAATCCTTTTCTTTGCCCGGTTTCACCCTGATCGGCCAGAGCAAGGCCATGCGGGATATCTATAAATTTATCGGCATGATTTCCAATACGACCGCCTCGGTCGGCATTCGAGGAGAGACGGGAACGGGAAAGAAACTGATGGCCCAGGTGATCCATCAAAACAGCCCCCACCGGGAAGGTCCCTTTGTTACCGTGGATTGTACCACCATTGTCGAGACCCTTTCGGAAAGCACCCTCTACGGCCACGAAAAAGGGTCTTTTACCGGGGCAATTGAAAGCCAGCGGGGCTTGTTTGAAATGGCCGCCGAGGGGACCATCTTCCTCGACGAGATCGCCGATCTTCCACTGTCCATGCAGGGCAAACTCTTGCGTTTTCTGCAGGACAAAGAATACCATCGCATCGGCGGGACTTCTCAAAAAAAATCCAATGCCCGGATCGTCGTGGCCACCAACCGGGACCTCTATCAGGCCATCGCCCAGGGGAAGTTCCGGAAGGACCTCTATTACCGGCTCAAAGTCCTGACCGCTTATATCCCTCCATTACGGGAACGTCGTGAAGATATCCCTTTGCTGATCCAGCACTTCCTTCACAAAATCAATCGCGAACATCATACCGGCGTTTTAAAGATCGAGGACCGGGCGGTTCAATTGTTGATCGACTATGATTGGCCGGGAAATGTGCGGGAACTGGAAAATCTCCTGACCCTGGCCTGCATCCTGGGCAAGGAAGAGGTCATCCTGGAGGAAACGGTCAAAGAGATTCTTAATCGCAGCCAACGGCTTCCCCACGACCGTCCGCCTGTTTCCTCCTTGGGTGAAGCCGAAGAGGAAATTATAAAAAAAGTTTTAAAAACAGCGCAGGGCAACCTGACCCAGGCCGCCAAATTGTTAAAAATTTCACGGCCTACTTTGAGGACTAAGATTCGAAAATATCATCTTTCGGTTTAGTGGCAAACCGGCAAAGAACTTGCCGGGCCTGGTAAAGGATTTTCCAGGACCGTCACCAGTCAAACAGACACCCTTCAAAATAACAACCTGAATTTAATCACTTTTCTTTTTCCGGTTTTTGGCATTGAACTTGCTCATATGGGGTTTAAGGTTCAAGGTTCAAGTAGGTTCAAGGTCCGGAAAAACCCTTTTTCATGATTCGTGGTGCCCTGACAGGCCATGAAGGGTCAACAAACGAAAAGAAGATCAACAACGGTGCAAGGTGCGCAGTTTTTCTTAAACCTTAAACCTTGCACCTTGTACCTTAATTTTGGAAGGGAAGGAAATCTATGCGTCTGACTGATAAGGTAGCTCTGGTGACCGGTGCGGCCAAAGGCTTGGGCCGGGCCTTTTGTCTGGGTTTGGCCCGTGAGGGGGCAAAAGTCATGGCCGTGACCCGCAAGGACATGGACAACCTGGAGAAAACGGTCAAGATGGTCCGCTCCATGGGCGGAGAAGCGGAAATGATTCAAGCCGATGTGGCCCTTGAGGAAGATACCCTGGCGATGGCCCGGGAAACGATAAACCAATTCGGCCGTGTCGATATCCTGCTCAATAATGCGGCCATCTACGACGGGATCAAAAGAAAACCTTTTTTTGAAATTGACCTTAAGGAATGGGACCTGGTCATGAACGTGAATGTCAAAGGGGCCTTTTTGTCCACCCGGGCCGTCTTCCCCTTCATGAAGGATCAGGGCTATGGAAAGATCGTCAATCTGGCCTCGGAAGTCTTTTTTACCGGATCCACCGGGTTTGCCCATTACGTGGCCTCCAAGGGGGGCATCATCGGTCTGACCCGGGCCCTGGCCGTGGAACTGGGGCCCCATAATATCGGTATCAATTGCATCGCCCCGGGTTTCACCGATACCGAGGCCAGCCGGGGTCTGGCCGATGTCTCCAAGTATGATGTTTCCAAAACCCCGTTAAAAAGATTGGAAAGGCCGGAAGACCTGGTGGGGGCCGCCATTTTCCTGGCCTCTTCGGAAAGTGATTTTATTACCGGGCAGACGCTGTTGATCGATGGAGGCCGGGCCATGCATTAAACCCCAATCCCTTTTTGCCGAGGGGAGAGGGCGACGGCCGTTCTCAAAACCTTAGTCAGGGCAGGGTGTTCATCCAACTTGGTTAAGCGATTCGGGCAACCCCGGGTCTCATAGAGACCCTATTAATAACCACCATAAGGAGGAGGAACCATGAAAGTGTATGATGTCGTCCCCGGTTTGGAATTTGACCCAGAAAGAGATTTTGCCCAATCGCCAGCCTGGTTTTTGGATGGCACCCATTCCGTCCCGCCCTGGACCCCCATGTTTGGTTGGTTTTGGATCAACTTCTGCCGCCACGGTATGCAATACGGGGCGGAAAAGTTGAGCCTGCCGACGGTCAAGGGCTGGGATTGGCGTTTCCACAACGGGGGTGGATACCTGACCCTGCTGCTGGTCCACAGCGAGGAGGAAAAACAAAGGAGAGAAGCGGAATTTCGCAAGGCCATCCTCCCTTTTATCGAAGATTATGATGGTTTGTGGGGGGGATTCGTCAAGGAGATTTTAGGGCGTTATGAAAAGCTGAAGGCCCTGGATCCGGACAAGGCTTCCAACATTGAACTTCTGGACAATTTTGAAGAGACCATCAACACCTGTCGACGCATGTGGGAAATCCATATGTATATGATGTACGGCACCTATACGGCCTATATCCTTTTTGAAAATATGTGCCGGGAAATGGCCGGAATAGACGATACATCGCCGCTCTTTCATAATCTGGTCTCAGGATTCGACAACAAGGTCTTTCAGGTGGATCGCCGCCTCTGGGAGTTTTCCAAAAAGGCCCGGGAAGATGGGCTTGGCCGATGTCTTCTTAGAGAGCAAGCCCTCTGAAATCCGCAGCCGTCTCGAAGAATCACCCAAGGGCCGGGATTTTATGAAGGCCTTCATGGCCTTCATGAATGAAGACGGCTGGCGCATGCAACGCATGTCCGAGATGAATATGCCGACCTGGGTGGAAGATCCGACCCCGGCCTTAGTCAATGTCAAACAGTTTCTCCAAAAAGGAGGCGGCTTTAACCTCGAAGAAGAGAGGGGAAAAATTACCCAACAGCGCAAAGAGGCGGAAAAGACGGTTTTGTCCAAAGTTCCCCAGGAGCAACGGAGCTGGTTTGAACGCTTGATGGTCCTGGCCCAGAAAAGCGGGGTCTTCAGCGAAGAACATGATCATTACCTGGATCTGTATACCCATGCCATGATGCGGCGGAGTGCTTTGGGGCTTGGCCGGCGTTTCGCCCAGAAAGAGACCATCAACGATGCCGACGATATCTTCTTTCTGATCCCCGATGAGGTCCGCAGGGCCGGGATCAATCCCGACCAGTTTAATCTGCGCTACATTGTGGACCGTCGAAAGGCCGATTGGCAGGAATGGCAGAAAAACCCCAACCCGCCGGCCTTCTTAAAAGAGGGTTTTGACCTGGATATGGCCATGGGAGTCCTGGTCCAATCGATGGATCCCATTGCCCTTAAGGTCGTCGTCGGTTCCATGCCCCAGGTCCGTCCGGAACTCAAGGCCGATCTTTATGGGACCTGCGGTTCCCCCGGGGTGGCCGAAGGCCCGGCCAGGGTTATCTTGAACGAAGATGAACTCCATCTGGTCGAACAGGGAGACATCCTGGTGGCGGCCAGTACCTCACCCAGTTGGACGCCGGTCTTTTCCATGATCAAGGGCGTGGTCGTTGACCGCGGGGCCAGTCTCTCCCACGCGGCCATTGTCGGAAGAGAATACGGGATCCCGGTGGTCATGAACGTCTTTGAGGGCACGGCCAAGATCAAGTCAGGCCAGAGGATTAAGGTGGATGCCAATATGGGGGCCGTGTTTATTCTGGACAAATAACCTTACACCCAAACCAAAAAATAATTTTTCACCGCCAAGGCGTTGAGATCGCAGAGTCGAACCCGGGGCCTATAGGGATAGTTTAATCTTGACGGTTCGGGGATTTTGCAGCGGGGGAGTGATTTCATGGGTACGAAATGGTTATATTGGTTCGAAGAACTAAACAGCAGCCATAACGATCTGGTGGGGAAAAAGTGTGCCAACCTGGGGGAGATGACCCGGTTAGGCATGCGCATTCCCCCGGGATTCGCCATATCCGTCGAAGGGTATGAACGGTTTATGGCCGAAACCGGGGCCGGCGAGGAAATCCGCCGCTACGTCCGGGAAAATCAGGACCATTTAAAGGAAGTCCAACAGCAGATCAAGGCCAGCCAGGCTATCCGGAACATGATCGAGTCCAAGGAAATGCCCCCGGACATGAAAGAGGAATTATTCCGGTATTACGATGAGCTCAAAGAACGGGCCGGAGGGAAAGAGCTTTCCGTGGCCGTTCGTTCCAGCGGCGCCGTGAGCATGCCCGGTCAGATGGAGAGTTATCTGAATGTCCGCTGGAAAGAATCGGTAGTCCAAAAGGTGATCCAGGTCTGGGGAAGCGCCTTTACCACCCGGGCCATCGCCTTTCGGCTGGAAAAAGGGATGGCCATGGAAAAGGCCCCCATCGGCATAGCCGTCCTGAAGATGGTTGAAGCCAAATCGGCCGGAGTGGTCTTGACGGTCCTGCCGACCAGCGGAGATATTTCCAAGGTGGTGGTGGAAGGCAATTGGGGATTGGGCGAGAGCGTGGTCAGCGGAGAGATTAATCCCGATCAGTTTATCGTCGATAAAGAAGATGAGGATGTGGAAAGTACGATTAACCGAAAAACGAAGATGGTTGTCTATCATAACGCGGGGACCATAACCGCGGATGTCCCGGCGGAGGTTCAGGATAAACCCTGTGTCGAAATGGAAGAATTAAAAGAAATCGTGCGGATCGCCAAAGAGGTGGAGGCCCATTTCCAGTGCCCCCAGGATATGGAATGGGTCCTGGATCGCCACCAGTCCATTCCTGAAAATCTTTATTGGGTCCAGGCCCGGCCGGCTAAATACGCCAAGGTCAAAGAAAAGGAAGCCGAATATCTGGCTGAATTGATGACCCGCATGTTTAAATGAAGGAGCCGGTTAAAATTTTTTCAGGTCAATATTTTTTTAGACATCTCTATTCGTGGTGCTGGAAAAGGAGAACGTATGGCCATCCTGTTTGTTCAACATTGGGATGTGATTCCCGGTAAGTTTGATGAATATGCCTCTTTCGTCACCCATGAGTACAATCCGACCCTGCAGAATCTGGGGATACAGTTAGTGGGCGGTTATTATGTGGCGGTCGGGGAAGGCCCGAGAATCGTGGCGGTGGCGACGGTCGATGAAACCGAGAATTTACGCCGGACCCTTTCGTCCCGGGAGTACCGGCTTCTTTCCGACCAATTGCTGGAATACGTCTGGAAATATTGTAATAAAGTCTATGTCCCAACCGGACGCATTCAGGAAGGACCTTACCGGATCCAGACCGGGGTTTGGAAATTCACCCATTATTATAATATCCTTCGGGGTAAGGAAGAGGACCATTTGAAGTTTGTCCGGGAAGAGTGTCTGCCGGGGCTGGAAGAATTAAAGGTCCCCTTTACCGGGGGCTGGCGTCTGGTCGTCGGCGCCGGACCGAGGATCTTAGCCGAAGCAACGGGCCGAAGTATCGTGGATATCGCCAAGGCCATCGATACGGCCCTCTTCAGAAAATTGGTCAGGACCCTGAAAAATAAGTATGCCACGGACTACAGCAGCCGGATTCTGGCCCCCACGGGCCGCATTGAGGTCCCCTACCTCATGTCCGAGATGATGAAGAAGTTTTAACCCTGTAGCGAACCGTTATGAAGAGCAGTTTTAAATAAGGCCTATTCTTCTATGCGTCAGGTAAGGCCCGAGATCTTGAGGACCGTGACCTTGAAGCTTGAAGAATGAGGCGTAGGGGGAAGTTTGCTTCCATGATGAAAGAGGAACGGATTCCGAGGAAAGGCGGGACGAGTGGGCTTTTTGCGAAGCCGTTCCGTTTGATGGAGAGCGTTTTCATGACACCGGGAAGGGAATTGTTTTGGGAGATCGGGGACGTTTGGGTCTTCTATGTTATTGCTGCTTTAGCCGTGGGTCTGCTCCTTATCGGTGTTGCCGCTCATGTATGGGTCTGGCTGAAAAGCGCACCGGGAAGCAGGACCGCTTTTTCACGACAGGCCCTGAAAGCAAACCATCCTGGATACTTTTTTAGGACGGGGTGCCTTTAAGGGGGATCTGTCCGCCGGCCTCATGCACTTATTTATTTTCTGGGGATTTGTCATTTTGTTCATCGGCACTTCCCTGCTGGCCATCCACGAGTATGTGCACCCCTACCTGACGGGGTGGCGCTATCTTCTTTTTGAAACATCCATGGAGATCGGGGGGCTTATCCTCTTGGCCGGGCTTGTCTGGGCCCTGGTGCGCCGGTACCTTCAGCGTATCCCGAGGCTTGAACGCCGGTTGGAAGACGCCCTGGTGCCTCTATGGTTGCTGGTGGTGGTCCTGTCGGGTTTCTTTTTGGAAGGGGCCAGACTGGCGGCCCAAAAACCGCCCTGGGCTCATTGGTCCTTTGTCGGGTCATTGATGGCCGGTTTAATCTCCGCTAAGGCGGCGGGACCGGCCTATCCCTATCTGTGGTGGGGTCACGCCGTGCTGAGCCTGGGATTCATCGCCCTGATCCCTTTTACCAAACTGTTTCACCTCATCGGGGGACCGACGGCCTTTTACCTCCATCATTCCGCCGGGGAAACTGAAAAGATGTCTCCAGCGGCCGAGGAAGGGGTCGAAGCACCGGATATTGGGGAGGCCGTGTTCTTTGATGCCTGCATGCGCTGCGGACGTTGCGCCCAGGTCTGTCCCTCGGCCGGGGCCGGTGAGCCTTTCGCCCCCCGCGATTTTGTCCAGGCCCAGCGCCGGCTCCTCTGGCAGGAGCATTCTCGGGTTGGAGATATTCGGTTTCTAAACAAGGGGCGGCAGCCCATGGATAACAAAACGCCCTGGTACTGTACTACCTGCGCCGCTTGTCTGGAAGTTTGCCCTGTCTACGGTGCCGCCTTCAAGGTCGTTTCCAAAAAACGGGCCCTGCTGGTCGAAGAGGGAAAAGGTGTGCCCGACCTGATGAACCAGACCCTGGAAAGGCTTTTTAATTACGAGAATCCCTGGGTGGCTTCCAAGAGGGACAGGGCGGCCTGGGCCAAGGGCCTGGATATCCCTGTCCTGACCAGAGGAGGAAATGAGAAGCCCCTTTGCTACTTTGTGGGCTGCACGACTTCCTATGATGCCCGGGCCCAGGAGATAGCCAAGTCCTTTACGGAGCTCCTGAAAAGGGCCGGCGTGCCTTTCGGGATTCTGGCCGAAAAAGAGCCCTGTTGCGGTGACATCGCCAGGGTGGTCGGAGAAGTCGGTCTGTTTCAGGAGAAGATGGAGAACTGCCTGAACCTCTTTGATCAGTACGGGATCGAGGAGATGGTGACCTCCTCTCCGCATTGTTTTCACAGCTTTCAAAATGAATATTCGGGAAGGCGTTTTGGGGTAAAGCCCTATCCTTTGGTTTTAGGCGAGCTTATCGCCCAGGGGAGACTCAGGTTAAAAAACGCTGGGAACCTTAACGTGACCTATCATGATCCCTGCTATCTCGGGCGGCACAACCGCATCTTTGAGGAGCCGCGGGGAATCCTTCGCTCCATCCCCGGCGTGAATCTCATCGAGATGGCCCACCATGGTGCCGACAGTCTCTGCTGCGGCGGAGGAGGAGGAAGGATGTGGCAAGGGTCGGATCTGCATGGTGAGGCCAGAATGAGCGAGATCAGGATCAAAGAAGCCCGGGCGACCGGGGCGGAGGTCCTGATCACGGCCTGTCCCTTGTGTCTTATCATGCTGGAAGATGCCCTAAAGACCATCGGTTTAGAAGGTCAACTGAAGGTCATGGATCTCAATGAACTGGTCTTGCAGTCATTGGAATAGAAAGAAAATGCACCCTCTTTGGGCAACTTACAATCTTGGAAAAAGTACCAACTTTTCGATCCAAAGGGCTAAATCCCCCTCAATCCCCCTTTTCCAAAGGGGGAAGCTTGTCTCCTCCCTTTGACAAAGGGAGGCCGGGAGGGATTTTGGGAATATTTCTCAAAAAGCTAAATTGATGCCAAAAAACAATCAGAAATAGAGAGGTTAGGTTACGATGAGCGAAATTTTGCTGTTGGTTGAGTCCAAAGAAGGATTGGCTGATAAGACGACCCTTGAACTCATACGAGGGGCAAGCGACCTGGCTAAGGACCTGGGTATTGAAGCTACAGCCGTAGTGGCGGGAGATGAAACCTCCTCCATAGCGGAATCGGTCGCCGCCTACGGACTGAAGAAGATTTACAAACTGGAACACCCAATGCTTGCAGGCTTTCAGCCGGACGCCTGGGTCGCGGCCTTGGAGTGGTTAAGTAAAAAAATTGAGCCCAGGATTTTTCTCATGAGCCATTCTTTCGTGGGAAAGGAAGTGGCCCCCAGGCTGGCTTTTCGGTTGAAAACGGGGCTGACCACCGATTGCATCGGCCTCAAGATCGATCCCCAGGACGGCCTTCTTGTACGCACCAAGCCCATTTACGGGGGTAACGCCATTGCCGCCTTGAAGTGCGCCGGTCTTCCCCAGATGGTCACCGTCCGGAAAAATACCTTTGAGCCCATGGAAACGGTGACCGCCCAGAGTGAACTGGTTGGGCTGGTTCCCGATCTTGATGAATCGATCATCAAGGTCAGGTCGCTCAAGACCGTCCCGGAACAAGTGGTCGAATTGGACAAGGCCCATGTAGTCATCTCCGGCGGAAGAGGAGTCGTGGAGAAAGAGGATTTTGAAATGCTCCGATCCCTGGCCGCGGCCCTGAACAAATCCTCGGGGAATGTGGCCATGGTCGGTTGCAGCCGTCCGGTGGTTGATAAATGCTGGCTGTCCTCCGATCACCAGGTCGGATTGACCGGTTCGATCATTGCCCCGGATATCTATGTGGCCGTCGGGATATCCGGAGCCATTCAACATCTGGTGGGCATGATCAGGTCCAAGAAGATCATCGCCATCAATACGGACCCCGGCTGCAATATGTTTAAAGTCGCCGATTACGGCGTTGTGGAAGATTATAAGGTGCTCATACCGGCCTTGGTAAAGAAATTGGAGGAGTGATCATGAAAGAAATGCACATTATCGTCTGTGCCAAACAGATTCCGGACCCGGAGGCGCCCTTCTCGAACGTTACGGTCAATGTGGAGAAAAAAGAGGTCATCGTCGACGCCCCGGATGTCATCAGCCCCTATGATGAAAATGCCCTGGAAGCGGCCATCAAGATAAAGGAAGAGGTGGGGGGAAAGATAACCGTCCTGAGCATGGGCCGGAAGGTCTCGGATACGGTCCTCCGAAAGACCCTGGCCGCCGGGGCCGACGCCCTGATCCTCATCGAAGACCCGGCCTTCGAAAGGCTTGACAGTAATTCCGTGGCTTACGTGCTTTCCCGGGCGATCCAAAAGATCGGCGAGTATGATCTTATCCTGACCGGAAGACAGGCGGGAGACTGGGACTCCGGGCAAGTGGGCCTGATCCTGGCCGAGTTGCTGGGCATTCCGGCCATCAGCCTGGCCCGGTCGATCAAAGTCAACGAGGACCGTGTGCTGGTGGAAAAGACCATTCCCGTGGGCTACGAGGTGGTCGAGGCCGGGCTGCCGGCCCTGGTCACGGTGAGCAACGAGGTGGGGGAGCTGCGCTATGTCTCCAGGACCAAGATGATGGGGCTTCTTAAGCGGCCCATCCCCATACCGAAATGGGGCACCAAGGACCTGGTCAGCGACCTGGAAAGCCTCAAACAAGTGCAACTCCTCGAGCTGTCGCCGCCGCCGGACATGCGGCGGGAGTGTGTGATCATAGAGGGGGCATCGCCCGGAGAAAAGGCGGACAAGCTGGCCGCTGTTTTCAAGGAAATCGGATAAATGACGAAAATCATAAAAAAAGGTTCAAGGTTCAAGGTACAGGGTACAAGGTTATTCACGCTTGGAACTTGAAACTTGGATCTTGAAACTGAAATCTTAAATCAGGGAGGTAACGAAATGGCAGACAAAGTGTACGATGCGGTAATTATCGGAGGAGGCCATCATGGAACCACGATCATGGCCCCTTACTTGGCCAAAGCAGGTTTGAAGGTCGGGGTCTTTGAGCGCCTGGACCATCTGGGCGGGGGAGCGGTCACGGAAGATCTCCCCTCTCCCGGATTTCGCGGGAATTTTTGCGCCCATTTTACCCGCTTACTATGGTCACCCGGCCTACAAGGAATTCAATCTTCGAGAAGAAGGTCTGGAATACACCTTTCCGGATACCAACGAAGCCATCATCTTTGACGACGAGACCAGTTATGTCGCCTATGCCGCTTTTACCGTGGTCGATCCCGTGACCGGTGAAACCCGGTTCAACGAGGCCAACGTCAAAAAGACCTATGATCAGATCGCCCGGTTTTCCAAAAAGGATGCGGAAACCTATCTGGATCTGACCGAAAAATATAAAGACAAGTGGCGGGCCGCCTTTCACAAGTACCGGTATTCGCCGCCCACGCCCTATGGTGTGCCGGATGCCCTGGAAGAGCTGTGCAACGACCCCCAGAGCGGCCTGGATGTGCCCATGCAGTTCATGACCTGCAAGCAGATCGCCCGCTATTTCTTCGAAAGCGATGAGCTGCGCATATTGACCCTGCGGGGCTACCTGACCTCCTGGGGCTGTTTTCCGGAAGATGTGCCCGGTCTGATGGTCACCATCGCCACGATTCACCTGACCCTGGGCTGGGAACCGGCCGCCATTGCCAAAGGGGGAACCGGGGCCATCACCAGTGCCCTGGTTTCGGTGGGCCAGAAAGCTGGGGGTGGACTACCACCTGAATTCCGAAGTCCAGAAAGTGCTCATGGAAAACGGCCGGGCCACCGGGATAAAGCTGTTGGACGGCACGGAGGTAACCGCCAAGCAACTGGTGGTTTCGGACAATGCCTCGCCCCAGCTCTTTCTGCGGCTGATCGGAGAAGACCGGATCACCGAAGACATGAAGCGCAAGGCCCGGGTCTACCAGTTCGACCGCGGCGAGCTTTTCTGGGGCACGGTGGGGGTCCACGAACTGCCGCAGTACAAGGCAGCCAAGGACAACCCCGACGTCAATGCCACTCCCCGCACCTATTTCGCCCCCAAGGACCTCGGGTTTATCGAAGACAAGTACCAGCATGAGATCTTATCTTTTCGGCATGCCTTCCAAGATGTTCATCCTGACCGCCCCGGACAGCATCTGGGACCGCAGCCGGGTGCCTGAAGGGAAGTATTCCCTGCACGTCGAAGAGTTCACCTGCCCGGCCCGGTTGTTTTCCCGGAAGGAATGGAAACAGATGACCCAGGAATTTGTGGACGTGCTCTTCGAGCGCTGGGCCGAGTATGCCCCCAACATGACCAAAGACAACCTGATCGTCCAGCGGATCACCAACCCGACGGATATTCAGGACACGCACCTGGACATGCGGGAAGGGGGCTGGTGTGAAGGCAATGTCGCCGGCGTTCAGAACGGGCGCTTTCGGGGACTGCCCGGAGGTTATAGGACCTTTATCCCGAACCTCTATATGTGCTCCTCGGGCGTCTACGGCGGGCCGGGCATAGGACGGGGCTCGAGTTATAATTGCTATAAAACAATCGCCGAAGACCTGGAGCTGGCCTTACCAAAATATTAAAAGTACTAGGGTTCAAGGATTCCAGGATTCGAGGGTTCAAGGGTTAACTTGTCATGTCATTTCACTCGAACCCTTGACCCCTCGGCCCCTTGAATCCTGGTTTTGGGGAGGATATCATGCAGGTGATAAATTTCCAACTTAACGGGGTCCCGAGGAAGGTGATTACCGATCCTCAGAAAAAACTCTTGGAGGTGATTCGGAAGGACCTGAAGTTAGTCGGAACCAAAGAGGGCTGTTCGGCGGGACACTGCGGTACCTGTACCGTCCTCATTGACGGTGAGCCCGTCCTGGCTTGCCGGTATCCGGTTTCAAAGGTACAGGGAAGGTCGGTCACCACCATCGAGGGAATAGGGTACCGCCGAACGGCCCCACCCGCTGCAATTGGCCTTTGCCAAGAGCCGGGGCCATTCAATGCGGGTTTTGCACGCCGGGCATGATCCTTCGCTCCAAAGCCCTGCTCGATAAAAATCCGAAGCCCAGCCGGGAGGAAATAGAAATTGTCCTCCAACCCCACCTTTGCCGCTGCACCGGCTATCAGAAGATCTTCGAGGCCGTCGAACTGGCCGCCTCGGTCCTGAGGGGGGAAACCGGGCCGATCTCCCTCAAGACGGAAGGGTCCCTCATCGGAAAGCCGGTGGTCCGGATCGATGCCCTCCAAAAAGCCACCGGTACGGCCCTCTACGCCGATGATATCGCCGTTGACGGCTGCTGCTTTATGAAGGTCCTGAGGAGCCCTCATCCTCATGCCCGAATTCTAAAAATAGACAAGGCGGCGGCCGAGCAGGCCGCCGGGGTGGTGGCGGTCTTCACGGCCGAGGATGTGGGCGGGACCAATATCCTGAAGATGGCCGGGGACGATCAGCCGGTGCTCTGTAGGGACAAGGTCCGGTTTATAGGTGACCCCGTAGCCGCCGTGGTGGCCCTGTCCGAGGGGGAGGCCTTACGGGCCCTCGATTTAATCGAGGTGGCCTATGAGCCGCTCGAACCGGTGCTGACTCCCTGGGAGGCGCTGAAGGAGGGGGCCCCGAAGGTGCATGACGATCGGGACAACCTGTTTTTTCAACAGCCGATTATTTTTGGTGAGGCCGAGAAGGGTTTCTCGAAGGCCGAGTTGGTCGTAGAGGCCCGCTATACGACGCAGACGGTCGATCATGCCTACCTCGAGCCGGATTCGGGAATCGCCTTTATTCATGAAAATGGCCAACTGGTGATCATATCGGGAAGCCAGAATATCCATGGCCATCGAAAAACAATCGCCGGGGCGATTGGACTTTCGATCGACCAGGTGCGGATGATCCAACCGGCCATGGGAGGCGCCTTCGGCGGGCATCTGGATGTCTCCGTCGGCGGTCTTCTGGGCCTGGCCGCCTGGAAACTGAAAAGGCCGGTAAAACTGGTTTTTACCAGGCAGGAGACCTTCCAGGCTACGACCAAGCGGCATCCTTTTTACCTGGACCTGAAAATCGGGGCTGCTACGGACGGCACCTTTACCGGCCTGCAAGGTGAGATGTTGGTCGACGGCGGGGCCTACAAGTCTTTTTCCAACAGCGTCACCACCCGGGGCCTCGTCCATGGGAGCGGTCCCTACCGGTTTCCTCAGGCCCATCTCCTGGGAAAGGCGGTTTACACCAACACGGCCATTCGGGGGGCCATGCGGGGGTTCGGCGTACCCCAAACGATTTTCGCCCTCGAATCGGCGGTGGATGAAATGGCCTTGAAAATGGGAATCGATCCCCTGGAACTGCGTCTCAAGAATGCCTTTGTCCCGGGCGATGTAACCATCTGCGGGCAGACCCTGGTCGGCGCCTTTGGGTTCCGGGAATGTCTGGAAACCCTGCGGCCTCTTTACCTGCGGGCCTTGGAGGAGGCGAAGAAGAACGGAAACGCGGAAAGTGAAACGCGGTGTCGGACTGGCCGGCATCTGGTTCGGACCCGGCCGCAGCGCCCCTGATCAATCCGAAGCCTGGGCCGAGCTGTTGCCGGATGACCGGCTTCAGGTTTGGATCGGTGCCGCCGATATGGGGCAGGGGGCGGAAACACTTTTCTGGCAGATCGCGGCCGAGACCATGGGCTTCCCCCTGGAACGAGTCCAGGTTTGCACGACCGATACCCGGTTCACGCCGGACGGCAATTTTTCCGCGGGCAGCCGACAGACCTATGTGTCGGGCCGGGCGGTCCAGATGGCGGTCGAGGAATTGAAAAAAACCATGGAAGACAACGGGGCAGCCGGCTATGAACAAATGAAAGCCAAGGGTCTGCCCACTCTTTTCAAGGCGGTCAACCGGCCTGAAACGACCAAGCTGGACCCCCAAAACGGCCAGGGAGTACCCTGGGAGACCTACTCCTTCGGGGTCCAGATGGCGGAAGTGGCGGTGGAGGTGAAGACCGGCAAAGTGAAGGTGTTGAAGGTGACCGCGGTGAATGATCTGGGCACGGTAATCAACCGGCAAATTGTGGAGGGACAGATCGAGGGGGCGATCATGATGGGTCTGGGCTATGCCTTGACCGAGGAGTTTGTCTACAACGTCACCGACAGTTTTGCCAAATTCCGGATACCGAGGGCCAAAGATACCCCCCGCATGGAGGTGATTACCCTGAACATCCCGAGAGAGAAAGGGCCTTTCGGGGCCTCGGGTGCGGCCGAGTATGCCGATGCGCCCACGGCTCCGGCCATTATGAATGCCATCGCCAATGCTTGCGGGGCCCGTATCCGGGACCTGCCGGCAACTCCCGACAAGGTCAAAGGGGCCCTTAAGGGAACGAGCTTTTAGAGACCCTTGACTATATTTAAACCGGGAAAATTTGACGCCGCGATATGGCTTGGACAAGACCAAGCCCAACGTAAAACAAGCTGAGGAAGAAATTTGTTACTCAAACCTGATTGCATCCCCTGCATCATAAAGATGGCCGTCAACTCTGTCAGGAAGTTGACCGACGATGAAGCGGTCATCAAAGAACTGATGAGTCAAATACTCCAAATCCCCGCCTTACGCGGTCTCGACTGGGACGTCACCAGCCCGGAAGTGATTACGCCGGTCATGGAAATGATCATGAAGACCTTCAATACCTCTGATCCGTTTAAAGAATTAAAAGCGGAACAAAATCAAAAGGGGTTGGAACTCTATCCCCATTTGAAACAATTGGTACTGAAATCTGCGGATCCTCTTTTTACAGCCGTTCAATTGGCTATCCAGGGAAACGGGATCGACCTGATGGTCTCCGATCGTTCCATCGATGTGGAAAAAGTCCTCGACAAGGAGCTGCAACAGCCGATAAACGAAAATGCCTTCCTGGCCTTCCGGGATAAATTAGAAAAGGCCCGCCTATTGGTCTACCTGGGAGATAATTCTGGAGAGATTGTCTTTGACCGGATTCTGATTGAAACCATCCGGTCTTTTTTCGATCTTGAGGTTGTTTTTGTAGTCCGGAATGTCCCCGCCCTGAACGATGTGACCCTTAAAGAGGCCGAACAAGTCGGAATGGATCAGGTCGCCCGGGTCATCCCGAATGGATTGGACGGTCCGGTGCCCGGAACCATCCTGTCCCGATGTTCTTCGGAGTTTAGAGATCTTTTCCAGAAGGCCGATCTGATCATCTCCAAAGGAGGAGGAAATTTTGATTCCCTGGAAGAGGAAAAGAACCATTCCAAGGATATCACCTTCATGCTCCTGTCGAAATGCCTTCCCTATAGCCGCTATTTTAAGACCCGGATGTACCAGCCCATCCTGTCCAACTTTTTTCAGTAAGAATAGGAAGATTTGGATCAAAGGCCTGGTTGAGGTGATTTCGACGTTTTTTGTTTTAAAAAAAAATGTTTCTGGTAAACTAATACCCAACCAAAATTTTTATATTAAGGAAAAGTTATGGAGCTAGATAACCGGGAATTAGGCTCTGCCAGTAGAGAAATTCCTATTCCTAAAATACTGACCTTTGAAAAAAGGCTTACGATCATCCTTGCCCAAGACAAAGAAGGATATTGTGCTTTTTGCCCGGAGTTGGATCTGGTGACCGAGATGGCCTCTTCCGAGGAAGCGTTGGAAGATATCATAGAGGCCATGAAAGATTATTCGGAAGAGTATCTGGCTGACCTCGAATTATATACCCATAGCCCCAATCGCGCCCATCATCTCCCCTACATAAAGGCCATTGCTTCCTGTAAAAATGATTGGGAAATAAAGATGCTACTCGAGGTTCAATATGGCCTCGTTCACGTTTGATCAATTTCGGGAAGTATTAGGGGATTTAGATTTTGAGAAAATCCGCTCCAAGAAACATGAGACTTGGCGAAAAATTTTACCTAATGGAACAATTCTCCGGATTAGAATAAGCCATAAACACCAACGAGACATTCCCAAATGGTTATTTTATGAAATGCTTCGCCAGGCCGGGTTGGATGAAGATCAATTTATAAAAATTTTAAAAAAATAATCCGAATAGAAATAAGAAACTAAAATCATAACTTGTTTCTACCCCAACGTCTCGGTTCTCTGTAGTTGACAAAGCGCCGATTGAAATTCTAATTCCCCCAAGTCTGCATTTGACTTCTATAAAGACATACTCAAACTGCTCGACAGAAAACGACCGGATTCCCATCCCCGCGCTCCTTCTATTTCAAAGAGAAGTAAGCCATCTATGGCCGAAAAATTATCCGACAATGAGGTGCTATTGACTTTAACTGCCTGTTATAGTTTAAATTTTTTATTTCAAATGAACTTTAAAGGCGGGCACCCCACCCGAAAAGCTGGTCCATGAAGCAGTCCGGTAAGGCCCCAGGAAGTCGCCTTTGGCTTTCATCGAAAACGGGGTTGCCCTGCTGTCGGACATTCTTAATAGCCTACGCTCCAATTTTTAGGTAACCGGATAAAGGCCGTCGGCTTCAGGAAAAATGTTGACAAAAAGATCAAATAAGTTATCATGATATTTATCATGTCGATTTCGTACAAACCGCCATTTAAAAAATTTGTCAAAAAACAGACCAGGTCTTTTCAACTGGTAATCGAAGACGAAGTCGAAGCCATCATTCAAAATCCGTTAACCGGCGAGAGTAAGAAGGGTGATTTAACCGGTTTCCGGATTCATAAATTTTCTTATCAAGGGCAAAAATTTCTCTTGTCCTATGTTATCCAAACCGGGGAAATTGTCTTTTTTACCGTCGGATCCCATGAAAATTTTTACCGGGAATTAAAAAAGTATTTAAAGGAGGTTGATTAAATGATCACCGCCGAAAAAGTTTATAAAGAGATTTTGAATATGCAGGTCAAGGAAAGAGAAAAACTCTTTGCCGTTATTGCCAGGAAGGGCTTTGAGAAAGACTCCTATTCTCATGAGGAGATTTTCGGGGATATAAGGGAATCTCCCTTTTTACTCAGAGAAGCTGCCGAATATCTGGAAGTGGCCGAAATAACCCTGAGGCGATGGGTGCAATCCGGCCTCATCCAGTCCGAAAAAGTAGGAAGGAATATCGTTTTCGATCCCGATGAACTGAAGCGGTTTAAGAAATCCAGAGCGCAAAAATGATAAGTTTTTTCAGAACCAACCTCCCGGTCTACGGTCTATGAAAAAGAATCAACAAATGGACGAACTCGTCAGAGCTATTGGCGAACTTTTAAAGACGCGCAATCAGCTTGCGCGACAAGCTGAACAGCAATATACGTTTGAAGTTGAGGCCATCCTCAAAGCTCAAAGCCGTGATCCCCAGCGTATCGAACACTTGCTGGACGGCATACTTGATTTTTGTTTCGATCCTGCGATGTTGCGTTTATATAAAAAACTCTGCCGCTATTACTTTAAAATAGATCCGGAAGCAATCGCTTCATATGTTTACGCCTATCGTGAAATGTGGGATGAAAAAGAAGAAGAAAGGGCGATTTGTAAAGGCACCCGATGGAAATGAAAAGTGACAAGGAACCCGGCCCGTGATGGTTACGAAGAATGTTTTTAATCTAAGGCTTTTTAACGGCGACATCGGGATTACCCTGGCAGACACCGGGGGCAACAACCAGCTTCGAGTTTTTTTCCCATCGCCTGACGGCGGTATCCGAAAGTTCCCGCCACTTCGCCTCCCGGACCACGAAACGGTTTATGCCATGACCGTTCACAAAAGCCAGGGGTCGGAGTTCAACCAGGTCCTTTTCATCCTCCCGGACGTTTCCGCCCGGGTATTGACCCGAGAGCTGATCTATACCGCCATAACTAGGGCAAAGGAAAAAGTCGAGGTGTGGGGTAAAGAAGAGGTTTTCCACACCGCAGTCTCCCGCCGGATAACCCGCGCCTCCGGTTTGCGCGAGGCCTTGTGGGGATGATCAACCTAATAAGTTTTGAAGGGGAGGCAAATGAAGCACATAATGCGTTTCATAGGCAGACTTGAGAACAACTACGAAAATCTTCAGCCAAATCCAATACAATATATAACAAAAAAAGGAAAGTCAGCTTCTGTTGAACCCTTCCCGCCCAATATGGACGGCATCAAGTTTTTTGGAATGGAAGATATGACCTCTGGGAAGTCTATTCCTAAGGTAGTAATGGTCGAAGATATTAAACTGCCGAATCCGATTTCAATAATTTACGACCGCCATTCAGACGGTAAAAAAATCGGGCCGAGTGGGGTTTTTTTCGGGGATAATTCTGCAAAGAATCTGATGAGCGATATTTCAGACAGAAACCCTGAACTGAAGGACAAAATTTCTCGAATTTATCAGGAATATTTTGGGAGCCCAATAAAAAATATAACTCCACAAAAAATTAAGACTTCACAAGATGGGACTTATCTGCCTACACGCGAAGATTTCGATAATTTTCGTCGCAGATGCTTAAGAAACGGGAGGGAAAGAGTTTCCCTTAAAGAATGCCTTGATATGATGGAAATCGAACTTAGGCGGGCAGAACGAAAATTGAAGGGAAACTGGCGAGTCATAACAGAAAAAAATATTCTATCCTGGGCGCAATAATCAAAAAATAAGAAGTTCGATTATCCCCTCGGAGGTAAATATGGTTGGAAAAACAAAAATGACACCAGAAAAATTAAGAAATGTCTTATCTGAAAAAGTAATTGGTATTTATGATTATTTAATCGATGAGCTTAAAAAATTAGGTTGGAATGGTATACCATACAGAGAACGTGATAGTAGCTTTCACGTTCAGTTATTGACAAAAGAAGGTGTAGAAATAATTATCGAACCTGGCAAGCCTGATAAAAATTCAAAAGACTTACCAAGTGATGGGATTTCTGGATTAAAATGCGACATTGCCCTTCCCGGCTTTAAAAATAATCCCTCTTTGCATAATGATGGTTTTAAGATTGCTAAGCAGCTAAATCAAAGAGCAGGATATTTTCCAAAGGGAAAGGGAAAACCCCTTATCGATCGTGGTTCTTTAACCACAGAAGAAACAGAAGAATGGGCCAGTTTTCGACTTACCCACCTTCGAGATGGAGAAAAGAAAGATTTTATTGGGCGGGAAGGTGATAAGCAAGATATAGAAGCCATGCTCTGGATTGTTCGCAAATTGGTCAGATCGGGCGTAGATAATTTAACTCCCCCCAAGAATGGAGGCAACATGTCATTCAAAAGTGATAAGAAAAGCAAAATGATCGACTTCGAATGGTCAGACCAGGATATTTATGATTACTTTGATCGAAGAGGATTCTTCTTCCCTAAGGAGATCCTCACCCGATATTTTTTATCTTTGAAAACAAAACCTTTTGTTATTTTGACGGGTATATCGGGGACCGGCAAGACTAAGATCGGACAGATCTTTGCCGAATATATATGCCAGGATGAAACACCCGAGGAACAGGGGAAACGCATAGCTTTTGTGCCGGTAAGACCTGATTGGATGGACAACAAGGGCCTCCTTGGCTACTACAATCTCCTCAATGAAAAGTATTGGACAACGCAGGTGCTTGAGTTGTTGCTGGCGGCGGAGAAAAACCCCGACAAACCATATTTCGTGATACTTGACGAGCTGAATCTGGCAAAGGTTGAGCAGTATTTTTCCGATTTCCTGAGCATTATGGAAAGCCGAACATCAAGCAACCTTCAGGGTGAACCGCTCCATCTTCATTCTCTGGGCACTGTCCAATCCCAAGCCGGCCTGTCCATTCCTCATGCCCTCAATATTCCCCCAAATGTTTACTTCACAGGAACCGTCAATGTTGACGAATCGACATACATGTTCAGCCCTAAAGTGCTGGACAGGGCTAATGTGATCGAATTTAACGATGTGAATCTTGACGGCTATGCCAGGGGGTTCGATCAGTCTGAGCGGTTCATTCTGAAAGACCCAAAAATCAAATCAGAACTTTTTAAGACCGGCGATAATCCTTTCTGTTCAAGGGATGATTATGACCGGGCTGGAGAAATCAAGGGTGTTGATCGGGCATTCTTTCAAAGAATAGTCGAAATTCTCAGTCCCTACGGTCTCCATTTCGGCTATCGTGTTATAAATGAAGTCTCCCGGTTCATCATAAACGCAAGCCGGATGGTCAAAGATTTCAATTTCGACGATACCATGGATATCCAAATGCTCCAGAAAATTCTCCCCAAGTTTCATGGCACCCAGGCGAAACTGGAGGAACCTCTTCGAAAGCTTCTTGCCGCTTGTTACCGCCCTCCAGCCGTCCCTGATCAATCGGTTGATCTTCCGAACGTCAAGGAGATGATGAACAATAAGGATATCCGTTTCCCCCGGTCCGCCTGCAAACTGTTTAGGATGCTTAAGAACATGAAGCTTCAAGGCTATACAAGCTTTATTGAATAATATGGGGACGCTCTATTATTCAAAAGACCTGCGCATGGCCATTGCCGATGAGCCAATGAGCCTCTCTAAAGAGGAAGATGCCCTTTTTTCTGTAACCAGTGCGGACAACGTTCTTGACCTTCAGGAACTGGTTACATATTTTATAAAATTTTATGATGAAGTACCTGAATTTTTTAACCGCATAACTTCGAGAGGTCGCTCCTCCTGTTTTATCCAGAAAGAATATCCCGGGCATCTCTTTGAGGTCAATTTTCGGAACTCCGTCGGCATGACCCGTTTAGGACCTCCGCAGTTACGGATAACAAACAAGAAAATTCCTGAAGATCTTTATCAATCGATGCTGAGCTACATCTCGGGAAAGTATGCGAATCTTGTTTTCAGTTTTGATGTACCTCTCGGGCAGAGTTACAAAAAGCGAGCACCGGGAATTGATATCCCTTATGTTGAACACCTGTTTTTAAAAAGATATCTTCTGGACAGCTCACCTGATTTGGATGGAATAGCCGCGCTAATAATTGCAAACCCGCATATGAGGCTCCATTCGGAACATCGCATCAGTCCTATCGAAGATATCGTGTCCCTCCAACCCAGTTTGCTATTCAAAACATTGACGAAAACCGACGACTTTGCGGTTTTACGGTCAGATCATCAATTTTTATCTACGGGCCTTGGCAAGATACTCAATCGCAAGACAGCAAAAAATCTTTACCCCACAAGAATGCTGGAAGAATACAGGTATCACACGGTAGATACGATTGAGAACCGGTTTGTCAAACACTTCCTGGAATGTATCGAGCACCGCCTAAAAAGCCTCTCCGAAACAATGAGGGGAACCTCTGGAAGTTATCTCAATCCAAACATTCAGTGCGATCTTGAGACGCTTGCTCGAAAGATTGCCATTTTCTTGAAGGATCCAATGTGGCAGGATGTGGGCATGATGTCTTTCATTCCTGCGAATTCTCAAGTTCTGCAGCGACGGGAAGGATATCGGCAACTGTTCGAGCTTTACTCCCTTTTGCAGCTCTGTACCCGTTGCGATTTCGACGCGGAGGACTTCAGGAACTTGCTGGAAACGAAAGACACACCAACGCTTTTCGAATACTGGTCTTTTTTTGCTATTAAAGGTGTGCTTGACGGAATAAGCAGGGGCGTTTCCTCCTGCAATATCATCTCTGAGTATCCTTTGGAGCAGAAGGTTAAAATCGGCATCCGCATTCAATACAAAGATAGCGTCAACTTATGGTTCAACAGATACTTGGCAGGATCGCCAGGGTGTCAACCTGAAGGCGGCAAAATAATATATGAAAATATCAACGAAAGTTACTCCCATTCCATGAAACCGGATATAATCATTTCAAGGGACGATAACCTCCTCATTTTTGATGCTATACATAGCGCATTAGTTAATTGCGCATAATTTTCGGACCGCCTCATTTCCGGATGTCCATTTACTGAATTTAGACTCTACCGACTCCACGACATCAGCAAGGGTCGGAAAGTATCGATTGTGCAGGCAAAGTTTTCGAGTCAATTTCCATAACCGCTCAATGGGGTTAAGCTCAGGGCTGTAGGGAGGTAGAAAATCCAAGACGAATTGAGGCTCTTGTTCCTCCCTCCAATCCTTATGAAGCTTGGCATGATGATATCTGGCATTATCCACAATGGCCACTACACGTCGTTTGCTTCGAGAACTGGTTTGTTTAAGGTGTTTGAGAAACCAATAAAAGGTCTCAGCATTAAACTTTTCCTCTTCTCTCTGAAAAGCCAGTTTTCCATCACGCAGACGGACAGCTCCGAAATAGCCCACGCTCTTACGAGTGGGATGATGCAACAATACGGGGTCCTTCTCCTCCGGAGGAACCCACATCACACAACGCGATCCATATTGCTGAAAATGAACTTCATCGATCGACCACAAATCAATTTCGGGATCGGCTACGAACTTTCGGAGTTTTTTTATATGCCTCCTGAAGTTCAGGATCAGCCCTGGCAATCAGAGGACGTGGTTTGCGCCGGCGAAAGCCAAAGGATTTAAACATGTATTGGCACTGCCGAACCTTTAACGTCACTCCATATCGCTCCTTAATGAAAGCAGCCAACCCTTTGCCATCCCAAATACCACTGGCAATTCCTACCGATTCTGGTGGTTGCCGCAAAATCGATTTGATTTCCTTCAGTTGCTCATCGTTCAGCCGACGAGGGCGGCCGGTACGTTCTCCTTCCACTAATCCGGCTAAGCCTCTTTCCTCGAAATGGCGGACCCAGTATTCCACCGTTCGCGGTGAGTCTCCCAGCAGACGGCTGACCTCCGGGCAACTCATCCCTTGGGCCACTAGCAATACACCGTGGAGACGGTGGTCGTACCGAGATTCTTCTGAACGACGGATTTCATCCTGTAATCCAAGTACAATGGTCGGTGCATCGACTATGGTTAATGGTCTCATGAAGAAACTGTATCATATTTCTTTCTTATACGCAATTATTTATTGCGCTATGTATAAATATAAAGGACAAAGGGGAGGGTTTTACGGCGAAGATGAGCAAGGCGGCATATCTTCATGGAAAGATGAAGATATCGACAAGATGCACGAGTATAGGGAAGCAATTCGCAATGTCCTCGGGGCCTTCGTCCTATATCCTGGAGATAGAGCCGTGCGTTTTCCTGCTCACAACGCTAAGAAGACCTACGAAGGCGTCGGAGCATTTCCGCTAAAGCCTGAAGTTGGAGCCATGCCTTTTAAGAAACACCTGGATGACATTGCACACATAATCGGTGAGTTCTTAGAATAGGGGTGCGGCAAACGTCGGTAAACGAGGTGGGACCAGCCGGACGGGTCGAAATGTCTTTTAAATCTTCAAAAATGAGGATCAGAGAAGATCTTAAACCGGCCTTTTGGGTCTCAAGATCAGCTTTTAAACCTAAGGGCCATCGGTTCCCGGGAGTATAGATAAAAGGGACGGGGGTTTGGCTCCTGCCCTCGCACTCGTCCGCACGCGAGCACGGCGGGCAAGTGCAGGGTAGTTCCGCATTCGTTTTCAGGATTCAGAGATTTTATGGAGCCCGGGAAAAAATATAGGAAAAAGGAAATATGAGAAAAAGCGGAGCCTATGAAAGAACCGCAAAAAATAAAACAGGGATTGGAGCCCCAAGGAGGATTCGAATGGTATGCTTTCACGGTGGAA
The DNA here is from genome assembly GCA_963769305.1 of uncultured delta proteobacterium. Classification (GTDB taxonomy): domain Bacteria; phylum Desulfobacterota; class RBG-13-43-22; order RBG-13-43-22; family RBG-13-43-22; genus RBG-13-43-22. The sequence continues at coordinate 100,302 of CAVYLJ010000033.1, read as the reverse complement.
GGGAAACGTCTTGTCCTATTTGAAGTTTATCCCGCCGCTAATCAACCCGTCAAATTCTACGGCACAGCTTATATCCGCGTGGGCTCGTCCAAGACGGAGTTGATCAAACACCCAGCCAAAGAACGAGCCATTTGGCAGTGCCGTACGGACTGGTCGGCTCAGGTTTGTGAACGGGCTGTTTTGTCCGATCTTGACCCTGAAGCCATTTTAAAAGCCCGGCAAGAATACGGAATAAAATTTCCCGCCAAAAGGGCAGAATTGGATGGCTGGGATGACGAGACATTCCTCAATAAGATCGGTCTGGCCATAAGGGGAGTCCTAACCAACAGCGCCATCCTCCTCTTAGGTAAACCTGAATCGGCCTCTTTAATTTCCCCAGCTGTGTCCCGAATTACCTGGATTCTCAAGGACGAACGAAACCAGGAAAAAGACTACGAACACTTTGATCCACCCTTCATCCGAAATGTGGATCGAGTCCTGGCCAAGATTCGAAATCTGACCATCCGCCAACTTCCCAGCGGCACGTTGTTCCCTGTCGAGATAGGGCAATATGATCCCTGGGTTCTGCGTGAGGCAATTCATAACAGTATTGCCCACCAGGATTATAGCCTTAACGGCCGGATCAATCTGGTGGAATTGCCCGACCGATTGATTATTACAAATGTGGGGAGTTTTCTGCCGGGCAACATTGAAAACGTCATCCAGCAGGATTCTCCTTTGGAAGTATATAGGAATCCCTCCCTGGCCAAGGCTATGGTCAATCTGAATATGATCGATACCCAAGGCGGAGGAATTAAGCGCATGTTTCAGACTCAAATGAAACGTTTTTTTCCAATGCCCGATTATGACCTCTCAGACCCGGCCCGGGTTGTCGTCACCATTCGCGGGAAGGTAATAAACGAACAATATACCCGGTTATTGATGGAGAGAACGGACCTTGATCTTTGGGCTGTGATCCTGTTGGACAAAGTGCAGAAGGGAATCCGAATCGAGCATGAGGCCCATCAAAGGCTTAAGAAACTCGGGTTAGTAGAAGGTAGATATCCATACCTTTATATCAGTGCTAAACTGGCAGCAGTTACCCAACAAAAGGCCAAACATATTTTACATCGGGGACTTGAACGGCAATATTATAAGGATTTAATTCTGAAATTAATTGACCAATATCATATTGTTTCGAGAGAAGACATCAATCAATTATTAGTAGATAAGCTTCCTGAAGGACTCTCGATCTCACAAAAAGAAGGTATGGTCCACAATCTCTTGACCGATTTGCGGAGCAAGGGGATTATAGAAAATACAGGAAGTAAGCGTGCCCCTAAGTGGAGGAGAAAAGCGATTAGTTAGAAAAGATAATAAACAATAAAATTATGGTTGTTTAAACAAAAAAGTTGGTGGCTAAGTTTATAAGTAACTAAAATTAATAAAAATATTTTATTGTTTAAAGGACTCTATTCTTTAAAGTTTAAACAAAGGAAACTATATTAAAGCCAAAAGGGCAGAAGAACCCGATAGCCAGATTGCTTTATCGGAGATATATCTTGCCCCGAAATTTCGGGATGAACACATCGTGCCGCTATTGGATGGTTTGCGGCAGTTTAAGGAGAGGGCCGAACTGAGATTGATCCAGTTGGGCAACAAGTCGAATGACTTTCTGTTCATATTTGGGAATTTGCTGTTTTATCGGGCGGGGCGTATAAAAATAGCCGATATGCCCTGTCTCTGGGGAAAATCCCCAGAGACCTATGCGCAATTTGCGAAAAATGTCCAATCGTTGCTCTGCCGATTTGATTTTTTGCCTGGGTAAGACAAGGATTGAAGCATGAGAGACATTCTTATAATGATGGGCTTGCATCAGACCCTTAATAAATCGTCAAATAATGATATGGAGATCATGATATGAAAGACAAACCTGCCATCCAAGATTTGAAAGAGGCAGTATTTGAGGCCGAGGACCTGGCAGAAATCGACTCCGGTATTGAAGATCGGGAGGGTCAAAAGCACCCATGAGCAGGAAACAGGATCATTGGAAACCTCTTTACACCATTACTCCTGCAATCGCCCGTGCGCTGATGGAGATTGAAGCCGCCAAAACCGTGGTTGAGAAAACCCCCCTGTCTCCTGCTATTGAAGCCGAGCTGCGCCATAAGGCTCGTATCAGGTCGACCCACTACTCTACCCGCATTGAGGGCAACAGGCTGACGCTCCGAGAAACCCGGGAGGTCATTGAAGAGGAGAAGACTCATTTTCACGGCCGGGAGCGTGATGTCAAGGAAGTCCGCCATTACTGGGATGCCCTTCTAAAGGTTGAGGAGTGGGCCGGCAGAAAAATCGAATTCAGCGAAGATTTGATAAAACGGCTCCATGCCATTGTCGAGAGAGGGAAACGAGCTAAATCAACGCCCTACCGAACCGGTCAGAATGTTATTCGGGATTCTGCCTCCGGCGGCATCGTCTACATGCCCCCTGAGGCCAAAGATGTCCCGAAACTTATGACTGAGATGGTTCATTGGGTAAGAACGGCAGAGAAAGAATGTCTACCGGTCCCCATAATCGCCTCTCTGGCGCATTACCAGTTTGTTACTATTCATCCTTATTACGACGGCAACGGCAGAACAGCCAGGCTTCTGGCGACTTTTATTCTCCAAAGAGATGGTTATGGGCTAAATGGATTTTTCTCTATGGAGGAACATCACGCCCGCGACCTCTCCAGCTATTACGCCTTGCTGGCGGTAAATGGGCAGCACAATTATTATATGGGCAGGGCTGATGCAGAGCTTACTCCCTGGGTTGAGTACTTCGTGACCCTTTTATCGAGAGTATTCAACCAGGCCAAAGCCGAGGCCTTAAGACTATCCGGTAAAGGCGCGGCTGAAGAGCCGGAACAACTACGCCGATTAGATCGTAGGGAGCGGATGGTTCTTTCGCTCTTTGCTCGGAAGGACAGAATTACAGCCCATGACGTGGCAGCCATACTTGGGCTTTCAACCAGAATGGTCAGACTGCTCATGAAGGCATGGGCGGACGATGGCTGGCTTGTCATTGCTGATACCTCGAACCGCGGCAGGTCGTATGTTTTATCGGAAATTTATCGGAAATTTATCGGAAATAAATTAGAAGAATAAAAAAACCGGCCGGTATGGCGGGGAGAATTCCTTAACCCCTTTAAAACCTCAAGGTGGCCTTGCACCTCAAGGGGTTGAGCAAAAGGGCCAGGCCGTCCAGGGCGCTGCGGACATGGATGTCGGCGGCCATGATGGCCTCCACGGCGCATCCTTCCCCTTCGGTAACGGCGATCCCCACCCTGGCTGTTTTCAGCATCCGGCGGTCGTTGTTGCCGTTCCCAAAGGCCGCAACGGTTTCCGGCCCCAGTTTTTGAACATAGTCCTCTTTTTGCACATCATGGTCTGATCCGGTCAGGATATGGATTTGGCATTGAACCTCAGCCAGCTCCTCCTTGGCCCGGCCGAAGGTGTCGGCCGTCAAAATGTGAATCGTCAACTTTTGGGCCAGTCGGTTCAAACCCTCTTGGACGCCGGGAAGTAACCGTCCGTCCACGGAAAGGGTACCGGTAAAGTCGGATACCAGATGGGTCAATTGGACCGGGCCGAAACCGGGGATGTCAATTTCTAACATTTCCCCTCCCTTTCTTTTTCCTGCAGATAACCTTGAATTTCCGCATCGTCGGGGTCCCTTTTAAGGGTCTCAATAAAATTTTCCTGGGATTCCTTGTGCCTGCCCAGGGCTCGCCAGGCCAGGCCCAGAAGCCGGTAAACCTCTTTTGATTGTTCCCCCCGGGACAGGGCCTGGTTTAAAGCATTCACCGCCCTTTTGGGGAAGCCGTTCACCAGGAGGGCTTCCCCCAGGTTCAACCAGTAAGGACCTTTAGTCGGCTCGATGCGAGTGGCCTGCTGGCAAAGAGACAAGGCCACCTTGATGCTTTCTCCCTGATGAAGGTAAAGGGTCCCCAGGTGACTCAAAGAAAAGGCATCCTGGGGATGGATTTTTAAGGCCTTTTTAAAATAAGCCGCGGCTTCCCTCGGCTTGCCCAAGGCTTCTTCGCACTCGCCCAGGACCCGGTAAATAAACCCTTTTCTATCCGGGGCTTCCTCGGCCTTTTTAAACCAGGTCAAGGCCGGAAGAAAATCCTCCTGTTCTCGATAAAGCCTCCCCAGATGAAAGGCCAGATCAAAAGTGACCTCATTTTTTTGGGCCAGGGCCTCCCAGGTCTGAATGGCCTTCTCTGTCTCTCCCAGGCGGGCATAAGAGAATCCCAGATTGAAGGAAGCCATAAAATCTTCCGGAGAAAGGGCCAGGACCCGGTGGAAGGATTCGACGGCTTGACTGAGCTGCCCCATATTGGCATAACAAACCCCCAGGCTGTTCAAGGCATTGATGTTATTCGGGTCCAACAACAAGGCCTTTTCATATTCCCGGACGGCCCCCTTGACATCCCCATGGTTGTAAAGCTTATCTCCGCTGATGTTAAGGGTGACGGAATCAAAGACGACAATCGAACCAGGGCCCAGAAAGGCCAGATGGTCCAGGGCCTTGATCGTATTGTCTAAGATTTCCCCTTTATGGAAAGGGGCGCAGGGGTGATCCGCCAGGACAAAGGAAAGGGAAAGATTGAGTGTTTGTTTCAATTGGTCTCTTAAATTTGCGGCCCACAATCCCGCCTCTTCCTTATCCATTTCCGGGATGAAAATGATGAAGCCGTCGCGGCCGTAAGGACCGATCATCCCCCCGGCCGGAAGCTTCTCTTCGAGGCTTAAATTCATTTCTTTTTGGATTTCCAGGAGGCTACTTTCACCCCAGAGTTTTAACCGGCTGGTATAGTCATCCAGCCGCCCGATGAGGAGGGAAAATTTTTCATGGACCTTTAACGCCTCTCGAAACTTAAGTTGAAACATTTGAAAAGAACGAAGCGGACCATTAGACAAGGAGACCTCTTCTTTGGCCTCGCCCATCTTTTCACCAAAGGCGGAAACCAGGCGCACCCAATCATTTTTTTGAAGAGGCCTTCCTGATTCCCGAAGATAAATGACCTCGGCAATACAGAGGTCTTCCTGGATCTCGAGCGGAACGGCCAGCCCTTTCTCCTGATCGGCATCGCCCCCTTCCAGGATGGAAAAACGCATAAGAGGACTGACCCCGGCTTTTTGCCCCAAATTGATGACAATCCGATGGCTGGGAAGGAGGTCGATCACCCTTCCGGCTTTGTCGAGGATTTCATCATAGCCCAGGACCGTATTTTCCCCTAAATATTGGGTAAATTCGAGGGCCGTCCAGGCCCGTTCCCACCAATAGGTCATCAGGGAATACTTGGAGAAGTTTCCTCGAAAAGTCTCCTGGTCCCTGGGATCAAGGCTGGCCCATCCGGCCTGATAGACCAATTTTTGATCCATTTCGGATAAACGCTGGAAGGGCTGAAAAGGAGGATGGCTGCCCTCCTCCAGGGAAGAGATGACAAACCCGATAATCAGGGGGTGATGATGAATCGTGGCCAAGACCGTGCCGGCCGGAAAGCCGCTGGTAATCTCTTTCAACCAGGCCCGGGAGTCCGTCTCCAGGGGAATTGAAAAGGAACCGGTCTTGTTGACCTTGGATTGAAGCGAAAGGAAACCGAGGATCAAGGTCGGGGGAGGCTCTCCCTTGGCCAGACTTAATTTTTCCGGTTTTTGCCCTCCTGCTTTTTTAGACCAATCCTTTAAGATCTGGATCAATACCTTTCGGAAGGCCCCTTCATGATAAAGCCCGGATTCCGGGTCCAGTTGAACCTGTTTTTTAAGGGTCGCCATGTCGATGGCTATGGTGGATAGCCGCTCTAAAAGCTGTTTTTCCCTGTCCTCGGGGGCTTGAGACAGACCGAAGAAGACCAGGAACCCCATGGGTTTGCCGTGAAAAACCAAGGGCCAGAAAAGCCTCTTTCGCGCCGGGTCGTAATTCATTTCCTTTTCAGAAGTCCCGGTTATCTCCAGAAACTCTTCCAGTTTCCCCCCTTCCTTCCATCTCAAGGCCGTCTGAGGGCGTTCGGGAAAATAAAAATTAAGGGAAGTGAAAGAGAAGAGACCCTGAAAAATCCTGGAAAACAGGGGACGGGAGGCGATCAAATCTTCCGTGGAAAGGTCGGGAATGGTTGAAAAAGGCATGAGTGGATTTCCTCTTGGGTCCATCATTGTTTAGAGAATCGCTTAGCAGTCACGAAGATATATGGCTGGTCGAAATTTGTCAACAAACAGTTCCGGATAAATTTCTAAAAATAAAATGGTTTTTTTCAACGAAACTTTATGATATATAGATAGATTTTAATAGGGTCAGTCAAAATTAAAGGTATTCCCTATAGGCCCGGTTCCGGGGCTTATTGCCAGAGAAAAAGGGGGGATTTTTATTCCTCAGGATGAAGAAGTTCCCCATTACTGTAGGTCATCGAAAGCGATTGAAGGCCCGCTTTATCCGTTCCGGGCTGGATTCGTTTCAAGATTATGAAGTAGTCGAATTTATATTGACCTATGCCCTGAGCCGAAAGGATACCAAGCCTCTGGCCAAGACCTTGATTCAGACCTTTGGTTCCTTGAGAGGAATCGTCGAGGCCCCGATTGAAGAACTGAAGAAGGTCCAGAATATTGGAGAGCATGGCATTCTGCTTTTTAAGTTGATCAAAGAGGCCTCGGAACGTTATCTTCGAGATCGTTTTCTTCATAATCAGGATGTGATCACCTCTCCGGGGGATTTGGTAACCTATTGTCAGTCCAAGATGGGCTGGCTGAAAGACGAACAGTTTCGGTTGATCTACTTGAATACCCGAAACCAGGTTATTGAAGAGGAAGTTTTGCAAGAGGGGATCGTGGATCAAACCGTGGTTTATCCCCGGAAGGTCATGGAGAGGGCCATTCGGTTAAAAGCAACCGCCCTGATCCTGGTCCATAATCATCCGGCCGGTTCGCCTTATCCTTCTCCGGAGGACCGGGAATTAACCCGGACTTTGACCCAGGCAGCCAGGAATTTACAGATTAAGGTCCATGATCATTTGATCATCGGACGGGAAGGCCATTTTAGCTTTTTGGAGAACAACCTGTTATAAATATGGACAATACGGGGGAAGACACAAAAAAAGATGAGTGAAGCTGAAATCTTGCAGAAAGAATTGGAAGAAATTTTGAAACATAAATGGATTGAATCGGAAAAGGTCGGATACGACCTGGGCGACCGGGCGGTTTGGGATTGGGTACAAAAATATGCCCATGAATTCAGAGAATACTGGCAAAAAAAGAACTCCTCGTAGCTTCCCCCTTTTTCTCATCTCCCTAACCCTTCTTCCGTTTGTTAGTCTTGCCACCCTCGACACCTTCTTGCATTCGTATCCACATAGACTCTGTTGTCAAAAGTGAAGGGGGCAAGCCGTTTTTGTCATTGCAAAACGAAACAACTTGTGATTATTATCTTTGGTTATGGCCCATCCAGGACTAAAAGACTCTTTCCGGGTCAAAGCCAAGGAAGAGGGATATCCGGCTCGGTCGGTTTATAAGCTGAAAGAAATCCAAGAGAAATATAAACTGATTCGACCTGGACAACGCATCGTCGATTTTGGCTGCCACCCCGGTTCCTGGCTCAGGTTTTGTTCTCAGACCGTGGGCCCTGAAGGTCTGGTATTGGGGGTGGATTTAAAAAATCCAACCATTCCCCCGGAATCAAATATCTCTTTTTTAAAAGCCGATCTATTGGCCGTCCCGGCAGAACAGATCAAAGACTGGGCCGGCGATGCGGATTTGGTTTTAAGCGATCTTTCCCCAAAAACAAGCGGCATAAAATGGTTGGACCATCAACGTTCTCTGGATTTAAATCAACGGGCCTTGGAACTCGGTTTTCTTATTTTAAAAAAAGGGGGGGCCGTGGTCTTAAAAATTTTTGAAGGGGAAGGGACTAAGGATTTTATAAAAAGAATGAAAGAGCGGTTTGATCAGGTTCAGATGCATAAGCCCAAGAGTTCACGTCAGGAAAGTCCGGAGATTTATCTGATCGGGAGAGGGTTTAAGGGATAATCAATATCGGCATAAAGCCTCATGCCCGCTTGATGCGGGCGTCCTGAACGAACGCATAGTTTCGATATTGCCTTGACGAATTATGAATGTCGATGTGTAGTGACCTATTTCGCTGAACAGAATTATCGAATTCATTTTTTTGCGTTATTATTAAGGACAAAAGGAGGAAGGTATGTCCGGGCATTCCAAGTGGAGTACCATAAAACGGAAAAAAGGGGCGGCCGATGCCAAACGGGGAAAGGTTTTCTCAAAAATAATCAAAGAGGTCACCATCGCCGCCCGAATAGGGGGTGGGAGACCCGGAGGGAAATCCTCGGTTGCGGGCCGCGATTGCCTTAGCCAAAAGCGAAAACATGCCCAAGGATAATATCGACCGGGCCATAAAAAAGGGGACCGGCGGTTTGGATGGGGCCGCCTATGAAGAGGTGGTTTATGAAGGGTACGGTCCCGGCGGAGTGGCCATATTGGTCCAGGTGTTGACGGACAATAAAAATCGGACCGTAGCCGACATTCGGCACATCTTTACCAAGAACAACGGCAGCATGGGAGAGACCGGCTGTGTGGCCTGGATGTTCGAGAAAAAAGGGTATATCGTTTTTGAAAAAAGCAAGATCGACGAAGAAGCCTTGATGGAGTGGGGCCTGGAGGCCGGAGTGGAGGATATTCGGGAACAGGAAAGCGAATGGGAAGTGATTACCGCCATAGACGATTTGGAAAAGGTCAGGGCCGCCCTGGAGGCAAAGAAATGGACCCCCCAGGTGGTGGAATTGACCATGATTCCTAAAAATACCGTTACCCTTGACGGGAAGAACGCCGAGCAAATGCTCCGTTTGATGGAAGCCCTGGAGGAGAACGACGACGTCCAGAACGTCTATGCCAACTTTGACATCCCCGACAAGGTCATGGAGGCCATAGGCTAAGGGATGGCCTCACGGCAGCCTGGCCGCACCCTGGGTATCGATCCGGGCTCTCAAATAACCGGGTTCGGGGTTTTAGAGAAAAACGGGACCCGGATCAGTCATATTCACAGCGGTTTTGTCCGCCTGACCCCTTCGCCTTCCTTTTCTTTACGTCTTAAGCATTTGTATCAAACCCTGCGGCAGGTCATTGAAGAATACCGGCCCACCGATTTAGCGGTTGAAAAAGTCTTTTTTGCTAAAAACGTCCAAAGCGCCCTGACCCTGGGCCATGTTCGAGGGGTGGTCCTGCTGACCGCGGTGGACTCAGGGTTGGAGGTCTTTGAATACAGCCCCCTGGAGATCAAAAAGGCCGTCACCGGATATGGGCGGGCCGATAAAACTCAGGTCCAGGAGATGGTCAAGGTCTTGTTGGGGGTTTCTTCGATCCAAAACCAGGATGTTTCCGATGCCCTGGCCGCCGGAATCTGTCATTTAAATTGGTTTTATCCGTTGAAGTAATGGAAGAATTTAAATTCCGTAATTTTTCAAAAGATTAACTTTTACAAAATTTTCGGTGTGATCAAAAATGATCGCTTTCCTCGAAGGCCGTCTATTATCCAAATCGCCTGAATATATCATTGTTTCCGCCCAGGGGATCGGGTATCAGGTAGCCGTACCGCTTTCTTCTTTTTACGAGCTGCCGGCCATAGAACAAGGGGTCCGGCTCCATATTTACACCCATGTCCGTCAGGATGCGATTCAACTCTTTGGTTTTCTCACCGCCGAAGAAAAAGAGATTTTTCTGCTTCTCCTGGGGGTCTCGGGGATCGGTCCCAAGGTGGCCCTGAACATCCTGTCCGGTATTTCTTCCCTCGAACTTTCTCAGGCCCTGCTGGCCGAAAACAGCGCCCGAATTCAAAGAATTCCAGGGGTGGGCAAGAAGACCGCCGAACGGATCGTCCTGGAATTAAAAGACAAGATCAAAAAATTGACCCCCGGTCCCTTGCCGTCATTGGTCAGGAAATCCGAAGAGGAAAGCCCTTGGGAAGATGCCCTCTCCGCCCTGGTGAACCTGGGTTATCCTAAAGCCGTGGCCGAGAAGGCCTTGGACCAGATAAAAAATCAAACCGAAGAGTCGATTTCCCTTGAAGACCTTCTTCGAATGGCTTTAAAATCATTGTCGAGATGAATACCGAGCGGATTATAAACCCCGAAATTACCGAAGAAGAAAGGCATTTGGAAATCGGCTTGAGGCCCAGGGGTCTTTCGGAATTTATCGGCCAGGAGGAGGTCAAGAATAATTTAAGGATCTTCATCCAGGCGGCCCTTGAACGGGGAGAGGCCCTGGACCACGTGCTCCTTTATGGGTTTCCAGGATTGGGAAAGACCACCCTGGCCAATATTATCGCCCAGGAACTGAATGTCAATCTGAAAGGGACCTCCGGTCCGGTGGTCGAACGTCCCGGTGACCTGGCGGCCCTGTTGACCAATTTACACACCAAAGATTGCCTCTTTATTGATGAGATCCATCGTTTAAACCATGTGGTGGAGGAGATCCTCTACCCGGCCATGGAGGATTTTCAATTGGATCTGATGATCGGCCAGGGACCCAGCGCCCGGTCGATCAAGTTCGATCTGCCCAAATTCACCCTGGTCGGGGCGACGACCCGGGCCGGTCTGCTCACCCCCCCCTTGCGGGATCGCTTTGGAGTGGTCCTGAGGGTTGATTTTTATTCTTCGGAAGAATTAAAGGCCATCCTCTTTAGATCGGCGGAGATTATGAAGATACCCGTAGAGGAAGCCGGGATCCTGGAGATTGCCCGCCGCTCACGGGGGACTCCCCGGGTGGCCAATCGAATCCTCCGGAGGGTCAGAGATTTCGCCCAGGTCAAGGCCGATGGCTGTATCACCCTGAAAGTGGCCCAGGAAGCCTTGAAGATGCTGGAAGTAGACCGCTTGGGCTTAGACAAGATGGACCGTAAAATTTTATTGACCATTATCGAAAAATTCAGCGGCGGTCCGGTGGGTGTCGAGGCCCTTTCCGTGGCCCTGGGAGAAGAAAGAGACACCCTGGAGGATGTCTATGAACCCTTCTTGATCCAATGCGGGTTTCTGAACCGTACCCCCCGCGGGAGGGTAGCTACGGTCCTGGCCTATGGTCATTTCGGTAAAAAGGTCCCCCGGGATTTTCAAGGAAGCCTGTTTGAAGGGTAATGTTTTTCATGGACTGATATGATAAAATATTAGCCAAACCTCTTGAGAATGGAATTGTCATGAAGACGATCGCCTTTTTTAGCTTAAAGGGAGGGACCGGGAAAACGACCCTGAGCAGTAACATCGGCTGGCTTTTAGCTGAAGAAGGTCGTTCCGTGTTGATGATCGATCTGGACCCTCAAGGCCATTTAACCCAATCATTTCAGGTGAAACCGGCCAAAAACCAAAGCTCCTTACATGATGTCCTGATTCATGAGCATTCTCTGGCCGAAGCCATCGTTCCCACTTCCCACCCAGGGCTCTCTTTAATCCCGGCCACGGAAGAGCATCTTTATTTAAATAACGCCCTGATTTCCAAGCCATGGCGGGAATGGAAATTAAAGGACGCCCTGTCCGCCCTGTATCCCCTTCCCTATGATCTGGTGATTATGGATGTCGGGGCCAGTTTAAGCCTGCTTACCTACAACGCCTTATTTGCCGCCCAAATCCTGATCATCCCGGCTTTACCCGATCTCTATTCTTATCTCAGCCTGAAAAACCTGTTTACTTTTTTAGAGAAAACCGGTCAGGATTTTAAGTACGACTTCAAGATGGTCTGGGTTTTACTGAATAGGTTGAACAACTACCGTCCATTGGATCGGGAAAACCGGGATGCTTTAAAAAAGTATTATTCTAAATTCTTAATGCCGACCATGATCCGGGAAGACCTGAAATTCTCTCAAGCCGCCAGAAGCCAAATGCCCGTCACCACCTATGCCCCCAAATCGACGGCCGCCTGCGACTTGAAAAAAGTGGTCCAGTTTTTAGATCGTATTTTATCCGAAACCAAACCTTCAAAGAACTAAAACCAAGGAGATCGGCCATGAACGATATTTATGAGACAAACGCCCCAATGCACTTTCCCGACCCAAAAGAACAACCCACTTTTAACCCGGAACCTCCGGCGGAATGCGTCATGAACAATCCGTCGGTAAAAGAAATCGTCGAACGCTGGAAAAAAGAGGTCATCGACCGGATCCGGTATTTGAGGGAGAATTTTGACTTGGTCACTCAGGAAAAAGAGGCCCTTTTGCTGGAAGTGGACCGGCTGCAATGCGAATTAGCCGGCTCCCAAAGCCAGGTTCGAGAATTGAAAGCCGAACTGTCGGAGGTCCTGGAGACCTTTAATCATTTATTGAATGAGGTCTCAGCGGCCTTGGAAAGTTGATAGCTCAGGAAGAGTTGGGAGTGATGAGTTCGGAGTTCAAAGAGAAGCGATGCAGTTTAACTCCGAATTCATTACTTCCAACTCCGAACTTACTGTACCTCCACGGTCCAGCCCCACTCGTCTTTCACGGTCCCTTTCTGGATGCCGGTAATCGTCCGGTAAAGGTTGGCCGACAAGTTTCCGATTTCGCCTTTGTTTATGGAAATACTCCGGTCATTCCAACTCAGTTCTCCTATGGGAGAAATGACCGCAGCGGTCCCGGTTCCAAAGGCCTCTTCCAGGTTTCCGGCGGTCTGGGCATCATATAATTCCTGGACGGAAATCTTCCTTTCCCGGACGGGAATCTTCCAGGACTTCAGCAATTGGATCGTTGACTCCCGGGTAATACCGGGAAGTATGCTGCCCTCGAGGACCGGAGTGATCACCTCACCCTTGATCTTGAAGAAGACGTTCATGGTCCCCACTTCTTCGACATATTTCTTTTCCACCCCGTCAAGCCATAAGACCTGGGTGAATCCCTTTTGGTTGGCCTCCACCTGGGCCTTCAGGCTGGCGGCATAATTCCCGGGTGTTTTGGCGCACCCCACTCCTCCCTTCACGGCCCGCACATACTGCTCTTCCACATAGATCCTTACCGGGTTGATCCCTTCGGGATAGTAGGCCCCGACCGGAGACAGGATGATGATAAATTTATAGGTATTGGAGGGCCTCACTCCCAGATAAGGGTCCGTTGGGATCACGAAAGGCCGGATATATAAAGAAGTGCCCTCCTCCGCCGGCACCCAGTCCCTATCCATCGAGACCAGGGCCTTAATGGCCTCGACTCCCAGGGCGGGATCAATGGAAGGGATACAAAGCCGGTCATTGGAAAGATTGAGCCGTTCCATATTTTTATCCGGGCGGAACAATAATATCTTTTCAGCCTCGGTCCGATAGGCCTTTAATCCCTCAAAGATGATCTGCCCGTAGTGGAAGACCATGGTTGAAGGGTCCAGAGCCAGAGGGCCGTAGGGAATAATTTTAGGGTCGTACCAGTCTTTTCCGGCGGCATATTCCATAATAAACATATGATCGGTAAAATATTTTCCGAATCCCAAATTGGTTTGATCCGGCTTGGGCTTGGGGTTTTTGGTTCTTTCAATTCGGATAGGGTTCTCCATAAGATTTTTTCTCCTTAGATTATTTTCCCATTATTGACTATATATTTTATGAACCTCCAAAAAGTCAAATTTTTCCTTTTAGCCGGCTTGACCTTGTCGGCTATCCCTGATAGTATTAGCCCACTTTTATTTCACAAGATGACTAAAAAGTCAAAAGATAGCTGGTTGGTCATTTCAACCGAAGGAGAAGTCTAACCCAACGCGTCATTTCGAGGTTTAGACGAGAAACCTTGTTTCATCTTGAGTCAATAAGATCTCTCAATTCGTTCCGGATGGCAACAGGGTATTTTGACGATTTTTATCAAAATGGCCCCTGTCTAAGGCGGATCGATAAATTTTTTTTTACTACCGGGTAAAAGAGGTATTCGTATGGCCGAGAAAAAACGGGCGTTGATCAGCGTGACGGATAAATCGGGGATCGTCGAATTGGCCCAGGAACTGGTGGCCCTGGGGTTTGAAATACTTTCCACCGGCGGGACGGCCAAGGCCTTGCAGGCCGGGGGGATACCGGTAACCGAAGTGTCCACCTATACGGGTTTTCCGGAGATATTGGACGGCCGGGTAAAAACCCTTCAACCCAAAATTCACGGCGGGCTTTTGGGCCGCAGGGATGACCCCAAACACCGGGAACAGATGGAGGCCCTGGGCATCGAACCGATTGATCTGTTGGTGGTCAACCTCTATGCCTTTGAAAAGACCGTGGCCAAGCCGGGATGCACCCTGGAAGAGGCCATCGAAAATATCGACATAGGCGGTCCGGCCATGCTGCGGGCGGCGGCCAAAAATTTTCAGGATGTGACGGTCCTGACCGATCCGGCCGATTATCCCCAGGTCCTTTCGGAATTAAAATCCCGTGGGAAATACTACCCTGGAGACCCGCTTTTATTTGGCCAAGAAGGTTTACGGCCTGACCCATCACTATGACGGGGCCATTACCCGCTATCTGGCGGATGTAGCCCTCCATGAATAACAAGCTTCCCTTAACTCAGGTTTCCGGCCGGGTGGCCTTTGATATTGACGGTGTCTTCGGCAATATCATGGAGCTCTTTATCCGAATGGCCCGGGACCTCTACCAGATTGACTCCATCCGCTATGAGGATATCACCGAATATTATCTTTATGACTGTCTGCCCATCGAACGGGAGATTATCGACCGGATTATTGAAAAAGTCTTGGATTATCCCCATGCCCTGGAGATGAATCCCTTTGACCACTCGGTCCGGGTCTTGACCGAATATGCCCGGAAATATCCCCTGATTTTTATAACCGCCCGCAAAAAGGCCGAGCCCGTCCGTGACTGGGTAACCCGCACCCTTGTCCCAGGTGGATCCCCAAAATATTCAGGTCATCTCTTCCCGGGAGCATCATTTGAAATTGGGGATCTTAAAAGACCTGGGCATCCCCTATTATGTGGACGATCATCTGGATACCTGTCGGCTGCTGTCTGAAAACCGGATCACCCCCATCGTCTTTGATCAGCCCTGGAATGCGGGACGTCACGATTTCCATCGGGTGGCCGACTGGCGGGAGATCGGGGAAATACTTTTAAAGGGTTAAGGTCCAAGGTGTGAGGTATACCGGAAGGCCCCTAACCTTAGAACCTTGAACCGTAAACCTTGCACCTTGACCTTTTGTTACGGAGGCTTCATGAAAATATTAGTCATTGGCGGCGGCGGCCGGGAACACACCCTGGTCTGGAAGATCGCTCAGAGTCCCAAGGTATCCAAAATCTATTGTGCCCCGGGAAACGCCGGGATCGGGGAATTGGCCGAGTGTCTGCCCATCAAGGCCGATGATATCCCGGCCCTGATCCGCTTTGCCCAATCGGAAAAAATCGACCTGACCGTGGTCGGACCGGAAGGCCCTTTAACCAAAGGCCTGGTGGATGCCTTTGAAAAAAAGGGACTCCAGGTATTCGGTCCCAGAAAAAATGCCGCCATCCTGGAGGCCAGCAAAGATTTTTCCAAACGCCTCATGATCAAATACCAGATCCCCACCGGCGGCCTTTAAGACCTTTACCGATCCCAAGCCGGCCCTGGCCTATTTGCAAAAAATGGGGGCCCCCCTCGTGGTCAAGGCCGACGGGCTGGCCGCCGGTAAAGGGGTCATGGTCTGCCAGACCATGGCCGAAGCCAGGGCGGCCATCGAATTAATCATGCGCGACAAGGCCTTTGGAGAAGCGGGGAACAAGATCCTCCTGGAAGAATATCTGACCGGCGAGGAGGCCTCTTTCCTGGCCTTTTCCGACGGTCAGACGGTAGTCCCCATGCCTTCCTCTCAAGATCACAAGGCCATTTTTGATCAATGACCAAGGACCTAACACCGGGGGAATGGGGGCCTATTCACCGGCCCCGGTATTGAACCCAGCCCTTTTTCATGAGGTCCTGAACCGGGTCATGATCCCCACGGTCCGGGCCATGGCCAAGGAAGGCCGTCCCTACAAGGGTGTGCTTTATGCCGGGTTGATGATCGACAAAGGGGCAGATCAAGGTCCTGGAATTTAATGTCCGCTTCGGAGATCCCGAGGCCCAGCCCTTGTTGATGCGACTTCAAAGCGACCTCGTGGATATTTTCGAGGCCGTGATCCAGGGGACCCTGGATAAAATAAAAATTTCCTGGGATGAGCGGCCGGCCGTCTGCGTGGTCATGGCCGAAAAAGGCTATCCCGGGACCTATCAAAAAGGACAAGTGATCAAAGGGCTTGAAAAGGTCAAAGGTCTGAAGAACGTGGTCGCCTTTCATGCCGGAACGGCCTTAAAAGGCAAGGACGTGGTCACCAACGGGGGCCGGGTCCTGGGGGTGACGGCCCTGGGGGCGGATATCCCCCGGGCCATTGCACAAGGCCTACCGGGCCGTTAAAAAGATCCACTGGGAAACAGCCTACTATCGTACCGATATCGGCCGAAAGGCCCTTAAATACGACCGGGGAAAAGCCAAGCCAACGCCTTTAGTGGGGATTGTCATGGGCAGTGATTCGGACCTGCCGATTATGGAAAAGACGGCCAAGACCTTGAGGGAATTCAATATCCCCTATGAGTTGATGATTTCTTCGGCCCACCGCTCCCCAAAAAAGACGGCCGAATTGGCCCGGAAGGCCGAAGAGCGGGGCTTCAAGGTCTTGATTGCCGGGGCCGGAGCGGCCGCCCATTTGGCCGGCGTATTGGCGGCCGAGACCACCCTGCCGGTGATCGGGGTCCCCATTGATTCCTCTTCTTTGAAGGGGCTGGATTCTCTGCTGGCCATGGTCCAGATGCCCTCGGGAATTCCTGTGGCCACCATGGCCCTCGGGGCCGCCGGGGCCAAAAATGCCGCTATCCTGGCCGCCCAGATACTGGCCTTGAACAGCCCGGCCCTGGCCGCTGCCTTGAAGGCCTTTAAAGAGGGTCTGGAAAAAGAGGTCGAGGAAAAAGACAAGAAGATCCATAAGGTCTGGCCGTAAAAAGCACGAGGAAGGGGTCGAGGATTCCAGGATTCGAGGGTTCAAGAAGAATTCTATAAGTCCTTCACTTGACTCCTTGACTCCTTAACCCCTTGAACCCTGGTTTATTATGAAAATCATCGCCGACTTTCATCTCCATTCGGCCTACAGCCGGGCCACCAGCAAGGAGATGCATTTAAAGACCATGGCCTATTGGGCCGGGTTGAAAGGGATCAATCTGCTGGGCACCGGGGATTTCACCCATCCGGCTTATTTTGAAGAGATCAAAACCGAATTGGAGGAAACCGGGCAGGGTCTTCTGAAACTTAAAGGGGCCGATTCTCCTTCGGTTCACTTTATCCTGACTTCGGAGACCAGTCATATCTATACCCAGGGAGGCAAGGGCCGTCGGGTCCATATGATGATCTTTGCCCCCAGCCTCCGGGCGGTGGAAAAAATAAATCTCCACCTGGGGCGGATCGGAAATATCCATTCCGACGGCCGGCCGATCTTCGGTTTTTCGGCCAAAGACCTGGTCAAAATAGTCCTGGATATCGACCCCCAATCCCTGCTCGTCCCGGCCCATGCCTGGACCCCCTGGTTTTCGGTCTTTGGCTCCCACTCCGGTTTTGACAGCCTGGAAGAATGTTTTGAAGAAGAAACGGCCAATATCCATGCCCTTGAAACCGGCCTTTCTTCCGACCCGGCCATGAACTGGCGCTGGTCGGCCCTGGACCGGATCAGCCTGATCTCCAATTCCGATGCCCATTCCCCGGCCAAAATCGGCCGGGAGGCCAATCTTTTTCAGTGCGATTTGAGCTTCAGCCACATCGTTCAAACCATCGAAGAAAAAAATCCCAAGCGCTTTTTGGCTACCGTCGAATTTTTTCCCGAAGAAGGGAAATATCACTTTGACGGCCATCGGTCCTGTCAGGTTTCTTATGCCCCGAGTCAGACCAGACAACAGAATTATCTCTGCCCGGTCTGTGGGAAACCCTTGGTGGTGGGTGTTATGCACCGGGTGGAAGCCCTGGCCGACCGCCCTCAAGGCTTTATCCCCAAAGGGGCCATCCCGGCCTTTCACCTGGTCCCCCTGGAAGAGATCCTGGCCGAGGTCTTTCAAACCGGGGTCCAATCCAAGCGGATTCGAAAAGAATATCTTCGTCTGGTGGAAAAGGGCGGTTCCGAATTTCAAATCCTGATGGACCTTTCGGAGGAAGAATTGCGATCTTTCATGGAAGACCGTTTGGTGGAAGGGATCCTGCGGGTCCGCAAGGGTTTGATTGAGGTCAGGCCCGGATATGACGGGGTCTACGGACAGGTAAAAATATTCGGCCAGGAGGACACCCCTTCAAAGCCTTCCTCCCAACTGGCTCTTTTTTAGTCAGGGCGACCCCGTGATGCTTCAATGATTAAACCTTAAGCACAATTTTACCGATGTGAGTTGAAGATTCCATCAATTCATGGGCCTTCTGCGCTTCGGCCAGCGGAAAGACGGCATGAATCAGGGTGCCTATTTTTTTGGCTTCCAGTAAGGGCCAGACGTTTTTCAGCAAGGCCTGGGCGATAGCGGCTTTTTCCTCGACCGAGCGGGGCCGGAGTGTCGAGCCGGTGAAAATCAGACTTTTGATCAGGATCGGCATACAGTCCAGTTCCACCTTTGAGGTCTGCATAAAGGCGATCTGCACCAGCCGTCCGTTGAGGGCCAGCAACCTGAGATTTTTTTGGATATAGGACCCGCCGACCATGTCCAGAATGCAGTCGACGCCCTGCCCGCCGGCCAGCTTCCCGATTTCTTCGGCCCAATCCTGACGCTTGTAGTCGATGGCCGCATCGGCCCCCAGCCTTTTAACCGCCTCGATCTTCTGGACACTGCCGACCGTGGTATAAACCGTGGCCCCGAAGGCCTTGGCTAATTGAATGGCCGTAATGCCGATGCCGCTCGATCCGCCGTGGACGAGGAATTTTTCCCCCGGTCGCAGGCGGCCGCGGTCGAAGACGTTGGTCCAGACGGTGAAATAATTTTCCGGAAGGGCCGCCGCTTCGGTCAGGGTAAGACCCTTGGGAATGGGCAGACAGTTGGAAGCCGGTGCCAGGCAGTATTCGGCATATCCGCCGCCCGGTGTGAGGGCACAAACCAGGTCGCCTATTTTCCATTCCTGAACGTCGTCGGCTTTGGCCGCCACCTTTCCGGCCACCTCCAGTCCTAAAAAAGGCGAGGCCCCGGGAGGGGGCGGATATTGGCCTGCCCGCTGCAACACGTCGGGCCGGTTCACGCCCGCGTAAGCGACTTCGATGAGCACAGCGCCTGATTTAAGTTGCGGCAGCGGCCCCTTTTCCAAATGCATACAGGAGGCCGGCCCGCCCATTCCATGGTCGATATAATTCATGATGCCGGGAAGAGACATGGTTAAATTCCTTATGGGGTTGTTTTTAAGAAAAGATAACCGTTAAGGGTAAATATAGGACATAAGCCAAAAAGGAGCAACCTGAAAAAGGGCCGCCCCTGGTTTTACCCTTGATCCTCCTTCAGGCTTGTTTTATACTCTTTACATCCAAAGGAGAAAAACAATGAAAAAAATAGGGATACCCATCCTGCTTTTGGCTGCTCTGGTCTTCTTTTCGGCTTGCGCCCACAGCCCGGAAAAGACTTCCCTCGCCGGCACCCCTACGGACCTGCAAAAAATCCTGCAAAAAGGGGAGTTGATCGTGGGCATGACCGGCAAGCAGCCTCCCCTTAACATGAAGGACAAAGAAGGCCGGGTCATCGGTCTTGAACCCGAACTGGCCCGGATGATGGCCAAGGCCATGGGGGTCCCTCTCAATATAAAACTGATGGATTTTTTCGAGCTTTTTCCGGCCATGGAATCCGGCCGGATAGACATGATCCTCTCGGGAATGACCATCACGCCGGAACGCAACCTGAAGATGGCCTTTGTCGGGCCGTACTTCGTCACCGGCAAGTCTTTTTTGACCAAGGCGGATCATATCTTCAAATGCCAGGAGCTCTGCGATATCGACAGTCCCCAAACCACGCTGGTCGCGCTGAGAGGATCTACCAATCAGCAATTTGCCGAAAAAATGATCCCCAAGGCCAAGCTGATCCTCGCCCGGGATTATGATGAGGCCATCCGCCTGGTTATCGAAGAAAAGGCGGATGCCTTGATCGCCGATCAGTTGACTTGTATTTTAGCCGTTATTCGCCATCCCCGTGAGGGGCTGCATACTTCCCTGAAATCTTTCTCCCATGAACCACTGGGAATCGCCCTGCCCGGGACTGATCCGCTGCTGATAAACTGGGTGGACAATTTTCTTAAAACCCTCCAGGGCAGCGGGGACCTGAAAAAGATGACCGAATATTGGATCAAAAACGAGATCTGGGGGAAAGTACCGTCCGGAGAGGCTTATAAATTCTAAAATATCGGCCAAAGGAAAAAGTCAGGATCGTCCCCAGGCTTCATCAGGACGGAGTGAGAAGATCTTTCGTCAGTCGCCGCCGCTGCTTCCTTTGATCAAACCCTCGACCATTTGTCCCACCGTCTCGCCCAGGAGTTGTTTCTTTTCAAAAGGGGCCCGGCCTTCCAGATCGGCCTCGATGATTTGATTGTCGTAAGGAAGAAATCCGAGGAAGGTGAATCCCGGCAATTGTTTTTGGAGGAACTCTTTGTCCTGGTCCCCCCGGATCTTGTTGCCCACCAGGGCGATATTTTTCAGTCCGATATCCCGAGCCAGGCCCTGGATGTGATGGGCGGTTTCGATGCTCCTTTTCCCGGGTTCCACGACCACGATCAGTTTGTCCACGGCCGAGGCGGTTCCCCGGCCCAAATGTTCGATGCCGGCTTCCATATCCAGGACCACTACCTCGTCCCTGGCCAGGATCAGATGGGTGATCATGGTTTTCAACATGACGCTCTCCGGACAGATGCAACCGCCCCCACCTTTTTTGACCCCTCCCATGACCATGAGCCGGATGTTTCCTTTTTTGAGGGAAAGCTTTTCCGGCAGGTCGCTGACATGGGGATTCAACTTAAAAAAAGTGCCGTAAGACCCGGGCTTGGATTCGGTGCGCTCTCCGATCAAGTCCTTCATTTCCGAAATGGGCACGATGGTTTCCGGGTGTTCAAAACCCAAGGCACTGGCCAGATTGGCGTCGGGATCGGCATCGATGGCTAAGACTTTATGCCCTTGATCGCTGAAGGCTTTGATAATAAAGGCCGCCAGGGTGGTCTTGCCTACCCCTCCCTTTCCACTGATAGCGATTTTCATGAGGTCTCCTTTTTATTTCCATGGTGTTCGAGTTTGAGATGCCTTTTCCGGTTCTTTTCTGCGTACATCCTTTTGTCCGCCTCGGCAATCAAGGCTTCGATGGAGGTCGGCCGTTCGGGATCATAACGCACAACGCCCAGGCAAAGAGAGAGGGTATAAGGCCGTTCCCGTCGCCCATTATAAAATTCCAGATTTTGGTTCAAACGGGCGCACAGATTTTCAGCACTGGACTCCGAAGCCCCCTCAATGGCCAGGATGACGAATTCATCTCCCCCGATCCGGGCGATGATATCCGGGTCGCGATAGGTGTCTTTGATGACATCGGCCACATCCATCAGGGCCCGGTCTCCTTCCTGGTGACCGTAGCTGTCATTAATTTCCTTCAAATGGTCCAAATCGGCAAAAAGCAGGAACATGCCCCGCTTCAAGCGATTGGCCATCTTTAATTCCTGTTCGGCCAGGGTCAGGAAACCCCGACGGTTATAGAGGCCGGTCAGATCATCGCCCAGGCTTAAAATGCGGAGTTGGTCCTCTACCTTTTTTCGCTCGGTGATATCCCGGATAAAAACCAGAGAAACGGCCTCCCCCCGATGCACGATTCTTCTGGCCGAGATTTCAATAAGCACCGGCTGCCCATCTTTTCGGATCCCCTTGAACTCATATTTCTCCGGAACCAGTTCACCCCTTTGTCTTTTTTGATTGATCTCCCTAACCCTTCCCAGGTCATCGGGATGGACCGTCAGGGAGATGGGTTTTCCCATGATCTCTTCCGGGCGGTCATAGCCGAATATTTCAACGAATCTTTGATTGACATAAATATGCAAATTCCCCCTCACCAGCCCGATCCCATCGCTCGAATATTCGACCGTTATCCGATACCGTTCTTCCGATTCTTTCAGTTCCTCTTCCGCTTGCCGGCGGGCGGTAATATCCCGGAAACTCCACACCCGTCCGATCGTGGTCCCGTCAACCCGCTGGGGTTTTGAATAGCGTTCAAAAATCCGGCCATTTTTAAACTCGATGATATCAAAACTTTCTTCATCCGGATGGGCGTATAAATTGGCTACTTTTTTTAGAAATCCCTCGGGATCTTTGAGTTGGGCCAGGACATAAGCCTGGGCCTGGTTGTCATCCCTGTTTTTCATTATGGAATCGGGTAGGCCCCAAAGTTCGACAAACTTTTGATTATAGCGAACAATCCCCCCCGAACCGTCCACAACCAGGATCCCGTCGGCCGTCGACTCCAGGGTGGCTTCCAGCAAGGAATTCAGTTCCTTGAGATGGTCTTCGGATTGTTTACGCTCGGTAGCGTCCCGGACAATCCCCCGAAATCCGACGGGCAATCCTTTTTCATCCTTGATCAGGGAAATGGAGAACTCTATTTCCTTCCGGGAGCCATCTTGTCGGGTAACTTTTCTGTATACGGCCTTGGCCGGCAGCCCGGTCCGGTAAACGTGATTAAAAATTTGGTTAGTTTTTTGGAGATCTTGATTCCCGATTTTTTTATAGACGTTACCGATAATCTGTTCTTTGGGTGTTCCGATTATTTCGGCATAAGCCTCATTACAGAAGGTATATTTTCCGGACAGATCCACTTCATAATAACCATCTTCGATATCTTCCAGAATGGCCCGAGAATTTTTCTCCGACTCTCGCAGGGCCGCTTCCGCCTGTTGACCTCGATCTTCCCGGGCCTCCAATTCGGCAACCCGACGCCGAAGTTCTTCCCCTTCCCGGATTAAATCTGATTGGGATTTTTCGTTTTTCTCCACGGAAATATTCCCCAGGTTAAAAAAATCGAATTGATGGCGGTAGTCCCTACGGTTTTGAATGTAGCAGAACCGGATCAATTATCCAATTATTTTTTGGGTCTGAAGTTTTTCTTGACAATTTTTTTTGATGGGTATACCTACCGGTAGGTAAAAATGACCGACCCACTTCGAATTAAGCCGTCGGGCTTCTTATGGGCAGCACGAGGCATGAAAATATCGAATATCGAATATTGAATGTCGAAGGAAGGCAAAAACAAATCACTTCATGATTCGAAATTCGATGCCCGGCGCGCACCTCGAATTATGAAAATCCAGGAAGGGGCGGGTTTTAAACCCGCCCCTATAGAGATTGATGGGGGCTGGAATCTATTTTCATCCAAAACTTCTCAGTCGATTAAAGAAAGGGGCACCATGACCGAAGAAAAAAAACCGTCCGAATTCGTAATCGACCAAACGGTCCGGCAGCGCCTTCTGGCCAGTGCGGCCAAACTGTTTGCCCGTAAAGGATATGCCTCGACCACGGTGCGCGAGATTGTCGAGGCCACCGGTGTGACCAAACCGGTGCTCTATTACTATTTCCCGAATAAAGAAGGGATTTATCTGGAAATGATGCGAGGGGCCTGGGACCGTTTTGACGCCCTTCTCGAAGGTGCCCAAAAAGAATTCGGGGGTGTCAAGGATAGGGTCCTTCGTCTGGCGGACCTGGTTTTTGGACAATTTTTGAGTCAACTCGAAGTGGCGCGGGTCGGCTATTCTATTTATTACGGACCGCCCCAAGGGGCTCCCTTTTTTGACTTTGACGCCTTTCATGCCAAATTCCATGAGGCAATCGAAGGCCTGGTCAGAGAAGGAATACGGAAAAAGGAATTTCGAAAAGGGAATGCCCTGGACATGACCTGGGCCATTCTCGGGGCGGTCCATGTGGCTGTTGAAGTTCAGCTTTGGCATCCCGAGACCGGCCTGGGGCGAAAAGGACTGGCCCGGGTACTTGAACTGATCTTTGAAGGAATATCCGGCAAAGAGAACAAAAAGAAAGGGGATTGAGGATGAAACGGGGATTGGCGGTTGGCGTTATTATGTTGGTCCTGGGGGCAGGGTTCTGGGGTTGTTCAAAAGCCAAGGAGGAACCCCAGGCAGTGGAGAAATCCGCAGCCCGCCCGCCCATAGCCGTAGAGGCGGCCCAGGTCCAGGTTGGAGATCTCGTGGAGGGGATTGACATCGTCGGATCTTTGGCCCCTAAATTCGAGGCCAAGGTCAGATCCGAATATGCCGGTATCGTCACTGATGTCTATGTGAACGAATGGGTTCGGGTCAAAAAAGGGACCCCCTTGGCCAGGCTGGACTCCCGTGAAATAGAAGCCGTGGTGCAAAAGGCCCAGGCGGCCGTTGAGGTGGGCAAGGCCAACCTCCTGCAGGCCGAAGTGGCCGGTAACCGGGCCGAACGAGAGCTTACCCGGGCTCAAAATCTCAAAGAGGCCGGGCTGATCACCCAGCAGAACCTCGACGATGCCCAGACCGAAAAGTCAGCCGCCTCGGCCCGCATCGAAGCTGCCAGGGCCCAGCTTCTGGCCGCGGGAAAGGACCTCCGCCAGGCCCAGACCCGCCTGGCCAAGGTCATCATCTACTCACCCCTGGACGGAGTGGTCTCCGAGCGGAATGTCAATGTGGGTGATCTGGTAGGAGAACCCGGCGCAACACGGGTTATGTTCCAGATTGTCGATAACCGGCTGCTGGACCTGACCATCACCGTTCCTTCCATGGAAATGGGCCGGCTGCGGCTGGGTCAACCCCTGACTTTTTACACTGATGCCTTTCCGGGGAAGACCTTCTCCGGACAGATCAAATTCATCAACCCCGCGGTGAACGAGGCGGACCGGTCGGTCAAGGTCATTGCCGAGGTGCCCAACAATCCGGAAGTCCTCAAAGGCGGTCTCTATGTCAAAGGGCGGATTATCACCGGCCAGCGCCGGGACGTGCTCCAAATCCCCCGGTCGGCCCTGCTGTCCTGGGATGTGGGGGCCAAAAAGGGGGAGGTCTTTATCGTCCGTCAGGACCAGGCCTTGCGCCAATCCATCCAGACCGGGAGCCTTTCCGGAGAGAGGGTGGAGGTGGTCTCGGGAATCCAAAAAGGGGATCTGGTCATCACCCGGGGGGGGTTCAACGTCAAGAACGGCGACCGGGTCAAAGTCACCTCGTTGAACGGAGGAAAGTAACCCATGTTTCTTTCCAATCTTTCCATTAAACGGCCCATATTCGCCACCATGATGATGCTGGCCCTGGTCACCCTGGGGATCTTTTCCTACCGGCGGCTGGCCATTGACATGTATCCGGATGTGGAGATCCCGGTCCTTTCCATCGTGACCAAGTTTCCCGGGGCCTCGCCGGAAACCGTGGAGCGGGAAGTAACCAAACGGATTGAAGAGGTGGTCAACCGCATTTCCGGGGTCAAGCATGTCATTTCGATTTCCCGGGAAAGCCTCTCCCAGGTGGTCGTGGAATTCAACCTGGAGGTGAAAATCAACGAGGCCTCCCAGGAGGCCCGGGCCAAGATCAACACCATCCGCGGTGACCTGCCCCAGGAGATCGAAGAGCCGATCATCCAGAAACTGGACATTGCCGCCATGCCCGTCGTTTCCCTGGCCGTCCGGTCGACCAGTCTTTCCCAGCGGGACTTGACCACCCTGGTGGAGAAGAAGGTCAAGCGGCGTTTTGAAAATATTTCCGGCGTGGGCAAGGTGGACCTGGTCGGTAAATCCAAGAGGGAAGTCAATATCCAGATCGATCCGATCCGTCTGGAGGCCTTGAATATGGGGGTCGATGAGGTCATGGCCGGTCTGCAATCGGAAAATGTCAACACCCCCCTGGGCCGCCTGCTGAACCGCGACGGTTCCGAATTTACCCTGCGGGTCTCCGGGAAACCCGAGGAGGTGGAACAATTCAAAACCATGGTCATCGGAAGCCGAAACGGCCGGCCGATCTTACTGAGCGAGGTGGCCGAGGTCCGGGACGGTATCGAAGAGCAGCGCTCCCTGGCCCTGGTCAACGGGGTTCCGGCCGTGGCCCTGGATATCCTCAAACAATCCGGGGCCAATACCGTGGAGCGTGGTGGACCGGGTCAAGAAGACCATTAGCAAACTCCAACCCGAACTCCCGGCGGGGCACGACCGTCGATGTGGTCCGGGACGGATCCATTATGATTCGGGATTCGGTTCATGATGTCCAGGAGACCTTGATCCTGGGCGGGATCCTGACCATCCTGATCGTTTTTTGTTTCCTCAATTCCTGGCGGTCCACGGTGATCACCGGCCTGACCCTGCCGATTTCGGTCATCTCCTCCTTTATCGTCATGAATTTCATGGGCATGACCCTGAATGTCATGACCCTCATGGCCCTGTCCCTGGCCATCGGCCTGTTGATCGACGATGCCATCGTGGTCCGGGAAAACATCGTCCGCCACCTGGAAAAGGGCCAGGATCATTTCACGGCCGCCCGGGAGGGGACCAGCGAGATCGGACTGGCCGTGCTGGCCACCACCCTTTCCATCGTGGCCGTCTTCGTCCCGGTGGCCTATATGAAAGGGATCGTGGGCCGCTTCTTTTTCCAGTTCGGTATTACCGTAACCTTTGCCGTCCTGGTTTCCCTCTTCGTCTCCTTCACCCTGGACCCCATGCTCTCCTCGCGCTGGTTTGACCCGGATATCGAGCGAAAAGGACGGCGCCATTTTATTGCCCGGCTGTTGGATTATTTCAATCACTGGTTCGATCGAATGGCCGATCGCTACCGCCGGGTCATTGCCTGGGCCCTGGATCACCGCAAATCGGTCATGGTCCTCACCACCCTTTCTTTTGTCGGAGGTCTGGCCCTCTTTTTCAGTCTCCAGAGTTCCTTTTTCCCCACCTTTGATGCCGGGGAATTCCAGCTTAATTTCAAAACCGCACCGGAGGCCTCCATCGAGGAAAGCCGGGGCCGGGTGGCGGCGGTCCTGGCCACCCTGAAAAAGATTCCCGAAATCAAGCATACCTACACCACCATCGGTGCCGGGGATACGGGTACGGTCCGGGATGTCAAAATGTACATCAAGCTGAAAGAACGGGAGGAGCGGAACCGCTCCCAGGGTGAGATCCAGGAGGAGGTCCGGAAACGGCTCCTGGACATCCCGGGCATCCTTCCCTCCATCATGGAGGCCGGGAGGATGGACGACCGAAAACCCCTCCTGGTCAATATTCGCGGGGATGATATCGCCCTGCTCAAACAATACGCCGCAGAGCTCAAGGAAAAGATCACTCCATATCCCGGGGATTGTGGATCTGGAGGTCACCCTGGAACAGGACATCCCTGAATACCGTCTCAAAGTGGACCGGGAACGGGCCGTGGACGCCGGGGTGATGACCGGCCAATATCGTGCGCACCGTCGGGGCCCTGGTGGGTGGCAAGGCCGTGTCCACCTATGAAGACGAGGACGGGGACGCCGTCAATCTGCGGGTCCGACTCCCCGGAGACCTGCGTCAGGATCCGGCCCAGGTGGCCCAGCTTGCGTATGACCGTTCAAAAACCGGGCCGGATGCCGGCCCTGATCCCCTTGAGCGAACTGGTCTCCTATGAACGGAGCACCAGTCCTTCGGAGATCGACCGGCAGGACCTTTCCCGGGAAGTGGTCATCTCGGCCAACCTGGACAATCTGCCCCTGGGCACGGCCATGACCAAGGTGCGGGCCGCGGCCGATACCCTGAAGATGGCCCCCGGGTATCGAGTGGTCTTCTCCGGTGAGGGGGAAGACATGGCCGAATCCTTCGGCTACATGGCCGAGGCCCTGATCCTGGCCGTCCTCTTCGTCTATCTCATCCTGGCCGCCCAGTTTGAATCCTTTATCGATCCCCTGGCCATCATGCTCTCCCTGCCCCTTTCCCTGGTGGGTATGGCCGGGATGCTTTTTCTGACCGGGGACACGATCAACATCATGTCCCTGATCGGGCTGATCATGCTGATGGGTCTGGTGACCAAGAATGCCATCCTGCTGGTGGATTTTGCCAAGGTCCTCCGGTCCCGGGGGATGGAACGCAGGGAAGCCATCATCACCGCCGGCCGGACAAGGCTGCGGCCGATCATGATGACCACCCTGGCCATGATCTTCGGCATGCTGCCCCTGGCCCTGGCCCTGGGGGCCGGGGCGGAGATGCGGGCCCCCATGGCCCGGGCGGTCATCGGAGGGTCTGATTACCTCCACCTTTCTGACCCTGCTGGTGGTCCCGGTGGTCTACTCCCTGCTGGATGATTTGGGCCAGTGGTTCCGCCGGAGGAGAGAGAAGAAAAAGGAGACTGTTTGATGAATCAAAGATCAGGTATAAGAGAAAAATTTTTTCACCTCCGTCTTTGCGGAAAAGTTTAGGAGTTTTTCTCCTGGCCAGTTTAATTATTTTAGGGAACATGGCCCTGGCCCAGGCGTCAGAATTGAAAAAAGAAGCGGTCATCCTGACCCTGGATAAGGCCCTGCAGATTGCCATGGAGAAAAACAAGGACATCCGGAAGGCTAAGGAATATCGAAACCAGGTGGAAGGACGTTATGTGACGGAGCGGGCCGCGGCCTTGCCCCAATTTGTGATCCAGTCCGGCATTTCCCGTGATCGGGATGAAAGCCAAGCGGCTGCCTTTAGCAGTTTTTCTATCCCTGGCTTGTCCCTGAATATCCCCGTGGAACGGGAGACCCGAACAGCCATGGTCGGGGTTTCCCAGCTGCTGTACTCTTTCGGCCAGGTGGAAGCGGCCATTCGAGCGGCCAAGGTCGGGATTAAAACCGCCGATGATCAACTGCTTCTTTCTCAACAGGGGGCCTTGAAAGATGTCTCTTCGGCTTTTTACGATGTCCTGCTTTCCAGAGAATTATATGACCTGGCCCGTCAGAACCTGGAACAAAAGATTCGCCATCTGAATGAGGCCACCCAAAAATATAAGGCCGGTACGGCTACGGATTATGATATCCTGGCCGCTGAAGTGGCCGTGGCCAATGCCCGGCCGGAGGTCATCCGGACGGAAAACCTGATCCGCACCTCCAGGGAAAAATTGCGTTTTCTTTTGGGTCTGGAAAATCAGGAGGTTGATGCCCAGGGAACTCTTTTAACCCCCCTCAACCCTTACCCCACTTTTGAAGACAGCCTGGCCCTGGCCTGGAAAAATCGTCCGGAACTGGCCAATTATAAACATCAGATCGGGATCGCCGAAGAACTGGTGACCATTGCCAAGGCCGGCAATATGCCGCTTCTGAACCTGAAGGCCGGATACGGGTGGCAAAGTGTGGATTATTCATCCCGGTCAGGCCGACGGGCGCCATCTGGACGGCCGGGCTTTTTGTTACCTTTCCTTTTTTTGACGGTTTGCGCACCCAGGGAAAAGTGGCCCAGGCCAAAAGTGATTTATCCACCTTGAAAATTGAGGAGGCCAAATTGGTCGATGCCATTGTCTTGCAGACCCGCGAAGCGGTCAACTTCGTGAGGGAAGCAGGGGAGATCGTCAAGGGTCTTTCCGGAACGGTCTCCCAGGCCCAACAGCTTCTCTCCATGGCCGAAAAAGGATTTCACTTCGGGGTCAAGACCAGGCTGGAAGTGGACGACGCCCAGTTGAACCTGACCCTGGCCCAGGGCAACCTGGCCAAGGCCAGGAGGGATTACCTGGTGGCCCAGACCCAATTAGAATGGGTCATGGGCACGATCAAGGCCCCGGGGCTTTCGCCACAAACCTCTAAGAATCAAATCATCGAGGCAGAAAAAAAAGTGGTCCAAAACACGCCAACTGAACCTTAGGGGGTTGGTTGGAAAGAAAATGTGGCCAAATGAGTCAAAATAATGACGCTCATATTCTTTGGTTCTTTGGTTATTTAGAAAAATGATGGTTATATTCATCAAATATTTTAACAGGTTGTATCCGGATAAATCTTTAAATGCCAAGTGAAATTCAATTCTGGAACAATTTTTGCTTTTCCCTTATACATGGAAAAAGAATGAGGCATCCCCATTTTCCTTTTGACGAAGCCCTCGGGAGGCGTTAATATAAAAAGCCATAATTAGGAAGAGCCCTCAAAAGACCAGAAAACCGGGATGTTTCAAAGAAGTCAGTAAATTAAAATAAGGAGTCAAGGCCAGATGGAAAAAGAGCTCCCTGCCGATTATTATAAAATTCTCCAGGTCGACCCAAGAGCAGACCGGGATATGATAGAGCGGGCCTACCGACTGCTGGCAAAACGGTACCATCCCGATAATTTAGAAACGGGAGACGTTAAGAAATTTGAAACCCTAATTACCGCCTATCGTATCCTCTCTGACCCAAAAGGGAGGGCTGACTATGACGACGAACTTCAGGCGGCGAATGCTTATCAAAATAATATCTTTTCCTATGCCCCTCAATCTGGGGCCACTGAGAGGGAGACAAGGCTATACCAGGCCATTCTCTTAATGCTCTATTTCGCTCGCCGGCGGGATTCCAACAAACCCGGAATCGGACCCTATGAAATAGGAAAGCTGATCGACCTTCCAGACAAAGAGGCAGCCTTTCATATTTGGTACCTCAAAGAAAAGGGTTGGATTCAGCGAGTCGAAACAGGAGAGTTCGCCATCACGGTCGAGGGTGTGGACGAAGTGATTAAAGATGGTCTATTAACAAGAAAAAATAATCTTTTGCCCTATTTTGATGAGTCATCCTTCGAAAAGTCGGATGCCGTCGAGACCCCAAGTGAGTAACCCTTCAGGACATCTCTCCAGAAATTGGCGACAGTTAATTCTCCCTCACAAAATCCTTGAGGTCCGAATCAACAGGCTCAGTCAAGCCCTCCCTGCTCGCCGAAGGTTCAAACTCCCACGGGGCTGCCATATTTGACTACCTTGGGAAATGTTTCTTTCAAAAAAGGCCAGCCGGATTCCCGAGGGGAATTTATCGAAAGAAATCCGGAGGACTTCATGGGTGGCTGCTCCAAAATTTCATGAAATAAGGGGTCCGGGTAGGTGCGGGTCAAGGTATCAAAATAGTTATGCCCCCAATCTCGGGTCAGTAATTCCACACACCGCTCGGCACCGCGACTATCCGTGTTAAATAAAAGGAGGCCAAAAACCTTTGAATTCATCCAACCCCTGATATCCGTTTCCCGGGTTCTCTTCTTAATGCAGACAAAAAATTCGTGCCGCTTTTTTGCACCTCGAGTCAATTCATCTTTCAGAAAAAAAAGGGCCAGGGACAGGGGGACACCGGTCCGGTCAACCCGGTATTTCTCAATCCGGAGCCTTTCCTGGAATTCTTCGGTTGATAAAAACTCCTCGAGTCCTCCGAACACACCTACGTGGTCGTTGTCCCCGCTTTTGGCATCAAATATGGAAAAAGTTTTCAATGGCTGTCCCTCCCGGTTTTTGGTTTAATGGGTAGAGTTAAGTTTTATTTTTTGAGAAACATTCGGAAAATTTTTGATAACCTATTAAATTCGATGGAAGTTCTTTTTATGGTCCAAGTATAATGGATATGTTTTTTAAAAAACATGGCCGGAATCCCGTATTTTATTCAAATAAATCCCGTATTTTTAAGGTAATCTGAGAAGCGGCCGAAACGGGTGTGAAAAATAAGATTAATGGAATGATTTCAACTTGAAAGGTCGTATGGCAGTGATATCTTACTAAAACGCCGAGTACAGGAAGGTCTCGATTCGATATTCGTTATTATGTTTTCTTGGCCCATTGAGGGCCCGAGATATTCGACAATATCCGGGAGATAAGCCTCTGGAGTCGCCGGAAGAGGCCCCGTCAACGGCACCACCCCGGTCAGCGCCCAAGGTAAGAATCCTTGATCAACCGCGTCTTCTTACCGCGTCCTTCGGCCCACTTTCTCTATTCGACATACCTGATGGCAACGGCGACGATGACTCGTCCGTACTGGGGATATATCTGACGGTCCCACCATGGGCCCGTCACGTACCCACCCATAAGCCGGGTTGTGTCCGCCACTATGACCACGGCATTCGCCCCCATGTTAGCAGCAGCCTGCTTCAGCTTGGCCTCCATCTCCGAAACCGGTGGATTTCCCTCTGGTTCAAGACTGACCTCACCCAAACGCTCGTGGGGGCGAGCCGGCTCTGAGCGAAGGATCTGGACACCTGCCGGATCCGTTGGGGGATAAGCCGGCACGGCCAGATACTGCTTGGAATGAACAGAAACGAAGCTACACCCTGCCAGTGCAGAAAAAGTAGCCAGGAGAATGAATATCGCAGAACCAATCGATAACTGCCTCATAAGATACTCCTTCCTGGTTTTCCCGACCCCCGATCATAGATCCCCCGGGGGATATCCTCGGTTTCAACGAGTGCAATTGTCTTGATGGATAACTCGCCCTCTGCCGTCCAATCGGATTTTTTACAATGCCAACCATCTTTTTAAATACGGACTAATTCAGATGGTGCTTCCCCGGGGGATGATACCAGCGGCGCCTTTGGCCATGGTCTCATACCGATCAAGGGGCGATTCGGCTAAAATCATCATCTTCTGGGCGGCCATGGACCCTTCGGCATGGACGGTGGTCACCTCATGAAAGGCCGATTCGTGAGAACAGACATGCCGCATGGTCTCGTGGATCATTTTCAGACGGTCCAGGGTGTCGTACTTCTCCGCTCCTCCCAGATAGTGTTCCAGGTAATCGTGGATATCGGGATTCTCCCAGTCCTTTTTGTCCGGCGAGGTGGCAATGATGCCGCCGCAGATGTCCTGGATCAGCTCGATAAAGGCGTGATACTTGCTGGCGAAGTGCAGCTTGGCCATATTGGCGATCAGGGGATTGGGTACGGCGATGTCGCCGTACATGACCGGGTCCTGGGCCGCGGCATTGGTCAGGGCCCGCAGGGTCTCCACATAGGCGGCGATGTCGGCCAGCTTGTCCCGGATATGTCCAACCTTGAATAACCCATTATACTTGGCCATGGCTACGGCACAGCCGGCCATCACTTCCACCGATGGGACCTTGTAGCTGATGGCCGTAAAACGATGGAAGGTGGCGAAGGTATAGGCCAGCAACATGGAAAATTGCCATTCGCCGCACATAAATACCCGCTCCCAGGGGACAAAGACATTATCGAAGACGATCATGGCTTCGGTCAACTCCCGGACCGGCCGGTCGGCGTGAAACTCGTGATCCGACCAGGTCCCGCGCCCGCTGCGGCAGATAAAGGTGACCCCTTTGGTATTGGCCGGCACGGCAAAGCTGACCGCATAGTCCCCCTCGTTTTCGCGCATCTGCCGGGTGGGAATGACGATGATCTCGTTGGCCGCCGGGGCGCTGGTGATATGGATCTTGGCCCCCTTGACGATGATCCCCTCCTTATTTTTATCCACCACGTGAACATAATAATCCGGGTGCTTCTGCTTGGACGGTTCTTTGGACCGGTCCCCTTTGACGCAGGTGACGGCGCCGCAGGTATGGAGATCGTTTTTCCTTAAGTGTTCCAGAAAATTCCGGGCGTTTTCCTGATATTGCTTCTTGCCCATCTGACCGGCCACCACAAAGGCGGCATTGAGACAGTCGGTCCCGATATCCTTGCCGAAGGGAAGGCCTCCGATAATTTCGATGGAACGCTGAATCATCCGGGTCCTGTTTTTCAGATCTTCGGTATTCTTCGGGGTAATGAAAAGCCGGTTGATCGGCTCACCGGTTTCCGGATGGGGGGCGACAAAGAGATCCCGCACGGTCGGATCTTCCGAGGCGGTCAATTCATATCCGGCGCCGATGGTGTCGCAGGTGATGCCCAGGATCTTGTGCTTGGTAATATCTTCCACCTTTTTACCCCGAATATAGACGCGCCTTCCATCCCTAAGACTTTCCTTGTACTCTTCAACGGTTCGAATTCCCATTCTTTTTCTCCTTTAAGTCAATTTCCCTAAAAATTTTTGAATAGGTAAGTTGTCGGATTTGCGAAAAATCCTTGGTCTGCCTCTATCTATAGTAACACAAGGACCAAGGATCATCTATACAATTTCCTTCTCGTCTCTGCACCGGGGTAAGGGCCTTTCTCGGGGATTCCTGTGAATGAATTATCACCTTGACTCTCCTTTTGCGCAATATTTAAATTTTTGGTACCCTCCGTATTTATCCCTTGAACGAGGTCTTCTCAGAGGTCAGATTCTGATCCCAAAATAAATTGATCGATATCCAAAAACTAAAAAATATCAATCTCTTCCCTATGTATTCCTATGATTTATACATTTTAAACTATGCAGTTTTCAACTTTAGCAAACAATCGAATTTTTTTCTTGACATAGAGCTAAGTATTGATATAAAAAATCGAGAATCGAGAATCGAGAATCGAGAAAATATGCCTTATTCAACGGTTAGCCAAAATGTCATCGAGTATCTGAGAAAACAAATCATCTCAGGTGAGTTGGCGGCGGGCCAGAGACTTAAAGAAAAGAAGCTCGCTGACCTTCTTGGCGTAAGTACAGCGCCCGTGCGGGAAGCATTCCGAATTTTAGAAAAGGAGCATCTTTTAATAAATATCTATAGAAGAGGCTGCTTTGTAAGCGAGTTCTCCATAGAAGACTGCCGGCAAATCTTCAAGGTTAGGGAGACTATCGAATGTTGTGCCATTAATCTGCTCGAAGAGCAGGGCATAACTGAACTTCCCGCTGTAGCATCGGCCCTCACCTCAGGCGATTATTTACTGAATGCACCCTTTGAAGATGAACAGAAGCTGATGAGGGAGTATAACCCCTTTCCTGAATTCCACATCACGCTTATAGAGTCGGCAGGGAATACATGGTTGGCCAGTCTCTATCATACGCTTATCCCAACTTTGGCACGTTATCAGTTCATGTCCTATGTACCGGGTGTACCAGGATTGCTAAAAGGCAACCTGGCTGATCATACAGCGATTATGCGCCTTATCCAGAAAGGCAGTTATAATAGGGCAAGGGAGGCACTAAAGTCCCACATTTCCTTGATGCTCAGACGAATTGAGGAACGCGAGGAAAAGGCGCAAAAAGTTGCTTTTTCAAAAGTATGAATGCTGGGAAAATATATTGACGAAGCATTTCGGAACGGAGCTTGATGGTCCTGTAAAAAGTCACGCAGCGTATTTAAGAATTTTGTAGTGGTCATCAGCCCAAATAAGGGTTGGTGAACCGAAATATTTTAAAAGATGTTCTTTGACAACCGAAAACGGGCTATAGATACTGGATTGGT
This sequence comes from uncultured delta proteobacterium, assembly GCA_963769305.1. GTDB lineage: Bacteria > Desulfobacterota > RBG-13-43-22 > RBG-13-43-22 > RBG-13-43-22 > RBG-13-43-22. The sequence continues at coordinate 65,129 of CAVYLJ010000033.1, read as the reverse complement.
CCATCTTTTGGGCGAGGAGCCGGGCCTTCTCCTTGATTTTGAAGGCAGCAGCAGATCTCTTTCTTCAACCGCTTCCAAGGCAGGAATTAAAGCATGGACATCATGAGCACAAGCCGATTCGACTCCCACATGGGTAATCAGCGACAGGGCCTTTTCTTCCTCCTCATCCGTAGCTTTCTCAACATAAGTTTCCATAATCTGGGCCTGATATCCCTGACCCTTATGACCATCATAACCCGCTTCCGGGTCCGAAGGATTTTGCAAAGAATCCGAGGAAATCTCCTTGGCCGGTTTGACGACGACTTCAACCGGCAGGCCGTCGGAAGCTTCTTTGATGGTACATTGTTCGGAAAGTACCCGTTGCAGCAACTGAAAACTACTCATGGAAGAGACCTCATCATGTCCTCTCATCTGCTGGACCAGATCAAAAAGCTCTCGGCAGACGAGGTCCAGCTTCTTTTTCGAGTCCGATGGCTTGACCATCGAAAAACAGGAAAGGGCCTTTTCAGAAAGGTAGGTATCCACTAATTCTTTGGGCAGACTTTCGAAAATATTTTTGTGCTGGCGTTTTAAATTAACCAGAAACGTATGAATGGTATCGCTAATGATCCCAATCCGCCCCAGGTGACGCATATTGGAGTGAATGTGAACCGAATCAAGCCTTTGTTTACTGGTGTCTACATTAAAAGTTTCGGCCAGCTTATCCGTGGCCTTCCGGAACAAAATCGTATCTAAGCCTTGATCGGCTACCAGTTGGCGGATATTCCACAAGGTCTTTAGACACAAATACTTGGCATCATCGGACTCATCGGGAATATCTAAGGCATAATGCCATTGCTCATTATGACCCCTTTGGCGTCAAGAATAAATTTAGGCCTTTTTAAAATTATTTCAGCTTGTTAAGTTAAAAAATACTTTTTATAGGATCATCAAATGTGAAACAGTTCAATTAAGGAAAGGTTTAGATGATATTCGAGATGGAAAACTGCGGAGCGTGTTGCACCTGCGAAATTATGTGTTGTTTTCATCACACGGGGAAATTTGGTTCATCACCGACGAGTTTACGAGTGAGAGAGAATCCCGGAGGCAAGGGGCATATTGTCGTGCTTGCCGAGAGCGACGGATGTGGGTTTGTCTTGTGCGATGCCTGTGAGGGGCTGGAGACGCCCTTATGCATGGAAGTCTGCAAGGAATCTGACGAATTGATGAAGTTCATCAAGGCGGTTACGAAAAGGCGGACAGAGATGCAAAAGGCGGCAGAATAATAACAGGATACGATGCAGACTGCCAGGGCAACAGTATCGATAATGCCGTTGGCCAGGGCAGCTGGCGTGGTGTTGTCAACATTTTTGAATTGCTGAAGTTTGATACGTATCGGTGAGAGGAGGGTACCACGTGGAGATGGTTCATAGTGGGAATTGTAATTCAATTGCCGGGAAAGTTCTTCGTATTAATCTGAGTAACGGAGAAGTTCGTACGGAACCTTCTGTAAAATATATCAAAGACTGGCTAGGTGGATCGGGAGTGGCCATCAAGATATTGTACGACGAGTTGGGTTCGTGGGTGACTCCATATTCTCCCGCGAACAAACTGGTTTTCAGTGCAGGAACATTAATCGGTACGGCGGCACCCGGCGCCTGTAAAATGAACGTTAGTACGCTGGGCCCGGTAACGGGAGGATGGGCGAGTTCATGCTGTGATAGTTATTTTGGAGGTCAGCTCAAATATGCGGGCTTCGATATTCTCATTGTTGAGGGCAAGGCGCACCGTCCGGTCTATCTGTGGATTCATAACAATGAAGAAGTCGAGATTCTCGATGCGGACGTGCTATGGGGTAAGACCACTTGGGAAACTTTGGATTCGATACGTGACCTCCACAATGATAATGAGCTCCATGTCATTTCCATTGGGCCTGCTGGCGAAAACATGATACGGGGTGCGTGCATTATACAGGACACGGGTAGGGCGATGGGCAGGTGTGGTGCGGGTTCCGTCATGGGGTCGAAAAATCTAAAGGCGATTGTTGCGCGGGGTTCAGGCTCGATCAGCGTCGCTCACCCGGAGAGGTTTCTTGCCGCAGTCAAGGCGAACCGGAAAATTTTCAAAGATCACCCGGCGGCAAAAATCATGCGTAAATACGGTGCACTGAGTCTTCTTCCTTCGAAACAAGCGGTTTCAGGTATCAATTATAAGAATTTTCAGGAAAGCACATTCCCCGAAGAGGCTCTTGAACGACTTGATCCCCGGAAACAGGTAGATAAGTATGAAGTGAGAAAGCAGAGCTTTCCGGGGTGCGGTCTCGGTGGGTGCAGCCGCTGGCTATACTTTACGGAAGGAACGTATGCAGGTCTGAATTGTGAATCCTGCCAGTGGGAAGCAGTATCGACGCTTCAGGGGAGATTCGGCATCATCGATGAGTCAGCCTTTTCATTTAAGGCTAATTCGTACTGTAACGAACTGGGACTCGATATTGACGCGACAGGCGGAGCGATCAGTTGGGCTATGGAATGTTATCAGCGCGGCATTATTGACGAGAAGGATACAGATGGACTCCAGCTTAAGTGGGGTGATGCCGGTGTTGTACTGGAGCTGATGAGAAAAATTGCCTATCGTGAGGGATTTGGCAATATACTGGCAGAGGGCTCGGCACGGGCGGCGGAAATTCTTGGTCGGGGGAGTGACTATTACGCGATTCATGTCAAGAAACAAGATCTTTATGAGAACATCCGCGGTGCAATGGCCTGGGGCCTAGGGGTGACAACCTCGACTCGCGGGGGTGGTCACACCACAGGCGCTGTCTGGTTTGAGACGACGGCGGGAGGAATTAATGTGGATAAAGCGAGAGCGATATATGGTGTTGACAGCGAAGCGATAAGCAATCCTCTATCCTACGATGGAAAGGCAAAGATGGTGACATATCAGGAGGCTTTGCACCGTGTCATCAACAGTTTGGGTATTTGTATCTACAACACGATCGGCTATAATCTGGATTTTCTGGATCTGCCGGAGATTGCGGAGCTCTATTCGGCGGCGACAGGGTGGGAGACGACCGTCGAGGATTTTAAGAGTATCGCGACGAAGCAGATTAATATGGAGAAAGCCTTTAATCTCCGGTTCACGAATTTTGACAGGAAAGACGACATGCCGCCTCCGCGGGAATTATACGAGCCCATTGCGACAGGTTCCGTGGCTGGCTGGAGGATTGATGAGGCGAAGTGGAACATGATGCTTGATATATATTATGATCTTCACGGATGGGATCGGGCGACAAGTTTTCCTAAAAAGGAAACATTGGTGAATATTGGTCTTGAGTATGTCGCTGATGATCTGCAGAAAATCGGTAAACTGAGGTGAAAAATGAGATGTGAATTTGGGAAATTGTGCGTGTGACTTTTTAACACAGCCATAATAGATCCTGCTAAATGTGTGATGTGGCTATAGGCAAGTAATTTAGAAATGAAAGCTGGATATTTGATATTGCCCATTTGGGAATTTGCATTGTTGAATAGAGGACGTCCTTAATGCTTGCCAAGAGACTCAGGAGGCGCATAAAGGGGAGAGGTTTATCTGAGGAAGAGGGTTCAAAGGAGTGTGCGACGTGATGGGGAAATCGGAGCCAATTTTGCGGTTCAAGAACATCGTTAAGCAGTTCCCGGGTGTTTTGGCGTTGAAGGGGGTGAGCTTGGATCTCTATCCGGGAGAAGTCCATGTCCTGGTCGGAGCCAACGGCGCGGGGAAATCAACCCTTGTGAAGATTCTGGCCGGCGTCTATCAGCCCGACTCAGGTGAGATCCTCCTGGACGGGAAACCCGTCCTGATGAGAGATCCGGACGTCGCCATAGCGTCGGGAATTTCAATTGTCTATCAGAATTTCAATCTGATCGGCAAGATGGATGTGGGGCGGAATATCTTTTTGAACCGGGAGCCTTTAAAGGGCAGGATCGTCAAAAGAATCGACTGGGAAAGAATTTACTCCGAAACTAAATCGATCCTGAAACAGCTCAATGTGCAGATCGATCCGAGAGCAAAAATCGGGGACCTTTCGGTGGCGGATCACCAAGTGATTGAAATTGCCAAGGCCCTCTCCATTCAATCGCGCATTCTTGTCCTGGATGAACCCACCTCCGCCCTTTCAGCACAAGAGATTAATGAGTTATTCACCCGCCTCCGAAAGCTCAAAGAGAGAGGGGTGGCGATTCTCTATATCTCCCACCGGCTTCAAGAAATCGGGGAAATCGGGGACCGGTTTTCGGTTTTTCGAGATGGAGAAAATGCGGGAACGGGGAGACTCCGGGAAGTCGATCTGAAGGGCATTATCCGATTGATGGTGGGACGGGAGATCGAGAATATTTACCCATGGAAGCCAAGGCCTCTCGGGGGAGAACTGCTGGCCGTGGAAAACCTCGCCTCTCCGGGCGCGTTCAAAGAGATTTGTTTCGTCCTGAAAAAGGGCGAGATCCTCGGAATCACCGGGGTGGTGGGAGCGAAACGGACGGAGCTGGCCCATGCCATTTTCGGCGCCCTGCCGGTGGAGTCTGGAGTGGTCACGATCGAAGGAAACCCCATCCAGGTGAAGTCTCCGAAAAACGCGATTGACCTGGGAATCGGCCTGCTCTCCGAAGACAAGGATCAGTACGGAATCTTTCCAATCATGAGTATCGCGAAGAACATTTCGAGCACCGGGCTAAGTCTCCTAAAAAAGAAGACCCTCCGCCTTGATTTGAAAAAGGAAAAAGAAGTCACAAGGCAATACGTTGACAGGTTTCACATCCGGACGCCTTCCGTTGAGACTCTCATCAAATCCCTGAGCGGTGGAAATCAGCAAAAGGTCATGCTGGCAAAGGCGCTTTTTACGCATTCCAAGATCCTCATCTTCGATGAACCTACCAAGGGGATCGATGTGGGAGCAAAACAGGACGTTTACAACCTGATGGTCGAATTGGCCGGCGAGGGGAAGGGAATCATCATGATCTCGTCAGACATTCCGGAGGTCCTGGGAATGAGCGACCGAATCCTTGTGATGAAACGAGGTCGGATCAGCGCTGAACTGTCACGGGAAGAGGCCAATGAGAAGAGAATTTTAGAGGAGGCGTTATGAAGTCTGAAGGAGTGCCGATTCATCCCGGGGAGGCGGCGGGGAACGAACTGAACTGGGGAGTCTACTGGGAGCGATATGGCACTCTTGCCATATTCATCCTCTTTATGGCCTTTGCTTCGATAGTGGTGCCCAATTTCCTGAGCCCCGGCAATTTCTTGAACGTCCTTGAAACCATGTCCTTCGTTCTCTTCGTTGCCCTGGGCCAGACTCTGGTTATCCTTTCCGGCGGGATGGATCTTTCCCACGGCTCGTTGGTCAGCGTCTCCTGCATGGCGACGGCCGCGGTGACGGCCCTCGGCTATCCCTGGCTAGGGTTGATCGCAGGGCTGTCCGTCGGCGCGTTTGGCGGCCTCGTTGACGGTATTCTGATCGGAGTGGTCAGGCTGAACGCCATTATTGCGACCCTGGGAATGCTGTACATTTCGGGAGGGCTGGCCCTCTACTTTACGGACGGAAAAAGCATCGCAGGGATCGACGCTGCCAAGGTCCAGAGCTTTCACTTTCTGGCGGCGGGGAGGGTTTTCGGTATCCCCTTTATCATCCTTCTGGCCTTAACGTTTCTTCTGCTCACGCACTTCCTCTTACGTCACACACGGTTTGGGAATCATCTTTATGCCCTGGGCGGAAACGATGCGGTTGCGGAGATTGCGGGAATCCATTTTGCCAGAATGAAGATCATTATTTTTACCCTGAGCGGACTTTCCTGCGGCATTGCAGGCTCCTTGCTCACGTCGAGAATGCTGACGGGTGAACCCCAGGTCGGCGCAGGGACTTTTCTGCTCGAATCGATTGGTTCCGTCGTCGTCGGCGGGAACGACATTTTTGGCGGCGTGGGGACCGTGGGCCGAACCTTGATCGGCCTGATGATCCTCCACTTTCTCGGTAACGCCCTAAACCTGATGGGGATTTCCACCTTCTCCCAGCAGTTGATTGTGGGGATTGTCGTGCTCTTGTTTTGCTACTTTGGTTTGGCCCATAAGAAATAATGGAAATCCGCAGACAGGACAACTCCGGAGGGAGAATGGCAGCGCAGGTGAAAAGAACGGAACGGATTAAAAGATGGAATTGGAGTCGCTATGGAACACCGATGGCGCTTGTGGTGATGATGGTGGTTTTTGCTCTCATCAATCCGGCGTTTCTGAGCGCCAGGAACTTGAGTCAGACCTTGCGTCAGGGGGCCATTCTTTTCTTGATTGTTTCAGGACAGGCCCTGACGATCGTCATCCGGGGGATCGATCTTTCCCAAGGGTCCGTCATAAGCCTGGTGAGCGTCGCTACGATCTCCAGTATTTATGTGCTCGGCGCGTATTGGGGCTCGCTGGCGGGTGTTTTATTCGGAGGGTTATGCGGCTTTGTAAACGGGATGTTGATCGGCTACCTGCTCATTCCGCCTATTCTTGCAACTCTTGGCATGCTTTTCGTCATATTGGGAGTGGAATTGATCTACACAGGGGGGGTGACGCTGACCAATCTGACCGACATCGATCAGGGGAGGCTCTTCTGGTTTGGGGGAGGGATGATGGGGCCGCTGCCTGTCCCGGTCGTTTTTGCCATCATCATCGGTCTTATCCTCCATTACATGTTACGCTACACAGAGACTGGAAGGAACATCTATTTCATGGGGGCCAATCCCGTTGCGGCTCGCATGGTCGGAGTGAAAGCCAAGCGGGTTACGGTCATTGTTTATACCTTAAGCGGCCTCCTGGCGGCTTTGGGTGCTTTTTTCCTGACAGCACGCCTGAGCATGGGATGTCCGTATCTGGGAGAAGACTGGCTTGTTATCTCCATTGGCGGAGCGATTCTCGGAGGGATTTCAATCTTGGGGGGGGAAGGGGGGATCTGGGAGGCAGTATTAGGAACGCTGGTCATTGTCTTTCTGGACAACGGGTTGATCGTCTCCGGGGTGTCTTCGTTCGCCAGAGAGGCGATCCTCGGGTGCATCATCATACTGGCCTGCATGGCGAGCGTCATTCGAAGAAAATCTTAAAAAAAAGGAAAGGAGAACAGGGTTATGAAAAAGAAACATTTTTTTGGAGGTTTGCTGGTGGTTTTTTTCGTACTCGGGCTTGGGCTGTCGGGTGAGAAACCGGTATTGGCCAAAGAGCTGCAAATTGCCGTCATGGTTCCGAATGGGCTCGATCCGTACTTTACGGCCAAACGATATGGCTACGAGAAGGAATGCGAAAAATTGGGAGTGAAGATGTTGTTTTACGATGCAGGCGCTTACGATGTGAATAAACAGATTGGTCAGGTCGATGATATTCTCCAGAAGGGAATTGATGGGATTATCTTCGGCGCTACCAGTTCGGATGGAACGGTATCTGTGATCGACAAGGTAATCAATAAGAAAATCCCGTTGGTGATCGATAACCTTGACTGCAATACAAAGAAACCCGTCCTCCGAATTATGAAAAACGGCATCAACGTCGGTCAGCTTCGTGCGGTGTATATTATTGATAAATTGAAGGGCAGCGGGAAGGTGTTGATGCTTCCGGGCCCATCAGCCGTCACCCTGTGCCAGCAAGAACATCAGGGCTTCATGACATATGCAAAGCACTTCCCGGGCATCAAGGTGATTACGGAGTGGACGCCCTCGAGTCCCGATGTAGGGATGAAGACTGTGGAGGGGATTCTTCAGGCCAACCCGGACCTGAAGGCCATTGCAACCTTCTCACCTCCTTTAACCGTAGGTGCCGCCAAAGCTGTCCAGGGTTCAGGAGCCAAACCAGGAGATATCCTGATCGTGGGCCAAATGCTTGACGCGGGGATCGATGACTATATACGAAAAGGATGGGTGACGGCCACGGTCATGTGCGACCATATCGAAATGGCCCGTGAGGCCGTCAGGATGCTCGTCAAGGAGATCAAGGGGCAACTGAAGCCCCCGAAGCTGGTCCTGGTTGATCATTACCTGATAGACCGTAACACCATCAATAAATTCGATACATCAGGTTCAAGCTATCCTAAGGAATGGCGAAAATGATCGGCACGAGAAGGAGCCGGTTCGACGGATTCTTTCCTGTTTTCACTTAATCTTGGAGTAGAATTAGACAAAAGGAGGTTCATCCTATCCGAAAGAGTGGCGCAAATAGTTCAATAGTAAATTTTCCATGCCCGTCAAAAATGGGCAAGGAAAATTAGAGGAGCATTTTGATTAGCAACAATAATTTGGTAAATTTTCTATAGACAAGTTTGCAGAAATAACTCATTGGGAAGTCTGAATCGAGTTATGAAATCCAAAATTATCGGAAACTTATGACACGAGACAACTTCCCAATGTTTACAAACTGGAAGGAAGGCTAATAAATTTATACCGTTATGTAGTTTTTCTAAGCAGGGGGAGAGAGTTATTATTTTATTGTCAAGTTGTAACCGAAGTAAATCAAGGAGGTAGGTTGGGTTATGTATAAAAATAGAATTAGTGTGGATGATGTTAAACCAGCGTCAGCGGCAAAGACTGACATCGGCTTCGCAAATATGGATATCCGGTTTCTGATTACCGATAAGACGGCAGGAGCTGAGGAGCTTTCTCTCTTCCGTACCATTTTCCCCCCGGGTTTTTCGGCCCATAAGAAGCACTATCACGTTGATATAGAGGAAGTCATGTTTGGTATCCGAGGCCGAGGAATTGTTGGCATCCAACATCCGGATGGTAAGGTAGAGGAGTATGATATTTCTCCAGGAGTGGCTGTCTTTGTCGCTAAGAATTGCGTGCATTGGTTTCGTAATGCTGATCCGAATGAGGAGGTTGAGATCTGCGGTGTCTATTCCGCTCCCGATGCAGGAGATTATAAATCAGAAGACTATAAATATGTGGGAGAAATAAAAGAAGAAGACAAAAAATTGATTTAAAAATTTAATTATTATCACAATTTCTCGAATAACAACAAAAAAACAAGGAGAAGATACATCATGAGTAAAATAGAAGATCAGGAAATCAGGAAATCAGGTCTTGATCATTCTTATATCAAGACCCCTCATCAATACTCCCCAAGGCGGTTATTTAGCATGTCGGGAGCAGATTGGGAGTCGAGAATCAATTTTGATCGGATGCGCAACGAACGGCTTGCACAGGCTAAGGCTGCTATGGAAAAGTATGACCTTGGGGCCATGGTTTTATATCACGGGGCCAATGTGCGGTATGTGACAGGCGTTTATCAGGGGATGTGGAAATACAGTATCTTCATTAGATATGCTGTGTTGTGCCGGGACAGTGAACCGGTACTGTTTGAAACAGTAGGGTCAGACATGGAGGCCGCAAAACTTAACTGCCCATGGCTGTATGGCAGAATAAAACCGGCCATTACCTGGACTTGGTCAGAGGGGGCAACAGAGCGTCAAGTGAAAAATATGGTCGCTGGCGTTGTTGATGTCTTAAAGGAGCGGAAGGTCTTTGGGCAGAAGATAGGTGTTGATATAATGGATATGTGGGTGCATGCCGCCTTTGAGGAGGCAGGTGTGAAGTTGGTCAATGCTTGGCCGGCAATGTCTGAAGCCAGACTCATAAAAACCGTTGACGAGCTTGAATGTTGCAAGTACTCAGCAGCGATTGGAGATGCTTGCTTGGATATGATCCGGAATGAATGGCTTAGTAAACCTGGACTTACAGAAAGCCAACTTGCAGGCCTCATTATGAAATATTTTACCGATCATGGCTTCGAAGAAGGCATGGCTTTCTGTGTTGCCTCTGGCGGGAACACCAATCCCTACCGGCGATGGTGGTCAGACAAACCCATTCGCAAAGGGGACTTGGTAATTACCGATATAGGAGGCCGGGGGCCTGGTGGAGGTTATTATGTTGATGTCACCAGAACACATATATGCGGTGATGTGGCTCCCACGCCCGAGGAGAAAAAACTCTACAAGGAGACCATGGATACACTCAATGGTGCCATATCAGAGGCATGGCCGGGGAAAACAACGGGGGATTCTGCTAAGCATTTTCCCGTTTACGATGATGATAAATACAATACATGTAGTTTGTTTCAATTTGCCCATAGTATTGGTCTGACCCTGTATGAGGGGATGTGGATCTCAAGAGGCTTCTCTTTTGATTTCCCTGCAGAGTTTAAGCAGAATATGTATATGGCTATGGAGACTTATAGCGGTAAGCCGGGTCTGGAACAGGCAGTGAGGCTGGAACAGGACATGGTTATTACGGACAAAGGGCCAGTGCTTTTTACCCTGTTCCCATTTGATGAGAAATTTTTGGAGTAGCGCGAATACAAGTGGGTGTAGTTGGATGAGGCTTGCCTATATGTGAAGAATTTATTAGGCTAAATAAATGAGGGTTGCTATGAGTAAATATAGAGTTAGTGAAGATGAGATTAAAAAACATGAAACAGCAACAGAGGAAAAAGGATTTGGTAGTATGGATATCAGGTTTCTTCTTACGGACCTGACTGTTGGTGCGACAGAGTTATCACTTTATCGCACCGTTTTTCCGCAAGGTTTTTCAGCTCATCATAAGCATATCCATATTGATACTGAAGAAATTGTCTATGGGGTTAGGGGACGGGGTGTAATTGGAATTCAAGATCCAGACGGTATTGTGACGGATGTTGAAATATCACGCGGAGTTGCCGTGTTCATTCCGAAAAATTACGTTCACTGGTATCGTGTATTAGAACCTGATGAAAAGGGCGAGGTAGAAATCTGCGGCGCCTACTCTAATCCAAAGATAGCCGAGAATAAAGCAGAGCATTATAAATACATCGGAGAAATTACAGAACAAGATAAAATACTGACGAAAGAGGATATTAGAAAAGGAATTGGTAGTGTGGAAAAAAGGGTGTCTGGTAAGTAAAACAGCTCTCTTTACAAACGGTAATTGAAAAACGGTGGGCCGGCTGGCTTTACGGAATCAATACCCCTATGAGCTTTCCTACGGAGATCAGAGGATTCTGGAAATCGCCATTGCCCTGGCCTGTGATCTGGTCCTGCAAAAGAATCTCGTAAATCGCAAACCCTACGAGAACGTCCGCTTGGGCATCGAATACGTTCCCGAAGACCGCTCCCATCGTTACCAACCGGGCCGTGATAAGGGAATTTGCAGAGGGCCGAAGGAAAACGTAAGGAAAGGTGGAATTTAGAGACCATCTTCGGCTTCTTCCCTTGGCTGGAAGAAAGAAGGGATCACAATGAAAACCAGTTGTGCGGGGAAGAGCAACAGATGCTGACCCTCCGCCGATCCCTTGATGGACAATCCCGAATTGATCCTAGTGGATGAGTCCTCGAAAGGGCTGGCACCCATCATCGTGGAGGGGATTGCCGCCGCGATCAAAAGTGTGAAAACCCAGGGTCCGAGGGTGTTTCTGGTCGAACAGAATGTCTTAATGACCCTGAAACTCGCCGACCGACATTACGTCATCGACAGCGGGAACATCGTCTTTCTAGGAGCAAACTACCGCACCTATAGGACGCGGCTTTGGCTTAGCCTCCATAGGGAAACAGATTTCTACAACTCTATCAAAATTAACGCTGAGTGCCACGAGCGTAAGCCCGTGGGTATCTACTGCTATTCGAGGGGTACTCTTTCAAATGGCTCACTTTGATCCTCCTGAATTCGGGACCCTGATAGCCTTAATTATCATTGCATTTTGCTTATTCTCTTTTGAGAAAGCCGATTTAATGATTTGATACTCGTCGTTTAAAGTGGGCTTTCTTCAGCCAAGCCCATTCGGGACCGGCGTAGCCAGTCCCACAGGCCCCCATCCTGCGGGTGGGGATTTTTACTTCAAATTAAATGAGAACTGGCGGCCAACCGGGAGATTCAAAAGAAGAATCTGGGCGTTTAATTAACGGGACCTACAGGATTAATCACCAGATTAAGGAGGCAGAGATGAGAAGAAAGTACTGGATTTTGATTTGGGTTGTCTGGATGATGGCGCAGGCTTTCCTGGTCTCTTCGTCTGGGGCCAAGGATTCGATTCGGGAGGGAAGATGCTATGAAAAAAATTAAATTTTCAAAGATACCCCAGCCATTCATGTGTACGATCATAACGGAGACAAATCCTACCGATTGCATCAGGAACATTTGGCTTTCTGACTACGACGGAACCGATGCCTATGAGATGCATCTTATGATGTTGGGAAAGGAGTTTCTCAATGAGAATGACCTGGGACCCATATTTAAGAGTACAGTAAAACCCATTTTGCTGTCTCATTATCGATGGGACTATAAAAAGCATATTGATATGGACGAAGGGAAGAGAATTAAACTTCTCATTGATTGCTTTCGTTGTGGTGCTGACGGTATTGACTTAGAGGCAGACGCCTTTGATCCCGTGCCCGGACCGCCTGAGTGGAGCGATGAGGCCAGAAGATATTCCCTTGATCCATCATCGAAACCCAGGGAGTTTACAATGAATCTCGAAGCAATAAAACGGCAAAAAGAGGTGATTGAAGAAATTCATGGCCTCGGTGGTGAGGTTTTGATGTCAGCTCATACCCGTGTTCGCCTTGCAGTAGAGCAATGCGTGTGGATGGCAAAAGAGATTGAGGGTCGAGGTGCTGATATTGTCAAGATTGTTCGCGTAGATACCAGCCATGAAGACATGCTTGATACACTCCGTGCAACCCTTGAGCTGAAGAAGGTTCTCAAGATTCCATTTATCATGGGAAGTCATGGGCAGCATTCAAAAATTGGGAGGGTGGTATGTCCTATGCTGGGATCAATGCTTGCCTGGTGCACACAGCCCATATCACCGGGAGGATATCCACTGCAACCACCCATCCGAGTCCAGAAGGCAGCGTGGGAGAATATTGACTGGAGTGTGACGCAGCCGCCCGAAGAGCAGACTTGGCTGTAACATCGGACCCGTCAGGCCGAGCAGAAAATATCCAAGGAAACACAGCGATCGGAGAAGATGCTGCTATCTTTTCCCCTGTTATAAATCGATTCGTTAAGTCAATGGCATTCAGGGTTAATCTAAATGGGAGGTAATGATAAAATGAGTGTGAATTTAGCTCAAGATTTAAAAAGCATCGTTGGTGAAGATCATGTGCACGAAGATTTATTTGAGCGAATAAGTTATGCCGATACGTCATTGCCATATGATGTTGAAAGAGGGGATTTGCCGGATGTCGTAGTTCAGCCCGGGAATACCCGGGAAGTTTCCGAGATACTGAAATACGCCAGTGAATATAGGATTCCGGTGACAACTTACGGATCCGGTACCTCTCTGATTTTTAGCACAAAGCCTAAACATCGGGGCATAACAATGAGTACCGAGCGACTGAATTCCATAGAAATCAATGAAGATTGTCAATATGTTGAATGCGGCGCTGGATTAAAAAACGGCCAAGCCATAAAAGCACTTGGGAAATTGAGTTATTTCTTTCCAATTCAGACGCAGATAGGCTCCACAGTGGGGGGAGCTGTGAGCATTAATACTCTTGGGCATTTGACGGACAACATTTTCGGAAGACCCATAAACAATGTTTTGGGCCTGGAAGTGGTTTTACCAACAGGGGAAATAATTGAGACAGGGTCGAAGTGTTTAAGACGTTCAGCGGGCTGGGATCTGGCCCGTATTTTCATCGGTGCTGAAGGGATATTAGGGGTTATAACGAAAGTAAGGATGATCCTTATCCCTATGCCGGAAACAACCGATGTCGTTGGTTTTTTCAAGACCGTTGAAGAGATAGGACATGTAATCGCTTCAATGTATAAGAAAAGGCTACCGCTTCCCATGGATGGAGAGTTTGTAGGTGAAAAAGCCTGCAAAGTGGGTTATGAGGCCGCTGGACTTGATTTACCGGAAGGCGCGATGACCATAATCAGAACAATGGGAAAAACAAAAGAAGAAGCCGTAAAAAAAGCGAAAGAGATGGTTGAATTCCTTAAAAAAGCAGGAGCTACGAAATCATTTATTTTGGAAGATCATGAACTTGCCGAGAAGATATGGGGTGTTCGGGAAAATGCCATGCGCTGGGGGCAAGAGAAGGGGCTGAAAGGCTACCTTGCCATAGAAGTAAATCCAATTCTTCCGCGTTTGTCGGAGGCCATGACGGAACTAACCCATATTACCGAGGGCAGGACGGATCTCATTGCCGAAACAGAGGCGTATCTCTATGGCCATGTGGGCTCAGACTCCCTGCACTGCCTCTTTGCGTTTCCTTATGGATGGTCTGTCGAGAAAATGAAGAAAGTGGTTGATGAAATCTGGAACCTCGAAAAGGAGTTGCAGTTGAAATATGGTGGTGTGGGCGGCGATTGGGGATGGCTTCCTCACCGTGTTCCCTTATATCGGGAAAAATATGGAGAGACCAGTTACGAAATAATCAAGAAAATGAAACAGCTATTCGATCCCTCTAATATTCTGAACCGTGGAAATATTGAAGGAGAGGTATGATGAAAGAAGATAAATTTCAAGAAGACATAGAGAAAGGTTTGCTCGAGGCGCTCATCTCCTGTGAAAAATGCCACCTTTGCAATACTGTCTGTCCCATTGTAGATACGAGGGTCACCCAAGGTTCCTTTGGAATTAACCGTTCCGTCTATTATGGATTGAAATGGAATGAATACTCCGAAGGCCTACGAGATTTGCTGTATTCATGTACAACATGTGGAAAATGTGTGGATAAGTGTAAGAAGGTATCGCGGGCTTTGCCCCTGGTCGAGATTTTTGAGAAGGCAAGAGAATTTCTCTTGGTTGAAAAGATGGCAGGTCCCATGCCTCAGCAGGTCGGCGTATTAAAAAATATGTATGTCCGAGGCAATCCCTGGGGTAATCCTTCTCATGAGAGAACAAAATGGGCCGCAGGTCTTGATATTCCCGTTGCCACGCCAGATTGTAAAGTTGATGTTTTGTACTTTGTGGGATGTGCTTCTTCCTATGATGCGCAGGCCCAGAAAATTGCAAAGAACCTTAGTAAAATTCTTAAATTTGCAGGTGTTAGCTTTGGGATATTGGAGAATGAGACCTGTGAAGGTCATGAGGCTAAGAGAATGGGTGAGACAGGTCTCTTTGCTTACCTTTCGGATGTCAATATGAAAATGTTTAAAGAAGCAGGGATTAACCATATTGTTACCGGTGACCCTCACGGTTTCTATAGCTTTACCCAAGAGTATCCTGATAGTGAAAATTTGAGGGTTCAGCACTATACACAGTTTCTCAATGAACTCATTGATCAGGGGAAATTAAATCTTACTTTAACGGTCAATAAGACTGTAACCTATCACGACCCCTGTTATCTTGGAAGACACAGCGGCGTATTTGAGGAGCCAAGGAGACTTATAAAACGTATTCCCGGTGTAACTCTCAAAGAAATAGAAAATAATAAAGAGGACAGCGATTGCTGTGGTTTGGGTGGTGGCCGGATGTGGATGGAACCGCCTAAAGGATTAATTTCATCACAGGCAATATCAGAGAGGCGGATTCGGCAGGCACTCGATACTGGCGCTGAAATACTATTGACTGCATGTCCATTTTGCAATATAGCCCTCAATGATGCGGTTACATCATTGGGAAAAGAAGACTCCATTGAAGTCATGGATATCACAGCGTTGGTTTCGATGTCTTTGAAATATATATAATTATTTCAATATGTTGTAAGAATAGGCCTTCAGGTTCCTGTAAAAGAAAAACCAAATAATTCGTAACAGCTCAGGTCAATCAGACGATAGGGGATCGATTCACGGGAATAAGTGTTTGAAAAGCATACTGGCAGAATTCGCATGAGGAGCATCAAGAACCAAAGGCGATTATCTAAGGGCAAAGTACCAAAGCCTTATGGGAAGAAAGAAGTACATTATGCTGTGAGTTAATTAATTTTCAGGAGAAACGACACACGAAAATACACTGATAAAGGGGCATCCAGGTTCTTAAATTGGCTTAAGAAGTATTCGAGCGTTTAATTAACGGGACCCTACAGGATTAATCACCAGATTAAGGAGGAGAGATGAAAAGAAAGTATGGGTTTGTGGTTTGGGTTGTCTGGGTGGTAGCGCTGGTTTTCCTGGCCTCTTCGGCAGAAGCCAAGGATTCGATTCGTTTCGGCGTCGTGTATAATTTTACGGACTTGAGCGGCAAAAGTATCAAGGAAGGCGCGGTGCTGGCCCAGGAGCACATCAACAAGGAGGGCGGAATCTTCGTAAAAGAGCTGGGGAAGAAGGTCCCCGTGGAGTTGTTCTTTGCGAACGATGGTGGGAAGGCCCAGACCTCTTCATCCGCCGTAGAAAAATTATGCAATAGCGACCAAGTCGATTTCTTGGTGGGAGCGAATATGACCGAGCTGACGCTGGCCCAGCAGGAGGTGGCCATGGATTACAAGAAGATCTTTCTAAGTTCAGGAGCGGCAGGGGTTGAGCTCTGGAAGAATGTGGAGAAGAACTATGGCCGCTATAAGTATTATTTTAAATTTGAACCTCTCGATTCCCTGCAGTTAGGAGAAGGAATGGTGGAAATAGGGGTGGAGACGGCAAAGGCCATCGCCAAAAAGTTGAATCTCCCGATCAAGGAGGTAAAAGTTGCGCTCTTGGCGGAACATGCCGAGTGGGCTGAACCCGTCGTCAATATGGCCTTGGAGACCTTTAAAAAAAAGGGGCTTGAGGTTGTGTATGTCGCCCGTCCCGCCCGGGATGCCACCGACCTGACCACGGAGTTGGTGCAGGCATCGCGGAAGGGGGCCAAGATGATCTGGGCTTGTTTTTCGTCTGAAGCCGGATACGCCATGGTCAAACAGATTTACGATTTGAACCTGCCCCTGATCGCCACGGGATATAACAGCGTGGCCCAGGATGTGGCTGGGTATTGGAAGGCAACTGTGGGTAAGGGGGTCTATTCGATCTCCTGGACTTTTGTTCCTCCGCGGATTCCCCTGACGCCCAAAACCATCCCCTTCTATGACGCCCACGTTAAACGGTGGGGCCATCCACCCCTGACTTATCGGGGCAATAACGAGTACAACAACATGTTAATCTTGAAGGAGGCCATTGAGAAGGCGGGAACATTGAATGCCGACAAGCTGGTCCCGGTTTTGGAGAATCTTCAATACGTGGGAATCATGGGCACCAACAAGGTGGACCCGAAAACCCACAACTCCGTAGCTGGAAAGGGATACCTACCGAATATCGGGGTTCAATGGATCGAAGGGGGTAAACAGGAAGTGATCTACCCGGATTATCTGAAGAGCGCCGAGATCGTTTTGCCTCCGGCTTTGCTGAAACTGAAAAAATAACAAGAGCGATGCCTGCGGAGGATTCCCCGGCGCCCGGGCGAGGAGGAATCCTTCGTAAATTGCTAAGTGGAAAGGCCATGGTTACCAGGCTACTAATCTATACTTTTATCTCAGGCTCCATCTATTGCATCATTGCCTTAGGGTTTTCTCTAGTGTTTGGCGTGGCCAATATCCTGAACCTGGCCCACGGGGTGTACTACATGCTTGCGGGATATTTCCTGTACACCTTCTACATCATGACCCAGAGCATGGCTGTAGCCATTCCGCTGGCTATTCTGTGTACGACTTTGTTCGGCGTCTTCAGCTACTTTGTTATTTACCGGGTGATCAATTCCCCGTTTAAGACTCTTCTGGCCACCTTTGCCTTTGGAGGGGCTATTACTGAAATCCTTTTTATCGTTTACGGAGTTACTACTTACGGGATTCCCAACGTCATCGATGGCAGTGTTCTCCTTTTTGGTGTTCCGGTGATCAAGCAGGCCCTTATGGCTGCGCTGGGAGCTCTGCTTATCCTGGCAGGATTTGTTTTCCTGTTGAATAAGACAGATATCGGCCGGGCCATGAAAGCCGTGGCCCAGAATGTGCAAGTGGCCAAGCTCACCGGGATCAATATTAATCAGATCAAGCTCATTACTGTGACCAGCGCAGCATTTTTTGCGAGCATTGCTGGCGTCTTTTATCTCCCCCTACAATCTCTGAATCCCTCGATCTGGATGAATATTACCATCCTTTCTTTCGTCATCGTGGTCGTGGGTGGCATGGGAAGCCTTAAAGGAATCATAGCTTCTTACCTTATCGCCTTCTGCGAGCAGGCCACCGTCCTTTCTTTCGCCGAAGGTTCATACATCAAGAATGTAGTTTATCTGTTGCTCATGATTATACTTTTGATGGTGAGACCACAGGGGCTGTTCGGAAAGAATCTGGGCCCGTTCGAGGTGCAGTCATGAGTGGAAAGCCGGAAAAGCCTCTATCCCAGAGGATGAAAAATATTCCCTATCCCCTGTTTTTTATGTTATTTCTCCAACTCTGCATCCCCTTTGTGACGGATAACCCCTACTATTATAAAATCCTCGTAATTTTCTATATCTACATTATCTTCGCCATGAGTTGGGACTTAATCGGCGGATATCTGGGAATCGGAAGTTTTGGACACGCTCTATTTTTTGGTGCTTCCGCTTACACCACGGCCATTTTGAATGTGAAACTCCAGTGGCCGCCTCTGCTGAATTTTCCCCTGAGCATTCTCTCCTCGGGCCTCATCGCCTTCATCGTGGCCAAGCCAATGGTGCGTTTGAAGGGACACTACCTGACCCTGGTGACCTTTGCTTTCCCCGTGATCCTGACCAATATTATTTGCGCCTTCCCGGATTTTTTCGGGGCGGACATCGGGATCACCGGGCTTAGCCGCCTTTCCAGTTCCCGGGTTCTTGACTTTTATATTTCCTTCATCGCCATGTGGGGCATTTATTATGTTCTCCGGCGAGTTATCAGTTCAGATACGGGCTTGACCCTGCGTGCGATTCAGAGCAACGAAGCGGCGGTGATCAGCTGCGGGATCGACACCAGCAAGATCAAGCTGAAGATGTTTATCCTGAGCGGGGTATTTGCGGGAGTGGCCGGATTCCTGTACGCCCATGTGATCAAGATCGTCGATCCTTCCAATCTGGATATCCACATGTCCATGCAACCGATAGTCATCTGCATCCTGGGAGGAATCGGTACTTTAACTGGGACCCTTTTCGGGGCCATGATCGTGACCATCGTCAATGAATCCCTGCGGGTCGTCGAGCAGTACCGGAATCTGGTTTTTTATCTGCTTATTATCATGATCGTTTTATTTTTGCCGAAAGGATTGAAATGGTATATCGACGCCCTCTTCCAACTTCTGAAAAAGAAGCTTCAGGGGAAGCCTTGAACGAAAACAACGGGGAAAACACTATTCTCAGGGCTCGTGGACTGGGGAAACACTTTGGCGGCTTGGCGGCCATTGAAGACATTCATATAGAGGTCAAAAGGGGTTCGATTACGGGCATCATTGGCCCCAACGGCTCTGGGAAGACGACCCTCTTCAACGTGATAACCGGCTACCTGAGGGCCAGCAAGGGAGAAGTCTTTTATGAAGGGGAGACGATTTCCAGAATGATGCCCTTTGCGATCGTCAATAAAGGCATCGCCCGGACCTTCCAGGTTCCCCAATGCTGCAAACAGTTGACCATTCGGGAGAATATCCACCTGGCCTGTATCCGCCGTTACTCCAAAGAAATGATTGAGAATAAAATCCAGGAGTTTGCCCGGACTGCGAAGATCGAATCCTCCCTCGACGTTCTGGCCGCCAAAGTTCCCATCGGGTATTTGCGGAAGACCGAATTGGCGATGGCCCTGGCGACCAATCCGCGACTTGTCCTGCTCGACGAGCCGTTTTCCGGGCTGACCGACCCGGAATGCCATGAACTAGCCGCCATCATCAAGGTGGTGCGGCAGAAGATCACCCTGGTGATCATAGATCATAAGCTGAAGCATCTCATGCCCATCGTGGAAGAGGTTTTCGTTTTGAACGAAGGGCATCTGTTTTTTAAAGGAGTACCCGAGGAGGTTTCCAAAAACCCGGAGATTCAAAGGATCTACATCGGAGGAGAGATCAAATAGTGGAAGCTCGTTCTTTAAGGATAGAAAGGTTGAAGGCCGGCTATGGAGATGTATCGGTTCTGATGGGTATTAGCCTCGCAGTTCGTCCCAATGAGATGGTCGCCATCGTCGGGCCCAACGGGGCAGGAAAGAGTACTCTCCTCAAATGCATCTCTGGTCTGATCCTCCTAAAAGAGGGAGAAATTTGGTTTGGGGAGACGAAGATCAGCGGACTCGGCTACCGAGAGATCGTTCAGAAGGGGATCATTCACTGTTTGGAGGGGGGCAAAATCTTCCCGGAGATGAGCGTGGAGGACAACCTTCTCATAGGAGGATACTTGCTCAACCGGGAGGCCAGGAAGAAACAATTTAAGCTGGTCTATAACTTGTTCCCCAAGCTAGAACAAAGACGCGGACAGCTGGCCGGAACACTCAGCGGCGGAGAACGTCAGATGGTAGCCCTCGGCATAGCTTTGATGTCCCGGCCCACCCTTTTGATGATGGATGAACCATCCCTGGGGCTAGCGCCTGTGATTAAACAGGCCATCTTCAAAGCCATTGACATCATCAAACGGGAACAGGATATTTCCGTCCTGCTGGTGGAGCAGGATGCCTTCAGCGCCTTGGAGCTGGCCGACCGGTCCTATGTCTTAGACAACGGAAAAATCTCCATGCAGGCCGAGTCTAAGGCCCTGCTGCAAAACAGTGAATTCAAGAGAATCTATATGGGCCTTTAAGGAGACCCAATAATTAAAGGTAGGCAGGAACCAATAATGGAAAAGATCAGGTTTACCCAGAGCAAACAACCCTTCATCTGCACGATCTTGTTTGTTCCAATCCGACAGACTTAATCCGATCGATCCGGCTCTCCCGATTATGACGGGGCGGATGCCTTGACCTCAGCACCGAGCCCCTGGAGTGGACCGAAGAATCCAGAAAATATTCCCTCAACCGCGACTCTAAGCCGCGGGATTGGAGGATGAAACCCGAGGCCATTCTCAAACAGAAGGAAGTGATCGAGCAGATAGTCTCCATTACCGAATTTCCTCCCCAGAAGGAGAAGATAAGTGGGGGAAGAGTATATCAATAAATCTATCAATAAAGGCGCTTTCACTTACGGGCGTCAGCCCGTGGGTATCTACTAAAACAGAAGGAGATAAGAAAATGAATAAACAAGCAAAGATTTTGTGGCAAACGGATGACTGGTTCGTGAGCCCTTGGAACTACGATGAGGAGGTGACGAAGGACTTCAGCCCTCCTAAGAAGGTGAAGATTCACGACGTCACTCTGCGCGATGGAGAGCAACAGGCGGGGATTGTTTTCAGCAAGGATGATAAAGTGCGAATTGCCGAAAAACTGGCCGAAGCGGGTGTGCACCGCATCGAGGCAGGTATGCCGGCTGTCTCCCCCATGGATGAAGCGGCGATCAAAGAGATCGTCAAGCGTAACCTCGGGTCGGAAATTTTCTGCTTTAGCCGCTGCATGGTGGACGATGTGAAGAAGGCAGTGGATTGCGGCGTGAGCGGCATCGTCATTGAAATCCCCGCCAGCGCTCACTTGGTGAAACAGGCCTACAGGTGGCCACTTGAGAAAGCTATTGATCTGTCGATCAAGGCGACAGCCTATGCTAAGCAGCAGGGCCTTTATACGGTTTTCTTCACCATTGATGGGACCAGGACAAACATGGATTTTCTACTTAACCTTGTGGAGCGAGTGGCCACGGAGGGTCACATGGATGCCTTCACCCTCGTGGATACCTTTGGCGTACTCTCCCCCCATGGCGCGAGTTACTTCACCCGCAAGGTGAAAGAGCGGGTATCGAAGCCCCTTGAGATCCACTTCCACTCGGACTTTGGTCTGGGGGTGGCCAATACGATCATGGCGGTCCTTTCGGGGGCCGAGGTCATCCATTCTACAGTGGGTGGCATTGGGGAGCGGTGCGGGAATGCCCCCTTGGAAGAGACAGCGCTGGCTCTGTTGACGCTGTACGGAATCGACGTGGGCATCAACTACGGCAAACTTAACGAACTCTCCAAACTGGTAATGGATCTTGCCGGCTTAGAAGTCCCGCTCAATCGTCCCTTTGTCGGAGATAAAGCCTACAGCATCGAATCGGGCATTGTGACAAACTGGTACAAGAATGCCTTTGCAGAGAACCCGACGACTGTCTTTCCGGTCCGTCCCCAGTTCGTGGGCCACGCCATGCCGGAAATCATCATGGGTAAAAAGAGCGGGGTGGACAACATTGCGATCTGGGCGGAGAAGTTGGGCCTCGAAATAAGCGATGACAAGGTAATGGAGATTCTGGCACGGGTCAAGCTGCATTCCCATGATTTGAAACGGAGTCTTACCGAGCAGGAATTTAAGGAAATCGTCGAGAGGGAAAAGACCAGGAAACGAACTGCATAGAGAATACAAGGGAAAGAGCGGCAAAACGAGCAATTTTAACAAAAAGAGAAACAGTTTACTTAGTAACTAAAGAATCAAAATCTTCTCAAATTGGGTAGAAAATTTTTCTGAACATAGCTCAAACGTGCGCCAATTGCGGGATTACAGACATTTTTCGAGCGGTCATTTCTGCAACCTGTTGGTTCCGGCTTGTCCGGGTTAGGGATATACCCTTTCTTTTGATTGATCGTTTGGTGTGCCCCGTGGTTTTACTTTGTAAAATACCACCATTTCAATATTTTTAAACTTTCGGAAAATTTTAAGTATAGATTTTGAAAAAAATTATCACAGGTGGTAAATTAAAGAAGGGGAAAACTAACTCATCTTCGGAAATGGGTCTACGATCCTTTAACTAAGCGATGTTTCCCGTTCACACTCGGAGAGATAACCTTTACCAATCTCGATCTCATGAGCCAAAAATACGTCACTCAATCAAGAAGACATTGGACACGAACGCGAAATGAACCTCACTTACGAAATGCTTTCTCAGATTTGTATAATTGAAGTTTTCGTAGAACATTCTCGGAAAGGGCAGTCTCGCCTTCGGCTCGGGCCAGACTCAAGCATTCTTCGGCGGTCTCGACTGCCCGTTTAAAATCTCCCGCCTCAGCGTAGGCAGCAGCAAGCGTATCAAGGAAGGCCGGGTTGGCCCGGCCGCCACCTCTACAGGCAACCAGTGCCCACCGTACTGCCTCCTGACCGTTTCTATTATTTGCGCTTTTGTCAGTAGCCAGGATCCAGGCCAGAGAATTGGCGGCAGTAGCCCATTCGGGCTTCAGTTTGAGCACTTGGCGGAATTGCTCGGTAGCCTCGTGGGTCTTTCCCTGCCCCCAAAATGACATCCCCAGATTGTAGCGGGCGTTGATGTTTTCCGGAGTGATATCGAGCGCTTTATTTAGGTACTTGATGGCCTCTAAGAATCTTTTCTGTTCGAGCAGGGCCACTCCAAGGTTGTTGTAAACATTTTCATTATCTGGTTGGAGCGCCAGCGCCTTTAGAAACATCTGTACAGCTTCCTTCAAGTTTCTTTCAATCTGGAGGATAACGCCTATCTGAAAATAGGCCTCATCTGATTTCGGGTCCAGTTCAATCGTTTTTTGGAAGAATGCACGGGCCTCTTTACGCTGGCCGATGATAAATAGGGCTTTGCCCATGGCCAACTGAACTTTAGGGTTTTTAGGATCAATCTCCAAGGCACGGCGATAATACTTGTTAATCGCGGTATCCAGATCAAGTCCGGTGATTGCCTTGGCTCCTCGGACCAACAACTGTTCCGGTTCGTAGCAGAGATCTCCCAGGGCGTCTATCCATGGATCCGGGGCTGGACGGAACGGCGGGCAATGAGCAGCACGATCCAGGGCCAGCTCCATTTCCGTAAGTCGACCAAAATGTTCGTGTATTGTGGCCATCATCCGATGAGCATCACCAAAATTCGGGTCCACGTCAATCGCTTTTTGAAGATTGGCCTGTGCCGTTTCCCACTTTGATCTTTCAAGGGCAAGTCGTCCTAGCCCAAGCAGCGCATAGGGATCCCCTGGAACCAGGCGCAGACGGCGCTCATAGTAAACTTTGGCCTTCTCTGTCTTACCTGTTTTGAAATAGCTGTCGGCCAGCTTGAGCATTGCCGGCGGAGTAGTCTGGCGCCAGATCAATCGTGCGTTCCAGCAGTCCCCAGACGGATTCGTTTTCGCCTTTTTCCTGCCGTACAGACGCCAATAAATAGGGCCAGTGAGGATTTTTTGGATCAAATTCCATGGCCAGTTTGTAGCATTGCATAGCCTGGTCATAATAGGAATTTCCCTGATAAAGTTTTCCGAGGTCCCCTGTTTTCTGCCCGAACGGTCGTATCGGGGCCCTCGGTTTGAAAGGTTTTTCGTACAATTTGATCAGCCTCGGTCACCTTTTCCCTTAAGATTTGGGTATTATGGGTCAGGTCGGGTATTACCGGCAGGCGATTCAGCACAGAACTGCGGGTTGTCTGTTTGTTGAATAGAAAAATGCCGAAGGACGAGGCCCAGAATCGACAGGACCAGTCCCAAAATGATCCAAGAACGTCTCCCTCGAGACGACTTCCTCGAGGAAACCATATCTGGGCTCTTGCCTCTTTTCAGCACCTTTTTGTTAGCCATTTGCGCGCTACGGTCCACTTTTTCATGATAAAAAATAATGTCCTCTACTTGACGATCTTGCGTTTGGGCCAGATGTTTTTCCATAAAGTTACTCGGCTCATGCGGTCATAGGGCGGGTAGGCATAGAAACCACCGGTCACGAAGTCCACCCATCCATCGCCATCCATATCGGCACATTCCACGATGAGAAGATGGGTCGGGTTTGAAGTGATATCGTGGCGGATGAAGTTCCCATGGCGATCATTTTCAAACCAGATCATTGACTGGGCTTTGGGATCTTTCCAGTTATTGAAAGTACTCACCACAACTATGTCCAGGTAGCCGTCATTGTTGACATCAACTGCCCTGGCAGAAAAGGCGCCTGGAAAGTCGGCGATCCGGTGGTATTCAAACTTCAGGTTGCCTTTGTTTTCGAGCCATTGCAATCCATGCCAGGGACGGGGTCCCGGTGGAATATAATCGAAGGCGTCGCCATTCGTGTAAAGTATGTCGAGACGGCCGTCACCATTCAAGTCAACCAGCGAAATCCCGCTGCTGCCGAAATCCTCATTTGTAGAACCCCAGATTTTATGTTCCTTAAAATGTCCGTGTCCATCCCCTTTAAAAATATAGATTTCTTCCCATTCCTGGGAGACCAGAGCCACGATATCCTTGTTGCCATCACCCGTCATGTCCCCCACCAGGGTATGAATGGTGCCGGAAATCCTTTTCAGGATATGGCTTTCGAATTTCCAGTTACCTTTGTTTTCCATCCAGCGGATCTCGCCGTCATCGTAGCCAAATTGCCCCACCGCAAGGTCAATTAAACCGTCGCCATTGAAATCCCCCGGCTCGACATCGGTGACACGAGCAATGTTTTCGGCCAAAACGCGGTTCTGAAACTTTCCTCCTCCGAGGTTCTCGAGGACCACAACCGAACCGATCTTATCATTGTTAGGAAATATCATGCCCATACTGGCGACCAGAAGGTCTATCTTCCCATCACCATTGATGTCGCAGGGGGTGACGTGCGCCGGGGCACGAACCGTAGAGCCGATCTGTGTTTCGGTATAAGTCCCTTTAGGGTATTGCCTGATCCAGCGAATCTGGTTGAGTTTCGCATCACAAACCACCACATCTTTGAGGCCGTCCTGATCAAGGTCCACGATGGCCAGATGACTGATCCAAGGTTTCGTGTCGCCCACCGGATCACCAATGGGAATCTTTTCCAGGAAATCGATTTTCGGCCCCCAGCGGAGGTTTGGTGAAGCCAAGGTTAAATCCTGATTCTTGCTTGCTATCCGGCTGAGAGTCCTTCCCAGGTACTCTCCAAATGGCTGCCCAGTTCGATGCGCCTCGATATCCAATCCAGGCCAAGGGAACGCCGATCAAAACACATAGTAACGCCACCACTCAAAAAATTGTGGTTTTTGAAATGGCCAGATTCATGATAAAATCACTCCACTCAGGCTTATTAGACGTCTAAGGAATTCGAGACCACGTAGGGAGTCATTGTATTTTAAGTGAGTCAAAGCAAATGGTATTAGAAATTTGTGAAAAACAGCAGCATCCCCGCTGTGAGTATTACAAGAACTGCGGCTGTGGGAATGAATCCTTGCAAGGCCAATTTTTTCTCGCCCGCTATTCGATTCCACAGACCATATCCCTTTTGCAAACTAATGGTTATCCCGAACAAAATAAGGCCTGCCTGTATCCAGGGAATGCTGCTCGGCCATAGTTGTACCCACGGCATCCCGGCAGTCCCCAGCAGATTCCAGCCCCAGCCGAAGGGATCTGAAAAAGTCATTAAAACAAAAGTAAAGTTGACCATGAGCGTATCAACAAAAAAAGCAGCCCAAAGGGCAAGGCCCAAAGGGATAAGCGCCGACATAGTTTTCATAAAAACAGGGCCGGTCGCTGCGCTGGATAGGGAGAAGTGTTCTGCGGCGGCCGCGGGTGCATTTCCCTCCGCTCTTTTCCATAACCAGGTTCCCACCCCAGAAGCCAACCAGAAAACCATAGGCCCAAGAACAAGCGCCAGACCCCAAAGGGCAGCGGCATAGAGTCCGAATTCGGTCCAGGTCGCTTTATCAATCACGTTGACCAGATCACGCATAAAGGGCCAAGGAGAGTGGACCGTTAGGGAGTAGGTCAAGCCCAGGACCAGAAGGACAACCGCCTGCCAGGATTCACCATAAGAAGTGAAGGATTGGGCCCAAGGGGCGCGCCGCCAGGACAAGGACACATTGTCGTATGGACAACTTTTAAAACATTCGGTACAAATACCGCAATCGGTATTTCGATCTAAAGCGGCCACGGACAGGCCATAAGGACAAGCCCAACCTTTAGCGTTTCCTCTTAGGCAAGGTTTTTCCTTGCAGTTTCCACAAACCCGTGGATTGCGTTTTTGGACCATAAGACGGCCGGCTACGCTGTAACACGAAATATAAGAGGCTACGGGACAGACAAACCGGCAAAAAGAACGCCCTTCCCAGACCAGTGACATAATAATAGGAACAAAGGCCATCGTCAAGAGGGTTATCGCCGTCCACTGGGGCTGCCCGGCCAAAGAGGCGCTGAAAGTGCCAAGGCCCAGAAAAAAAAACAACCGCAGCCACGGACCGCGCCAGGCCTGTGGCCAGCGCCGGCCCAGCCCGGAGAAACGATTTCCGAGAAAGCCCCCCTTCTCGGCTCGCACTTGAATCGGTGCCCCTCGTTGGAGGTATTCGCCCAGAATTGGGAGGGGACAGACCAGACACCAAATCCTTCCACCCAGCGGAACCAGAAGCAGGGTCAGCATTGACATCCAGGTAGCCCAGGTCAACATGACCGCGATATTACGCCCGCCAACTTTCGTGCCAAAAAATCCTGCCAAGATCACAAGTATAAAGCATAAAAGTACCGGTAGGGTGAGGACAAACTGGAGCGGGCGCCACTTGAGCCATCTATCCAGGAATCTAAATCGGCGGTTTAAATCAACAGGATGTCGAGGGGCTGCCGGTGCTGGAGATGAGGATTCATCCCACCGGACACGCAACAAACCAATAATGATAATGGCCGCCAGAAGTCCAAGGCTTCCCATCAGTAACCAGTTGGGGCGAACGATCAGGTCTCCCTGTTCGAACCCATGCATTAAGCCGCAATAGACATGGCATCTGAAGCGGGAAACCGAGACCAATCTTCCCCAGAGACCGGGTAATCCCGCCGTCAGCCGTACCTCTCGAACATCCAGAGGAGACTCGGTAACCCGGAAAGGATTATACACTGCCACTGTCTCACTGGCAGGAGAGATCTTGACGTCGATGCGGTAATCCTGCAAAAAAAAACTGTGGCCCGCATCGCGTGTTGAAAAGGTCAGAATAAGCCGGTCGCCCCGATTGGCGCGGATAATCGAAGGTAATGTACCATAGCGAAAGGCCTCGATAGGGATCTTTCTTGACTGAGGAGCTGGTGTGGTAACCCATTCCAGGAAAAGCGGCAGGGCGAGACAAACAACGATAACGGCTGCATAGATGAGGGTTCTCTGAAACCTGGGAAAAGGGGGGCTGCCGGTCATGAGGTTTTTATCAAAGGAATGCCGAAGACCAGGGGTCTAAACCCCGTCTATCTCTCAGAGGCCTATCTTTGACATCCTGCAATCAATATTCCTTGAGGGGAGGGGTCATACCGGATGGGTCGGACATTCCTGGAAGGACTAACAGACCCTCATTTAGGATAAAGCTCACCGCCAATCGCGCAGCCCGGCCCACGACATCGGTGCATTTGTCCTCGTGACCTCCAGCCGCCTCAAATTTGGCAAAATCATCGGGATCGGCGATGTAATAAGGGCGGCCAAAGATACGAGCCTGAATGTCCCGGCAAATCACGGAGCCCAATTCCCGGGCATATTCCTGAGTAAATCTTCGCACGAGTTCAAAGTTCTTAAAACGAATCCTTTCGAGGTCGAGAAAATTAGGGCGATCTCTACCGCAGAGCTGGCTGATGACCAAAACCCCGGCAGCATAACCGCCGCAGACACTTATTCCACTAAGACCACCCCCGCCCGCGAACCCGGTGGCCGCTTTAAATACACCGTCGTCACTGAGGTTTAGCGTTTCGTATATTGCCGCCAGGGCGCATTGGGAACAGCCCCTAAAGGTTTTTTCATATTCAAACCCCAAGCGGTAGGCTTTTTCAAGGATGGGGCTTATCATCTTTTCTTCCAGCACGGCTTTTCTCCTTAATCTGGCGATTTCTCTGGAGTCGCAAAAGGAGAGATCAGATTTCCCGATGGATCAAATTCCAATGGCAGATCCTCCTTCTCGAGGCTCAGGTTGGTTTTCCCTTTTAGTCCTGAGAGGCAACCTTTGGACACCAACAGACTCGAGAGTTCCAGGGTGTTTTTAATTCGGACGAGGCGAAGGTCCTCCAGGCTATAAGGTCTGAGGGTCGCCAGGGCCGCGGCTATGGCCTCTCGATCATTGGGGTAGGTGAGAGGCACTTTTCCTGCCTCCGGGGCACAGGAGGCCAGACAATTGATGGCGGTCACCGGGAAGTTAATCTTGTCCACCAATCGTTGGGTGGTAAAGTCGGCCTGGCCGATGCCCACAGCGCTGCCCTCACTGACTTGGGTCAGGTCGCGGACAAAAATGCGGGTAATTTTGGGCCAGGGCCTTTTTGCTCCGTAAGCACATACATCGCGCCCTACCACATTGGGGTCGATACCTTCCCCGCTGATTTCCTTGCCCATCTCGTCGATGATCAGCAGGTCGATTTCCTTCAAAGGCAGGGTGGCTAAACTGGCACGGGCCTTTTTGAGGAGGTTCGTCTCCATCGATTCGATCTCCTCGGGCCGGCCCATTTTCACGATGGCCGTCCCGTGCTCCTGATTTTCGACCAGGCCCACCCCAAAGAGAACCCGACAGCGTTTGAGTAGTTCTCTCCCGGCTAAACTGATAATCGTATACTGATCTCGAACCATGGACAGACGGTGATAGTGCTGAGCACCGATATGGTTGCCCAATCCGATGGCCATCATCTTGATCAGACCGCTTTCTGTTGGGCCGACAAAATTAGTATGAGGTTTGATCCGATTGATAAGGACGATGCCGTCAGCTTCTTGAGCCAGGCGGTTCATGAATAAGGGAAGGCCGTCGATTTGGCCCAGGGTCGTCACTTCCATGGTGGCCCGGATCGGTGCGTCAACACTTTCCTCGGTGATCCCACGAACGGCTAGGACCGCGATCTGACCTTCGGTGGTGGCTCCGCCGTGGGAGCCCATAGCGGGGACGATGAAGGGTTCGCTACCGGCTTCTTTCAATTTCACCACTACGGCCCGGACAACCTCGACGAGATTGGAAATGCCACGACTGCCCACGGCGATCGCCACCTTCCCTTCAGGAGGAATCTCGATCCGCTTTTTAAGGTCTGACCATTCCCGCTCGATCTCCCTCAACACGTCCACCGCTGGCTGTCTTGAGGGACGCTGGTGGATCATCTTCATTTTGGGGAGTTCTAACCCCGACCCTTTCATGATCTGCCTACTCTGCCCCGATTCATTTAACCTCCAACCCCGGCCCCGAAGATTTCCCGGTCTGCTCCAATAATTGTTTAAGAAACTGGGTAGTGGTACAAATCTCGAATTTTTGTGCCCTTAGCTTCGCATTATTGAAGTTGTGGACGCAGGAATTGCACTCGGTCAGTAGCACTTCCGCACCAATTTCTTCCACCTCTGCCAGCCGTCTTCGAGCCATCCTAATGGAGGTTTTGACAAAGGCCCCTCGGACACCGCCTCCGGCTCCGCAACAAAGCGCATTGACCCCGTTTAGGCGCATTTCAACAAAGTTCGGGGCGATTTTACGAATGGTCTCCCGGGGCTCCTCGTAGATGCCACAATGTCTCCCCAGGTCGCACGGATCGTGGTACGTGACCCGCTTGTCGGTCTTCACCTTCAGGTCGAAATCCTTGATGAACTGGCTGAAATGGATGATTTCGATCCCTTCGTTTTTAAGTTGGGCAAACTGGGGTTTCTGGTTAAAGGTTCGTGAGCAGTAGGGACATCCAGTAATAACCCGCCTGGCTCCCGTAGACAGGATGAGATCGACGTTTTTTTTAGCCAAATCCAGATTGATCTCATAGCCCACATCTTCCAATACGCCGCTGCAACAAACCTCCTCGATCAATGTGTAATCCACCTTGAGATAATCCAAGAGATCCAAGGCCGCCACGGTGGCCTTCTCTTCCCGGTAGGAGCCCACACAACCGATAAAAAAAACATTTTCGGCCTTTTTGTTTCGTTTCCGTCCAAAATCCACGGATTCATTCTCGGCGTAGATATTAGTGTACTTCTCAAGAACTTGATTCATCCCTTTAAATGCGGGGTGGCAGGAACCGATATGGACCATGTCTTTTCTGACCTGCTTGATAATCTCCGGTACGTTGACCCCCGAAGGGCAATGGGTTGAACAACTGGCGCAGGTGGTGCACTGGAAAAGGGTCTCGATGAGTTCGTCGTTCAGGTCAATGGTCCCATCCATGATTTCTTTAAGGACCGCCATTTTACCCTGGGCATTATAGGCCGGTCGTTTGGTCAGCCCAAAAAGCGGACAGACCGCCCGGCAGAAACCGCAATTCGAGCACCTCAGTACCTGATCTCGGTATTTATTGACAAAATCGTATTTGGCTTCCATTCATTCCCCCAGACCCATCTTGCCGGGATTAAGAATGTTGTTGGGATCAAAAAGATGTTTCACAGAACGATGAACAGCCATCGATACCGCATCATGCTCCAAGTGCATGAACGGTATCTTTTCCAGGCCGATGCCGTGCTCACCGGTTAGGGTTCCACCCAATTCCATCACCTTCTGAAAAAGTTCCCTGGTGGCTGCTTCAACCCGCCTGACCTGGTCGGGGTCGGTGCCGTCGAAACACATGGTTGGGTGGAGGTTTCCATCGCCGGCGTGCCCGACGGTTGGGATATTTAAATTGTATTTTTTAGCTAGATTGACGATGGCCTTAAGCATATCGGGGACCTTGGACATAGGAACGGCCAAGTCTTCGACGATCAGGTTATTGTTGATTCGGGCCAAAACCCCGTAAGCCGATTTGCGGGCCGACCAAAGCGCCGCAGCTTCTCCCGGGTTGTTCGCCTGCTTGACGGTCGAGGCTTTGTTTTCTTGGAAGAGGGCTATTATCTTGGCCAATTGATATTCGGTCTCCTCTCGAGTCCACCCATCGGTTTCAGCGAGAAGAATGACTTCAACCTCCGGCAGATCCAGATTAGTGTTCTGGTTAATAGCCAGAATGGTCTGTCTATCAACCAATTCCAGCACACTGGGCAGAATGCCGGAAGAGATGATCTGGCTGACAGCCCGGCCGGCATCCTCTATATTTTCAAAAGTGGCCAGGGCCGTTAAGGAGAGCGGGGGTTTGGGATTGATTTTCAGGATAATCTCGGTGATCACGCCCAAAGTCCCTTCAGAACCGACGAACAGCCTGGTCAGATCGTAACCGGACACACTTTTTATGCACCTTGAACCGGTGCCCAAAATCCGACCATCCGCTAAAACAACCTGCAGACCGAGGACATAATCTCTGGTCGTACCGTACTTGGCGCCTTTGATCCCCCCCGCATTCGTTGCCACGTTACCACCCAAGGTACTAACAGCGCCACTGGCCGGGTCGGGCGGAAAAAAAAACCCGGATTGGGAAAGGGCGCGGTCCAGATCGGCATAAACGACACCCGGTTGAACCACGGCCAAGCGGTCCTCGATATTGATTTCAATGATTTTATCCATGCGTCCCAGATCGAGAATCAGACCGCCGGCCTGAGGCACGGCTAACCCGGCTAAAGAAGTCCCTGCCCCGCGGGCAACGACTGGAAACTTCTCTTGATTGGCTAACTGGAGGACCGCCGAAATTTGTTCCTTGGTGGTCGGCCAGACAGCCGCATCCGGCCGGTGTTTGAATTTCGAAGCGTCTTTGGAGTAAGCGATGAGATCGATCAAACTGTCCGTAAAATTCTCCGGACCGAAGATTTCCTTTATGCGCTGCTTAGCGTCTGACTTCATAGTATTTGAACCCTGTCATTTAATTCTCCCGTTGAAAATTACTTATTCTCCTTAGGACAAGGGCGATGCGAGAGGGTGTCTCCTCCATGGTTTAGCTCTTACGCTTCACTTTCTCGGCCAGTTCCCTAAACTCCTCTTCGCTGAGCACCCTTTTCAGGTCATGCGAGCTAAGTTTTACCTCTTGCAGGAGGGCCTGGGTTTCCTCTTCTTTAAGTTCGATGCCCAGCCTCTCCGCCCACATCCAAACACTGTCCACGCCACTCTTTTTACCCATGACTATTTGGGGTTTTTCACGTCCCAAGAATCCAGGACGGACCGGGTATACCGTTGTCGGGTTATTCGCGTAGGAATTCCTAAACCAATTGGCAACTATCCCGGACTCTATGGTATAGGCGCCATCCCCCACAAAGGGACGGCTTGAGGGAATATCTATCCCGGAAAGTTTACGCACCAACTGTGCCAGTTCGTTCATTTTGCTGAAGTTGATCCCCACATCGATGCCATACATGGTCAGGAGGGCCATCACCGTCTCCTCCATGGGCGTATTGCCGGCCCGTTCCCCAATACCCAGAACGGTAGAATGGATCACCTCCCCACCAGCCAGAACCGCGTTGATGGTATTAGCTACTCCCAGACCAAAGTCCGAGTGAAAGTGAATTTCTAAAGGTTTCTTTATCCTTTCCCTGACCTTCCTGGTGAAATAGGTTGCCGCTTGCGGACAAATCACTCCGAAGGTATCTACCAGAGTAAAAGCATCCATATGGCCTTCCCTAGCGACTCGGTCTACAAGGTTCAGTAACCAGTTCATGTCAGACCTCGTGGCATCGATCGTAAAAAAAACCGTATAGAGACCTTTTTCTTTGGCCAAAGAGGTGGCTTTGATGGAGAGATCTATGGCCTTCTCCAGCGGCCATTTGTAGGCCTGCTCAATAAGATGAGCGCTGGAAGGTATTTCAATAACAATTCCTGTTACGCCGCAGTCCGCCGCCAGTTCCACATCCTTGACCATGCAACGGCAGAAGCAGAAAATCTCAGAACCCAGATTACGCTTAACAATCTCCCGGATGGCCGCCTCATCCTTTGGAGATGAGGCTGGCATCCCTGCTTCAATGCGATGTATCCCCACCTCGGCCAGCTTTTCGGCGATCCTGATTTTATCATCTTTGGTGAAGATGACCCCGGCCTGCTGCTCACCATCGCGAAGGGTAACGTCATGAATTCTCACTTTTTTAGGCGGATCGAAATCTTTTCTAACCTCCTCTAAATAATTCCAAGGACTAACAAACCAATTTTCTGTTTTCCAGGGTGAATTTTCCAAAATTTGTTCCTCCTTATTCAATTTTTTCTAATCGGCACCTTCAGCATCATCGCTTTTGAGTAATAATTGGCAAAGATAGCAACCAGCAGGAGGGCTCCCTGGGAGATATACATCCATTGCGGCCCGGCTCCCATTAGCGTTATCGCATTGATGAGACTAACGAGTAAAATAGTACCGATGAGCGTTCCGGTAATGACATTTTTCCCGTTAAAGATCACCGTCCCCAACATGGCCGCAACGAAGGCCTCCAATACAAAACGTTCTCCTAAATCGACATTCGCCAAAGCCTGCCTCGCCGCCAGCAATATACCGCTGAAGGTGCTCAAAAGTCCGGAGAGCACGAAGGAGGCGAGCGTCAAGTTCTTTATGTTCACCCCCGACAGCCTGCAGGCTTCCATATTGCCGCCGATCACACGCATATTTCGGCCTGGACCGGTTTTTTCCATAAAAAGATAGGTCGCTGCAAAAACAACGGCCATTACATATACCGGAACCGGTATGTTTAAAAAAGTGCCCGTTCCCAGGAACATAAATTCCGGCGGCACTATAGGGATAGTTACCCCTCCGGTTAACCCATAGAGACATCCGATCAAAACAAACATCGTTCCCAATGTAGCGATCAACGAGTTCATATTGAGACGGGAGACCATGAGGCCATTGCCGAAACCGATCAGGCCGCCTACGGCCACTCCAATGGGTAGGGAAGCCACAAGACCATAACCCAGGTTGCTGAGAAAATGGCAGGTCAGCATGGCGGCAAGGCCGGCGATATTTCCTACGGACAGATCCAAGCCTCCGGCTGTAATGACGATCGCCTCACCGAAAGCGACAAAAGAAATTAGGCTCGTCTCAATGAGAACGTCATAGAGATTTCCCAATTGCAAAAATTCGGGGTGTAGAAAGGTGACGACGGCATAAAAGCCACCGAACAGTATAAAAATTCCATACTGAACAATGTTGCGTCTTTCTTTCCGGTTAGCCTTTTCGGCAGTCCGGCCGTGAGGGGCGTCCGATGATGCCAGATTAGAATTGGACTTGCTCAATTTTTTCCCTCCTGACAGATGAAATGGCGACTGATGCAATAAGGATCAATCCTTGGGCGACGGGAATCAAGTAGAACTTCAGCCCCAGGGCCGTGAACCCACTCATAAGGGTATAGAGGAAAAATGCGCCAAGGAGAGTTCCCGGAAAGTTATATTTCCCCGCTTTGAATGAAGCAGTACCCAGAAAACAGGCCGTGAGCACGGAAAGCATTAGCTGCTTGCCGGCATACATGACGGCTCCGCTATTCCGGAGGGTTTCTAAGTAACCGCCAAAGGCAAAAAGGATTCCGGCAATCACGTAAACCAGGGTTTTAAGCGTCCGGGCCCGGATCCCAACTTCGGTGACGGTATTAACATTTTCCCCCAAGCCGCGTATATAGTGACCCCATCTCGTTTGCGTTTGTAAAAACCAACAGATAAGAAACACGGCAAATATATAGACGATAGGCGCTGGAACCGGCCCAATATGTCCTCGAATCAGTGTCAGGGCTGAATTATTCGTTATCCAGGTTGTTATCCCTTGATTATAGACACGCTCAGCCCCCATACAAAGAAACATGACGGCGACTGTAACCAGAAAAGAGGATAACCGGAGGAATACGATGAGGACGGCATTGATCAGGCCAGTTACCAGTCCAACCGACATACATAGTAAGGTCGCTTGAAACAGCGAGTGTTCCCCCTTGAGCAACCCGGCCAGTAATGCGCCAACCAGGCCAACGACACCGGCAAAGGACAGGTCGATATCTCCCATGAGCAAGACAAGCGTCAATCCGAAGGCACATATACCCAGGGAGGTGGATTGGATGATAATGTTTTCAAGATTCTGCTGGCTCCAGAACCCCTTGCCGACTATAGAAAAAAAGACGATGGCGACGAAGAATCCGAAGGTCGCCCCGTAATTATTGAATATTTCCCTTGTTGAGCTTATCGACTGTAGTTTCATAATCTTTCCCACCCATGACGTAATATAACAACTCCTCTCGGTTGGTTGTCTGAGATTGGAGTTCCTTATTGATTTGACCACGGTACATCACCAGGATGCGATCACACAGGGACAAAACTTCCGGAAGCTCGTTGGAAATGAAGATGATGCCGGCCCCCTTTTTGGCAAGATCAATAATGAGTTTGTAGATGTCGTACTTGCCGCCGACATCAATGCCTTTGGTCGGTTCGTCGAATAGGTAAATGGCTGAATTACACATCAACCATTTTGCGACCACCACTTTCTGTTGTGTGCCGCCGCTGAGGAACTGCACTTGGTTTTCAGTGCTTGGCGTGGCGATGGCCAGGTTCTTGATGTAATCGTGTACAGCCTCGATTTCCTTATCTTGCTTTATCCAAGAAGGGCCGACAGTGAATTTTTCCTTCAAGCAGGCCAGCGTCATATTTATCCTCACGGATTCGATCCCCACCAGACCTTGATCTCTTCTCTCTTCGGGGATGAGGGCAATACCCTTACCGATGGAATCCTGCGGATTGGAAATCTTGACCTCTTTTCCGGAAATGCTGATCGTCCCGGATTTCCTGGGATCCGCACCAAATACCGCCCGAGCCACCTCGCTCTTTCCAGCGCCGATACTTCCCACAATACCCAAAATTTCACCCGATTTCAGATCGAAATTGATATTCTGCCCTTTTTCCTTGGGATAAAGGTTCCTGACCGACATCTTGACCTCACCAATGGGTACGCTCTCCTTAGGTACCTGTTGTTTGATCTCCCGGCCCAACATGTATTTGACCATTTCGGTTTGCGGAAGTTCATCTATCCGGGCGGTGATGATTTTACTTCCGTCCCTCAAAACAGTGACGCGATCACAAACCCGGTAGATCTCTTCCAGTCGGTGCGAAATATAGATCACGGTCAACCCTTTCTGCTTGGCTCTTTCCAGAAAGGCAAAAAAGGTGTCTGATGCTTCATGATCTAAACGGGCCGTGGGTTCGTCTAATATTAGAAAACGGGGATTGGTTACCAACGCTCGGGCAATAGCCACCAGTTGCTGCTGAGATATACTGAGTTCTTCCACCCGATCAGTGACACGGAAACTCGAAGTGACCTCGGCAAGATACTTCTCAGCTATCAGGCGCATTGCTCTCCAGTCAATAGTCCGGAATAGGGTGACCGGTTCCCGCCCTAAGCAGATATTTTGGGCTACTGTTAAAATGGGGAGCAGATTCAAATCCTGATGAATCAGGCTAAGGCCTAAATCTTGCACACTTCGTATTCCGGCCTCTTTAATATTTTTGCCATCAATGAAAATATTTCCCTCATCCTCGACATACTCGCGAACTAAGATCTTCATCAAAGTGGACTTCCCGGCACCGTTCTCTCCAACCAAGGCATGCACCTCTCCGCGGGTTACCGAAAAGTCCAAATCCTTCAAAGCCTGCACACCGGGAAAGTATTTAGACACCTTCTCGGCCTTGATTACAATATCTTTATCACTGTTTGGCCTATTCATCGCATCTCCACCTGCCTTATCATGAACGGCTTAAATTAAGATCACTTAAAAAATAAAACTATCTTGTTGGATTTCCATGTAATTGAGCTCCGGGGGATAGGGCGGCAGCAAATAATACAGAGGCAACCGACTATTTTTTTATCGGGAAGGAATGGTCTTTCTTTCCCCTTCTGCCACTTGGCATCATCCACCCA
This sequence comes from uncultured delta proteobacterium, assembly GCA_963769305.1. Classification (GTDB taxonomy): domain Bacteria; phylum Desulfobacterota; class RBG-13-43-22; order RBG-13-43-22; family RBG-13-43-22; genus RBG-13-43-22. Next base: position 27,602 of record CAVYLJ010000033.1, on the reverse strand, counting down.
AACATCAATAAGTTTCCCCTTGAAACGAGCCGGAATCTGGTCGGCGCATTTTAAGGTTTATGACGCCGTTTCGGCCTATTCAATATAGTTTCGACGATCTTGTGCCAATTTCCATCCGGCGATAATTTACAAATGCTCGGCAATCCATCCTTGGCTTAGTTTCATGACGCCCACGGGTCCCTCGAAAGGGACCCATGGGCAGTTAAAAATTACCAGGGTCTCTTTACCGATTTTCCGAAATTGCCTACCCAGGCGGCATTTACATCCTTGTAAATAATCTTTTGTTTAATTTCTCCAATGCCTTTGGTGGCTACATACGAAACGGCTATAACGCTGAGCGTGGGGAGGTTATCCTTGGCCTCTTGAACCGTTTTGAATTTCATAGCAGCCTCCAGCGCCTCAGCAGCAGCTTTTCCCTGAACAGGGGCTCGATTCCCAAAACGGCCACCGCGGGACAATCCGGTTTGGCCATTTCGGCCAATAGGGCCTGTTCCTGGTCGATGCTGATAACGCAAACCTGTTTCTCCTTCTTCATTTCTTTGATGGCCTTGATAGCCCCGACCGCTGGCAGCCCCCAGGTGGTGGCGACCCCTTTGAGATCAGGATTGGCCCGTAGAGTGGCCTTGGTGATGGCATAGGCGCGATTCACCGGGTCGGCCGGGTCAACTTCATGATATTCGCCGATCCTTTTGATATCCGGGAACCAGCGGAAGACCTCCTCAAAGGATCTTTTGCGAACCTCAAGGGTATGCCATCCGGCCGCATCCAAACCGATGTATTTCCCGGCATCCATGCATCCGATTTACCATCCATACGGCCAGGTCCGTGCTGCCTCCCCAACTGTCTTCCGTTGAGTTATGCACGGCATAAGGTAAAAACATGATCACGGTAACGACCGGGATGTTGGCATCCCAGGCCTTCTTGGCGACATCCATAAATGCCCCGCCTTCCCCGCCTTTGATTATGATCCCATTAACTTTCATGGAAATAAAATTTTCCACGTCGGCTTTTTGTTGGGACGTTTTACCCTGCAGCATTCGTGCTAATAACCTTGTAGCCTTTCTTTTGGAAATAATCGATGATGGTCTGGTTAGCTGCGGGCATTCCAGTCATTCCCCAACCAAAGGTTAGACACCCCTATGACTTTTTGCTCCGCCGAGGCCTGGGGAATATACGTAAAACTCCAGACAAGAAGCAGTCCCAATAACCAAGAAATAGCAACTTTTTTGTATTCATTTTTCCCATGCGATACCTCCCTGTTTTCTGATTCTGATGATTTAAAGTTAATCTACCCTTACCGCTAACATAGTTTCTTGGTACCCCTTAGCTTACCCCACCCCCCCTTTCTTTTTTGAAATATTGACCCCAAAAAAAACCGACCACTTGTTCCTCACAATTTTTAAAAATAAGAATGCCCAAGGATACTTAACCTTATTCGAATGGTCTGATGGACTGCTGGTTGTATCTTCATACCTCTTCCTGTGGTTTGTCAAGTTTTTTTTAAATTCCTCTCGCAGAGATTTGGGACTTTTGAACAATAAGTTCGCGGCTGCATTTTCTTTTTACAAGTCGTTATGATGGAGTCGTAATAAGTGTCAAACACCGTTTTATTTTTTATAGTTAAGTAAATTCCAATAGATAAAAAAATATGGACTCCGGCCGCCAGCGTAATGGCGACTTTTGGTGATTCAATATATTTGATTTAATTTTTTTGTTGACAAGTTGCCTTATGTATATATAAAATTTTAGCCAAGTTGTCTACTGGTCAGACCAATGAATGAGATATTTATACCAATCAAACAAATAAAAATATCGGAAGAGATCGCGGACCAACTGAAGTCGCTGATCTTTGAAGGGAAGCTGAAACCGGGGGAGAAACTGCCTTCGGAAAGGGAGTTGGCCAAGCCTTTAAATGTCAGTCGAGTCTCTCTCCGGGAAGCCTTAAATACGCTCCAGGGTATGGGCTTATTGGAAGTTCAGCATGGAAATCGAACATTTGTGCGTCCTATCACGACCCGATCCATATACGACCCATTATTATCATTTAGCAAAAAATCTCCCGCCAACACCTTAAAATTGTTTGAAATTAGAAAATATCTTAGAGATCGGCGTCCGTCTTTTTAGCTGCCGAACGGGCAACGATAATGAGATTAAACAGCTTGAAAGGAGTTTGAAGGAATTGGAGGAAGATCTCGAAAAAAACCGTCTTGGGGCTAAATCCGACATAGAATTTCATTTAATTATAGCCAGCGCGACCCACAATTGGGCCTACGTCCATATGCTGCAAACGATCTATGACTTGTTGCAAGAGGAACTTCGTATTGCCTGGGGCGAGGTTTTTGGAGAAAAGAAAAACGAAAAATACTGTTCGAACAACATAAAAGTATTTTTGAGCGCCATTAGGGATCGAAATCCCGAAAAAGGGAGCAGATGAGGCCAATGGAGCATCATGACTTCGTTCAAAAGGAATTGGGAAAGAGCTATGTTAAAATAAATTTCATTTATTGCAGGTGGTGCAAAGATGAGTGATGTTAAGGTAATGATAGACGGGACGGAAGTGAGAGGGGCGGAAGGGACGACGATTCTGGAGGCGGCGAAGCAAGCGGGCATAGTTATTCCCACCCTCTGTCACCGGCCGGAGCTGAGCGTTTTCGGGGGATGCCGTCTCTGTGTGGTTGAGGTGGAGGGGGCCGCAAGAATGGTGGCCTCCTGTCATACCCCGATTGTCGAGGGGATGGTCATCCATACCGGAACGCCGAAGGTTTTGGCGGTCCGCAAAATGATTATCGAGCTTTTGCTGACGGCCCACACGGGTCCCTGTGTATCCGATAGTGAGGCCAGACATTGTGAGTTGCACCAACTGGCGGCCGAATTACAGGTGGGTCCTCCCCGGTTTCAGGTTCGAAAGCCTCGTTATTATCCCGTGGAAGACGAAAGTCCTTATGTCCGACGGGACCTGTCGAAGTGCATTTTATGTCACCGATGTATAAGGGCCTGCAGTGAGATCGCCCGAAAAGATATCTACCGTATGGCCTACCGGGGTTTTAAATCGAAAGTGGTGGTGGATTGTGACGAACCTTTAAACAAAGAGGAATGTCGGGACTGTTACATCTGCATTGACTACTGTCCGACCAGTGCCTTGACCAGGTCCAAGAAGGGGGTAGCGTAAGATGGAGAAGAACCAGCAGCGAACCTTTGGGGAAGATGGGGGACGGCAAGAGGTCCTGGTGAGGATTGAGGAAGCCCAAAGAAATTTGGGTTATGTGTCTAAGCGTTTTATGGCTGAGACGGCTCAGGTTCTGGGTCTTCCCCTAAGTGAAGTGTATGGGGTAACCACTTTTTATTCCTTTCTCTCGACCCGGCCGTTGGGTAAGAACGTGATCAGGATCTGTAAAAGCATCCCCTGCTATCTGAAGAACGCCGAAATGATTATAGGAAGTGTTCAAAAGGTGCTGGGCATCTCGCCCTTGGAAACGACTCCCGATGGAAGGTTTTCCTTTGAATTGACCAACTGCATCGGGGCTTGTGATCAGGCTCCGGCCATGCTGGTGAATGACGACGTTCATGGTCATTTAACGCCCAACAAGATAGCCGAGATTTTAAGATCGTATAAGTAAAACTTAGGGGGGGTATCAATGCCGGAGAAGCGGGTTGTCCTTAAGAATTGCGGGGTGATTAATCCTTTAGACCTATCCACCTATCTGGAAAGAGATGGATTTAAGGCTCTGGAGAAAGCCCGGAAGAAGCTGACGCCGGAACAAACGATTGAGGAAGTAAAGGCGTCGGGACTGAGGGGCCGTGGCGGGGCGGGGTTTCTCTGCGGGGTGAAATGGGAATTGGCCAGCCGGGCGGCCGGGGAGGAGAAGTTTCTTCTCTGCAATGCCGATGAAGGTGAAGTCGGTACGTTCAAGGACCGATATATTCTGGAGCATGATCCTTTTAGCCTGATTGAGGGTATGGCGATTGCAGGGTATGCCATAGGGGCGAAAAAGGCTTACATTTATTTGCGGGCCGAGTATCATTTTTTGCTGGATCATTTAGGCCAGGCCCTTCAACAGGTAAAGGGAAAGGGATTTCTCGAGCAGTTGGATATTGAAATCCGTGAGGGGGCGGGGGCTTATATCTGCGGGGAGGAATCGGCTCTGATGAATTCCCTGGAAGGCCGGAGAGGCGAGGTCCGCTTCAGACCCCCCTATCCGCCCCTTAAAGGCCTCTGGGAGAAACCCACGATTATCCATAACGTGGAGACCTTGATGAATATACCCCGAATTATTCTGAACGGTGCCAAGTGGTTCAATGAAATGGGGACGGGACAGAGTAAAGGAACCAAGGTCTTCTCGGTCAGCGGCGATGTGGACAAGCCGGGGGTCTATGAATTGGTAATGGGCAGCGCGCTTAAGGAATTATTGGAACTGGCCGGAACCAAGAAGGTAAAGATGGTTCAGGTCGGTGGCGCCTCGGGAAAGGTTATCCCCTCTTCCCTGATCCATACGCCCCTGTCCTATGAAACGATTCTTGGTTCCGGGGCCATTACGGTATTCGACGAAAGCAGGGACGTGATAGACTTCGCCTATCGGACCATGGAGTTTCTGGCGGAGGAGTCCTGCGGCAAGTGTGCTCCTTGCCGGGAGGGGACGGAAGTCATGCTTGAAATCCTGGGGAGGCTGGCCAAGGGAGAAGGGGAACAACCGGACCTGGAGATTTTAGAGACGTTATCCGGTGTCATGGGACTTTCTTCGTTGTGCGGCCTTGGCCAATCGGCGCCGGTTCCGGTATTAGATACGCTGAAGTATTTTAGGAAGGAATACGAAAACCGAATCGGACAGTCCATTTTCTTAAGAACGCTCAAACCAATATCGTAGTTCTTGTACCTGGGCGGCTGTTTTATTCCAGACGCACCGGTTTAAGGAGGTTAGGAAAAGTGAAAGACGAAAGTAGATTTCTCTGCCCCTACTGCGCCACGGTATTCGACCGGTTTGTGGAGTTACGGGATCATGTTATAGCGGAGCACAAGACGGCGTCGGTTCCTGTACCCGAAGGTCTCATCACCCTGACGATCAATGGGCAGGTGCACCGGGTACAGGTGGAGCCGGAATGGACCCTGAATTATCTTCTTCACGACCGACTGGGACTGACCTCCCCCAAGATGTTTTGTGACCGGGGGGCCTGCGGGTCGTGCACGGTGATCATGGAGGGGAGACCCATTCTCTCCTGCCTGTCCCTGGCCATCGAGTGTGACGGCAAGACCATCGTCACCGCGGAAGGGATCGCCGACGCCGGGCACCCGCTCATTGAGACCTATGTGAAGCACCACTGCATGCAGTGCGGGTACTGCACCCCCGGATTTGTGACCACGGCCAAGGCCCTGCTGGATAAAAATCCCAACCCCACCGAAGAAGAGATCATCGATGCCCTGGGGGGCAACCTGTGCCGCTGCGGCACCTATCCGCAACATATTAAGGCCATTAAAGAGGCTTCCGGGATCGTAAAGGGAGGAAAGGAAAATGGGTAGTCTTAGGATAGGACCCTACCAGAAACTCAAAAACGAGGGGATGTATCCGCTTGACGCGGATGCCCCGGGGATAGATTATGATAAGATCGGAAAGCGGGGTATACGCCGTTTGGACGGCATCGAGAAGGCCAGCGGAAAAGCGGTCTATACTCGAGACATCCAAATTCCGGGCATGTTGTACGCCAAAATAATGAGATCCCCTTATGCGCACGCCAGAATTAAACGAATGGACACACGCAAGGCCGAAGCGTTGCCGGGAGTGCGGGGTATTTTAAGATATGACGATCCGGAGATTAAGGGGAGAACACTTAATGGCAGCATTGGTGGGCCGGACAGGATGGCTCCGCAGTTTTCGGGCTTTGCTTTAAAACCGGTAAAAGTGATCCTTCCGGCCGAAGCCTGGTTTGAAGGGCAAGGGGTGGGTGCGGTCGTGACGGCCGACACTGAGGAAATCGCCAGGGAAGCATTACGGCGTATAGAGGTGGAGTGGGAGGAGTTGCCGTTTATCCTCGACCAAGAATTGGCCTTGAAGCCGGATGCCTATATACTCTGTCCCGGAGCGAAAACTAATAAGGTCGAAGACTTCCGGGAATTTATTGAAATGGGTGATATGGAGAAAGGTTTTCGAGAGGCGGATAAAATAATCGAGTTCCAAGCCCGGCGAGAAGCCCACCTTTGGGCCGGAGCGGAAATGACCTGCGTTATAGCCAGATGGACGGGAGACCGGCTGGAATTATGGATGCACGTTCAACAGCCTCACCCGAACAAGCTGTTGCTCTGCGAACAGCTCAATATTCCTATGAACAAAGTTACCATCTATGTGCCCTATCAGGGCTGTTCGTTTGGAGAACGATGCAATCCTGCTGATTTTTCCCATAATGGCCTGAATGTTCTGGCTGTCCTTTCCGCCAAGAAAGTGGGTAGGCCCGTCAAGATAACCTTTGACAGAAGGGAACAATTCTACGCGGAATCCGGGGATATGATGGTCAGTTACTTTAAGGTGGGGGCCAAGAAAGACGGAACGATCACGGCCCTTGATATGAAGAATATCTTTGCGGTGTTCCAGTGCACACCCGGCGTGGAACACTTCGTTGATAACACCCGAATCCCTAATCTGAGATGCCAAGCTTTGACAGCGGATGTGAGTAAAGGGCCCGCCTGGTGGTGTCGGTGTGAACAACTCCCCAACGCCTTCTGTTTAACCTTAGTATTTGATCACGTCGCGGCTGAACTGGGACTTGATCCGACGGAAGTGGCACTAAAAAACGATGGTTGCCACGGGAAGGATGTGGCCTACCTTTCGAACTACAAACGCGAACACGGATTTCCTGACCGGGATAGCCTGAAAGAATGCATAGAAGCGGGCAAAAAGGCCACAGACTGGGACAACAAATGGCATCCGCCAGGGACCAAAAAACTCCCGAACGGCAAGATGCATGGCCTGGCGTTTACCTGGGACCACGAGTGGGACGACGTACGCGGTACGGGTTCCGCGGCCGTGATGATTGAGACCGATGGAACAGTCAGCATCATCTCCCAGCATGCGGATGTGGGCGTTAACCCCTGGACGGCTTATTGTCAAATCGTTGCCGATGAATTGGGAGTGCCCTATCAGGATGTCCATATTAAGGCCTTCGACGAACATGGTTTTATATTAATGACCCCGGATGGATCATGTAACCTGTGTTCCAATGGATTCATTGTCAGAAAAGCCGCCCGACAGGCTAAAGCGATGCTTCTTGACCTGGCCGCAACTAAATTTGAATTGGCGGCTGAGGACCTGGAGATTAAAGACGGTGTGATCTTTGAGAAAAAAAATCCCCAAAACCGAAAAACGATCGGGGACGTGGTGGTCCTGGCCATGCCGGGGCACAATGCTGTAGGGACCTGGACGGAGCCGCCGGTTCTGGCCTGGGCTTGGCACACGCAAGGAATCTGGGGGGAAGCCTTCGAAACCGGGCGCCCACGTCTGTGCCGGCAAGGGCATTTCATGGAAGTGGAAATTGATACCGAGACCGGTGAGATCGAGGTAACCAAGGTCGTCAACGTCAACGATGTCGGCAAGGCCATATCCCCGGAGTCGGTAGAAGGACAGATGTATGGCGGCTCATACATGGGGGTGAGCCGTGCTCTGACGGAAGAAATGATCTGGGATCCAGCGACCGGGGTACTGTTAAACCGCAACCTCTTAGACTATAAGATCGCCACTATTAGTGATTGCGGTCCGATTGAAACCATCATCCAGGAGACGGGCCTGGGTCATGGACCTTATGGGACGGCCGGGGTGGGGGAAGATGTGGCCACCATGATCCCGGCGCTGATGGGGCCGGCGGTATACAATGCGATTGGCAAATGGATAGATGATTTCCCCATAACCCCGGCGAAGGTATTGAAAGCACTCGGGAAGATTTAGGAGAAAGGGCATGAAAAAGTTCGCACATTTCAATACAACAACTCTTGACGAAGCGGTGACCTTGCTGAGACGCTATAGGGGCAGGGCCGCTATCATTGCCGGTGGCACAGATCTCCTTGGCAAGATGAAGGATAGAATACTGCCCAGCTATCCAGAGGCTTTGATAAATGTCAAGACTATTCCAGGCCTGGATTTTATTAAGGAAGAAAACGGGTTGCTGAAGATTGGTGCCTTGACCCGGTTAGAGGATATTGCTCATAACCGGGTGGTCCAAGAAGGTTATACCGCCCTGTCCGAGGCAGCCCATCGAACCGCTTCCCCGCATTTGCGGGAGATGGGGACGATCGGAGGTAACCTTTGCCAGGATATCCGGTGTTGGTATTACCGGAATGCCGACAACAGATTCCCTTGCCTGAGAAAAGGCGGCGGGAGGTGCTACGCCCATGCCGGAGATACGAGGTACCATTCCATATTCGGGGGCAGCGTTGAGGAGGGCTGTATTGCGGTACATCCCAGTGATACCGCGCCGGCATTACTAGCCCTGAAGGCCGACATTAAAACCACAAAAAGGACCATTGGGATCGAAGAGTTTTTTCAGGTGAAGGTGACGAAGACAACGGTTCTGGATGAAGATGAAATCGTGACGGAAATCCAGGTACCGAAGCCGGAAAACGAAACCAAGAGCACCTTTCTGAAATTCGCCCTGAGGAAGTCCATAGACTTTCCGATTGTTAACTGTGCCGTAAATATTACCAGTTCCAAAGGCAAGGTTGATGCCGCTCGGATCTGTCTCAATGCGGTATACGTGGTCCCTTACCGGGCGGTCAAGGCCGAGGAGACCCTCCTTGGCCAAAAGATAACCGAGGTCAATGCAGCGGCCTCTGGCGAGGCGGCTGTCGAAGGAGCAACGCCTCTAAAGGATAATCAATACATGGTTCAAATTGCAAAAACCTTGGTGAAGAGAGCTATCCTGGCTTCCCAGTGATCGGAGTATGTTGTCGTCGGGGCAAACGTGAGGGCCATCGGAGCACGACTATTCAGAGAACCCATAAAGTTTGGAACCCAAAAAGGGAAAGAATATCTATGGCCGTGCGTGTCGAGCTCACGCTTCTGCTTCAAAGATATGTTCCGAACTATGACCAAGATAACGGTATCGTGGTAGAAGATGGGGAGGGGAAGGCTGTAAGGCAGATCATCGCGGAACTTGGTATCCCCCTGGTTAAAGTTTTTCAAGTCTTGGTGAACCACCGGCCCTCTGAGGACAGCTACGTAGTAAAAGACGGTGACGTGGTTACCTTAGCCATGATCCTGGGAGCCGGTTGAATGGGTGGAGGCCTTTTGTGGGAAGATCGTTTTCAGCCGAGAATTATTCTTTAATCACGACATCATCAAGTCCAATTTTTGAACTGTTGAACAGGGACAGCGATAGACATGGTCCTTGCCTGGAAGATTCCTTGCACCTTGGTGCAGGGAATCTTCAAATTCAGATATAGATACGGAAAGCGTGAAGAATACTTGCCGAATAGATTTTTTAATCTGATATGATGGGAGCGAATTTCATTAGGTGGTGCAAAGATGAGTGATGTAAAGGTAATGATTGACGGTGCTGAAGCGGGAGGAGCGGAAGGGACGACCATTCTGGAGGCTGCGAAGCAAGTGGGGATAGTTATACCCACCCTCTGTCACCGGCCGGAGCTGAGCGTTTTCGGGGGATGCCGCCTCTGTGTGGTTGAGGTGGAGGGGGCCGCAAGGATGGTGGCCTCTTGTCATACCCCGATTGTTGAGGGGATGGTCATCCATACCGGGACGCCGAAGGTTTTGGCGGTCCGCAAAATGATTATCGAGCTTTTGCTGACGGCCCACACGGGTCCCTGTGTATCCGATAGTGAGGCCAGACATTGTGAGTTGCACCAACTGGCGGCCGAATTACAGGTAGGTCCTCCCCGGTTCCAGGTTCGAAGGCCTCGCTACTATCCCGTGGAAGACGAAAGTCCTTATGTCCGCCGGGACCTGTCGAAGTGCATTTTATGTCACCGATGTATAAGGGCCTGCAGTGAGATCGCCCGAAAAGATATCTACCGTATGGCCTACCGGGGTTTTAAATCGAAAGTGGTGGTGGATTGTGACGAACCTTTAAACAAAGAGGAATGTCGGGACTGTTACATCTGCATTGACTACTGTCCGACCAGTGCCTTGACCAGGTCCAAGAAGGGGGTAGCGTAAGATGGAGAAGAACCAGCAGCGAACCTTTGGGGAAGATGGGGGACGGCAAGAGGTCCTGGTGAGGATTGAGGAAGCCCAAAGAAATTTGGGTTATGTGTCTAAGCGTTTTATGGCTGAGACGGCTCAGGTTCTGGGTCTTCCTCTAAGTGACGTGTATGGGGTAACCACTTTTTATTCCTTTCTCTCGACCCGGCCGTTGGGTAAGAACGTGATCAGGATCTGTAAAAGCATCCCCTGCTATCTGAAGAACGCCGAAATGATTATAGGAAGTGTTCAAAAGGTGCTGGGCATCTCGCCCTTGGAAACGACTCCCGATGGAAGGTTTTCCTTTGAATTGACCAACTGCATCGGGGCTTGTGATCAGGCTCCGGCCATGCTGGTGAATGACGACGTTCATGGTCATTTAACGCCCAACAAGATAGCCGAGATTTTAAGATCGTATAAGTAAAACTTAGGGGGGGTTATCAATGCCGGAGAAGCGGGTTGTCCTTAAGAATTGCGGGGTGATTAATCCTTTAGACCTATCCACCTATCTGGAAAGAGATGGATTTAAGGCTCTGGAGAAAGCCCGGAAGAAGCTGACGCCGGAACAAACGATTGAGGAAGTAAAGGCGTCGGGACTGAGGGGCCGTGGCGGGGCGGGGTTTCTCTGCGGGGTGAAATGGGAATTGGCCAGCCGGGCGGCCGGGGAGGAGAAGTTTCTTCTCTGCAATGCCGATGAAGGTGAAGTCGGTACGTTCAAGGACCGATATATTCTGGAGCATGATCCTTTTAGCCTGATTGAGGGTATGGCGATTGCAGGGTATGCCATAGGGGCGAAAAAGGCTTACATTTATTTGCGGGCCGAGTATCATTTTTTGCTGGATCATTTAGGCCAGGCCCTTCAACAGGTAAAGGGAAAGGGATTTCTCGAGCAGTTGGATATTGAAATCCGTGAGGGGGCGGGGGCTTATATCTGCGGGGAGGAATCGGCTCTGATGAATTCCCTGGAAGGCCGGAGAGGCGAGGTCCGCTTCAGACCCCCCTATCCGCCCCTGAAAGGCCTCTGGGAGAAACCCACTATTATCCATAACGTGGAGACCTTGATGAATATACCCCGAATTATTCTGAACGGTGCCAAGTGGTTCAATGAAATGGGGACGGGACAGAGTAAAGGAACCAAGGTCTTCTCGGTCAGCGGCGATGTGGACAAGCCGGGGGTCTATGAATTGGTAATGGGCAGCGCGCTTAAGGAATTATTGGAACTGGCCGGAACCAAGGAGGTAAAGATGGTTCAGGTCGGTGGCGCCTCGGGAAAGGTTATCCCCTCTTCCCTGATCCATACGCCCCTGTCCTATGAAACGATTCTTGGTTCCGGGGCCATTACGGTATTCGACGAAAGCAGGGACGTGATAGACTTCGCCTATCGGACCATGGAGTTTCTGGCGGAGGAGTCCTGCGGCAAGTGTGCTCCTTGCCGGGAGGGGACGGAAGTCATGCTTGAAATCCTGGGGAGGCTGGCCAAGGGAGAAGGGGAACAACCGGACCTGGAGATTTTAGAGACGTTATCCGGTGTCATGGGACTTTCTTCGTTGTGCGGCCTTGGCCAATCGGCGCCGGTTCCGGTATTAGATACGCTGAAGTATTTTAGGAAGGAATACGAAAACCGAATCGGACAGTCCATTTTCTTAAGAACGCTCAAACCAATATCGTAGTTCTTGTAGCTGGGCGACTGTTTTATTCCAGACGCACCGGTTTAAGGAGGTTAGGAAAAGTGAAAGACGAAAGTAGATTTCTCTGCCCCTACTGCGCCACGGTATTCGACCGGTTTGTGGAGTTACGGGATCATGTTATGGCGGAGCACAAGACGGCGTCGGTTCCTGTACCCGAAGGTCTCATCACCCTGACGATCAATGGGCAGGTGCACCGGGTACAGGTGGAGCCGGAATGGACCCTGAATTATCTTCTTCATGACCAACTAGGACTGACCTCCCCCAAGATGTTTTGTGACCGGGGGGCCTGCGGGTCGTGCACGGTGATCATGGAGGGGAGACCCATTCTCTCCTGCCTGTCCCTGGCCATCGAGTGTGACGGCAAGACCATCGTCACCGCGGAAGGGATCGCGGACGCCGGGCACCCGCTCATTGAGACCTATGTGAAGCACCACTGTATGCAGTGCGGGTACTGCACCCCCGGATTTGTGACCACGGCCAAGGCCCTGCTGGATAAAAATCCCAACCCCACCGAAGAAGAGATCATCGATGCCCTGGGGGGCAACCTGTGCCGCTGCGGCACCTATCCGCAACATATTAAGGCCATCCGGGAAGCGGCGGAGCTGTTGAGAACCATGGAAGGGGGAAAGCAAGATGTCAATGGTTAAAGAAGAATACGAAAAAATGGTTGAAATGCAAGACAATACCGGTGCAGACAAGTACCCTCTGCAGGATTTCAACCATATTGGTAAAAGGCAAATACGGCGGCTGGACGGCATCGAGAAGGTCAGCGGTCGGGCCATATATACGATGGATATCCAGTTGCCCGGTATGTTGCATATGAAATTCCTTACTTCCCCTTACCCGAATGCGAAGATCATCAAGATGGACACGAACATGGCCGAAGCCTTGCCGGGGGTGCGGGGTATTCTGAGATACGATGATCCGGGTCTACCCGAAGTGGCGGACCTCGGAGGTCACGGGCCGACGGCGATCAAAGTTATTCCTGATGTTGCGCGCTTCGAGGGGGAGCCGGTGGGTGCCGCGGTGGCCGCCGATACCGAAGCTATCGCCGAAGAAGCCGTTAGACTGATTCGGGTGGAATGGGAACAGCGTCCTTTTGTGCTGAATGTGGAGGAGGCCTTGAAGCCAGGGGCTCCCATAGCACACCCTGAGAGTTGCCCCGAAAGCAATCTGGAAGTGGAACATGTCGAAGGCCATGGGGATTTGGAAAAGGGTCTTGCGGCCGCAGACAGGGTCATTGAGTTCACCGCCAAACGACTTCTCCATACCTACATCTCTCCAGAGCGTCCCTGCGGCGTCGTGCGGTGGAACGGCGAATACCCGGAATTTTGGTGTAAACACCAGCGTCCCCATGAAGCCAAGAGGACCATTCATTCTTGGTTTGGCCAAATCCCGATGAATAAAATCGAAATGCGTTTTCCTTACCAGGGGGCCACCTTTGGGGGATGGACCCAGTTTTATTGGAAACAGGGGCCGGATTACTGCGCGGCCTTCCTGGCTAAGCGTACCGGGAGACCGGTGAAGTTCGCCTTTTCCAGGAGGGAAGATTTCTACGGGGGTTCCATGGACGAGGGTAATTACTATTTCAAGGTCGGCTTCAAGAATGACGGGGTTATTACGGCGGTGCAGGCTGAAGGCCATTTTGCCAATGCCCAGTGGGAGGGTTTTGGGCCCGGTAATCACTTTGAAGAAAACACGGCTATCCCCCATGTTCATGCCCCAAGGAAAGTCGTAAGGATAAATAAAGGACCGACCACGGCGGTCCGCTGCGAGCAGCTTCCCAACACGCTCGCCTTTACCCTCGTGTTTGACCGGGTTGCTGCCGAGCTTGGCTTGGATCCAACCGAAGTCGCCATCAAGAACGACGGCATTAAAGGACACGACATGGACTGGGGTACCGAGCGAAAGCTGGAGTTGGACTTCACCCCACGGGATAGTCTGAGAGAGTGTTTAGAAAAAGGAAAAAAGGCGATAGACTGGGACAAGAAATGGCATCCGCCGGGCACCAAGAAGCTACCTAACGGCAGGATGCACGGTATCGCTTTTACCTGGTCCCATGAATGGGATGATTCCTGCGGTACTGGCGAGATAGCGATGCGTGTCGAAAGAGATGACGGAACCATCTCTATCCTTGGACAGCGCTGTGACAATGGCGTGAATTCCGATACCACCTATTGTCAGATCACGGCCGATGAAATCGGTATGCGTCTTGAAGATGTATTCTATAACCAACACCGGGACGTCCCTTTTTATCCCATGTGTCCAGACTCCTCCACCAACACGAGTGTAAATGGTTGGGCGGTGAGGCATTGTGCCCGGATGTTGAAGGCCAAGATGCTGGAGGCGGCAACAAGTCCGCGGGCGGTCTCCCAGCGGGGAACCTTCCCGGCTTTTTTCCCGGACTGTAAACCTGAAGAGTTGGATATTAAGGAAAGCATCATCTTTGTCAAACAAGATCCCTCCAGAAAACTATCGGTTGCGGACTTGGTCGGGGTTTCGGCGGAAGCCGGTCCCCTGGGTTTTCATGAATTGTACGGCGCAGGAAGACACCCTTTCAGCGTGCCCTTCTTTGCCTACAGTTACCAGGTTCAGTTATGTTGCTATGGGTGGCCCTTTCGCCCCAAATGGTGCCGCCAGACCCATTTCATGGAGGTTGAGGTTGACACCGAGACCGGGGAAATTTTCGTCACCAAGGTGGTCAATGTGAATGATGTAGGGAAAGCGATAAACCCGGAAACCTGCGCGGGGCAACAATACGGGGGCTCTTATATGGGTGTGGGTCGCGGCCTCTTCGAAGAAATCGTCCATGATCCCGCGACCGGTGTTATGTTAAATGGCAATCTTTTAGATTACAAAATTGCGACCATCGGAGATTGCGGCCCTATCGATACGGACTTAGTGGAAACCCAACTAGGCTACGGTCCCTACGGAGTCGTGGGGCTCGGTGAAGACATTGCCACGATGATGACCACCCTGGTGGGGCCGGCCGTATATAATGCGATCGGTATTTGGATTAATGAATTTCCCATTACACCGACTCGTATTTTGAAGGCATTGGGGAAAATTTAGGGAGAACCATGATGAAAAAGTTTGCGCATTTCAATGCGTCCACCATAGAGGAGGCGGTCGAGCTCCTTAAGCGATACGGCGGTCGAGCGAATTTAATCGCCGGGGGTACGGACTTGCTGGGCAAGATGAAGGATAGAATATTGCCTGACTACCCTGAAGCCTTGGTCAACCTTAAGACTATCCCCGGCTTGGATTTCATTAAGGAAGAGAAGGGGCTGCTAAAGATCGGGGCGCTCACTCGGTTGGAGGACATCGCCACCAGTGAGACGGTAAAAGAGAAATATTCCACACTGGCGGAAGCAGCCCGTCGAACCGCTTCTCCTCATATAAGAGAGATGGGCACCTTAAGCGGCAACCTTTGCCAGGACATCCGATGCTGGTATTACCGGAATCCCGAAAATCGTTTTCCCTGCCTCAGGAAAGGGGGGGGGAGGTGCTATGCCCATGCCGGAGACACGAGATACCACTCTATCTTCGGTGGCAGTGTTGAGGAGGGCTGTATAGCGGTACATCCGAGCGATACGGCGCCGGCATTAATAGCCCTGAAGGCCGACGTTAAAACCACTAAAAGGACCATTGGTATCGAGGATTTCTTTCAGGTGGAGGTATCCAAGACAACGGTTTTGGATGAGGACGAGATCGTTACGGAGATCCATGTGCCGACACCGGAGAAGGGAACGAAGAGCACCTTTCTCAAATTCGCCCTGCGGAAGTCCATAGACTTTCCGGTCGTCAACTGTGCAGCCCATATGATGACATCGGATGGCCGGGTCCGCGATGCTCGTATTTGTCTAAACGCCGTTTATGTTAAGCCCTACCGGGCGAAAAGAGCGGAGGAAGCCCTTATTGATAGGGAAATTAACGAGACGGCCGCCGCTGAAGCCGGATTGGCTGCCGTGACAGAAGCGGCGCCGTTAAAGGACAATCAATATATGGTCGAAATCGCAAAGGTCCTCGTAAAAAGAGCGATCCTCGATTGCAGATAGGCCGTCGAGGATTGAAGGAATCCGCCTCGACCCATCGGGCCTACCCCCATCTTGATAAAAATAAGTTCCCAGATAATCTGGCGGACCTCCAAAAGGGAGGCATTTTGAAAATAAATGTGAAGTTCGGACCTAATTTTAAAGAGGTATTCAACGCGGACGTTAAGCAAATAGAACTCGAAAATGGGGCTATATTTAGAGATCTTTTGGAGAAACTTTGCGACTCCCCTGAACGACGAATTAAGTTGTTTGGCATTACGGATAGTCTCCTACCCCAGGTCATGGTATCGAAGAATGGACGGTTTATTGTTCATTTGAAGTGGCTCGATACAGACCTGGCGGATGGCGACAATATCAATATTTTCAATCTTTTTGGGGGTGGCTGAGGGAAATTTGCTGCCCGAGCACTTGTAGGAAATTTAGGGGAGGTTGGTAAAGAGTTAAGCGGAGCCCCTGGTGGAGGGTGCCGCCGCTTCCATCTGAGGCTACTCGAAACCAAGACCGAACTCCGGCCACACTTCAGCCATTCCCGTTCAGCTTGGTGTTGACGTTGCCGACCCTATTACAGCGGTCGCCGTTCCTTTAGACCACCACCCCGCATTGCCAGGGAGCGAACTCATTGTCGCCAAATCCCAACAACTCACTCTTGGTCTTTTTCCCGGAAGCCGTTTCCAGTATCTTCCGGAAAATGACTGCTCCCATTTCTTCCACGGTGATTTTTCCCTCAGCGATGATACCGCAGTTGACATCCATGTCTCCCGAAAGGCGCCCATACATGGGCGTATTGGAGGCCAGTTTGATCACCGGCGTCGGCTTGCATCCGATCACACTTCCGCATCCGGTGGTAAAGCAGATCATGTTCGCGCCACCTGCAATCTTTCCCGTTGTTGACATCAGGTCGTAGCCCGGTGTGTCCATAAAAACCAACCCTTTTTCCAGAATCCGTTCCGCATACTGGTAGACTTCCACCAGATTGGTCGAGCCTCCCTTGGTCACAGCGCCCAAAGATTTCTCTAGAATGGTGCTGAGGCCGCCGGCCTTGTTGCCGGGAGTCGGGTTATTGTCAATCTTTGCGCCGTTCTTAGCAGTATAATCTTCCCACCAATGGACCGCCTCTATGAGTCGCCGCCCAACCTCGGGGCTCACTGCTCGTCTGGTCAGTAAGTACTCGGCCCCGTAAATTTCGGTGGTCTCGCTAAGCACGGCCGTACCACCATTCCTGACCACCAAGTCTGCGGCCACGCCAAGGGCAGGATTGGCCGTAATGCCCGAGTAGGCATCCGATCCGCCGCATTCCAGGCCAACAATAAGATGGGAAGCCTCTACCCGCCGGCGTTTCAAACGGTTGGCCAGTGGCAGCATGTGTTTTACAATCTCCACCCCTCGACGAACCGCGGCCTCCGTCCCTCCAGTTTCCTGAATAGTCAACGTCTGAAGCCGGGAACAAATCCCAAGGTTCATACTCTCCACAAGTGAATTTATCTGGATGACCTCACAGCCAAGGCCTACCATCAAAACACCCCAGAAATTTGGATGGGTGGCATAACCGGCCAAAGTGCGCTGCAGGTTATCAAAGCCTTTCCCATAGGAAGCCATGCCACACCCGGAACTCTGGGTCAAGCCGACGACTCCATCCACATTGGGAAAGTCATCGAGACTATCGTCGCGAAAGCAATCAGCGATGTACCGGCATACAGAACTAGAGCATCCGACGGTCGGCAGTACACCAATATAGTTCCGGGTTCCCACTTGCCCGTTATCACGAACAATCCCATCAAAAAATCCCGGCTCCCGGTCCGACCGCAATTCCGCAATTTTCTCCTCCGACCCAAAGGCATCATCATGGGCGTAGTCCGACATCTCCAGGTTATGCGTGTGCACGTGTTCGCCGGGCTGTATGTCGCGAGAGGCGCATGCCGATGATTTGTCCGTACTTGCGGACAAAGGTACCTGCCCAAATAGTCACGGTGGCCACTTTGTGACCGGCCCGGATCGGTTCCCGTACAACCACCCTTTCTTGTTCAATGGGGGTACACGGTTGTAGATCCTCCAAGGCGACAACCACGTTGTCATTGGGATTCAGGCGTATCGTCAATGTATGTTCCCGCTCCATAGATTGTCTCCAAGAAGTTATCACCCGGATCATCCGGTCAGAGAAAGATCGAAGCAATAGGGAGCATAGAAAACCACCCCCACCGGCTCCCGCTCACTTGGAGAGATAACCTTTACCGATCTCGATCTCATGAGCCAAAAGTACGTCCCGAGTCCTGTGGATGATTTCCCTCGGCAGGGAGATCCCTTCATGGAGGCGAGGTGGGTCTGCATCGAGCGCATTCTCTCCCCAGGCGAGGCAATGGTCCATAGCCTTCACTGAATTAGTGAAGCGATTTCCCGCGGTGACGTCCGAGACGGCCCCGTGGAGTTCCCGCATGACCGAAGATACTCGATCAGAAAGCGCCTCGGCCTCGGCCCTCTTTCGGGAGAGGAGCGCGGCAATCATTTCATCCAACTCTCGGGCCATGCAGTTGGCCATGCTCAGGAGGAAGCCGTCATACCCCTTCCCGGGATCGAACCATCGGGGATAATCACCCTCCATCCCCCTGAGGCAGAAGACCTTTCCCGGCAGTGCTCCGGAGAGAACAGCCTTGTCGTTCCCGCTCGAGTCCTTGAAGAGATAAAAATTGAGGAAACGCGATGCGAGGGCGGAAAGAACTTCAGGGGAGATCTCGTTCATCGTCATCTGAGGAATCTGATAAAGGGCTATAGGAAGTCCCATTTCGAGCACGATTGATAGGCTGTCTTCGATTTCTCGCTGTGAAGCATCCTTGCCGGTGGGCGAGCACACCGCAAACCCGCTTATGTTCGACCGGGCAAGGGCGTCGGTATCGGGTGAAGTCCCAGTGAACTCCTTCACGAAACGAAGGGTCTCGGAAACGTCTTCCTTGGTGGCCCATCCATCGGGTTGCAGACACCCGACGAGCAGGTCGATGCCGAAAGACTTCACCCTGGACAGAAAGAAGCCGAGAACCGTCTTCTTTTCTTCTCGTGTCAGTTCCCACCCATCGCCCGTGGTGCCGAAGACCAGATATCCCTTGACCCATCGGGACATGAACCTCAGGTGGGCATCCATTCGATCGAGATCAATGATCCCGTCCTTCCGATAGTGGGTGATTGGCGGACACCATAGCCGTGGTAGGCCAACAGTATGGAAGATAGGGTCCGACCAAGCAGTCTTATCAATAGTCAAATGATATTCCCCAGATAAATGTTTTTAAAGCCTCAGATAGCTGTTTTCTCAGTTAAAATCAAACGACTAAGGTGCATCGGTTAGTCAAATCCATAGACCCTGGAGTTATTTGGCCTAGGTCAACTCCATTTAATTCCTTGTCGAATATGGTAGCGCGGGGCTGGCACTACGCCTTGCGGCCGCTGACCCCTTTCGTCGATGCGGTGATGGTTTTCGCTTTCTCCTTCGGACGGAGGGCACGGACCGCTGCGCCGGCGCGCCACATCTCGGAGTCGTGGATCTTCCCAAGTTCCTTGGCGAGCTGTTCCTGATAGTCCGGCCGGCTTAATGAAGAGATGACACGACGGGTCTCGATGCCCGACTTCACGGATTGATAGAGTTCCTTGAACAGGGCAGGGTGGCCTTCTTGAACCGCGGCATCCAGTCCAAGGCGCCCCGCTGAGCGGTCGAAGAACAGTTGGAGAACATCCAGTCCATGCCGTTCTCGTCGACCAGACGGATGAGTGACTGAGTGAGCTCCTCAACGGTCTCGTTGAAGGCCTCCGACGGGCTGTGGCCGTGGGCGCGGAGGGTGTCATACTGCGCCTCCATCACACCCGCCAACGCGCCCATCAGGATGCCGCGTTCGCCGGTGAGGTCGGAGTAGACCTCTTTCTGGAACGTGGTGGGAAAGAGATAGCCTGTGCCGATGCCGATGCCGAGCGCCAGGCAACGCTCCCTGGCACGGCCGGTAGCGTCCTGGAAAACCGCGTAGGATGAATTGATGCCAGCGCCGGACAGGAAGTTGCGTCTAACCGAGGTGCCTGAGCCCTTAGGGGCCACCAGGATGACGTCCACATCTTTGGGCGGGATAACTTTGGTTTGTTTCTGGTAGGTAATGGAGAAGCCATGGGAGAAGTACAGGGCGTCGCCTTTTTTGAGGTGTTTCTTGATCTCCGGCCAGATCTCGCGCTGCGCGGCGTCGGAGATCAGAAACTGAATTACCGTGCCGCGCTCTGCGGCTTCGTCGATGTCGAAGAGGGTCTTGCCGGGCACCCAGCCATCCGCCAACGCGCGGTCCCAGTCGCGCTTGAAATTCGGGGATTGACCGATAATGACTTTGAAACCATTGTCCTTGAGGTTGAGCGCCTGGGCCGGACCCTGCACCCCGTAGCCGATGACGGCAATGACCTCGTTCTTGAGTACCTTGCGGGCCTTATCGAGACTGAACTCCTTGCGGGTGACCACCGCCTCCTTCTCACCACCGAAATTAATGATAGCCATGGACCAAATCCTCCTTGTTGGGATAATATATATTAAAAATCGAAGTATAATACAATTTTTTGAAAGGGAAATCAAGGATTAACCCATTGACAAATTGTCTCCAACTAAAAATCGCCGAAAGAATGAACATTGATGACATCAAAACAATTGGGGACCAAACTAATCCGAGCCCTCAATCCCCCCTTACGTATTTCTGCCCGAGGTGGGTTAGAACCGCACCGCTTACCCCGGCAAGGAACCAGGCCGGCGAGGCCCCAAAGGCCATAATGACACCGTCCAGAAGGGAGATACAAACCAGCATTAGGGGAATCACAGGGAATGATAATTTTTTCTGCGAGCGGTTTTCATGCCGGGCAATCAGGCTTAGCAGAAGAATGTAAAGGAATTGGACCCAGCCGCCTATGAATACCAGTCGTCCAACCGTCCCGGAGACGGCGATGGCCGTGACTGCAAATACCATGAGCCTGCAGGCGGCCATCAGAAAAATGCTGAAGGGGTGATTCTTATGGCTTAGATCATAAGCGACGATAAACCCCAGGAGAAATAAACCGGCATAGAAGGCCTTCTGATCCGGGGCGAAAAGCAGCAAAGCCAAGGCGGCTGCAAACAAGGAGGTCATAAAAAACTTGGCGGTTCTCAGAGAAATCCGATGAGCCGGGATGGGACGGAATGGTTTTGCAACCTGGTCCACCCGGGCATCAAAGATGTCGTTAAGGACCATCCCTCCTGAATAAAAAAAGGAGATGGATGCCGATAGGATAAGAAAATCGGGCCAGAAGAAAGGGGCCCCGGATAAGACCACGGCCGCCAGAACATTGGTCCAGACCGTCGGCAGGTTACTGATCCGGCAGAGGTCGAGGAAGGCCTTTGGCGAGGTCATGATATTTCTAATCTAAAAAAACATGATCCAGTAACAGGCCAAAAACGTCCACGGCTTGGATTTGTCGGGCATTTAAAAGCTTAGGTTCACTGGTCATGAAAAGGGGGCCCTGGTCATCATAATCGGTCACCCGGCCGTGAGAGCCTTTGACCAGCATAGCATCCAAAGGGGTCACTTCCATCAGATAACGAAATCCCAAGACTTTTTTCAATAGCGTCCAGCCGATTTTGAGTTTTGGAAGAGGGATGGCGGGGTCGATAAACAATTCGCAGGGATCATATCCAGGCTTGGTATGGATGTTAACCGTTCGGGCATAGTCCGGGGCTCTTTGATCATTCTCCCAAAAGTAATAGGTGAACCAACTGTCTTTTTCGGAAAGGAGGACCAGTTCTCCTGCTCGCTCGTGATCCAATCCGAAGGCCCTTTTCCCCTCTTCATCGAGGACCTCTTCTATTCCGGGGAGACCCTTAAAGAGTTGGGCCACGGCCGGGATGGCTTGTCGATCTTTAATATAAATATGGGCGATCTGATGGTCTGAAACCGAGAAAGCCCGAGAGGTTCCCACGTCCAAATAATCCCGACTCAGATCCACTTTGATACCGAGGTATCCGGCTGCCCTGAGAATTCTGTTAGGGTGGATGGCCCTTTTGACCGGTGTAATTCCATATTCGGATAACACAACGACCCGGCACCCCCGGTTACGAAAAAAATCAATCAGGTTTCCGCACAGGTGATCGATCTCAGCCAAGTCACGGGAGATGTCCCCGTCGGGCCCGACCCTTTGAAGACAATAATCCAGGTGAGGCAGATAGACGAGATTGAGGGTTGGTTGAAACATGGTCTCGATAGCCATGGCAGCTTTTCCTATCCAGTCACTTGAAACCAGGGACGTTGCCGGTCCCCAAAAGCTAAAGAGAGGGAATTGCCCGAATTGCCGATTAAATTTTTCTCTAAGTTCCGGGGGGTGGGAATAGCAGTCCGGCAGTTTTCGGCCATCCGCACAATAGACAGGCCGAGGGGTTACAGACCAGTCTGCCTCGGTTGCCATATTGTACCACCAGAAATTGTTGGCACACGAAAAAGAGGCATTGCGCCGTTTGGCTGTTTGCCAGATCTTCTCCCCCCGGACCAGCCTGTTGGACTGCCGCCAAAACCAAATTTCTCCCAAGTCTCGAAAGTACCAGCCATTGGCCACGATGCCATGTTCTTTGGGCACTTTTCCTGTGAGGTACGTGGATTGCATTGAACAGGTAACGGCCGGGGTGATGGCCTTGATAGGGACACTGACTTGATTAAAGGACCGAAGATAGGGGGTATGATCCCCGATAAGGGAAGAGGAAAGGCCGACCACATTAAGAACAACGGTTCGTCGCATCGATTTGGCTTCTCAACCAGTTTATTTCATGGATTATGGATTGAGTAACCGTTTCCGTTCGGAATTCCCTGGGTAAAACATCCCAGGTGTAGGTTTCAATCTCCAGGAGTATGTCCCGGTGGAGCAGGGGGAGAATTTCTTCAATAAAAAATCGTGTAGTGCCATAAGATTCGACTTCTTCCATAAAGATCGGGATATGAAAATGGATCCGCCATTCCTCTCCGGAAACTCTTCGGTGGCCCTTCAAGGCTTCCGGGAGGTCGTCATAACGGGAAAGGGTCCCATCCGGCAGGCGTACGACGACCTGATGCAGATAACGGGGTTCACAAAACCTCTCCAGAACTTCCTGATCGGTCTCTTCAAAACGCGGGGTCGACGAAACCTGAACCTTTCCGATCCTGATCCGGGCCTCCGAGAGGCGCCTGACGTTTTCCGTGGGGTTTTCAAATTCGACGGCTTGATGGCAGCAGTCCAGACAGACTCCGGCGATTTCTCGTAATCCCCTGGAAAACCGCATTCGATCAAAGAAGACAATAACCTCTTCCGTCGTTTCCAAAACACACCCCGGTTCCGGTTCAAAGGAGAGGATGATTTCTTTTCCGCTTTTTTGACGGAGGGCGTCCAGGTATTCCAGGGTGTCGATCAGATTTTGTCGGATGAGAGGATCATCTTCCTCACTGGCGTGTCTTTTGAATCCAACCGGTACGGTGGAGATAGAGCCGGTCATGTTCGGGGGAAGCCAGAAATCCAACAAATAGGCCAGTTTTTTGGTATAAGACACCCGTTCGGGATATCTCCAGTCCGGGAGATAGACTTTTTCCTTGATCGGAGAAGAATGGAAGGAGCCATAGGAAAACCCATTCAAGGTGGGGATATAACAATTTTGTTCTTGACACCAAGCCTGGAATCGCCAAGCGGTTTCCGGATCGATTTCCAAGGCTGCCCGGTTGGAAAGCCTTAAACCGATGGGAAAGGAGGCCCCGGGGGAAACGACCTCTTTAACTAACGGCAGGTGGTTTTGCAAATGGAAAAAGGTCTCGGCGAAGCTTTCTCCAGGGTATATATTGGAGCAATAGGTGATCATGAAATCTCAAACTTGGGGCACTGGCTTAAAAAAGTCTTTGGATTTTCATAGAAGATTTTTTGGATGAGGGCTTCGGAATGACCCCGCATCCGCATTTCATTGGCTGCTTTTAAGGTGGCCAGGGGATCACTGATACCCCAATCGGCCGCCGAATTCATCCAGATCCGGTCCGAACCGAACATTTCTATGATATCGACGGCTCTTGCCGGACTGCATTTGGAATTGGGATAGAGGGTCAAGCCGACCCAGAATCCTTTATCCTTTATCTCTTCTATCGTGTGCTCTTCGGCATGATCAATGATCACTCGTGAAGGATTTATTTTCGGCTCACTGCGAATCGCTTCCATGATAAGCCGGGTCCCTTTCAGTTTATCTTCCAAGTGGGGGGTGTGGACGAGGATCAATTCATTTCTCTCGGCCGCCAGGGCCACATGCCTTTCCAATACGGTCAATTCATTACGACTGTTCTTGTTCAGACCGATTTCACCGATTCCCAGGGCGGTCGGCTTATCCAGATATTCCGGGATGATTTTCAACACCTCATCGGCTAACTTCAGATCCTCGGCTTCTTTGGGGTTTAAACAGATCCAGCAATAATGTTTTATACCGAACTTGGCCGCCCTGGCCGGTTCAAATAGGGTGAGCTGGTTGAAGTAGTCCCGGAAACCATCGCCCGTCCGCCGGTCAAACCCGGCCCAGAAAGCCGGTTCGGTGATCGTCCGGATCCCTGAAACAGCCAGGGCCTGGTAGTCGTCGGTCGTCCGCGACACCATATGGATGTGAGGATCGATGATGTTCATGAAAGTCCGCCATCCCAGGCACCGTAAGTTCCTTTCAGGCCGGAGACACTTTCAATGGGTTCCTCAGTCGGATCGCTGAAACTGAGCTGCAAGGCTTTAGTCCTGTTTTCTTTCGATTCCAGTAAAATGCCCAATCCCTTCATCAGGGCCCGGTAACGAAAATCGATCTTTCCCGCTCCGGGATTAGCGGCCCTGTCTATTCGGTCAAGGAACGAAGCAATTTCCAGAAGTCGGGCACGGTTTTCAAGAAAGGTGTTGTTTAATATTTCTTCGGCCGACATCGGGCTTTTTTCCCCTCTCATCTTCCACCTCACGTTTTTTTAATTCTTCTCCTATTATAATTTGTTCGGGGAAATGGGCCAAGGATTCAAGAGTTTGTAATTTCTAAGCATTTCCCTTGAGCCCTTGAATCCTCGAATCCATTGATCATCGCCGACTCTTTTGAAGATGGTCCTATGTTTTTCGTTCTTCTGCCGGCCAGGAGCTCGATACACTTTCGGTATAACCCGGCATCTATCTTATGAACCTCGGTCTTTTGACCAAGGCCATTTAAGAGGATGATGGTTAACTCACCACCCAGATGCTCCTGAAATTCCCGTAAGGCTTTATCGATATCAATCCAGCCGATTGCCCAATGGTATAACTCAAAGCCTATGTCCTCCAACGTGGTCATAATTTTTTGGAGTTCCATCTCGCTGAGTAATCCGCTCAGGTGGGAGTAAAGAGCATCCAGGGCAATACCCATGGCTACCGCTTCGCCGTGTCTCACCTCGCCGCCGGTCAGTTCCTCAATCTTATGGGCCGACCAATGGCCGAAGTCCAGGGGGCGGGACGACCCGAATTCGAAGGGGTCCCCGTTCTTTCCGATATGCTCGACATGAAGCTCAGCGCACCTGATGATCATCCTTTCCATCACCAATGGGTCGAAGGAAGCCAGCTTGTGCCTCTCACGGTAAAGTTCATCAAAAAAGGCCTTGTCTTTGATCAGGGCTACCTTTACGGCCTCTGAAATGCCGGCCCGCAGGTCTCTCTCCGGTAAGGTCTTGAGAAAATCGAAGTCGTTGATCACCGCAAAAGGCGGGGCAAAGGTGCCCAAGAAATTTTTCCGGCCGAAGGCATTGATACCGTTCTTAACCCCTACGCCGGCATCATTCTGGGCCAGGGTGGTGGTGGGCAGGCGAATGAGACGAAGTCCTCGGTGGGCCGAGGCCACGGCGAAGCCGGCGGCATCCAGTACCGCCCCGCCTCCGATGGCCATGACATACGAATGGCGACACAAATGATGTTTATCGATCAGGGCCTGGATTTTTTCTATCTCATTCCCGTTATCTTTGCAGGCCTCCCCGCCTTTCATAATCACCGGAGAGGAGACAAACTCCAAGAGATTGGAATGATTTTTGGCATAGGCGTCAATCTTCTCGGCCAAACGAGGCGAGGCGTTCATGATTTCCGAGTCGATGACGACCAACACCTTTTTCGGCTCGTGCCCTGATCCCTTCAATATGTCGCCAATAACCGAGTTGTTGATATTAAAAACATCGTGGGTGAAAACTATCGGAAAGGAATAGCTGACCTGAAAGTTTTGCTCTATGATTTTCATTGTACTGATTTTCCCATAATTTTATTCCCTGCTGATACCCAAAGGTCGACAAGGGAACATTGCCTGTTGTTTTCTAAAATCTTCTGGGTGACCTTCAGATCAGAATCGTATGGCTCGACACTAAAACAGGACCTTATTCCCAAAAGCGACCGAATTCGTTTTCTCAGAATCCATTCCTTTCCTGGACATCAAGGAGGTCTTTGGTCAAATCCCTTCGATGGCTAACTTCTTGTCTATTTTTTAAAATAAGGTCCTTGGCTCCAAATATACTTCATATTAAGACTAAAAATGCCTTGAAGGTGGGGTCCTTATTGGTTGTCGCGAGATTAGCACATCCTACAAAATCAAATCAAGGGCTATATAAAATAAGTATAGCAAAAAAAAAATATTTAGTCGAAGGTTTAAAATTAATGTATCGAAGTTTGAAGACAACATTATCTTCATTTGCAGGGCTGGTGTAATGTCCCCGGAAACAATCCTTGACAGGAGGTAAAGATTCATACTAAATTAATTATATATCTGCAAAAAGCCAACCCACGGGCCGGAGGGGACCATGATCGAGATTTTGCGCTCCAGGCGGAGCATCAGAAAATACGAGAAGAGACCTATCGACGGAGAGTCCCTGGAGATAATAAAAGAAGCCTTGCTTCGATGTCCCACTTCGCGGGGGAACAATCCCTGGACCTTCATTTTTATCGATGAGGCCGAGTTGCTCGACCGGCTTTCCAAGGCCAAAGAGCACGGTTCGATCTTTGTCAAAAATGCCGCTCTGGCCGTTGTGGTCTGCGGGGACGAGACCCGTTCCGATGTCTGGGTCGAAGATTGCGCCATCGCCGCCATCACGGCCCAACTCACGGCCCACTCCCTGGGCCTGGGAAGTTGCTGGATTCAGATCAGGAACAGACCCCATTCGGCGGAGAAGACCTCCGAGGCCTATATTCAGGAACTTCTCAACATCCCTGAAAATCTGAGGGTGGCGTCGATCATCAGTATCGGCTTTCCCGGAGAGACCAAGACGCCGGTCCCTGCCGAGCAACTCGATTACGGAAAGATAAAACACAATCGATTTTAAGAGTCCCGGCGGAGAGGCTCGACAATCGGATAAGGAGGCTTCAGCCATGAAGATCGTGCGCTATTGGTATGACGGACAAACAAGGTATGGGATCGTTGAAGGGGACCGGGTCTATCCCTGTGCTGGAGATCCCTTCACGGAATTCACCAAAAGCCAGAAAGCCATCGACATGGGTTCAGTCCGGTTACTGGCCCCCGTGTCTCCACCGAACATCCTCTGTCTGGGCCTCAACTACCGGAGACATGCCGACGAAGGCGGCAAGTCCTATCCGGCCGCGCCGCTGATGTTCCTCAAGGCGACGACAACCCTCTGCGGACCGGGAGATCCGATCGTGCTTCCCGAAGCCTACCAGGACAGCATCGACTA
>CAVYLJ010000032.1:0-132057 GCA_963769305.1 uncultured delta proteobacterium | reverse complement strand
GACAATTGTTAATGGATAGGCAGCGTGCGTTCCGAAACTCCAAGCCTCTAATAGGAATAGAGGCGGGGAAGATCTATAACCTTAGAATGGGTTGATATGGCCCGAATGCACCCGGAAGATATCGAATCCTTGGAGAATGCAACCCCCGGCCAAAGGACCGTCTTTCGTTTTATTCGGAAGGCGGCCAGGCCGGATTAGGATTTCATCGGCTGGTATGAGTCTGCCAGCGGGGAACAGGACAGGGAGCCGGATTTTGTTCTTTTCGGGAACCAGCAGGGCCTGCTGGTCCTGGAAGTCAAGGACTGGCTGATTGGTCAGATTGAGGAAGCCGATTCTCATACCTTTACAGTCGAGGCGGGAGGCTAGATAATCTGTCCTTCCGAGTATTCGGGGTAGACCTCCCCCCATGGGGTTGATTCGATAATCTTTAAGCGGTTCGTTTCCACGGTGGCCCTTATGAGACGCTAAGCCGTCGCTTGTTTCTTGGCTAAACCGCTTGTTTTCTTATTCGGACGGGATTTCGGGACCAATTTAATTTCCAAACGGCAACCGACCGCCTGGGCATACTTTTTAAGGGTGGATAGGGAAGGGGCGTGCTTCCCCGAGGCCTCCAGCCGTGAAACAGCGCTTTTGGTCGTCCCCATTAGCCCGGCTACCTCTTCCTGGGTCAAACCGATACGGGACCGGGCGGTCAACATCTCGCGGGCTAACCGGTATTCCTCTTCCAATGCCTCGTACGATTTCCGGAATTCCTTCCGTTTCAGGGCTTTTTTAAGAAAGGCCTCATGATCATGAGGAACCGGTTGATAGGATACTTTATCCATTCTGAACCTCTTTCATCCTTTGCCGGGCTAACCGCAGGGCTTGCTCCGGGGTTTCTTGCGTTTTCTTTAGGAGGGCGTGGAGAACGACAATGCGCCGGCCAATTGCAAAACAATAAAAGGCCCGCCCGATGCCCCCACGCCCACGGGGTCTCAATTCAAACAGACCTCCTCCTAACGGTCGAGAGTGAGGCATCCCGATATTGGGACCAAAGTCCCTCAATAATTCCGCCATCCGGGCGAAATCGGCCAGCAGATCATCCGGCCAGCCCTCAATCTCAGCCTTGACGCGGGCGTGGAAATATTCGATGGTGAAATTCATGTCCGTATTAGGTTAGCAATTTTGCTAATCGCTGTCAATATTTTCCGGACACGACATTGAGTTAGAATTTTTTTTGGATTTTTGTGTTTGCCTGATAATCCCTCGAAAGGTACCAAGGGCTTGGTTAACTGCCGCCGTTTTGAGGATAAATTGACCACGTCGGGAGAGGTTAACTCTATAACCTTCAAGATCAGGATTACCGGTAAAGAAGAAACCAAGACAAACCCGGATCGGCAGGCCAGAGCAAGCCCCGGGGCGATTCCATGCTCTCGAAAAAATCAAGATGGATTTAAATTTATCGAATCGTGATTAAGATTTTTCCGGTCGATTTCACCCAGTAGAATTATTTCAGAGTGTATGATATATTGAAGTATAAATGATGTACTTTGTGTTTACTACTGGAGGTCAGGAATGGAGTTCAAACGAATTACGGTTAATGCGGCGCAAATGGGGGGCATGCCTTGTCTTCGCGGACTGCGAATCCCCGTAGCTACCGTCGTGGGGATGGTGGCTGACGGTATGAAGGAAGATGAAATCCTGCAGGCCTTTCCGGATCTAGAGCCGGAGGATATAAAAGCAGCCTTGCGATACGCAGCGGAAGCAGTCCGTGAACGCGAACTCCCTCTTTTGCTGGCTTCGTGAGATTTTTAATCGATAAGGAAAAAGGGGGTCAATTCTTTCAAATTGACAATTGTTAATGGATAGGCAGCGTGCGTTCCGAAACTCCAAGCCTCTAATAGGAATAGAGGCGGGGAAAATCTATAACCTTAGAATGGGTTGATATGGCCCGAATGCACCCGGAGGATATTGAAACCTGGAGAACCCCACCAAGGGTGAACGGAAGGTCTTTCGTTTCCTGCAGAAAGCGGCCAGGCCGGATGCGGATTTCATCGGCTGGTATGAGCCGGCCATCGGGGAACAGGGCCGGGAGCCTGATTTCGTTCTTTTCGGGAACCAGCTCGGCCTCCTGAGATAGGGTATTGGGGCGGACCACGGGAAGGGGTTGAGATGTATTAGGGATTAATGTATGTTTACCCACAAGGCAATTTGTGTAATAATAAAAAAAATCATGAAGGGAGGTGTAATCCAATATGGCAGTGAAAACGGCAAGGGAAACCATTGTTGTTCCCAAGGAAGAATACCGGATATTGAAAGAGATTTATCGAAACGTCAAACGCCAACAATTTTTAATGAGGATTGATGAGGCGGAAAGAAATCTGAAGACCGGTAGGGTTAAAAAAATTCCAGTGGATAGCTTTATCGAAAGTATTTAATCGCCTATGAAGCCGCAATATGTTCTTTTTGACAGACCCTTTGAAAGGAAGTTAAAAAAGTTCACGACTCAATTGTCCGAAGACCAGCGAATAAAGCTCAAGCAAAGGCTGAAGATATTTAAAGAAGATATCTTTGACGAGCGGTTAAAGACCCACAAATTAAAAGGCAACCTCAGGGATTATTACGCCTTTTCGATCACCTATTCCGATAGGATCGTTTTTAAACTCCTTGAAGATGGCGGCATTTACTTTATTGAAATTGGGAGCCATGATATTTGCTATTAGATAGCAACCGTCCAGATGACCCTCGATATCGACCTTTCCCTCATTATTTCATTGACACCGGATGGGGCGCAGAAATTCAATTCACCGCTATATAACCCGATTATCTTCTCAAGATCCACAAAATTTTCGGATGTTGGAGTGATCATTTCAAACGTAGAGGGGGACATCATATATTAATCCCGTCAAGAAAAAAACACCATTTTGAAATAAACGCGATTTCAATGAGATAGAATTTCCGCCTTTTTTTATACGCACCTCTGGTGGTCACCTGTAGGTAGATGATTATTTAGTGGCTTCCCCAGTGCTCATTAAATGCGAACTTTAAACCTCAGCGTTATCAGTATCCGATATGCGGCACTAACGCCGCTATCCATCATCCCTTATCCAGGTTTTAAAGTCTAATGAGCGGCCCTTGATTGTCCCTCCCGAGGTCCGCAAGCGGCCTCTACGTTGTCCATCGGGCTCGCTAAAGGGAATATAGGCTTTTCGTTACGCCTGGTTAATACATGCCGAAGGGCTCCCTTTTCTTCATAATCGTCCAAGCAATAATCAAAAGTTTAGCTGACATCTTGACTCTTCTTTTGGTCTTGATTCCCGCTTCTTTCTCCCGCCCCTGAAGTTGACCAGTGTAATAGGCCATCCAGTCCTGGTTGCGGGTAGATGCGATCAGAGGCCGCCTGGTATAAGGCACAGCGCAGATCGGTTTTCCCTTTTTTGGAAATAACCGGAATCGCCGTATTCGAGGTTGTTCCGCTCCTCTCGGCACCCAGATCCAGACCGGCCATCTTGAGCACCTGTCTCCGGTTTTGAAAACGGAAGGGATTGCCTAAGGCGCCGATCACCTTGGCCGAAACGTCCGGACCAAAACCTGGAATGGTAAGAAGATATTCGTATTCGGGAAACTGCCGACAGACCTCCTTGATCTGATCATCGGTGGATTTAATGGCCTTTCGAATTTGACGTAACCCTTCCACCATGACCTTAGCTTCAAAGGCAGCCCCTTCCCCCATCTCACAACCGATAGAGTCAATGGCCAGTTCCTGGATGGCTTGCAGGCGTCGGTGTAGCGCACTACTCTTCCGGCCTGGTGATACCAGATCCATAAATTAACTATTCTCAAACCCCGCTATCCGGGAAGGATCGAGGCACCAGCGAACAATGGACTCAACCTCCGGCCGATTGCTAAAACGGTCCAGTTCCGGAAAATACTGGGCCAAAAGATGATTTCGTATCCGGACCCGATAACTATGCTCTTGCTTCTTGAGCTTTCGTTTCAGCGAAAGCAGGCTGCGGAGATCCCGAAGCCACATCTCCGGATATTCATAAAACTGACACTTCCCTTGAGCAATCAGATCGGCCACGTTGGCCGAGTCCTTGGCGTCGTGTTTATCCCAGCGCCCGTACAGAAGCTCCCGGTTGCGTTTGACGGCCACTCCGGAAACCAGGACGATCATCTGCCCGCATTTGATTAAATGCTCTCCTAACGGCTTGTGATAATCGACCGTGGGCTCTAACCCAAATACGACCTTCGGCAGACCCTGAGTCATTTGGAGAGCGTTAACCTGGTCCAGCAACTTCTCGAATCCCTCAATGGTATTGTCAAAGATTAATCGTCTTAGCAGCGTCTTCCCCGTGGCCGTACCGAAAAAAGCATGGTGCTTCTCCTTGGCCACGTCGATCCCGACGATCAGATACTCCTTCGAACCCCGGATCTCCTTCTTGAGTTGACGAAACTTCTCAAGCCTGATATCTTCTACCTCGTTCATGAACACCTCCTGTTTAAGAGTTTGAGTTTGGTTGCTCTTAC
Source organism: uncultured delta proteobacterium (assembly GCA_963769305.1). Taxonomy (GTDB): domain Bacteria; phylum Desulfobacterota; class RBG-13-43-22; order RBG-13-43-22; family RBG-13-43-22; genus RBG-13-43-22. Next base: position 127,548 of record CAVYLJ010000032.1, on the reverse strand, counting down.
TTTCTCTCTTAACAGGAGGTTTCTTTTTGGGGTAGATTATATTATAATTTTTTCTATGTCACCCTTAGAGGTAGAATCTTACCCCTTGAGGATATATAACGTTGTCCATTTCATTCAAAAACTCAATAAGTAACAGGAGACTTCTTGAATTAGTTATATTGGTTTTTACAAGGATATCAAGGGGACGTTCGTTCCGAAAGTGCAAAGAATAAAATAAAAGCTAAAACGTTCAAGTTCGTGGAATTGAATTATTGTGGCCCGCATGCACCCTGAGGATATCGAAGCTCTTGAAAGCGCCACCCCCGGCGAAAGGACTGCCTTTCGATTCCTTCGGGAAGCGGCCAGGCCGGACCAGGATTTTATCGGCTGGTATGAGCCTGCCATCGGGGAACAGGGCCGGGAGCCGGATTTCGTTTCAGCCGACGCGGATAAAAAAGCGTTGGTTGGATGGAATCCTGGCCCGAAAAAATGGATTAGGGTTTTAACAAGAAGACGAGGAAGAATTTCTGAAAATATCTAAAATCCGTATGGAGGGTTTATGAGCAAAAAATTTACCGCCATTGTTCGTAGAAGCAAGCTGGAATATGTGGCTGTGTGTTTGGAACTGAATGTGGCCGCCAGAGGAGATAACCTCGCCGACGTGGAGAGGAACCTGAAGGAAGCCATAGAATTATATCTTTCTGATATCCAAGCCCATCAGAAAACGATTGTTGAACCGATGGCCATTGAAGACTTTATCGAATTTTTAAGGGATACCGAACCTGACTGGGTTAAGGAACCGGAGAACGGTTTTATCCTGAAGCCGTTGGAAATCCACGAGGTGCCTTCTTATGTCTAAGTTTCCGTCCTTCTCCAGCAAGGAACTGATAAAACTTCTTGAACAGGGCGGGGCCGTTTTGGTTCGGCAGGGATCAACCGACCATGCCATATATGCCAGGATAGTCGAAGGCCGGAGATATTCGGCCCCGATTCAAACCGGGAAGAAGACACTGGATCCGATTTACTGCAAACGGCTTTTCAAGCAATTGAAATTTTCAGAACAGGAAATTGAAAGTCTGATTACCCAAAAAACTCCTCCACTGCTGGTATCCGAACCAAACGAACCATATATGCCCGATATGAAATTGCCATAAAGGGGGCGTTCTTCATTTCATTCAGAAACCTAATAAGTAATCCGGGACCTTCTTGAATTAGTTAACCATGGACGGCGAGCGCGTTATCCGTCACGCCAACGGCGTAACTGCGTGGGCAGTATGTCCCGTCTTCAGCGGGATTAGTGAGCGAACTTCAAATAATAGACAGTTACCTTACCTTGAAGATCCCCTGCACCACGGTGCGGGAAGTCTCCCCGCAAACCTTGGTTCAGGGAGCTTCAATTAATAATATGGCCGGCATGCACCCCGATGATATCGAATCCTTGGAGAACGCCACCCCTGGCGAAAGGACCGTCTTTCGTTTCCTTCGGGAATTGGCCCGCCCGGATTCGGATTTCATCGGCTGGTATGAGCCGGCCATCGGGGAACAGGGCCGGGAGCCTGACTTCGTTCTTTTCGGGAACCAGCACGGCCTCCTGATCCTGGAGGTCAAGTACCGGCTGACTGATCCGATTGAGGAGGCCGTCCCTCATACCTTTACGGTCGAGGTGGGAGGCTTATGATTGATTTTGCAACAGATCCTAAATCATTGTATAATGTGATAGCCGTTAAATGAAATGGAGGTTGAAGCATGAAGCGAAGGTAAGCTAAAGCCGGAATTGTTTTCAAAGAAGGTAAACATCAGCCGTAATTCTTGACATTGATGAGTATCGAGAAATGTTGGAACGCCTGGAGGATCTCGAGGATTTAACATGCTCAGGGAAATAAGAAAAAGCCTCTCAAATTCAGAAAGTTAGAAGACTCCTTAAGGGAGAATCTATAATTTAAAAAAGGGAAAGGAGGTGTTCGCCATGACTACCATAGAGGAAACGTCCGAGGTCTTCATAACAGCTTTTCGTGCTTTACCGAAGAAGACCAGAGAGGCTGTTGTGGGTAAAATGCTGAGCGACAAAGAATTTCTTGAGGATTTGATTGATACAGTCATCATCGAGCAACGTCGCAAGGAACCATCCCGAGATTTAGACGATTATCTATCCGCTCGGAAGAAAAAGAGCAGATAATGTCCTATACCGTCAGCCTAAAAAGATCGGCAGAAAAAGAATTAGATGCCCTTCCCCCAAGGATCCACGATAAAGTCATAAAAGCAATTCTTGCCTTGAAAAAAAATCCCTATCCCCGAAACGTTAAAAGGCTTCATGGCCGGGAAGGCGCCAGAATCAGGGTTGGCAATTACCGGATACTCTATCTCGTTAAGGACTCCAGTAAAGAAATCGAGGTCTTTTCCGTTGGGGATCGAAAGGACGTTTACCGATATTAGCAATCACGATTACAATAAGTCAGCTCATGAACCAGCGGCTTGGGGACAATTCAATAACTGGGCAGGAAGTGATGGACGTTCTTGAACGGGGATAGCGAGCGCATTCCCCGCAGCTTGTTGCGGGCATAGCGAGCGAACTACAAAAAATAACCCTTTACCTTGCATGGAAGATTCCCTGGACTACGGTGCGGGAAATCTTCCCGTACATTTGGTGCGGGGAGCTTCAATTCTTGGGATTAAATTTTCATGGCCCGCATGCAGCCTGAAGAAATTGAAGACATGGAAAACCTCACCGAGGGCGAACGGAAGGTCTTACGATTTCTACGGGAGGCGGCCAGTCCGGATTCGGATTTCATCGGCTGGTATGAGCCGGCCATTGGGGAGCAGGGCCGGGAGCCGGATTTCATTCTTTTCGGGAACCAGCACGGCCTACTGGTACTGGAAGTCAAAGACTGGCTGATTGATCAGATTGGGGAGGCAGACTCTCACCATGTTAAAATCTCGATTGGAGGGCGGGAAGAGAGTAAGACAAATCTGGGTCGGCAGGTTAAGACAGCGCATAAAGACCTACTCCGCTCCATTTGACCTCTATGAACATGAATCCGACTACACCATCGATTGGAGAATCTTCTAAGAAAAGGAAGTTTCTATGATAGAGACCAGTCGCTATGACGTCTCCGGCCACGTCGAAGCCCAGTATCAACCTCGCTCCCGTAGGAGGGTCTTACTGAACTTGCAGGGAATTACCCGCAAACGTGAGATGGATGAGGCAGAAGCAAGAGAGCAGAAGGAAATGGCCGCTTGGCCCGCATGCTGGCCATTGTGATGGCGGTGCAAGCCGGCCTGCCTCCCTTGGATTTCGGGCACCTACAAGGGCGAAAGAAACAGGAATACTTCCTGGCAGTTCGGACGGGAATGAAATATGATTACGGTCTAATGGAGGAGATATTTACCGGCGTGATTGAGAGGTCGTTGAAGCGACGCGGCCAATCTTAACTTTTTTGGATTTCACTGTGATACCGAGGGCACGACAGGCTGCGGATTTGACTCCCTCGATAGCCGAAGAAGAGATTACAGAGCGATTCAGCCAGAGGTTGCGTTCCGCGGGATTCTGAAGATAAGGATTGGTCCTGATCAATGATAGGGTCTCGTTCTTTTTCATTTTTTACCTCCCTTATAGTTTAAACGAATTTTGTTCTATTGGCAAGATTTATTAAAAATTTTGAATCCATAAGATTAAATTGATATGGCCCGCATGCACCCTGAAGATATCGAAGCTCTTGAAAACGCCACCCCCGGCGAAAGGACCGTCTTTCGATTTCCTGCAGGAGGCAGCGCGGCCGGATTCGGATTTCATCGGCTGGTATGAGCCGGCCATCGGGGAGCAGGGCCGGGAGCCGGATTTCGTCCTTTTCGGGAACCAGCACGGCCTGCTGGTCCTGGAAGTCAAAGACTGGCTGATTGACCAGATCGAGGAGGCCGATTCTCACAATTTTAAAATCTGGATTGGCGGAGCGGGAAGAAAACAAGACCAATCCCGACAAGCAGGCCAGGGGTTATGTCCATGAGCTGATGAACGTCCTCAAGGAAACCCCTGAATTCCAAAGCGGCCCAGGGGACCATCAGGGTCAATTAAAAATCCCCATTGGACGAATGGTGGTTTTTCCCAACATCTCCCGCAAGGATTACCTGGAACATGGATTGGACCAGGTTATCCCGCTGGAACGGGTCCTTTTCCAGGACGATCTGGCCAATGAGGGGGAAATCCGCCGCGACCCGAGCGGGAAAAAATTCCAGGACCGGATAGCCCCTGTATTTCCCTTTCCTTTTCACGGACTCTCGCCGAAAGAAATCTACCGGCTTAACGCCATCCTTTATCCTGTCCTCAAATTTCACCTTCCCAGGCGGGAAGGTTTCTGTAAAGCGGGATTTCAGAGGGAGGTCCAGGCCCTGGATGACAACCAGGCCAGGGTCGCCCTGTACCTGAAAGCCGGTCACCAGATCATCAAGGGTCCCCCGGGAAGCGGCAAGACCCTGGTATTGGTCAACCGCTGTTGATTTCTTCAGAAGTATAACCCCAAGATCAAGCGCATCCTCCTGGTCTGCTACAACATCGCCCTGGTAAGCTACCTGAAACGATTGCTTCTGGAAAGAGGGGTGGGGGTGGGCGGCGATGCCGTCCAGGTCCGCCATTTCTTCGAGGTCTGCTCGGAGATCCTTGGGATGACGATTGAATACGATAAAAATGAACCCGGTTATTATGACTCCATCGTCCAGTTGGCTCTGGAGGCCCTGCAGGGCGGCCAGAATGAAATTGACCCCTTTGATGCCGTCCTGATCGATGAAGGTCAGGACTTTCGGGACGACATGTTTCAGATACTCCTTTCGCTCCTGCGGCCGGGAGGCGATCTGGTGATTGCCCTGGATGACTTTCAGGACCTTTACCGGCGGGAGGGTTCCTGGAAGTCCCTGGGAATAGAGGCCAAGGGCAACAGCCGTACCCTGAAAAAGGTCTACCGCAATACGGCAGAAATCCTGGCCTTCTCCCAGTGTTTTATCGGAATGGATATGAAGAAGGACCCCCAGGAATCCCTCTTCCCCGATGCCCACCTCTTACACGGCCCGGCCCCCGAACTTCCCCGGTTCAGGACCAGGGATGAAGTGGAGGATTTTATCCTGAAAGAAATCCTGGACCTGATCAGACTGGGAGAATGCCGGCGCTCGGAAATTGCCATTCTCTATGATGACAAGCTTTACAATCCCGAAGGCTTCCAATACCAGGGCAAAGAGGTCCCCAGGCAAATTCTGAAAAGGCTGGAATCAGCAGGCATCCCTGCCAACTGGGTCTCCCAGGATGTCCGGGCCAAGGAGCTTTTTGACATCACCACCGACCGGGTCTCCCTGATCAGCATCCACAGCGCCAAGGGCCTGGACTTCGACCTGGTTTATCTGGTGGGTGTGGACCGGATCATCCCCACGGACGAGACCCGGGAGCGGTTGATCCGGCTTCTTTATGTAGCCATCACCCGGGCCAAACAAAGGCTGGTGATTCCCTATGTGGAGGAGACGGAGTTTATAAGTCGTTTAAAGGAATGCCTGGGCAGTCCATAAAGGTTTTAAAAAATATTTCCAGGATGATGCCAAAATGAATTATGAACGAAGGACGATATAGATGCCCCACATTATTCATACCCTTCAAAGGGTTCCAGTTGAACTGGTTAGAGAATACATGAAGCTATCTTCGGCAACCGTTTACGAAGCCTCGGGAGGGAAAGGGGCTCTTTCATCTCATATTAAACCGATCTCCAATGACATGATGGTCTGCGGAACGGCAATAACCGTAAAAGCAAAGCCTGGGGATAACCTGATACTCCATCAAGCCATTTATGTCGCTAAGGCCGGAGATGTAATTGTGGCCGACGCCGAGGGCTTCACGGAAGCAGGCGCCTGGGGCGAGATTATGGCAGTAGCCTCCCAGGCAAGAGGAATTGCAGGGTTGGTTATTAACGGCGCCGTAAGAGATTCCCAAGCCATGACCGCCATTGGGTTTCCGGTATTTTCCCGCGCTCTCTGTATTAAGGGGACTGAAAAAATTTCTTTGGGATGGATTAATCGTCCCTTGAACCTCGACAATGTGACCATTCACCCTGGTGATTTGATACTGGGGGACCGGGACGGGATCGTGGTTGTCGGACTTGAGGAGGCGGCAGAGGTTCTTGAAAAATCCAAAACCAGAGAAGAAAAAGAGAAAGCCATAAAAGAACGATTGAAACGAGGCGAATCTACACTGGATATCTTCGGCTTCGGAGAGATCCTGAAGACAAGAGGGGTAAGCGAAGAAGATATATAAGCCCCCTCGGGCCTTGGGATGAAAAAACAGATGAACTTAGGCCCTCAATCTTTTCCTCTGCTCCAGGAAGAGTCAAGCGTAAACCTCGCAAAAATGGACGAGATGATTTATTTTTTCAGGGTGGCCGATCTAGTCTTAGATTTTACGAACCAGGAGCTGATCCTGACCCCATATCATAAGAAGATCCTTCAATCGGGAGGCGATGTAATGTCCGTTAATCTGGGCAATGACGCCGATACCACCGGTGCGGTCTATGGCCAGATTGCCGGGACTTATTACGGGTACCAGGGGATACCGGAAGAGTGGCGAAACAAGATCGCTCTAAAAGAGAAAATTGAGAATTATGCAGAAAAGTTGTTTCAATTTTCTGGAGAATAAAAATGAATCGGAGTGGGTTCTCCTGGAAAAGGTTTTTCAGGATCTCGGCGGTCAAATCAGGCATAGGGGCTTCTATTCCGGATTTAACGATCTGTTACCAAATGACTTCCAAAGAATATCGAGAAATTTGCGGGTCGGCGGTGAGGATGGATAGGCCCTCGACTTGAGCCTGAGCTATCAACAAACGATCAAAAGGATCCTTATGATAATCCGGCAAGCTAAAAACCTGGAAGGCATGTCTCATCTCGATGGATAGACTTGTGAAGGCCTTCATTATTCAAACAACAGGTTTCCCGGCATTGGCGATAATAATTTCATCCCCTTTTTCGACCTGTTGTAAAAGCATGGAAAAGTGGGTTTTGGCTTCGTGGATATTAACTTTCCGGGACATTTCTCTCACCTCTGAATCTTATAAACTAAGTCAAGTATTAAAAAATCAGATCTCTTTCGGAGATGAAGCAATCCCACTCAACGATTCCCGCAAGGCGGCCCTGGCCAGCAAGCGGGTTGAATCGAGCGTCGGAAGGGGACAGTCATTGGGGTCGACCAGCAAAGGGATCTCCGTACAGCCGAGGACCACGGCCTCACATCCACGCTCTTTCATCTTTTGAATCACGGCGTTGAAGTACAGCCGGGACTCTTCTTTGAAAATTCCGTTGACCAGCTCTTTGAAGATGACAGCGTCGATCCGTTCCCGGTCGGCTTCATCCGGGATCTGACAGGTAAGGCCGAATTTAGCCAGGGCCTCGGGATAGACCGGACCGATCATCAAATACTTTGTGCCCGTGATGGCCAGGGTTTTGAATCCCCGCTTCTTCGCTTCCCGGCCGACGGCTTCGGCGATGTGGATCCAGGGAATCGGCGAATCGGCCGCCAGGAGGTCGAAAGCCTGGTGGATGGTGTTGTCCGGGCAGATGGCCAATTGAGCACCGATGGAAGCCAGCTTCCGGACGGAAGCCAGCATCAGCCTGGCCACCCCGGCCCAATCTCCGGACCGGACATAAACCATATACTCCCCCAGCGGGTAGGTATGCAGGGAGACTTCCGGATGCATGTGCTCGCCCATGAGGGCCGGTGCTTCGTCGCACAGGGTCCGGTAGCAGAGGGCCGCCCCTTCCGCACTACAGGCCACAATTCCGATGTGTTTTGCCATTGTTTTTCCTTTCTTGTGTGTACCGTCTCTCGCCATATGAACACCCAATGATCAACCGCCTGCTCATTTAGTGTCGGCCTTCTTCGATCATATTGCGCAGGGAATGTCCTTTGAGTCGACGTCGGTCCCGAAGTTTACAGAGTTCCACATGGGCCTTCTTGAAGGACAGCTTTTGAAAGGCAGATGAGGGCTGGCGAAGAGGTTGTTTGGCTTGTATCATTTCATGGTCCTTCCTGAGATCCGCTCCATCTCCGACAAAAACTCCCGCACAGAAACGATTTTTATTGAAAAAACGGTTTTGGGGAAATGTTTTTTGTTTTTCGTCACTAAGAAAGTCGCCTCTCCTGCCAGGGCGGCGGAGATGAATTTTTCATCCTCCTTATCCAGGCACAACCCCTTGGGTGCCGCCGGTCTTACCTTGACGGCCTTTTCAAAGACCAGTTCAAGGAGGTCTTCGCTTTGAGCCGCCGGTACGGCATTATCAAACAGATGAAGGACGCGAACGTACTCACCAAACACTTCAGGCGTGACGGCCAGCTCAAATTCATCGTCCCGGAAGGCACGGATGATCTTCGCGGCGCCGCCCTCGGCATTGAGCAAGCCGGCCAGAAAAATGTTGGTATCTATGACCACCCTCAATGTTTGGACCTTTGTCTGGCAGTCTTTACACCCTCATCGATGGTCTTGGCGGTTATCCCCGCCCGTTTCGCCGCATTCCGAACACTCCCGAGGGCTTCGTCGAATTTCCGGGACCAATCTACGGTCTTATCGGAAACCCGTTTCGGGGTAATGATGATATGTCCGGTCTCGTAGGTCACCTCGACGAAATCGCCCTGCTCGATATTTGCTTTTTTGCGGATATCGGCGGGGATCGTCACCTGAGCGAACCGCTTTACCTTTACCAGGGACATAGAAAAATCTCCTCTCTAAATCTCTTAATTTAAGAATTTACACCTATTTCGGCCGGTTGTCAATTACCAAACACCGCGAAATCAGAGCTGGCCCCTTTTCACTTTTAACAATACTCAGATCCGACCCAAGAAAGGTCGAGGGGACATTTTTTTATGGGTGGTCCACCTTTAAGCCAGAGTTTCTTTGCCCAACCCGGACTGGAGGTTTCCAGAATAAATTTTACCCTAAAAAGCCATTTTATGATACATTTTCAAAATGGGGAAAAACAGATTAGAGGCCTTCAGTGATGGCGTGATTGCCATCATCATCACCATCATGGTGCTGGAGTTGAAAGTCCCTCGCGGCGATAATTTCCAGGCCCTTGTCCCGTTGCTTCCCGTGTTCCTGAGCTACGTGCTGAGCTTCGTTTACCTGGGCATCTATTGGAACAACCATCACCACATGCTGCATACCTTAAACAAGGTGACCGGGCCCATTCTCTGGGCCAACCTGCACCTCCTGTTCTGGCTGTCGCTCATTCCGATTACCACCGGCTGGATGGGCCAAAATCACTTCGCCAATGCACCTTCGGCTGTTTATGGACTCGTTCTGTTCATGGCCGCCATCGCCTACTGGATTCTGCAACAGTTGATCATCGCCTCTCAGGGCCGCGATTCCCTCCTGAAAAAGGCCATCGGCGGCGATTGGAAGGGAAAGCTGTCGCCGGTCCTCTACGTCATCGCCATTTTACTGGCCTTCTGGTCTCACTGGGCCTCTCAAGGGATCTATGTATTAGTCGCCCTGTTTTGGCTGATTCCGGATCGCCGCATCGAGAGAATGCTTTCAACCAAGGAAATCTGACCTTTCGTCGTAGCGGACCGCCCTTTGGCGCCGCCCTTGGCATTGAGCACCTCTTAATCTAAAAATTTACAAGGATTTTGAGTAGAATGAAAGGGTTTAGATTTTCGGTCTGAAGCTCTTATCATACCCGGTCAGCTCCACGTAGCCCTCCCCTTCCACGGGCCGGCCCTTATAAGTTCCTCTCACCTTCACCGCCCCTTCCCAGTAAGTGACACCGGTACTCTTTGGGGTCAGTAATTCCTGATCGGCCACAAAAGGGACCACCGTTAACTTCAGGTCATATCGAGGCAGGTCGATTTCCCAGGAAGCGGGATAGGTGGCTTTGCTTCGGGCGCTTTTCCAAAAGCTTAAAGGCCGGAGTTTGATTTCAGACAATGGAAGATGGATCGTTCGGAGATCGGGCGTGACCAGGGTCCCACTGGAATAAGGGTCCACCCGGCCATCCTGCTGACGGAGCTGATAGATCATCAGGTCCATCCCGTTGCCCAGTTGGACGGAAAACCAGTCCCAGCCGATTTGATTTTCCGCCAATTGATTGCTGCCGAACTCATGGTCCATCCAGCTCAGACCGGTTACCGGAATTTCCTTTCCCCTGATTTTTAGAATTCCCTTGGTTTCCAGACGGGTCAGGGAATAATAATGAGAGGCCCGCCCTGGTCCTTCCCCTTTCTGGCTGACCCCGTTGATCCCGTGGATGATCGGCGGCCGGGTTGGAATCAAGTTGAGCGAAAGATACAAATCCGAATCGCCGGCGTTTATTTGATGGCCTTTCCCTTTTTCGATGACCTCCCAGGTTTCCACCCAGACATGGTACTTATTTTCATCGGCCCCGGCCAACCCCAGATTCCCCCGGTCGGCCTTTTCCCGGTAGAGAAAGGTCTTTTTGTTGATATCGGTGACCGCCAGATGGGCCATGTAGACATCCCGGATACGCCAGCGGGAACCGCTTGAGGGAGGCTTCCCCGGGAACAACCCTACCCGAAAAAAAGTCACCTGATATCCATAGCGGTTCCCCACCGAATCCTTGAGGTGCCCGTTGTAATACCACCATTCGGTTTTGAATTCCCGGTGTGCCCCATGGTCTCTGGGAAATACATATTTCCAACCGGGCAGGGCGGGCTTGAATTCCGGGGACTTTTCAGGATAGACCGGATTGATTCCGACCGCCAGGAGAAGGAACGTAAAAATGATGAAGCGGGGAAATGGAGAAGTGGAGAAGCGGAGTGGATTTTTCATCATCTCCGATTCCCCGATTCTCCCCGTCTCCGTACCGATTATTCTCATGCTACTAATTCCCCCTCGTCAATCATCAATGATGGTCTCCTAAAAACTCGTCATTCCCGCGCAGAGCCTGTCCTCGACCCGAGCGGGGAATCCAGGCCATGAGTAACCAATTAAAAAACACTGGATTCCCGTTTTCACGGGAATGACGAAAATGGGCTTTCGGTGACTTTTTACAAGTCCCTCAATCATCGATCATCAATGAATTATTCCTCCCGGATCATTTCCTGCGTACTCCGGCGCACGGCCAGGGCCGCGGGGATCCAGCCGGAAAGGATGGAGCCCAGAACAATGATTCCCAGGGTTTTAAGATAAATCATTAAGGACCAATGAAAAGGGATGGTCCAGCCGAAGGATTGCTTGTTGATGACCAAGATGAGGATCAGCGACAATAAGGTCCCGGCTACGGCCCCCCAAATAAAGCTGAAGATCCCCATCAGGGCGGTTTCCGTCAGGATCATCCGCCGGATCTGGCCCGGCAGGGCCCCCAGGGCCTCGAGGATCCCTAATTCCTTCTCCCGAAAAAGGATCGAGATGGCGCTGGTATGGAGGATGCCTAAGAAGGCCACCAGGATGGCAATGGCCTCCAGGACATAGGTGACCTGGAAGGTCTGATCAAAAATATTCAGGATCTGTTCCCGCAGCTCCTTATTGGAAATAATCACCAGAGAAACGCGGCCGGCCATTTTTTTATGGATGGCTTCCCGGACCTGATTGATTCGGGATGGGTCTTTCAGATAAAGGCGCAGGCCGTTGATGCGCGGATCTTTCCAATATTTCAGGAAAAGGGGCCTGTCCATCCAGACCGCCCCCCCCTCGGTCCGGTAGTCGTAGAATATGCCGGCCACCTTAAAAAGATGGGGCCCTTCGGCGGTCATCAGGCGGAGCATTTCCCCGGGCTTCAAAGAAAGCTGATTGGCCAGGACCTCGGAAACGAGGATCGCTTCCCCGGATACGGCCTGTTTAATGATCGCTTCCGATGTGCCCCTGGTGAATTCCAGACCTCCGTGGCGCTGGATGACCGCCAGATCTCCGGACCAAAGGCGGACGGGGAAACCCTTCAGGTCGGTCATAATTCCCCGGTAATGATAGACATCGGAAAGCCCTTTTATGGATTCGATCTCATCAATGACCTGGGGTTCCAGGAACTGAAAAAATCCCTGATTGGAAGGCAGCACCGGGCCGACAAAGAGATCGCCGCTGACCGATTGCCCGATCCAGCTATCCACGGCCTGCCTGAAACTGCGGATCATCAAGCCCACGCTGATCAGCATGGCGATGGCGATCATCAGGGCGGCCATGGCGATGGTGATCCGACCCACATAACGGTTGAGATAATTGATTCCCAGCCAGCTCGATATAAACCCCCTGTTTTTATGGAAGGGAAAAGCGGTAAATCGCCTGATCACCATTCGAACAAAATCAGGCAGGAGAAATGAAAAGCCCAGGGTCAGGGCCAGCGTGGCTGAGAATCCCCCGACAGGCCAATGGTTCCAGGCCGGCAAGGCGGTCAAAAGGCCGGCCATGGCCAACAGTCCTATCCCCCGATAGAGGTTTTTCCGGTTTCGATTTTGGGCGGGATCGATCATCCCCGCCCTTTGATAAAGGACTTCCCGGGGTTCGAGCCCGGCCGCCTGTCGGGCCGGCAAATAGGCCGAGGCCATGGAAATAATGATGGAGAAAAGAAGGATTAATCCCAGCTCAAGAAAGGAGAAGGGGAGGTCTCTTACCCCGACCAGGACATACAAATTGGTGATGGTCCGGGAAACAGCATTAAGAAGGGCACGGGCCAGCAGGGTCCCTCCTCCCATGCCCAACAGGCCCCCTATCAAGCCGTATCCGGCGGCCTCCAAAAGGATCAAGAAAAGGATTTGCCTGGGGAACAGGCCTAAAGATCTAAGGATCCCCAATTCCTTTCTCCGGCGGACCACCGAGAGGGAGGCCGTATTATAGATCAGATACATACTGACCAACACGGCAATAAAGCTCAAGGCCGTTAAATTCAACTGGTAGGAGCTGATCATCCGTTCCGTTCCCCTCTCCCGGTCGGCCGGCCGGATCAGAAGGACCCCACGGGGAAGAACCTTTTTCAATTCTTCAAGCTGATTTTTTTCATTTCCTCCTTCCTTGAGCAGGAGGTCGATCCGGTCCAGGACCCCGATTTTTCCAAAAACCTCCTGGGCCTGGGCGATGTCCATGAGGCCGAAATTTCCCCCGAAGGCCCGGGCCGGGCCTTCGGGGGAAAGGAGACAGGAAACGGTCAGGGTCCGGATATGCCCATTGACCAGAATGGGCAAAGGGTCCCCTTTTTTAAGTCCGTATTGCGAGGCAAAATTGCGGGTCAGGGCAATCGAACGGGGTGTCAGGACCAGGGAGAGTAATTCCCCGCCCTGGAGAGAAGAAAGAGATTCGGAATAGCGGCGGATCCCGGCCTCGGAAAAAAAATCGACCCCCATGATCCAGATTGACTGGCTGGGTCGCTTCGACAAGGCGGCCTGAAACTCGACCACCGGAGCGGCCGCCTTTACCACCGGGTTCATTTTTAGACGAGGGAAAAGCCTTTCATCGATCCCTGGCCCATCCTGGACCAATTGCCACTGGGCCTTTCCCGAAATGGATTGGGCCGTATTTTTAAAGGACGTAAGCGATGCACCTACCGTCAGATGGATACTGACAAATACCGAGACTCCCAGGGCCAGACCTAAAATGGTTAAAAGGGATTGACGCCAGGCTTGAAGATAGTGGCGGAAGATGAAAAGGAAATAAAGACGTAGAGAGGCCATGTTTCGTTGTGCCCTTAAGGGCAAGAGAGCTTAGTGCGAAAATACGGTTCAAGGTTCAGGGTTCAAGATCCGGAAAAACCCATTTTCATGCTTCGTGGTGCACCATGGGGCATGAGGGTTTAGTATGTGATTAAGCCGACATAAAGATCTCATTCATTAGGAAAGGATCTTCCCGTCTTTCAGTTGAATGATGCGGTTGGCCAAGTCATCGGCCTCCCGGGAGTGGGTGGCGATTATAATGGTTTGCCCTTGATTCCGGTTTAATTCCGCCAGGACCGAGAGGACCTGAAGACCGGTCTGTGAATCGAGGTTTCCCGTGGGTTCATCGGCCAGAATAACCCGGGGGGAATTGATCAAAGCCCGGGCTATTGCCACCCGCTGCTGTTCACCGCCCGAAAGTTCATGGGGGCGGTGTTTTCTGCGCTGAATGAGTCCCATCTGCTGTAAAAGGGTTTCAACCTGAGGTCCGGTTTCCTCGGAGGAAATGCCGTCCAACCAACGGGGCAGGGCGATATTTTCTTCTACCGTCAGCATGGGAATCAGATTAAAGGACTGAAAAACAGTTCCCACCTCCCGCCGCCGAAAAAGGGTCCTTTCTTTTTCGGTCAAGGAGCAGATATCCCTGTCTCCGATCCAAACCTCTCCCGTCGTCGGCCGGTCCAAGCCGCCGATCACATTCAGCAAGGTCGTTTTCCCGCAGCCGCTTTTCCCGGAAAGGATGATCAGTTCCCCGGAATCAACGGACAGATTGATCCCTTGAAGGGCGCGAACCTCTCCGGCCTCGGTCGGATATGATTTGGTGACCTCTTTAAGTTCGATCAGGGGCATATTGAATCAACCACTCTCTGAAAAATTCCTTGGGCTTCTTGGTTGTTTCGATCTTCCACTTCCGATTCCCTTGTCCCAATTGCACCAGGACATTACAGTCTTTCGGGGCATCGCTATAGGTCAGACAGAGTTGGGCGAATCGTTCCCAATCCCCTGCTTCTTCAATCCGGCCCAGGGCCAGGGCCATAGGTCCGGGGTATCCCATCACCCGGGCCCAGCCGTCTTCTGGTACGGCCCATTTTTCGATAAATTCATTTTCCCCTTTGTTCCGGCCGATGATGCATTTGACCTCCGGGTTAAAGCGAAAGTGACGGCCGGTTTTGAGCAATTCCACTTCCCTTATTTGGGGTTCCTTGGAATGAGAAAACAATTCCTTTAAACGGATGGAAAAAATGGGGTCCGTCAACAGACAGCCTCCGGCCGGGGTGGGATAATCATTGAGCCCATAATCCTTGGCCAGGGCCATCTGTCTTTTTCGAGACCGACCGTGGAGATCCAAAAGCCGGGAGCGGTCCACCAGGCCTTCCTGCTCGGGCCTGGTTTCCGGCAGCAAAAGGGCGCTCAAGGGCCGGAGGATCCGGTCGATAAACCCGGAGCCCTTTTCCACGGCCCTTAAAGAAGGCCTGGTCTGAGAAAAAGGCCTTTGGCCAAGGACTTCTCCGGTGAAGAGAAAATCAGCCCCCTCTTTCTCCATCCACTCCCCGGCCTTGCGGACCATGAGGGCATGACAATCGATACAGGGGTTCATCCCTTTGCCATAGCCATATCTGGGGTGCCTGAGCATGTCCCAATGCTCCTGGGTAATATCCAACACTTTTAAAGGGATTTTCAATTGTTCCGCAGCCCGCTCAGCCTTCTCAGGACCGAAAAAGGGGGTCATAAAGGAAATCCCCAGGACCTTGATTCCCTGATCCAAAATGATTCGGGCGGCCAGCATACTATCCAGGCCTCCCGAGAGTAATCCAACTGCTTTAATATAACGTTTCATGAACACCTGTGCTTAAAATAAGTTAAGAGTTCGGAGTTCGGAGTAGAAGGATCATGAATTTAATAGGTCTTTTCTCCGAACTCTTAACTCCGAACTGAATTTTTTTTACTCTCTCACCGACACCAGATTACAACGGCATCCCAAATGCATCACCCTTTGATTCAGGGCATCATATTCTGCCAAAGGAAAAATCCGGCCTTCCATCTTTTGACAGTCGGGACAGACCAGATCGTCCCCCCGGGTCTCCCAGCGAAGTCCGGTCAATTTGCTCCTGTTGGCATCATAAATCACCCGGCGCCAGATGGCCCTTTTTTCGATCTCCAGATCTTTGGCCGCCTCCTTGGACATGGCCCCTTTATAGGGCAGATGATAAAACCAATCCGCATCCTGAGCCATTAACCCCTCCATTTCCACACGGGCGGCCTTCAGAAAATCCAAAAAACTTTGATTTTTCGCCGGGGATTCCCCTTCCTTTTTTTCCCTTTTCCAGAATTTCATAGCCCCCCTTTATAAAAAAATTTTATCTTAATCTGATTCCCCTTTTCTTGACAAGCCCTTTCTATGGCCTATAATGAAATGGAAAGGAATGACGGCTTCATCAGGAATATTATCATGAAGATTCAGTTAGGCCTCTTTGCCTCCCTGGCCGGATATCTGCCTGTTCAAAAAAGCAACGGCTTTTCCAGCTTGATGGAGATCGAAGAAGGGACCACCATCCAATCCTTATTGGAAGGCTTAAAGGTCCCCCCTGAGCTTCCCAAGATCATTTTTCTAAACGGGGTCCATGCCGAGGAAACGACGGTTTTAAAGGATGGAGACCGACTGGGTATTTTTCCGCCTTTGGCCGGTGGCTGAATAAAAACCCCCATTTCCTCCTTCAACTTATCCGCCATTAATGTCCAATATGACATGCCAAATATGACATATTGACAAATTGAATCATATCCTCCTATGATTATTTTTGCAGTATCCCTCATGTTATTAACCATAACCGAAAAGGAGGTCTCTCCATGGATAAAATTCTAAGAATCAATATGGGGGCGGAAGGCGGCCCCAAAGTGAGTGAGGTACCCGTTGGTGACTATGCCGGGATGGGAGGCCGAGCCATGACCTCGGCGATCGTATCTAAGGAAGTACCCCCTACCTGCCACCCCCTGAGTGAGGAAAATAAATTGGTCATTGCTCCGGGAATGTTAAGCGGGTCCACGGCAGCCATGTCCGGCCGGCTCTCCATAGGGTGCAAGAGCCCCTTGACCGGAGGCATCAAAGAATCCAATGCCGGGGGCCAGGTCTCTCAGGTGTTGGCCCGTTTGGGTTATGCGGCCATCGTCCTGGAGGGAAAGCCGAAGGATGATACCCTCTATAAGATCTTTATCAACAAGGACGGCGTCAAGATCCAGCCTGATAACAGTCTGAAGATGCTGCCCAATTATGACCTGATTGAAAAGATGAAGGCCGCCTATGGCGACAAGATCGCCTGTATTTCCATCGGCCCGGCCGGAGAAATGAAACTGGCAGCGGCTTCCATTGCCTGTACGGATATGGAACTCCGACCCACCCGTCATGCCGGCCGCGGCGGCGTCGGTGCGGTCATGGGTGCCAAAGGAGTCAAGGTCATCGTTTTAGACGATACCGGCAAGACCATGCGCGCCCCCAAGGACCCGGAGAAATTTAAGGCAGCCACCCAAAAATGGGTCAAGGGCCTTAAGGAACACCCGGTCACCGGCCAGGGCCTCCCGGCTTACGGGACCAATGTCTTGACCAATATCCTGAACGAGGCCGGGGGCTATCCGACCTACAACTTCAAGCAAGGCCGGTTTGCCGGCGCGGCCAAGATCAGCGGCGAAACCCTGGCCGAATTGGAAGCTGCCCGGGGCGGGTCGGCCACCCACGGCTGCCACCGGGGGTGTGTGATCCGCTGTTCGGGCACCTTTAATGACAAGGACGGCCATTATGTCACCAAGCAGCCCGAATATGAAACGGTCTGGGCCCACGGCGGGAATTGCGCCATCGATGACCTGGATGTGATCGCCCAAATGGATTTCCTGGATGACAATTACGGCCTGGACACCATCGAGATGGGGGCCACCATCGGCGTGGCCATGGAGGCCGGCCTGCTTAAATTCGGAGACGGTCAGGGGGCCATCAAGCTGATCAAGGAAGTGGGTCAGGGCACCCCCCTGGGCCGCATCCTGGGAAGCGGGGCGGCCGTGACCGGCAAGGTCTTCGGCGTAGAACGCGTTCCGGTCGTTAAAGGCCAGTCCATGCCGGCTTATGACCCCCGGGCCGTCCAGGGCATGGGAGTGACCTATGCTACCAGCCCCATGGGGGCCGACCACACGGCCGGTTATGCCGTGGCCACCAACATCCTCAATGTGGGGGGCAAAGTGGATCCCCTCAAACCTGTCGGGCAGGTCGAGCTCTCCCGGAATCTCCAGATCGCCACGG
The DNA here is from genome assembly GCA_963769305.1 of uncultured delta proteobacterium. GTDB lineage: Bacteria > Desulfobacterota > RBG-13-43-22 > RBG-13-43-22 > RBG-13-43-22 > RBG-13-43-22. The sequence goes on along the minus strand of CAVYLJ010000032.1, from coordinate 109,675 downwards.
CGGCTATCGATGCCACGGGCATGTGTCTGTTCATCGCCTTTGCCGTCCTGGATCAGCCGGAAACCTTCCAGGCCCTTCTGGACATGCTCAACGCCTTCTACGGATTAAGCCTGACGGCCGATGACGTCACCGCCCTGGGAAAATCGATCCTCAAGAATGAAAGGGATTTCAACCTGAAGGCCGGCCTTACGGCCCAACAGGACCGGCTGCCCGACTTCTTCAAAAAGGAAGCGCTGGCCCCGCATAACATCACCTTCCAGGTCACGGACGAGGAACTGGACCAGGTTTTTAACTGGTAACCCTCCTGTCGGTTTAAAATCTCAAAGGAGACTTCTACGGGAGTCTCCTTTTTTCTTCGGATCGGACAGGATACATCCCTTAAGAGTAATCTCGGAAAATAGGAGTGTCGATGATGGGAAAGTCCCTTTCTCTAACCTTAAAACCGGACCTGCTTTATCTCTTTTCCCCGCTCCTTCAGCAAGGGGTTATCATAAAAACAGAGGTGGGGTGCAGCATCAAAGACCTGCTTTCCCGGGATTTGGGCATCACTCCCGAATACATGGAAAGCCGGATCCAGACCGTTTTTCTGGACGGGAAGGCCGTGGATGACCTTGATTCGGCCATCATCCACGATGGATCGACCCTGGCCCTTTCCGGGGCCCTGCCCGGGTTGGTGGGGGCCACATTGCGACGTGGCGGAACTTATGCTTCTCTGCGCCGGGCCATCACCCTTTCATCGGAGAAAGGAGTCTGTCCTTCCAAAGGAAGGGCGGGTGGTCATAAAACTCTTTAACCTCCTGGTCCCGGAACTCGGCCCCCATTTATTGGCCCAAGGGGTTTGGATCAGCGGGAAGGACCTGGATCAATTTTTAAAGGAACGCGATGAGGAGTTCTGGAAAGGCTGTAAGACCGTCCAGGTGGAAGGCCGGAAAATCGATGTGACGACCTTGAAGGATATTAAGTGGTCCCACAACCAAGAACCGGTTCTGGTAAAAATAACCCTCGCCTCCCCGGATTCGAAGGCTAAAAAAGAAAGGCCGGATTCTCTTTAATGTAGTCGTGCCGGGCAACCCTTTTTCCCCGGGGCTTTTAATTTTTTCCTCCGGCGGGAACCGGCCGGATTTCAAATAATTTCGGCCAAAGTTTCCCGGTGACAAAGATCCGGTCTCCCTGGGGATCGTAGGCGATCCCGTTCAAGACATCCACCCCCGGCCTGCGATCTTCCGCGGGCAATAATCCTTGCAGATCGATCCAGCCGGTCACCCGCCCTGATTCAGGGGAGATGCGAACAATTCGATCGGTCAGGTACACATTGGCGTAAATCTCACCTTTGATGTATTCCAGTTCATTGAGAGAGGCTACGGGAAGGCCCTCGGCCTGAACGCGAATGCGCCTGATCACCTTGAAATTATGGGGGTCCAGAAAATATAAGAAGGACGACCCGTCGCTCATGATCAGGTGCTTTCCGTCCTGGGTAAGGCCCCAGCCTTCCGTGGGATAAAAAAATCTTTTTAGCAATCGAAAGGTCGGTCGGTCATAAACAAAACCGGTTTTCGATTTCCAGGTCAGTTGGATGATTTTGTCTTCCCAGAGGGCCACCCCTTCCCCGAACAACCCGTCGGGCAATTTAACCAGTTTGAGAACTTTTCCGGTTTCCAGTTCGACCTTTCGCAAAGAGGATCTTCCTAAAAGACCCGTCCCTTCATAAAGAAAGCCCTGGTCAAACACCAGACCCTGGGTAAAGGCCTTGGGGTCGTGCGGAAAGACGCGGACGACCTGATAACCAAAAACCGGCGCCTTGTTCTCTGAACTATCGGCCTTTCGATCAAGGACCAAAAGGAAAATCAGTAAAATCCCAATAAGGAAAAATCCAGAGGTAAAGATTTTCCATCTTGGACCTTGGGCCTTGAACCTTGCACCTTGCACCTTGAGTTTCCTGCCTCTCACTTTTTATCGCCGAACTCTGAACTCCCAACTCCGAACTGTTCTCACTTGTTTCCTTCTGAAAACCTCAACCCCCGGACCAGGGGAGCACAAACCGTTGTGATTATACCGACCAAGATGATGCCCATGGAAAAAGAAAACCGTTCGCCGCTCCAGCCGATCAGGGCCGGAACGACTCCCCCTCCGATAACGAATCCTAAGGGAACGGCCAAGGAGATGACCACATTCCGGGTGTCGGCCGAACCGATCCGGCTGATGGCCGTAAACCCGGCCGGGAAAAAGCAGACCGCCACCATGGGTTGGAGAAATATACAGGGAATCAACCAGAATACGGGGGCCACGCCGAGCAAGATGGTCAAGACCCCGGTGGTCAGAAGAAAAACCAGGAGGGTTTTTTTTACCCCCAGGCGGTCCACAAACAAGCCGGCCACCAGTGAAATACCTATTCCGGACACCCGGGATAAGGCGATCAATGTGTTGGCCCACCCCCGGCCGATCCCTCGTTCGACGACCAAATAAAGGGGAAGCATGCTGTAAATTCCAAAACTCGTCCCGATACCCAGGCCAAAAAGAATCATCACAATCCAGAAAGAAGGTTCTTTAATCAGGTCACGGACCACTTGAGGGGTGGGGGCCTGGCCGAAAAAATTCCCACCTCGGCCGAACCAGAAAAAGGCCGTCCCCAGGGTCAAAGAAACGATTCCCAACAAGGCCATCATTTGGCGCCAGGATCCCCATTGCAAAAAGGCTTCGGCTATAAAGGGGGCCATGACAAAACTCACATTTGGGGCCAGTTCGTGAATGGCAATGGCCTTCCCCCAATCCTGGTGTCGAATCAAGGAAGTCAGGGTAGCTATCCCCGAGGGGAGATAAAAACCGGCACATATTCCCAGGAGGAATAATAACAGTCGAATAGACCATAGGCTTTGACTGACGGAAAGGACCAGGAGAATAATCCCCATACCCAAAGTGGAGAAGAAAATCGTTTTCCGGTGAAACACCCGGGAAGAGAGGTAACCGGATACGAGCAAGGCCAGGCTATAGCCGACGGAAATCAACAAAAAAAGAACCCCGGCTTCTTTGTGACCCAGATGTAGCTCTTGCTCCATGGTGGGCAGCAAAGGGGCGAAAACGATTCGGGAAAAAAAATTCAAAAAAAAGATCCCGGCCAGAAAAAATAGTTGGGGAAGATTTGAGCCCAGGGATGCGGAGGTGTTCAGATAACTTCCCCCTTCAAGTGCTTTATGGTTTGTCTGGGTGGTGAGTCGGCTGGACATAGAGTTTTTGAGTTAGTTTTCATCCGGAAATCCAAGATTTCCGGATGAGCTTTCAGCAGTCAGCGATCAGCATTTAGCCCAACCCTTTGATGATAAAGGGTTTTGCTGAAAGCTAAAAGCTGATGGCTGACCGCTCCATCCGGAAGAGATACAGTTTCCGGATGGATACGAGTTAGTTAATCACAAATAAAAACCCCCTGCTCCCGCCCGGGGTTTTCAGGGGGTCCTGGATAGTGTTCAGATTGACCTGTTTCCTATTGTTTTTGCTCCCCCAGTGTTTGGAGAATGATTTCTGGGGTCACCGGAAGTTCCTTGAAGTCGACCCCAATGGCATCGTAGATGGCGTTGACAATGGCCGGTGCCGGCGATAATTGGGTTCCTTCCCCGGCTTCTTTGGCCCCAAAGGGGCCTACCGGATCATCGGTTTCCACCTCGATCGGCCTCTATTTCCGGCATCTCCAGAAAGGTGGGAAACCCATAATCCAGGAAAGAAGGATTCATGACCTGCCCCTTTTCAACAATGATGTTTTCATAAAGGGCCTGCCCCATGCCGCCGACCACCGAACCCTCTAATTGCCCTTCCACCAGCATAGGATTGATCGCCCGGCCGCAATCATGGGCGGTGACCATTTTCAACAGCTTGATCTGACCCGTTTCCAAATTCACATCCACCTCGGCCGCCTGGGCCATGAAGGAGTAGCTGGGTGAGAAGTTGCCGTCTTCCTTAAAAAGGGTGGTGGGCTCCGTGGCCGGCGGAAACCAGGCCGCCCGGCCGACGATGGGCATGGGCAGGTCGGCATACTGATAGGCTTTGAGGGCCTCTTTTAAGGTTATTCCCCGGTCCGGATCCCCTTGGACAAAAATGAATCGGTCCTTGGCCGCCAGGTCCTCGACGGGGACTTTAAGTTTGTCGGCCACACATTTAAAGAGTTTCTCCCTTACTTCCATGGCGGCCAAGCGGGCCGCATTCCCGGCGCGGACGGTTACTCCGCTTCCAAAGGTGCCCGGATCCAGAGGGGTAATGCCCGTATCGGCGGCGGTGATCCGGATATCTTCCATGGGCACACCCAGTACTTCGGCCACGATCTGGGAAATGACCGTTTCCGCACCCTGTCCGATGTCCGCGGCCCCGGAAAGGACGTTTACAGCACCGTCCTGACCTAATTGAACCACGGAACCTGAACTGATGTGGCTCATATTGCTCACCCCGCTGGGAAAGGAGGCCCCGGCGATCCCTATGCCCCTGCCCCGGGGCAGCTTACCCCTCTTTTCCTTCCAGCCGATGGCCTCAGCCGCCTTTTTCAGGCAATCCGAAAATCCGCAGGAGTTGATGATGAATTTGGCCGGATGGGGTTCTCCGGCCTGGATGCTGTTTTTAAGGCGCAGTTCCACGGGATCGATGCCGATCCTTCCGGCGATCATATCCAATTGCCGTTCCACGGCGAAACGGGCCTGGGGGATTCCATGGCCCCTCATGGCCCCTCCCACCGGCTTGTTGGTGTAGACATGATGCCCTTCATAAATCAGGTTGTTCACCCGGTAGGGAATCATCAGGAAATAACAGGAAAGGGCGATCATGGTCGGGGCCGTGCTGTTAAAGGCCCCGCCGTCGGCATAGGCCTTAAATTTCTGGGCATGGATCGTTCCGTCTTTCTTCATACCGGTCTTAACGGTAATGTACATGGGATGCCGCTGCCGGGTGGAGATGAAGACCTCTTCCCGTTCGTAGACGAATTTGACCGGCCTTCCCGTTTCCCTGGCAAACCAGGCGGCACAAAAATCCTTGGCGAACATGTCGATCTTTTGTCCGAACCCTCCGCCCACTTTGGGCTTAATGACCCGGACCTTGGATTCGGGAATCATGAGGGTAGCCGAAAGATTCCTTCTTAAGAAAAAAGGGATCTGGGTGGAAGAGTAAAGGGTGATCTCCCCCTTGAGCGGATCGTATTGGGCCACGGCCGCATGGGGTTCCATGGGGGCGTGATTGACCGCCTGGGAATAGAAGGTATCTTCGAAGACAGTAGTCGCTTTCGGAGAAGGCCTTTTCAACCGCTCCGAATTCTTTCTTGATGTAAAAGGAGATGTTGTTGGGCACACCATCATGCACCAAAGGCGCTCCCTCCTTGATGGCCTCCAAGGGATCAAAGACGGCGGGAAGTTCTTCATACTCCACCTTGATGAGTTCCAGGGCTTCTTCGGCGATTTCCGGGTCGATAGCGCACACGGCGGCCACGTCGTCACCGATATAGCGCACTTTCCCCCTGGCCAGGGCATGCTCATCCCGGGCCTTGGGCACGATGCCATAAGGCCGATCCGGGATATCCTGACCGGTCACCACCCCTTTGACACCCGGTAGTTTGGCGGCCCGGGAGGTGTCGATGTGGAGAATCCTGGCGTGGGGAAGGGGGCTCCTTAAAATTTTTCCATAAAGCATTCCGGGAAAAACGATGTCGTCGGTGAACTGGGCCGTCCCTTTTACTTTTGCCGCGGCATCGTGCATGCGGCAGCCGTTGTCCGACAATTTGAAATTCTTTTTCCATTTAGGCCTCCTTCCCCTTCTGCCCCTGGACGCTCATCACGGCCTCAACGACTTTTTTATATCCGGTGCAGCGACAGAGATTTCCGGCCATCTTCTTTTTAATCGTTTCTTCGGTAGGGTTTTCCTCCTCCTGCAATATGGCCTGGGCGGTAAGAATCATGCCGGGGGTGCAGAAACCGCATTGAAGCGCCCCTTCTTCCATGAAGGCCTTCTGCAGGGGGTGAAGCTCGCCGCTGCTCAATCCCTCGATGGTCACGATTTCTTTGCCCGCCGCATCGACGGCCAAAAGTATACAGGACAGATAGGCTTCTCCATTGATCAGGACCGTACAGGCCCCGCAGGCCCCCAGGTCGCAGCCCCTCTTGGTACCCATGAGTCCCAGTTTGTCCCGCAAGACTTCCAGAAGGGTATTATTGGAAGAGACCAACAATTCGTAGTTTGACCCGTTGATATTCAATTCGATAATGTGTTTCATCCATTCACCTTCCCTATGGATTCCTGTAATACCCCTCGAAGCAGGATGCCCATGAGTTTTCTTTTATGGGATGGGGAATACAGGGATGTCTTGAGCGGTTTGGCCTCTTTGGGGGCGAGTTCCACGGCCTGGTCGACGGTCTCCGGGCTTAAGGCCTTACCCTTAAGAAAGGATTCCACCTGAACCCCTCGTATTGGACGCCGATCCACCGCCGTATAAGCGACCCGGTATTCCTTTTGCTCCCCGGACTTCCAAAAAGCCAGACCCACAATCGGGAAATCGATACTTTCCCGGTTGGCGAATTTGACATACCTGGAATATCCCTCAAAGGAATCTTCCGGGATGATAACCTCGGAGAGGATCTCCCCCCTGGGTATTTCCAAGGGGGCCTGGCCTTTCCCGGAGAAAAGGCTTTCGATCTCCGCTTCCCGGGATCCCTCCCGACTTCGTAACAGGACCCTGGCCCCCAGGGCCAAAAGGGCCGGGGCCACGTCCCCGCAGTAACTCGAATAACAGATTTCCTTCTGGTTCACCACGTGGCAGATTTCGCCTCCGGCCTTGAAGCAGGTATCCCTGGCGCTCCGCCACCATTGGGACTGGTTAAAAAATTTACAGCGATTTTGCTGGCAGATATTCCCCCCGATGGTGCCCATGACCTGGTGATGGTAAGAGCCGACGGAAGAGGCCGCCTGGGCAAGGACAGGCACCTTTTCCAAAACCAGGGGATTTTGAGAGATCTTTTTAAGGGAGGTCAAGGCCCCTATGCGAAGGGCCCCCTGGGCCTGTCTTATAATATCCAGCCCCTCGACCTTCTTGATATTGATCAGCATCGACGGCTTTTCCACCCGGTGCTTCATATTAATTAAAAGATCGGTCCCCCCGGCGAGTATCCTGGCCCCCTTTTCCTCAAGGAGCAGGGCAGAAGCCTCCTCGATCGTCTTGGGCTCCTGATAGTTAAATTTGGGTAATCGCACCTTTCCCTCCTTTAAACATGGACAGCGAACTATGTCGAAAAACTATAATCTTTGGAGACTTTTTATTCAAGCGGAAATCTCCCTCGATTCCTTAAACCCATTATACAAAAGCTTGCCGGTCTTAACCTCATAAACACCGGAAATGGTCAGGCGTAATTCAATCAAGGAAGTAAAGGAAAGAAAACCCAGGGTCCAGAGCGGATCATCCAGCCGGCTTCCGAGTCCCTTTAAAATCCTGTTGATCCTTTCTATTTCCCGGGCCAATGGCGGAATCTTCAGCAAGGACATGATCCCGCCGATAGGTAAGGGGAGCTGGCCCAAGACCTTTCCTTTTTTGACAATGACAATCCCGCCCCCCATTTTGATGACCCGGTTTACCGCCAGGGCCATATCGTCGTCATCAAATCCCAGGACAAGCAACTCGTGGGTATCATGGGCAACGGTGGAGGCGATGGCCCCTATGCGGGACCCGAACCCGGAAACCAACCCGGATCCGGCACGATTCCCTTCTCGCGAGATGAGGGCCGCCTTGGCCAAATCTTCTTTAAGGTCGGCTTTGACCAGGCCGCCTTCCGCCCGAACCACCCGGTCTACCCGGCGGGTCAGGGTTTTATCCACGATGGTCATGATCGGCAAGGGATTTTGGTTTCGGACCTTAAAGCGAAAAAATTCAGGACCAAAAACAGGTAACGGCAGAGGCCGATCATAGGTCCCGGCGAGAAATTTTGGGGCAGGAGAAAAAACCGAACGCCCTTCCCGGATGATCCATTTTCCTTTAGACATGACCGAGATCGGTCGAGGCTCTTCCAGGTCGGATAAAAATAGAATGTCGGCCCTTCTTCCAGGCGCGAGGGCACCCTGCTCGTGGTCCAATCTGAAATATCTGGCCGGATTGATAGTGACCATCTGAAAGGCCCGAACCGGTTCTATCCCTAATTGGATGACCTGTTTTAATACATAATCCAGGTAGCCACACCGGGCCATCTCTCCCGGAAAGAGTCCATCCGGTGTTAACATGATACGGGAAGTATCATAATCCGATAATTCCCGGACGGCCTTGATCAACTCGGGCAAATCGTTTCGAATAGACCCTCCGCGGCACATGACCGAAAGACCCAGGCGGAGGCGTTTCTTGACATCTTCGGAGGTGATGGCCTCATGACAGGAGGTCAGGCCGGCATCGATCAGGGCGTTAAGCTTATCATGGCTTACGCCGGTGGTATGGCCTTCCGCGGTCTTACCCCATTCCCTGGCCCTGTTTAAAATAGTCAGCAGACGACGATCCCCTTTGAAGATTCGAGGAAAGGCGGTCATCTCACTCAACCCCAAGGCTTCGGGCCTCTTCAGAAGTTTAAGGACCTCCTGGATGGTATAGAATTCTTTCCCTTCAAAACGTGGGACCGGCGGGGACGAAGAAGGCACGCCGAGATAGTAGGTAAGAGGATAGTCAAGGGCGTCCTTCAAAACCTGCAGCACCCCGGAAAGCCCCAGGGCATTGGCCAAATCGTGCATATCCGAAAAAATCGACGTGGTCCCTGTTTGGACCACCTGTTCGGAAAAAGTGGCCGGATTAAAATACAGGTCCGTGTGCGCGTGGGGGTCCATGTACCCGGGGACTAAGACGGTCCCTTGGGCTTTGATGAGCCGCGTTTTTTTTCCAATCATCTTTTCCGATAAACCCACATAAGCGATACGGTCCCGGTAGAGGGCGATGTTTTCTTTTAACAGTTCACCGGTATAGACATTAAGCACCCGTCCGCCCCGGAGGTATTGATCGGCTTCTCCTTCTCCCAGGGCGACCTCGACCAAGGCCTCACGGAGCTTTAAGGAATTTTCATTTTGGTTTTTTCTGTTGGTTTGTTTTGGATTCAAATCATTCCCTCCGGAGTAAATTTTGACCTTTTCGTAAAAAGTCCGAAAGCGCCCATCTTCGTCATTCCTGTAAAAATGGGAATCCGGTTTTTAAAATGGTGTCCTTGGCCAGGATTCCGGTCCGACTTCCTTCGGAAGTCTCCTGTAGCTCGGCAAAGCCGAGCGCCCGGGATGAAGGGCGAGGCCGAGATTGACTTTTTCCAGGATCATCCGAATTGTACTTATCAGAAAAATAGGGCCATGTCATTCTTTAGATCCTTCGTGCCCTCGGTAGTTGAAAATCCAAAATACTTTTTAAACGATCCCTTCCCTTGACAGGAAGACCATAATGCTTAAGTTATTTTTATTAAACCTATCAAGGAGGAAACTATGATGGAACGTCCCGGGATTGTTACCATGAAAGGAAATCCTCTCACCCTTTTGGGTCCTGAACTGAAGGTGGGAGAGGCGGCACCCGATTTTGAAGTAATCGATAATAACCTCAGTCCTGTCCGCTTTTCTTCTTTTCGCGGGAAGATCTGTCTGATCGCTTCCGTGCCCTCTTTAGATACCCCTGTCTGTGATATAGAAACCCGGAGGTTTAACACCGAAGCGGGTAAATTGAGTCCCGAAATAAATATCCTGACCATCAGCATGGACCTGCCTTTCGCCCAAAAGCGCTGGTGCGGGGCGGCCGGGGTGGACAAGGTCATCACCCTTTCCGATCACAAAGAAGCCTCTTTCGGCATGGCTTATGGGGTACTGATCAAAGAACTCCGGCTACTGGCCAGGGCCATTTTTGTGGTGGACCGGCAGGGGATCATCCGCCACATACAGATCGTTAAGGACCTTACTGAAGAACCGGATTACGATCAAGTGATTGGGTTGGTTAAGACCTTGGCCTGACACTAACGATCATCTCAAGAACCCGACCGAATGCAATGCAAACATAGGTATGGACTCCATCCAATACCATTACCAGACCAGTTATGGCCGGCACAAGTTGTCCGGCCATTATCTGGACTGGACCGATCAGCCTTCGGTCTACAAGACCTACCCCGGCATCACACCCATTCGGCTTCCTGAGAACCCTCGGCTTCCTGAAACGTTTCTATCCCGCATTTTGAAAGGCCCGGACGGGGATCGGATTCCTTTGGTCCGCACCCTGGAGGATTTGTCCCAAATTTTTAGGTTCACCTACAGCCTGACAGCTAAAGCGGCCGCTCAGGAAAGTAGTTTTCATTACCGCAGTGTGGCCTCCGCAGGGGCCCTTTATCCGACCGAACTCTATCTGGCCACCCCGGACTTGCCAGGGTTAAACGAAGGGCTTTATCATTATTCCATCGCTCATCCGGGTTTCTCTCTTCTCCGACAGGGAAATTTTTTCTCCTTTCTCCGGCAATCAGCGAAGTGGCCTGATGGCTTTCAACCAGAGATTACCTTTTTCTTCTCCGTCATCTATTTTCGTAGTGCCTGGAAATACCGGGACCGCGCCTTCCGCTATCATCTGCTGGACACCGGGCATCTCATCGAAAATTTACTCCTGGCGTTGAGATCCAAGAACCTTTCATCGGCCCTTACTTACGATTTTACCGATCCTGAAATAAATCACTTTTTGGGATTGGACCCCTCCCGTGAAGGACTGTTGGCGTTGGTCTCCCTACCCGAATCTTCACCGGGAGAGGAAACTAAAGCCGTATCTCTTCCGGAGTTATCCGATTCCCTGAAAGGGGCCAGTCGCGTCGCTCGAAAAGAGGTATCCTATCCCCTAATTCTGGAAATGTACCGGGCAGGATGGGAAAGATCTTTTGAAAAGAAACAGCCCCCTCCCCAGCCCTTAGTCATTCTTCCTCAACCAGCCGAATGGGTCCCGGTTATGCCTGCCGATACCTGGCCGGAAAAACTGAATTATCCGGATGCCGTCCTGAGCCGTCGCTCAAAACGAAATTTTATCCGAGAGCCCCTATCCCCACTGACCTTCCGGTGTTTGCTGGAGGGGATTGCTATGGACATCCCCGGCACCCGGGAGGTCCCTGAGAGATCAAGGGCCTTTCTTTCCGTAGGCCTCTTAATCGGTCAGGCAGAAGGGATTTCCCCGGGATTTTATCTGTTGGATGAAAAGACGTTCCGAATTGGCCGGGTAAAAACAGGGGACTTCTTAGAACAGATGGCCCAAGTCTGTCTCGATCAAATGTGGCTGGCCAATGCCGGTCTTCATTTTCTTTTTCTGACCAACCTGGATATCCTGGATCAAAATTGGGGGCCTCGGGGGTATCGATATGCCATGATGTCCGCGGGCCGATTGGGAGAACGCCTGTACCTGATGAGTTCAGCCCTGGGTTTAGGCTGCTGTGGAATCGGGGCCTTCTATGATCAGGAGGCCAGTCGAACTATTAGAACTTGACGAAACCAGCCGTCTGCTTTACCTTGTGGCTGTAGGATCAATAAAACAGAAAAAAAATGGTACCGGGTTTTACCCTGGCCAGTCGGGAAAATAAATTTTACGGGAGGAAACGCATGAGCAAAACCGAACAAAATTTAAAGGACGCCTTTGCCGGCGAATCTCAAGCCAATCGTAAATATCTGGCCTTTGCCAAGCAGGCCGATCAAGAAGGATATCCTCAAGCCGCGAAACTCTTCAGGGCCGTGGCCGAGGCCGAAACCGTTCATGCCCACGCCCATTTGCGCGCCCTGGGAGGGATCAGAAAGACCGCCGAAAACCTGAAAGAGGCCCTTTCCGGCGAGATTCATGAATTTAAAAAAATGTATCCGGCCATGATCGAGGCCGCCAAGGAGGAGGGCAATAAAACGGCCGAACGCACCTTTTCCTATGCCAATGCCGTGGAAGAGATTCATGCCGGTTTGTATCAAAAGACCATCGATAATCTGGAAAATTTGCCGCCGGCCGATTATTATGTCTGTTCGGTCTGCGGTTACACCTGTGAAAATGAGCCGCCGGAAACCTGTCCGGTCTGTGGTGCCAAGGCCAAGGCCTTTTCCAAAGTGGATTAGAAATACGGTCCAAGGCTCAAGGTACAGGGTTCAAGGTTGGGAAAAACCCATTTTCATGGCTCGTCGGTGCCTCCTTCAGGCGGACGCATAAGCCCGTAGTCCAAAATATAGTTTCAAGTATGAAAAACCTTATACCTTACACCTTATACCGTGCACCTGTTTTTTAAAGGAGGCTGTCTTGTCTACCGCCGAAGAAATGTTTCAATGCCAGTCGGTAAATTGCGGCTACATCTATGACCCGGATAGAGGCGATAAAAAGGGAAAGATCCCCAAAGGGACCTGTTTTGCCGACCTGCCCGATGATTGGAAATGTCCCATTTGCGGTGCCGGCAAAAAATATTTCAGACCTTTGGCCGGTCCGGGGTCGACGGTCCAGGAAAGTTGCTAAAAAAGGAGAGAGCGAATGGCAAAAGTTCTGATTGCCTATACCACCAGAACCGGGGGAACTCAAAAAATCGCCGAACGGATTGCCGAAGGGGTTCGTTTTCAAGGTATTGAAGCCGAATGTCTGGATGTGGCCCAGATCAAAAAAGAGACCGACCTGGATGGGTACGACGGCTATGTTTTCGGTTCTCCCACCTATCACGGAGACATGCTCCAGCCCATGAAAACCTTTCTCTTTTTAGCCGAGAAAGCCGATTTGAAGGGCAAAGCAGGCGGGGCCTTCGGGTCCTTCGGGTGGAGCGGAGAGGCCCTGGATCGGATCTTCGGGACTTTGAAAAACATCTTCGGAATGGACATGGTTGGAGATCCCCTCAGGCTTAAATCCTTGGACCTGGGAGGCGGAACCCAGATGGCCCAGGAATACGGCCGTCAAGTCGGTAAAAAAATAAGTTCCTCTTAACCCGGACCAACAGGGGTCTTTCCCGACCTTGGACAAGCGGCAAGGTCAGGAAGGGCCCCTTCAGAACTCATGCGACATCAAATTTTAATCTTCATATCCCTGGCCCTGCTTATTTATTATGGCCTTCATACCCTTCTTTTCCTGCTCCTGGTAAAATTTTTCAGCCTTCGGGGGGGATCTGCCCGATTCAGATTAGGGGCCTCTTTATTTATCCTTTCCCTGAGTTTTATCATTGCCTTTATCTGGCTCCATACCAGGAACCATGGATTTATAAGCTGGTTCTATTACGGTTCAGCCCTCTGGCTGGGGATCCTGATTAATTTATTGCTTATTTTCGGGGCCGGGCTTTTATTGGTCACCTTTCTCAAATTATTCTCTCTCCGACGTAGACCTCAGATCCATTGGCCTGTCTCTTTTGGCCCTCACCGCCATAGTCACCCTGTATGGCCTTTATCATGCCACTCAGATCAGAAAGACCTTTCTTACCGTCCCCATCAAAAATATCCCCCAGGCCTGGCAGGGCAAAAAAATCGCTCAAATATCGGATACCCATCTGGGAGCCATCAACGGAGAAAACCTGAGCCCGGAAGATTGCCCGGACTGGTCAATGAACAGAAAGTGGATCTGGTTTTCCTGACCGGTGATATCTTAGACGGCAACGGGCGATAATCTGTCCGCATTGATCGAACCCTTTGAACAAATTAAGGCCCCCATCTTTTATATTACCGGCAATCATGAAACCTATCTGGGGGTCGATAAGGTTGTCAGGGCTGTGGAGCAAGACAAAAATCAAATTATTACGGGATGAAATGGTCGATCTCGGCGGGCTCCAGGTTATCGGCATCGACTATCCTCAACGAGGGCAGAAAAAAAATCTGAAACCGATTCTGGAAAAGATCGACCAGACAAAACCGAGCATACTCCTCTGGCATCAACCTTCCCAGATCGACCTGGCCAGGCAATATCATATTTCCTTACAACTTTCGGGTCACACTCATAAGGGACAGATGTGGCCCATGAAAATTTTTACCCGCCTTATTTTTAAGGAATTCTGACTATGGGCTGCATCAAATAGGAGATTATACCCTTTACACCACCAGCGGGGCCGGCACCTGGGGACCGCCCATGCGAATCGGAAGCACCCCGGAAATCGTGTTCATTACCCTTCGATAAAGTCGATCACCTCCCGGTTAAAAGAGTCCGGGTCCTCCATGAAGAATAAATGCCCCAAGCCCTCATAGATCTTAAGCCGGGCCTGGGGAATCCGCTCTTTTAGCTCCTCGGCATCGACGACCGGCAGCAATAGATCCGCCTCTACCGTGCAGAATGAGGGTGGGGATGGAAATTTGTGAGAGTTGATCGCAGACGTTGAAGCCCCGCATGGCCTGCCGGTGGCGGACAAAGGTTTCCAGCGGAGGACGTTGATCCAGACTTTTTTGAACGAATGTATTGGTGAAGTCAGGACGGCGACTTAAGGTCTCGGGAGAGAAGAAAACCGGCAGGGAACGGCGCACATTTTCTTCGTCCGAGAGTTCCGGCAGGGTGGCAAACAGCTCCAAGACCCGGGGATCGGTAGAGGTCCCCTGGGCGGCATTACAGGTCGTACAACCCAGGATCAGCGTTTTGACCAGGTCGGGCCTAGAAAGGGCCGTTTGCTGGGCGATCATGCCCCCCATGGAAATGCCCAACAAATGAACCGGCCCCAAGCCTAAGTGCTCAATCAAGGCGATCACGTCCCCGGCCATATCCGCGATGGTATAAGGGGCTGCCACCCGGTCGCTGCTGCCGGTGTCCCGGTTGTCAAAAGTGATCACCTTGAAATGTTCACTCAACTGCGGAACCTGGGTGTACCACATGGAAGCCGCGTTGGCAAAGCCCCGGATAAGGATTAAGGGTTCCCCCTCACCTTCCAGGTAATAAGCAATTTTTATCCCATCTCTTTTAACAAACATCATAGTCTCCTTATCGCTAAACGGCAAAACTTGCCTTGTTCTCTCACATCAAGCCATAATCGCTATACACCAATCTCCACCTCGGCTTCAATCTCTACCGGGATGTTAAAGGGCAGCTCGGCCAGGCCTACGGCCGAGCGGGCGTGATCCCCTTTTTCTTTTCCATACAGTTCGAAAATCAAATCCGAGAAACCATTAATCACCGAAGGCATTTGGTTAAAACCCGGGGCGGCGTTGACCATGCCAAAGACCCGCAACCAGGCGCTGATCCGGTCCAGGTCCCCCAGGGTGCGTTTGAGATTTCCCAGGATGGCCAGGGCCGTCAGCCGGGCCGCCTGGTAGCCTTCTTCCAGGGAAACCTCGGCGCCGACCCTGCCCAGGGGCTTGGCCAGAGAGCCGTCGGGATTTAAAGGCGGATGTCCGGAAATAAAGACCCGGTTGCCCCGCACCCTGACCCAGGAAAAGGGAAGAATCACCCCCGGCGGGGCCTTGACCGGTTCCGGCAGGACCAGGCCCAGATCTTTTAGTTTGGCTTCTATGTTCAAATCGTTTTCTTTCTTCTCCGACATAAAATCACCTTTCCAAATTTTTTGAATCGACCCGCTAAATTTCTTCTACCCAATCGTTAAAAAAGGTATAATTCAATTTCAACATCTAAAAAACAGAAGGGCATACTTTTCGTCATTCCCTTAAAAACCGAAATTCAGGTTGAATGGTCTGGTTCCTGACTTCCCAGGGATGGGTCTTGGATCCCGGTTTTCAACGGGGTGACGATGTCGATGTCTTTTTATAACTTAACCAATCATCATAGGTCAGGAATCTTGCCTGATATAAGTCAAATGGAAAAATCCCTTTGGGCTTATTTACCTTATCAAAGAATAAACCAAATGTCACTGTCGAGTAAAGAAAATGATATCCAAATCGTTTGAAATCATCAGCGGAATTTTTTGTGTGGGCGGTTCTGATATTTCCCATCCGCAGGACGCCTTGGCCTATCTGGTGAAAGGGAGTGATCAGGCGGCTCTGATTGATGCTGGAGCCGGGAAGGGTTCTTCGGTTATATGGGAAAATATCCAGAAATCAGGAGTCAATCCCACGGAACTGTCTCTTCTGATCCTGACCCATGCCCACGTGGACCATATCGGCGGGGCCGAATTTTTCAAAAATAAAACCGGTTGCCGGATTGTTGCCCATGAAGGCGACCGGGAGGCCATCGAATCTGGGGATCCGGTCTTAACCGCCGCTTCCTGGTATGGAGCGACCTTGCCTCGCCTGAAGGTTGATCTTGTTTTAAAAGAAAAATTTGAGGAGCTGCCATTGGGCCAAAAGGAAAAAATAAATTGCCTCCATACTCCCGGTCATACCCCGGGGTCGATTTCTCTCTATATCGATCGTCAGGGACAACGGGTCCTCTTCGGCCAGGATATCCACGGTCCTTTTTCCAAAGAATTTGGCTCCAACGTGAGCGACTGGCACAATTCCATGGAGGAACTCCTGGCCTTGAAAGCGGACATTTTGTGCGAGGGTCATTTCGGAATCTATCGAACCCCCCAAAAAGTCAAGGCTTATATCGAACAGTATATCAAACAACATCTACAATAATACCGTTCGGCGTTCGGCGAAATCAATTCTTATGACTCGTGGCGCCTTTCCAGGCATCAGGGTTTAATACACTCATAACCTTTTGCCCCCCACCCCTTCCCTCCCGCCTCAGAGGGTGAGGATGAGGGCGGGGGGTGAAGATTTTCATATTTTGTCGCGTTCCCTTTGGTCAGGAAGGTTTAATACGAAAATGAAAATCAAGAATTCAGAATAAAAACTCTTAACCCGTTGATTCAAAGTTTTATTTTCATGTTTCGTGGCGCCCGCTCAGGCGGGCATGAGGGCTTAATATGAAAAACCTGGAGATACGATACTTTCCGGACCTGGAAGCCTTAAGCCTGGAAGCAGCCCATTTTATCTCTCAGACAGCCAATAAGTTTGTGGCCGAAAAGGGCCTTTTCTCCCTGGTTCTTTCCGGTGGAAACACCCCGCGTCGTCTCTATGAACTCCTTTCGCTGCCGCCATTTTCGCAGGATATGCCCTGGCCTCACATTCACTTTTTTTGGGGAGACGAGCGCTGTGTCCCTCCCGATCACCCTGACAGCAATTACGGCCTGGCCTATCGGAGTTTGCTTTCTAAAATTCCTTTACCTGAAACAAATGTGCACCGGATTCCCGTCGAAAGAGGAACCGGCCCGGAAATGGCCTTGGAATACGAAAAGGAAATCCGGACATTCTTTCAACAGTCTGTTCAGGGAAAAAATCCCGTAAGTATCGATGTTGAAATAAAAGCAATTCCTTCATTTGATCTTATCCTGCTCGGTGTTGGAAAAGACGGGCACACCGCTTCTTTGTTTCCCGGCGATCCCGCCCTGAAGGAAAAGAAACACCTGACCGCCTATATCCCTAAACCGGGACTGGCGCCAGAATTCCCGCGGATTACGATGACCTTGCCATTAATCAATCAAGCCGACGGTGTGCTCTTCCTGGTCTCAGTGGCCGAAAAAAGGGAGGTCATAAAGGCAATCCTTCATGAGTCCGAAGCCGGCCGTTACCGCTACCCGGCAGCTCAAGTCAATCCCAAAGGGAAGATATACTGGTTTATCTGTTAAGGCCTCACGCCTCTTAGAGGCATCATCGAAACAATCAAAAATGGATTCAAGTGAATGGCATGAAAGGTAAAACCCTTGACCCCCTGAACCCTCGAATCCTCGAACCCTTGTTTTCGTGTAATATTTATGCCCCCTAATCCCTTGCTGATACGTTATGCATCTCTTCTTACGGCAGCAGACCTCGAAGGTCCTATCCTGGACCTGGCCTGTGGCGAAGGGCAAAATGGTCTATTCCTGGCTGGCTTGGGCCTTCCGGTCATATTGGCCGATCGCAGCGAAGATGCGCTGAAAGCGGCTAAAAGTGTTGCCAGGGGAAAGGGGCTTGAACCAGACTTTTGGGAGATTGACCTTGAAACCGGTGTCAATCCCTTTAAGGAAGGACAATTTCGGGCCATTCTGGTCTTTCGTTACCTTCACCGCCCGCTGATTCCCTGCTTAAGAAAGGGGGTCAAAAAGGGAGGGCTCATATTCTATGAAACCTTCACCGTCGAACAACCCAGCTATGGCTCCACCTCATAATCCTGATTTTCTGCTCAAGCCCGGCGAGCTGTCCGGCTGGTTCAAGGATTGGCAGGTGATCCATTATTTTGAAGGTCTTTTGGAAAACCCCCAAAGGGCCATGGCCCAGATCGTCTGCCGAAAACCTTTATAATTGGGGAATATGGCAACGAGTTATGTCTGAAGTGTCACGGAAGCTATAAGGACCTGATCGAACGGACTAAGGATTACCAGGGTAAAGGGTTGCCGAGAAATCCCCATGAATCCCATTACGGAGAGATGGATTGTAATCTGTGCCATAAGGTACACCGGGCGTCCCTGGATCAATGCTCCCAGTGTCATCAACCCGGAGTCGATAAGCCCGGCTGGAAAACCATGTGATACGGAAAAAGAGACGATAAAAAGTGTCCTTGACACCTATGAGGGTATTAATTGAATTTTTCCCTGAGCACCCTCTTTAAGATCTTTCCCGTTGGCGTTCGGGGGATGGCATCGGTAAAGATCACCGCCTTGGGAATCTTGAATTTTCCAATCTTACCCTGGCACCATTCGATGAGCTCTTCTTCGCTCAGTTTCTCCCCGGGTTTGACGACAATGACGGCCTTGACGGCTTCGCCCCATTTTTCATGGACAAAACCGATGACGCCCACATCGGCTATTTTGGGATGGTGGAGTAAGGCGTCTTCGATCTCGGCCGGATAAATATTTTCACCGCCCGAAATGATCATGTCTTTTTTGCGGTCCAGGATATATAAAAAGCCGTCCCGGTCCATTTTTCCGATGTCGCCGGTATAAAGCCATCCGTCTTTGATAGCCGCCGCCGTGTCCTCCGGCCGGTTCCAGTAGCCTTTCATCACATTAGGCGCCCGCAACAGCACTTCCCCTTTTGTCTCCGGCCCGACGTCTTGGCCCTCCTCATCGACCACACGGACCTCCGCGTGGAAAAAGGCCTTGCCGCAGGACCCTACTTTGGCCAGGGCGTTTTCCGGGTCAAGCACCGTGGCGGTGTTACATTCGGTCAGACCGTACAATTGACGGACCTGAATGCCCGAGGCCGCATATTCCTTTATCAGGGTTACCGGTACGGGTGCGGCGTAAACCAGGATGACCTTGACCGAACTCCAGTCGTATTTTTCAAAATTCGGCACCCACTTGAGAAAATCCAAAAGGGCCGGCACCGAACCGAAACCCGTGACTTTCTCTTCCTGCAGGAGTTCCAGGAAGCGCTGGGGATCCAAGCTTCGGAGCAAGACCGCCTTCCCGCCGGTGTGGACCAGCCAGGGCGGGCCGGCCAGTGCGCCGATGTGGAACAGGGGTAAGGCGATCAGGCTGGTATTGCCGATATCCAGACCCAGGGTGCACATGAGATTGACCGAGTTCCAATAGTAGTATAAATGGGTCAACTCCGCCCCTTTGGGCCGCCCGGTCGTGCCTGATGTGTAGAGGATCGTCAAGGTGTCGTCGTCGCCACCGATGATTCCCGGCTCCTGATCGGAAGCCGAGTCGATCAGGGCCTGGTAGGATTTGGCCCATTCAATCGGCTCATCGGTAATGGCTACAAGCTCCTTGGCCGGGATCTCCCGGCGGATGGAATCAACGACCCCCAGGTATTCCTTTCCAAAAACGAACACCTTGGCCGTGCAGTCCGATAGAATAAATTGAATCTCCGGTCCGGCCAGACGGTAGTTGACCGGCACCAGGACGGCCCCGATCTTTCCCAACCCGAAATACAGATCATAATACTCCGGTTCGTTTAAGGCCAGCAAAGCCACCCGGTCGCCGTGGCCCACCCCCATGGCCTTCATGGCATTGGCCAATCGATTGGCCCGCTCGTTGAGTTGTCGATAGGTGCGGCGCACCTTCTCGCAGACCAATCCTTCTCTCTCAGGGGTTAGAAAAGACCGCTTGGTTAAAAATTCTCCGATGTTGATCTTCATGGCGGGCTCCTCCTTTTTTTCTGAATTTCAGGTGAAGTTTGAGTTGGGAACATCTAAGCTTCGAACCCGTATCGGATTCTCATGGTCCGGGAGATTTCCCGGGCCAGTTCGAAGGCCCGGTCCGATTGGTCGGGGGTCAACAAAACGGTCTCGCAGGAAGGGATGATCCAGGAAGAAGCGGCCAGCAGGGCCTCATCGATGCCGCCTTTGACAAAGAGATCCATTCCCTCCTGAAGCCGGTCAAGGAGACTTTCGAGGGTTTCCTTTTCCAGCACTTCTCCGGAAACAGGGATGCATCCCCAGCCGATCATGCCGCCGCGCTCCAGAAACCGTTTGAAGTCTTTTACGTAAAGGGCGGCTTTATCGGCGTGCTGATAGGCATCGAAATTGATGACATCCGTATTCGTCTGGGTGAGCAGGGACCAGTCCACATTGGCGCAGCAGTGGATCCAGGTCAGGCAGTCCAGGGCTTCAAAGCTGCCGTTGATGGCCGAGATCATCTCTTCCCTGGTCCCGGTCCCCCCGGCGGAGGTAAAGTTCACCAGCGTCGTTTCGGGGAGGTCGGCGACGACCTCCACCCCGGGTACTTCATCCCTGATTTTTTTCTCCAGCCAGCGGGCCTTTATGTTGCTGGCCTTTATGAGCATGTCTCGCAGGGTCTCGTTGTGGATGGACGGATTCCCGTCGGGCATCTTGATGGTATCCCCCAGGATCAGCGGCCCGGCAGTGTGAAAGACGACCCATTTGAGCCCCTCGGGTCTGTTCCGGCTCAGGGACTCGATCATGGCGTAGAGGAAGGGGGCGGTCTCCGGGCGGATGGCAAAATAATCCAGGTCATTGGCTTCATACCGGTCATAGAACTCGAGGAGTTCTTCTTCCCTGGCGGGCGAGAGGTCGAGCAGGATCCGCCTTTTCTCACGATCGAAAACCAGGCAGGGCATCCCCTCGAGCATCCAGCGGATGCTCCGGGTCATGACCGGAAGACAGGGCGCCTCCGGGAAGTTCCTGAGAACGGCCTCGACGCCCCTGGTGATTTCCCGGTAGGGAACGAAGGACATGGCCGTGGCCGTAAATTTGGGCTTCTCAAAGCTTCTTTTCATATGACCTCCTCAGCGGTGATCCTTTCTTGTGCAGGAACCCGTTTCCTGATAAGAAGATGTCTTTCGATGGATAGACTCTAAGACAAGAAAACCAACGGGTCAAGAAGAAAGAGAAGAAAAGAGGGGAAGGCCGAAAAGAAAGGACGGTCAGGGGATTAGTGAAAATTCCGAAATTTTGATTTTCTTTTTGACGAAGTCCCGGAGAAACATTACACTGCTAACTCAAAAATCCTGATTCGGGAAGGAAGAGTCTCTATGGCAGTCAGCGGAACGGAACGACAAGCGGATCTCTCACTATTTTTCGAGCCGAAGAATGTGGCGGTCATCGGCTCCTTCAGGAAAGGGGCCTTCGGCGGATACGTGGTGCTTAAATCCCTTTCAAAGGCCGGCTACAGCGGCCGAGGTCTATCCGGTGAACCCGGCTTATCAGGAGGTGTTGGGTCTAAAGGTCTATCCTTCGGTGGGAGAGATTCCGGCCAAGGTGGACCTGGCCCTGATCATGATCAACGCCCGGAATGTTCCGGCCGTCATCCGGGAATGTGCCCAAAGCGGTATCCGGGCCGTTGTTCTCGTGGCCGACGGTTTTGCCGAACGGGACCGGGAAGGGGCCAGGCTACAGGAGGAGGTGGTCGGGATTGCCCGGGAATGGGGGGTGCGAATCATCGGGCCCAACACGGCCGGTCTGGTCAACAACCACAATGGCTTCAACCCTGCTCCTTACGATGCCGGTTACTACCGGTTCAAAAAGGGGACCGTGACCATCTGCTCCCAGACCGGGATGATCAATCCCCAGGCCTACCCGTACTCCGATCTCTAACTTCGGCATCAGCAAGCTCTGCGATTTCGGAAATAAGTGCGACCTGGACGAATGCGACCTGTTGGAATATCTGGAAAAGGACCCGACCACGGAGGTCATCAGCATGTATCTCGAGACCATTCGGGACGGAAGGAGGTTTCTTAAAATCTGTGAACGAGTGACGGCGAAAAAACCCCTGCTGGCCCTCAAGCTGGGGACCACCAGGGAAGGGGCCCGGGCTTCCGCCTCCCACACCGGGGCCTTGGCTGTTGACGATAAGATCTTTGAGGCCGCCTGCCGGCAGTCCGGGGTCTTGCGGCTCAATGCCTTCAACGAACTCTTTGAGCTCCCCAAGGTCTTTGCCTCCCAACCCCTCCCGAAGGGAAACCGTTTCGGTCTGGTCAGCTATACCGGCGCCGTAGGGGTTCTGGCCGCCGATGAAGGGGCCCAATACGGTCTGGCCATGGCCGGATTAGCCCCTGAAACGTCCGGGATGTTCGAAGATCTCTTCCCCGGATTGGGGGGCATGCCGGTCGATATTGGCCCCATGATTCCCTCGGTGAAAGATTTCTCCACTGTTTACTCAGGGATTCTACAGGCGGTCCTTAAAGACGAAAATGTGGATTCCCTGTTCAATATTCTCTGGGCCGACGCCGGCGGCAACAACACCAAGGCCTATATCAACGCCTATGAAGAGCTGAAAGGCTCAGCCTCAAAGCCTGTTGTCACCTGGATTTACGGCCCTGACTCGGTCAAATTGCGTGATCTGAGGGACCAGATCGAGGGACTGGGTTTTCCGGTTTTCGCCGAACCGGAACGATGCATCAAGGCCCTGGGGCTGTTATTCCAATACGCAGACAGGCACCCAGGAAACGATCTTTCCGAAGGAAAAGATTATCAAGATCCTGTTTAACCCCGTCTAAGAAATAAATTGACTATCCAATCTTGAGGTGAACCAATGTTTTTAGATGATCCGGGGATTTACTATGAAGTGCATGGTCAGGGGGCGCCGCTGGTTTTGCTTAACGGCATCATGATGAATACCCTGAGCTGGGTGGACCACGTCGCCAAACTCAAGGATCACTTCCAACTCATCATCTACGATATGCGGGACCAGGGCCAGTCGAGCCGACTGCCGGAAGGTTATGATAACCGCATTCATGCCGAAGATCTTAAAAAACTCCTCGACCATCTAAAAATCCCCAAGGCCCATCTCTGGGGCCTTTCCTACGGCGGCCAGGTGGCCTTGATTTTTACCTTGAAATATCCGGAGAGGGTCGAGAAGCTGGTCCTGTCCAATACCTCGGCTTACGTGGATCAATACCTTCTTTCCCTGGGAGAATTGTGGAAGAGGGCCGCCCGGTTATACGATGGAGAGGCCTTTTTTGACCTGGCCTTGATCCCCATCTATTCCCGGGGCTTTTACAATAATCACTTTGACTGGCTGGCCAACAGGCGAAAGCTGTTCAAGGATTTTCTGACTAAGGAATGGTTTGACGGCTTTATAAGGCTGGCTTCCTCCAATGCCACCTACGATCTGAGAGCGGATATGGCCGCCATTAAACACCCCACCCTGCTGATCGCCGCCCAGGAAGACATCATCACCCCCTATTCCCAGATGCTCGAAATGAGCCGGGCCATGGTCAATTCCCAGTTCGTCTGCGTCCCCGAAACCGGCCATGCCGCCTTTCTGGAGAAAATAGATATTTTTTGCAGCCTGATAAAGGGATTTCTGAGCTGAAGAAAAGCCGCTGGAAGCGGAACCGGAAGACATTATACCTCTGCTCGCTCCCGCTCAAGGGAAATGTTCGGAGTCCTGGATGATGGACTCAATAAGTTGTCATTCCGGTACCGCCTTTTGCGGGATAAACTTCGACGGGAATCCAGACCATAAGCAAGCACTTTAAAAACACTGGATTCCCGTCTCCGACTAACGCATTGGGGGATAACCAAGCCGGGAGCGTTTAATGCCGGTGTCCGCAACAACTCCCCGGGCCGGCGCAGCCTGTGGCCTGGGCGGGAGTGGAACCACAGCAAGCCGTATCCCCGGGCCCCGGCAGGCTGTTCCGACTCGCTCCGGAAAGAGAAGAAGTGACGGAAAGCATACGCTTTAAATTTTTACTCCCACAACCGAGGCATTCCGGTGCATCACCGGAGTTCGTCAGGAGCATTTCGCTTACCTTTCCGCAGTCAAGACAAAGAAAATCATACAAGGGCATTTTTTATCCTCCTTCTAAAATCAACCTTTTTCTTCCTTTAATTGAAACTCCGCGATGGCCTTGCCCAGAGTTTTAACGGCCAATCGGATGCAGTGTTGTTTTTGATCGGGAATCTCTATCAGCTCCCGGAAGACATCTCCGTCCTTGACTTCCAGGGCATGGAGGAGATCCTTCCCTTTGACCAGGTCGGCCAGGGCCATGGCGGCGGCAATAGCACCGGGACAACCCAACACCTGAAACTTGGCCGCCTGGATCGTCCCCTTGTTGACCTTAAGATAACACTTCATCGTATCGCCGCAGGGGCCTGTCAGCTCGGTAACATGATCGGCATCTTTCAGCGGTCCCTGATTGGGTTTGGTCAGATAATAGTCGATCGCTTTTTCAGAATACCCTGAGCCCAGGAGCATCTCCCGTATACTCGCCAACTCATTCTTATTGTTTGTCAAATCCTGCTCCATTTTTTCATCTCTCCTTTAATGGGCGCACCCGTTGCCGCCCTGGTGCCCTGCACAGGTCATGTTGGCCGAAAATTCGGGCAATTGACCTTTTTTAAATAGTTCCAGGTTTTCACCCACACTGCCTTCGACGGCCCTGAAGACCCTTATCCCCTGCCCTGGATCTTCATGAGGGCGCCGGCCCCGATGCCGCCGACTACGACCATGTCTACCGGTGTTCCCCCCAGGGCCTTGAGCGGTTGACATTGGCCGTGGACATGGTGGGCATCCGTATTTCCAATGGCTTCGACAACGCCATTTGAGCTATCTAAGACCACAAAAATAGGGGCCGAACCAAAATGACCATAAACCGGGCTTTCCAGGCCTCGGTCTTCACTAACCGGAAATGCAATTCTCATAGAACTAATTCCTCCATTCTTAATTTTAGGACAACCGATGTCCTTTTGAGGGTGAATCATAGGCCTTTGTGAACAAGATTGTCAAGAGCCCTTTATGGCCAGCTATTTAGTAGCCATCCGGAAACTAGCAATTTTCCGGATGAAGCGCTCAGCCGTCAGCTTTTAGCTTTCGGCCAAACCCTTAATCATTAGGGGGTTGGGCTGAAATGCTGACCGCTGATGGCTGAAAGCTCATCCGGAAGATGGTCGATTTCCGGATGAAACCTATTTAAGATATAAGGGCTTCTGATTTCGAGCCACCCGGCGGATATTTTCAGCCACGGCCTTAACAATCCCTCTCAGCGAGACATCGGTCGAACCGCCGATATGGGGAGTGGCCAGGACGTTGTACTGAAAGATCGGATCTTCGGGATCAGGCGGTTCTTCCCAAAAAACGTCCAGTCCGGCACCGGCGATTTGACCGGAGGCCAGGGCCTCTTCCAGGGCATATCGATCCACCAGACCTCCTCTCGACAGGTTGATGAGATAAGCCCCGGACTTCATCAAAGCAAAGGTGTTGCGATTCACGATCTGTTTGGTATCCCTGGTTACCGGCAGACAAAGAACCACGAAGTCCGACTTTTGAAGCAGCTCTCCAAGATCCTCCGGCCCTCCGGCCCAATCCAGCCCCAGGTCTTCTTTGGCCTTTTGAGGGTCTTTTCTTTTTATGCCTATGAGACGGACGCCGAAGGGTTTGAGCCGCCGGATCAAGGCCCGGCCGATTCCGCCCAGGCCCACCAGGCCCACGGTCAGCCCCTGAAGGGCCCGGCCCTGGGGTTCGCCCATCTTCCGATTGGCCAGACTTTTGGCCATACCGCGGAAGTCTCTGGCCAACCCGATCATCAGATAGATCCCCAATTCGGCCACCGAATCGGCATTGCCTGATTTATCCGAAGGCACATTGGCCACCCGGATCTTCAGGTCCCTGGCCGCTTCCAGGTCCACACCTTCGAGTCCCACGCCGCACTGTTGAATCAAGCGCAGGTCATCGGCCTCGGCCAGCATCTCCCGGGTAATCGAAGTCATGGTCGGGATCAGGACCTGAACCCCCTTTAAGGCTATCCACCCCGAAACGGCCGGCGGCCTTAAAATTGTGCTCCGGGAGTTCCTTTCGGATCTTATGGAAAAAACCTCCCCAGGCATTCTCAGGGGCGGCAAAAAGAATTTTCATCAATCCCTCCCAACAAATCGTTCATGGATGAAGAAATAGCCCTATAACGAGCAATAGGGCAAACCCGCAAAAAAAGGCCGTCTAATTCACACGGCCTTTTTACCCGGGATGGTTTACCGGATCTTATTCCACGTTAATTTTGATCTGTTTTTCTTTGGCCTTTTCGCTTTTAGGCAAAGTAACGGTCAGGACGCCATCCTTATGGTTGGCCCTGATCTTTTGGGGGTCCACTTCGGCGGGCAAACGGATATTGCGGGAAAAAGACCCATACCGTCGTTCCACCAAGTGATAGGATTCCTCCTCGCTCTTCCTTCTCTTGCTTCTTTTCCCCTTTCAAAGTCAACAAATCGCCGCTGATGGAGACTTCAATATCTTTTGAGCTCATACCCGGAAGTTCAGCGGTGATCACGATGTTATCTTTGGTTTCCTTGACATCCAAGGCCGGTCCCCAAATGGTTTCCGCGAAGGGTTGAAAGCCCACATCTCCAAAAAAACGGCCCCACAAATCATCCATCTCTTTTCTCAGCTTGGACAAACTCTTTGTCCTTTCCCAAGGAATCAGATCAAACATACATCTACCTCCTTTGGTTCTCGATTCATTTCTTCATGGTTTAAGAAACGGTTTAAAACATAAATAATCATCGTCTTCATTTTTGTCAATGTTTGAAAGAATTTAACGAACCCGGAAGGCCCCTCGAATTCTCAAGAGTCGTGGTACCGCGGCATCGCGAGAAAGTTGAATTAAAACGTCAAGAAACAGGCGGTCCCTGAGGTCTCTTAGCCTTTGTTTTGACTAAAGAGGGGGGGCGTTTTTGTTCCTCTTTTCTTCGTACATCAATTGATCCGCCTGCACCATGAGTTCATCGATCGAACAGGGATTTCCAGGATCATAAAAGGAACAGCCCACACTGATGGAAAGCTTATAATTCCGGTTTTTCTGGTTGTTACGCGCGTCAATCAGGCTCTGTAACCGGTCGGTAAAGATTTCAGAATTGTACCTCAGTGGTATCGATGGCCAGGACGGCAAATTCATCTCCTCCCATACGGGCAATGACATCGGATGACCTGAAGGTCTCTTTGAGTACCATGCGCCATCTCCATGAGGGCGTTATCCCCTTCTTTATGTCCCAGGGTGTCGTTAATCCACTTCAACCCATCCATGTCCGCCAAAAAGAGCAGCATTCTATCCTTCGTTCTGTCCGATAATCTCAACTGCTGTTCGGCAAGAGTTAAAAACCCCCTTCGGTTATGCAGGCCCGTCAGTTGATCGGTTATGGAGAGGACAAGTAACTCTTCCTCCGCCTTTTCACGCTGAAGGGTCTGGCGCCATAGACGTCGTGTGCCAATACCGATTCCGGTGAGGCCGATGATCCATAGAAAACTGTGGGCGAGGGTCAATTCGACCATACGGGATCGTTCAATAGCCCTCAGGGGTTCCATAGGGATCGATACGCTGATTCCTCCCCGGATATCCCCTTCTTTGTATCCCTGGAATTCATGGCACTTCAAACAGGATTTTTCCGTGACAAAAGGGCGCATGAAACGAAAATATTCTTTCCCCGACGTCCTTTCAATGGAACTGATTTCTTTTATCCCTCGCTCGAATGATTTAAGCGCCTTTCTTTCCCAGGAATCCGGATAATTCTCTGGCCGGATGGGATTGAGGCTGGTGATGTGCCCCTGTAAGTTATGCGCTTCCATGGCCAGTTCATTGACCTGGCGGGTCATGTAGGCCGGATTGATCAGGGTGAGCGACAGACCATCGGGGGTCTTGATATCGCGGTGGGAAACCTTGAGGTAGGGGTTGGGAGGGGTCATCTCCGAAACAGGCACATACACACCCCCCTGCTTGGCAACCCACCTTCGGTAGATGACGTCCTTATCATAGGAGATTTTGGCGCTCGTTCGGGCGGCGCTCAAGATGGACTGTTTCAACTGGTAGATATTCCATCCCAGCGAAGCAATGACTCCCGCGGTCCAGATGGCGACAAGCGTCAACAAATAGCGATTAATATCCATTAACCGCGACTTCGTCTCTTATCCCCGTCCTTCATTTATGGCTCCCGGTTAACAGAAACCTAAAGGCGATGCCGTATGAAATAATCATTCAATTTTATATCCCTTCTCCTTAAAAAGCCTCAGACAGGCATCGACCGCCTCGGGATCATAAAGGATGTCTCTATTCTTCGAGATTTCCTCCAGGGCTTTGTTCAATACCAAGGGCCGGCCGATACGGACGGTGTGAGGCAATGGCCTCGACCACATCGGCCACGGCTAAGATCCTGGCCTCCAAATAGATTTCGTTTCCAAACAGCCCCAGGGGATACCCAGTCCCGTTGATCCTTTCATGATGCTGAAAAACGATCTGGGCCACCGGCCAGGGGAAATCGATGTCTTTCAGGATGTCAAAACTGATCTGCGGATGAACCTTGATTAACCCAAATTCAAGATCACTTAGTTGGGTAGGCTTACTAAGAATCTGGGCCGGGAACGAAATTTTCCCTAAATCGTGGACCATACCGGACATCCGAACGGCTTCGATCTGATCTTGGGAGAGCCCCATTTCCTGGGCGATGGTCCTGGCCAGATGGGACACCCGTAGTTGATGGCCGGCGGTGTAAGGGTCCTTGCTTTCCACCGTCAGGGCCATGGCCTGGATAATGCCCACCATGGTTTTTCTTAACTTCTCCAGACTTTGTTTGAGTTCTTCCGTCAACCTTTGTAGCTGAATCGTTCGTTCCACCACCTGGTCTTCAAGCTTGGTCCGCAACTGGCTCAGTTCGAGATGGGTCCGCAACCGCGCCTGGAGTTCTTCGCGCTGGAATGGTTTGGAAATGAAATCGACTGCTCCGAGTCCAAAACCCCTCACTTTTTCTTCGAGACCCGTAAGGCTACTGAGGAATATGACCGGGATTTCTTTGCTTTCTTCCATGGATTTAAGTCGCCGGCAGACTTCGAATCCGTCCATCTCGGGCATCATAATGTCCAGCAGGATAAGGTCCGGCAGTTCGTTAAGGACGATCTGAATGGCCTGGGGACCATCGGTGGCCGAAAGGGTTTCAAATTTTTCCACCGGCAATTCAGCCTTCATCAACTTGATGTTCAGCGGATCATCATCCACGATTAGAACTCGAGGCCTTCCAATAACCCCTTTTCCCGCCCCCGCCTCAACCGGTTGGGTGCTTGGTGTTAAAAAGCCCTGAATCGTTTGAATGAACTTTCGGGTGTCGATCGGCTTGGTGATATACCCGGAACAGGAGGCCTCCCGGGTCTTTTGTTCATCGCCGGGCATGGCATAAGAAGTCAGGGCCACCACGGGGATCTTGTTTAATTCCTTATTGCGCTTCAGGATCCGGGTGGCCTCCAACCCGTCCATACCCGGTAGCTGGATGTCCATGAGGATTAAATCCGGTCGGTGGAGGGCGGCCAACCGAATCCCCTGTTCGGCATCTTCGGCCTCCAGCACCTGATGACCGACCAATTGTAAAAGACTGCGCACCAGCTTCATGTTAAGGGCATTATCTTCCACCACCAGTATCGTCGCTTTTTCCATGGTTTAGTTTTCTGTCTCTATTTGTTTTATGGGCAGGGTAAAATTAAAACAGGCCCCTTGCCCTTCCCCGTCACTTTCGGCCCAGATGCGGCCCTGGTGCATTTCCACCATTTGGCGGGCCAAAGATAACCCCAGACCGGTACCTTGATATTTACGGACTGGACGAATTATCAGCCTGTTCAAAGGGGTTGAAGATCCTTTTCAGATCTTCCGTCTGCAACCCGATGCCCGTATCTTTGACGCTGAATTTAAGATAATCACCATCGGACGCGGGGTCTGGAGTCATCCCCTCGGAATCAATATCCTTGAATGGAACCGGGGCCGAGGACTCCGGCCGCACCCGATTCACCGACAGGAGAACCGCGCCTCCGTCGGGGGTAAATTTGACGGCATTGGACAGGAGATTGTAGAGGATCTGTTTCAATTTGCGTTCATCGGCCCTGATGACGTCGGGTATGCCATCAAAATCGGTTTTGAGTTTGATATTGTGTTTGATGGCCTTTTCCTTGACCATGACCAAACTGTTTTTCAATAATGGCTTCAGCGGGACCTCGGAGAGGTCGAGTTCCGACCTTCCAGATTCCACCTTGGCCAGGTCCAGGATATCATTGATCAGGGAAAGGAGATGGTGACTGCTGCCAAGGACATCGGTCAGAAATTCCGATTGGGTGGAATTCAATTTTCCGTAATGTTTATCCAAAACCAATTCGGTAAACCCGATGATGTGGTTTAAGGGTGTTCGAAGTTCATGACTCATATTGGCCAAAAATTCGCTCTTGGCCCGGTTGGCCGCCTCGGCATTCTCTTTGGCTTTTAGTAAGTCTTGATTGGCCCGGTCCAGGTCTAAGACCCGCACCTCTAATTCATCGTGGGTCTCCCGCGGGGGCCCACCCCCTTCCTGGATCCGGCTCAGCAGGCCGTTAAAAGTCTCCGTCAAGATCCCTAATTCATCCTCGCTTATTTTTTCGGCCCTGATCGAATAATCCTTTTGAGACGATATTTTTTGGACCGTTTGCGACAGGCGCAGGATCGGGCCGGAGATGACCCGTTGAAGATTGAAAGCCACAAGAAAGGCCACTAAAAACGAGATAAGAAGGATAAGACCCCCGGTGAGGAGATGATGATAAAATCGCACCATGAACCCCGTCATATCGGCCCGAAGGTAAAGGGTCCCTATCTTTTCCCGGTTTAAAACGATGGGCCTGAAAAGAATGCATTTGTTCTTAATAAATTGATTTCCTTCTTTTCCCACCTCGGAAGGGAAGACCTCCGCTTGATCCCTGTCCCGGTGATATTTGGTGAAGATCTGGTTGTTGGAATCATAGAGACAGGCCGCCTCGATCTCCTTTCGGGCCTCCAAGACTTTCAAAGTCCTCCAGGCGCCAGCCGCGTCCCCGGAGACCAGTGCGACCGCGCTATTATTCCCAATGATTTCGGTCAGGGCTTGGAGATTCCTGTCCATATCTTTTTTGATGATGATCCAATCATAACTAACAAAGGCCAGACCGGATAGAAGCAAGGCTAAGCCGCTGACCAGCATGATCAGGGAAAGGAGTTTCCCTCTGATGGAGTTTTGTCTGCGAAAAAGGTTCATTCCAGGGTCTCTTGTGCTCCGGAAGGAATGATTTTGGCCAATTTTAAGAGTTGAGAACTGATTTTTAATTTGGTGCGCGCTGTTCTGCCTCCAGGTTGATTTCAAAGTATTTCAAAGTGGCGCCTGTCGTCGACTTTAATCAGACCGATCATCCCTCCCTGGGGGGCACCTGGCTGTCATAAGCTGATCGCCTGGTTTCCATTTTTAATCCTTTCCTTGAACCAAACCTCAATATCTTTACGGTCAAACCGCCAATGTCTGCCGATTTTGGTCCCAGGGATCTTACCTTCCAGGCAGAGTTTATAAATGGTTGACTTAGGGATTCTCAGCCATCTCGATACTTCATCCGCCTTTAGAACGTCATCGCTAAAATGTCTCATAGAAATTCCTTTTTCTGGTAAAAGCCGAAAAGCCAATTTTCCCAGTTAGTTTTATATATTCTATTTGCAACAATTAAGCCATTAATTTATTAAACGATGAAATTACAATTATTTTGGGAGCTTACGGTTTAAAGAGGGGAGCTTTGAAGGGTAGGAATAGGCTAAAGGGACAGGTCTTAACCTCCATGATTAGACAAAAAATTGTCATGTTTTGGTCAATAAATGGGTTATTTGGGGAACACCGGTCAAAAGGCCAAATATAATGGGTAACCCATTCGAGAAGTTCTTCCTGTAAGCGTTCAATTTCGAGTTTTGAAAATTCGGAGTAGTACAGACGGAAATTTATCAGACCCCCCCCAAAAAAAGATCCCTTTTGTATCATAAATCCTCTTATTTACTATTCTCAAAATCGTTCATAATGCGATTAATTCAAAGGTTAGATTAGCAAATTAACCCGTCTTCCGGCAACGCCCCTTACCCTAAGGGGACAAATCAATTGAGGTATTGAGGGAACCCCATTTCTCAATCGAGATGCAGGTTTTCTTATTTCAGCCTCAGCAATCAATGGGAAGGCCCTTAACGGCCTTAGACTGATTTCCACCACTGTGGATGAGATTATTTATATGTTTAAAGGAGAAGGGAGAATATATCTCAACGGACAATTTCCTTTCCCCTCTCCAATTTGCATTTTTTTCTTGACTTAGGAATATTTTATAATATATATTTTATAAAATGTAAAATTAATTTAGGACAGACCAATGAAATCAATTACTAGTAAGAAGAATAAGTATCTCACGATGAGCGAAGTTGCTGTTAACGAAATTACCGAGGCCATCCTGTATAATGATTTTCAACCGGGCACACGGCTAATTCCCGGAGAATTAGAAAAGGAGCTGAACCTTGGGCGGGTAGCTATTCGGGAAGCAATTAAAGAACTTGCCTGCACAGGACTCGTTACTTTTATTCCTAACAAGGGGGCCGTTGTAGCCTCTCCCCCGAGTATGGAAGAAATCACGGAGATCTTTGAACTAAGATTCTTGCTGGAAGGCAAGGCTGCGCAATTGGCTGCTACTCGTATGTCAGCGGATCAAATTAAGGAGATAGAAGGAAGCCATCAAGCGATATCTGGAGTTACCCTGAATTCGAAAGATTTTTTCCTCTTCAACAGGGAATTTCATCATGCCATCTATGCAGTATCAGGCTGGACTTTCTTGTGCCGTATTATATCCCAACTTTTCGACCAAGTGTTCGTTTTCAGAAATCTATATCCATTTTCTTCGGAACTCATACGCGATTCTCTGAATGATCATGAAAAAATAATTGCCTCCATCAAGCAGCGAGATCCTCAAATGGCCAAAGACCTCATGGTTTCTCATCTGCATAGGGGCGTTGAAAATTTTAATGCGTTGCTGACTGGAGACAAGAAAGCGCAGTAACATTTCTGGTTTTGAAGTGCTGTAATACCGGATGGAAAGACCCACTATACCGGAGTTCTTTCGTCTATAAAATCAATTTTGCGATGGAGGTTTAATAATGGCTAGAATTCTAGAGAATCATACCAAGGCTTTTTTAAAAGCCGAAAATATTCCTGTTCCTTCTGGCTTTGTGCTTGATTCGTATAGTGACTTACAGACACTTGAGAAGTCCCTCCCATTTCCATGGATTATGAAAGCGCTCGTTCCAAAAGGCAAGAAAGGAAAAGCTGGCTTAATAAAGAAGGCCACAAATCAGGAATCAGCCGTTCAAATTATGTCTGATATTCTGGGCCTTCAAGTGGACGGCTACCTGATCAAGAGTGTCCTCATCGAAGAACAAATAGATATCTGCAAAGAAATTTTCGTGTCTATTACCTATGATAACCAGTTGAGGTCTCCAGTTTTGCTCCTTTCCCCATTAGGAGGCATAGATGTTGAGGAATTGACACAAAAACATCCCGATTTTGTATTTCGCCACGACATTGATATCGTTGAAGGATTTTATACATTTCAGGCACGGTCTCTTTGTTACAAAGCCGGATTTTCCCAAAAGAAACGGAGAAAATCAGTCCTGTTTTAGTTTCTCTATATCGGCTCTTCCGCCGGATAGATGCACGGATTCTAGAGATCAACCCCTTGGCCATCGATGGAACCGGTCAGGCTTTGGCTGTCGGTGCTCTCTTGAATGTCGAGATGAGGCCCTGTTTCGACACCCAGAACTAAGAGACATTGCGGATTACGGAATGGATCGATGCCTTGGAGATTTTACCGAGAGGGAAAGAAAAGGTACTGGAAGCCGACCTGAAGAAACCCGGCGGCGGTGCAACCCGCTACACAGAATTTCCCGATGGAGACATTGCTTTTAATGTCATCGGAGGCGGGGCAAGTCTGGTCGCGTTGGACGCGATCGTCAGAGCTGGCGGCAAACCGGGCAACTATAGTGATGTCGGACCGGGAAAAGGAATTGAAGATAAATGGCAGGTACTGCTCGACGCCACTTTGACGAAACCCGGCATCAGGGCGGTTTTTTCCGGCGGCAATATTATCGGTGCATTCGATGTTTCCGAGTTTGCCAAATTGATCATTCACTCTCTGGAAGAATTCAACATCGATCCTCGCGAGATTCCAGTCGTGACCAGGTGGGCCGGCATAGGAGAAGACGAAGCCCGGCGTTTGTTAGAAGCCGTTCCCGGCATTCATTATTATGGGTCAGAAGTGAGCATTCAGGCTGCAGCGGAAAAGATCGTAGAAATCTTGAAATCCAGGGATTCTCGAAAAGAAGGAGGGCAATCATGAGCATTTTGATCGACGAAAACACACGCGTCGTCGTACAAGGGATCACGGGACATCAGGCCCAGTTCGACACCGGCTACAGCATCCAATACGGGACGAAGGTTGTTGCCGGAGTGGTTCCGGGCAGAGAGGGACAAATCATCTTGGGAGTCCCCATTTTCAATTCAGTGGCCCGGGCCGTGGACGAGTGCGGCGCCAACGCCTCCGTTCTCTATATTCCGGCGGCGGGCATCAAGGATGCCATTGTCGAAGCGGCACACGCAGGCATCCAATTGGCGGTCATCATCACCGATAAGGTTCCGAGCCGTGACTTCTCGGAAGCCTTTCATATTGCCCGATCCCGAGGAATGCGGTTGATCGGGCCCAATTGCAACGGATTGATCAGTCCTGGTAAAAGTAAAATGGGAATTCTCGGAAATCCCGGCTACTACTTCATGGAAGGCCATGTCGGCGTGCTTTCACGCTCCGGTGGTCTTAGCCATGAAATCGGCAATCTCCTAACCAAAGCTGGAATCGGTCAAAGTACGCTCGTATCCATCGGCGGTGATCCTATGATTGGAACCACATTTCGTGAGGGTTTGGAATTGTTTGAAAATGATGATCAAACCTTGGCGGTGGTTCTGTTCTGCGAACCGGGAGGCCGTATGGAAGAGGATGCCGCCGCATTTATCGGCATGGGAGGATTTAGCAAGCCAGTGGTGGCTTATGTGGCCGGAGAATTCATGGAAAAGTTGCCCGAGGGGATGCCCTTCGGACATGCCGGCGCCATCATAGAGCGGGGCTTTGGCCGTCCTTCATTCAAAAAAGCAGCCTTGGCAGAAGCCGGAGTCACAGTTGTGGATCATTTGGACCAAATCCCAATTGCCATCGAACAGCGACTATCAAAGCCCTCCTTTAAAATTAATGAAAGCAATGGAA
Source organism: uncultured delta proteobacterium (assembly GCA_963769305.1). GTDB lineage: Bacteria > Desulfobacterota > RBG-13-43-22 > RBG-13-43-22 > RBG-13-43-22 > RBG-13-43-22. The sequence goes on along the minus strand of CAVYLJ010000032.1, from coordinate 74,327 downwards.
ATTTTTGACGGTTTTTTGAAACAAAAGAAAATAAAAAAACTAAGGCCAGATGGCCGGACTCTTTAAAACTCTTTTAATGAGGTGATCTCATGAATATCATCGTCCGCCTTACATGCACCGTCCTGAGTCTCATAGCAACCTTATTGATAACCCCGATACATTTAAGTGCAGAAACAAAACCAATTGATCTGCGAATAGCCATGTGGGTTGGGGCCACGCATCCCGCTGGAATGTGCGTGAAACAATGGTCCGATGAACTTGAGAAAAGAACTCAAGGGCGCATCAAGTCCGTTTTTTATTATAGCGAAGCCCTCGGCAAAGCCAATACCTATGCCGACTTGCTTCAGACCGGCGGAACGGATGCTGCCGCTATCATTTTTAGCTACACTCCGGGCCGGTTTCCTCTCTTAGAGGTTATGAACCTACCCTTTTCCTGGCCAAATGGAGATGTGGCCAACAAGGTATTTTATGATCTTTTCAACAAGGGTTACTTCACCAAAGAGTTAGCCAATTATAAGTTGCTGTATTTACGTGTGACCGCACCCTATGATATAATTGCCAAGATGTCCATCCGTACTCCCAACGATCTTAAAGGCAAAAGATTAAGAAGCGCAGGAGGACCTTGGACCAGTACAATTAAAGAATGGGGAGCAGTCCCCACCACGATCCCTGTAGCGGAAGTATATCCCGCTCTTGAAAGAGGTATCTTAGACGGGGTCGTGCTGGGGGTGGCTCCGATCTTCAATTTGAAGCTTCAAGAAGTTGCCAAGTTCGTAAATCTAAATCACATAGGCAGCGCGTCGTTTGTATTAGCAATGAATTTGGATTACTACAAGAAGCTACCTGCGAATATTAAAGCGGCAATCGATGATTTGGCCAAAAAAGACAGGATCACCCCGATGCAAGGAAAATTTTTTGATAAGGAAGTGACTAAGGCTCTTGCTCAGTTGCCCGGTTTGGGTGTTAATCTTTTTCACCCTTCTCCAGATGAATTAGCACAGTGGCAAAAGAGCAGTATTCCGGTTATTGATAACTGGATTCAAGACATGGAAAAAAAAGGGCTCCCAGGGAAAAACCTGATCGAAGACCTTGTTAATAGCGCTAAGAAATACGGTGTAACATTAGGGTTCAAGGAAGGGCATCGGAACCGCTGAACGTTTTATAAAAGCCGGGAAGGAGGCTTAACCCATGCTGAAATTGATTAAGGGTTTTAAAGTATTGGTGCGAGGGGCTAACTTCATTGGGATTTTATTTCTTATTCCCTTAATGATAATCGCGACCCTGGACGTTGTCATGAGAGGTTTGTTTAATCACCCTATTGGTGGCGGCCTTGAAATGAGCCAATTTATTATGGTAGTTATCATATGGCTGACAATAGCCAGGACGACACAAAAGAAGGGACATATTGCCATGCAGTTTATGGAGTCAAGATTGTCAACAAAGGCACTCTACTTTTCGGACGGCATGGTGAAAATTGTGATGGTTGTCATGATTGTCCTCGTTGACTGGGCACTATTGGATCGCATGGTAGCCGCTTATCAAAGTGGAGAAACTACGGATGTATTAAAATGGCCAATCTATCCCGCTTTGGGAGTCATGTTTTTCGGAGGCGTTCTAACTGCTTTTGAATTGCTGGCAGAGTTATATACTATGTTGTCTGCCAAGAATGGCAACGGAGAACTTACTGGGCTGGCCGATATTCCGGGAGGGGAATAATTTTATGACTCCGTTTACAGTTGGTTTTATCGGTATAGGCATTCTGGTGGGCTTGATGGTTTTAAGAGTTCCAGTCGCGTTCTGCTTTGGCATCGCTGGTTTTATCGGCTGTTCTCTTCTTGTTGGCGTAAAGGCGGCGCTGACCGCGATAGCGCTCAATGCTTGGTCGGAATCCACCGGATTTGTTCTGATCCTCTCTCCCCCTTTTTATCCTGATGGGCGAGTTCATGGGGACCACGGGTGTTGGAACGGCCATGTATCACATGTTTCATAAGTGGTTAGGCTCTTGGAAGGGTGGGTTGGCTTTGTCGACGGTAGGCACCTGCGCGGCTTTTTCGGCGGCTACCGGATCCAGTCTGGCCTGCGTCGTTGCCGTAGGGGAAATGGCCTACCCAGAAATGCGCAAGTATGGATACGACCGTAAACTGGCCGCCGGGTCCGTGGCTGCCGGCGGAACATTAGGCGTTCTAATACCACCGAGCACTGTATTTGTGGTATATTCTGTCGTTAACGGATGTTTCCTTGGGAAAGATGATTTTGGCAGGAATATTCCCTGGTCTGCTTCTGGCAGCGTCATATATGGGAATGATATATTTGAGAACGACCCTCAATCCATCTCTAGCTCCGGCTGCTCCAAAATTCAGCTGGTCTGAACGGGTTAAGTCACTTCCCAGCGGCTTCCCCGTTTTGGCTATCTTTTCTTTCATTATTGGTGGAATTATAGTCGGCTGGTTTTCGGGTACTGAGGCTGCTGCCGTTGGCGCATTCACCACATTTATTTTCGCTATCATGAAAAGAGGGTTGACTTGGCGTAAACTCTTGCACATTCTGGAAGAGACTGGGCGTATAACGTGCATGGTGTTCCTTATTATCATTATGGCCTACTATTTCGGCTACTTACTGGCGTTAACTCAATTGCCTATGCGTTTAGCCGAACTTCTTGCCGGTATTCAAGCGCCTCCAATGGTGACTATTGCGTTAATTTTGGCTTTATACATCCCATTGGGGTGTATGATGGAAGTTTTTGCTATGATGTCTTTAACCATCCCCATATTTTTGCCGACGGTTTTAGCTTTGCATTTCGATCCGGTCTGGTTCGGAATCTTGGTGACAATGATGGCTGAGTTGGCTCAAATTACTCCTCCGGTGGGTTTGGCTTGTTACGCCATGTCAGGAATCGCTCGAGACTCTAACCTCGGAGAGATATTCCATGGAGTCATACCCTTTGTTGTCGCCGACTTGGTTGCTATGGCGATTATCTTTTTCTTGCCGCAGATAACCGCCTTTCTCCCGAATTTGATCAAAGGTTGACGCCGAATTTACTTCTTCGTATTGGAAAGAGACAGCAAAAGAAAAGTATTCTTTAAAAGATAGAATAAAATCTCTTTCAAGCGATTTGCTTATATGCTGTGCTCTAGAAATCTAAAACAGGTAACCTCGCACTGATCTGCAATCCGACCACACACGATGCACTTGAAATCAAAACCGAGCCTGACGTACGTGGCCGTCCCCAAGAACTTCTCGTCAATCCAAAAACCGGCCAGCGATTTCCCATTCGTAACGGCATTCCGATTTTTCTCCTCGAAGGCGAAATGTCCGGGTCGAACCAAAGATATCAGGCGATGTGTGATCATTTCGCACCATTTTACGATTTCTCGACATGGTTGTATTCACGCTGGAAAGGAATGAGTGTCGAAGCCCGCTTGCGCGAATATCTCGATGAACTCGAAGTTAAAGAGAGCGACCGCGTGTTAGAAGTTCTGTGAGCACCGGGCGCAATTTGCAATTTTTGCCGCACAGCGCACAATTTTTTGGATTCGACATCTCATGGAGGATGTTGAAGCAATGCCAACGCAACACTACAAATGGAAACTCGGCGTGACGCTCTTTAAGGGAACAGCGGAGCGACTGCCATTCCAAAACGAAGTATTTGATGTAGTATTTCATTTTGGGGGGATCAACTTTTTCAATGACAAAGCGGCAGTTATTCGCGAAATGATCCGTGTCGCCAAGCCAGGCATCAAGTTTGTCATCGGAGATGAGAACGAAGCATGACGCAAAAGTATGAAAACCTTCCTGTGACGAGTGGGTTCTATAGCAACCGCAAACAAACAATTGCTGCGCCGGTTGAATTATTATCTCCCGAAATGCAAGACGTGCGAGTTAAAGACATCGCTGGCGGTGACTTGTACTGCCTATCGTTCAGGAAGCCACGACAATGAAACGTGAAGGGCAGCCTAACCGGCTTGTAGTTGACGCCGCTCCGGTGAGCTTCGCAGCGCAACCGAAGCCGACCGTTCTCGCCGACGCTTTGATCAATTTCAATCGGTAATAGTTGATTTTAGGTGTTACCCTTTTAGTGGACTTGTAGGTGCAAGTCTCGTACCCGGGTCAACCATCAAGCCGTCGTGGAAATTTTTTCAGATTTGGTGCTTTTCCGTCCCTCCCTGATCTCCTGTGCGGCCCGAGGACGAATAATCTTCAGGCAATGGTATTTGTGGTTGTGCGGTCTTAACGGCCTCCTTCCCTGCTTCTTGTTGGAGTTCGGGTTCAAGAGAAATTATAGGGCGGAGTTACCCCTCAGGTATGTGGTTAGTTTTTTCCCCAATTGGGGAAATATTTTCTGTGTTTTTTTGGACCAATTGGCAAAAAATTAATTCAGAAACTTCATTTTCTGAATGAGTCGATTTGCGATCTGCTCATGGAAGATCCTCCATTCTGAGGGTTGCAGGCAAGAAGACTCGCTATTTATTTTTCATTCGAAACTTGCTACCAATTTGGTACCACTTTATCGCAAAGCACCGTAAAAAAACATAGGGGGAGAAAAAAGATTTCTCTCCTTTCTCCCCCTTTTTCTTTTGTTATTTCTTTGCCTTATTATACCTTGCTACCATAAGATTATTTAATCAATCGGTCGCTCAACACAGCCTGGGGAAGGAGGTCAAGGCTTTTCATAACAATTGTTAAGATGAGGTTTGACCGGATAATAGAGGTGTGGTAACCTTTTAATTATGGGCGGACGATTTGGGAAATACGGGGAGTTTAAGCGGAAACAACAGCTCCGTAAGGTTCGCTCTACACCCAAGGGCTTATCGAAGCCGGTGATCACACCCCCCAAGGCCCCTCCCAACCTGCCCAAGGACCAATCCACAAAATAAGAACCTTTTCGCAAAAGTCGAGATAATAGGGGGACAGCCATTTGTTATATTCCCCTTGCAGTCGGTTGGGAATTGCCTTATTTCGCAAAAATGATTTGTTAAGATAATATTTATAATTTATAATGAGTTACCGAATTCAAAAATGGTCGGGATGCCGTTGGTTATGTCCCAAAGCTTCGTGCCACGGGACAACGCCGCATCATATGGAGTTAAGAGATGTCAACCGCAACAATTAAGATCTTTCTGGTACATGGCGATCCCAAACGGCTGAGAACGGCAGAACTGTCAAACTGGACTGGCAAAGCTGTCGCGGGACCACGCAGCGAATTTGAAGGCGTGATAGGGCGTGAAGAGTCCGGCAGTTCAGGTGTGTACTTCCTAACGGGCAATGATCCGGAATCGGGGAAGCCTGCTCTATACGTTGGCGAAGCGGAAAACATCAGAGATCGTGTTAAGGCTCATCTGGAAAAGGATTTCTGGAACCAAATCATCTATTTCATAAGCAAAGACGAAAACCTTACGAAAGCCCACATCCGCTATCTGGAAGGGAAGCTCATAGACCAAGCCCGTCAGGCAAATCGAGCGCTTGTCATGAACGGCCAGAGCAGTGGTGCAAAACTCCCGGAGTCAGATCGTGAAGATATGGAAGTCTTCTTGGAGAAGATATACCAGCTTCTGCCGGTGCTTGGTGTTGAACTGTTAGTTAGCCGTAGCCGGTAAAGCCGCGACCGACGCAGAGAAGGAAATGCTCTACTGTGAGATAAAAGGGCTAAAGGCGAAAGGTCGTCTCACCCCGAACGGCTTCCTTGTCCTGAAAGGGTCTCAAGCGGTACTGAAAGAGCGAGCATCCTCGCAGAAATACCCATGGCCACTGAACATGCGGCAAAGACTCAAAGACGAAGGTGTCCTTTCTCCCCACGAAGACCATCTTGTATTCACGCGCGATGAGGAGTTTTCCAGTCCCAGTGCGGCTGCGGCTGTAGTCCATGGTGGTCATGCGAACGGTCTTATCGCATGGAAGAACAAAGACGGCAAAACCCTGAAGGAGATAGAATCCATATAATAATGTTGGCGCCACCTGTGGCGTCGCCAATGCGTCGTTGGGCGTTTGAATGAACAGCCTGAATCTACTACCGAAAAAAGCGGTCGAAGCGCAACGGAAACATCCGCTGGCTTATGTGTCCCTGCTGTTTGCCATGTTGTTGCCGATGGTGGCTTGCATCACGGCGGCCGGTCTATTCCTGCAGAGACTGTTTCCGTCGCCAGGTGTTCTCGTCATCCTCGCGGGCGCCTTCGTGTTCATTCTGCTGATTCCGGTCCTGATGTGCTTGGGAGCCGCCTGCTGGCTGGTGGTAGCCCGACGGATTGTTCCACGGTCGGTGGCAGAGGCTTTCTGTGTTCACCCCGGTTTCGGTATTCTTTCCCGAGTGAGCGAATGGATGTTCGTGTCGGTCTATGGAGAGCAGGATGAGAAGCGGCACGCTCAACAATCCGCTCCAGTGAACGGGGCTTCGCCCAATCGCTGAGCTTTCACGTTCGGCACGCAAAAAACATAATCAAGGATCACAACATGACCCCAAAACAATTTTATGATTGGCAGACGGCAGGTGGCACGGACGATGTCATGCGTTTGGTCGATTGTCTCGAGCGAGCAGATCTTGCATGGTGCGCAATCGGAGGCGTGGCTGTTAATCACTGGGCGGCTGAAGCCATGGTCACTCAAGATGTTGATTTTGTTGTTGCCGCAGAATCAGTGGATCTTGCAACGAAAATCCTCGAGGAAGCCGGATTCAAATCGGAACGTTTTCCATGGTCAATCAATTTTCGGGGTCGTTCCAAGGTCAGTATTCAATTGAGCACGGAAGATTTCTACAAAGACTTCCCGAGTCGATCCGTTCCAGCAGACATACACGGAATTCTTATGCGGGTTGCGTCTCTGGAAGACACATTGCGCGGAAAAATCAAAGCGTGGCGGGATACGGAAAGAAGACAAAGCAAGAAACTCAAAGACCTTGGCGACATTGCCCGTTTAGTAGAAAGCCACCCTCACCTGTGGGAATTGCTTGATCCGGATTTGAAAGAGATCATTCAGAAGCAGTAATTGCAGATGTTGGGCCGCCGCGGCACCAACCAGGCCATTGGACGCCGATGGCGCTCGCTTGCACCGGTCCTCCGGCCCCGCAAGCTTCGTGCCACGGGTCAACGCCGCATTAGCTGATGAAAGAATGACATAAAGGGGACATATTGAATATACGTTATTACATTGATCCAGGGACGCAGTTGCCTCATATCCATGGCCACAACATTGAGGAAAGCGAGGTGGAAGAGATTCTCGTAAACCCCGGTGAAGATCGACCTGGACGGGAAGGATCAAGGGTCGCGATTGGAAAGACATCGGCGGGCCGACATCTCAGGGTTATTTATGTCCCTGATCCTTCGCCCAATAGCGTTTTTGTCATTACGGCGTACGAGCTTACAGGCAAACCATTAGTTGCATATCGCCGCCGAAGGAGGAGGAAAAACAAATGAAGCAAAGCAAATTTCCACCCGGATGGGACGCAGAGCGTGTGAACAGAGTATTGGCCCATTACGAATCTCAGTCGGAGGAAGAAGCTGTCGCCGAAGACGAGGCAGCCTTTGAAATATCGGGCCAAACGGTCATGGAAGTCCCAACAGAAATAGTGCCGGCGGTGCGTGAGCTAATTGCTAAGCTCAAAGCAGCATGAAAAGCGGCCTCTCGCTCAGTTTTCCGTCGGCGTCGCCTGCGTTGTCGCCAATGCGGCGTTGCCCCTATCGGGTCCATGTCCCGGCCCGGCGCCGCCGCAGCGGCACCAACCATGCCATAGGCCTGATGGTAATTGCTTGCACGGGCCTTGAATGCTGAAGAATTTGAGTCCGACCCAATGTTGCCTTGCAATAGCCGGCCGTTCCAGCCATCGCCCGAACAACGGACTCTGGTAAACTTTACTTTCGCGCGTGAAAGGAGTTCCAATGAAAGTTCAAGGGTCCATCGAGTTTACGATTACCGAGCGAGGTCCGGACAAGGCCGTTTCGGAGATGCCGATTCAACCGGGCATCAAGAATCCGTTCGGGGTGGTTCACGTAGGGGCAATTCTTTGGCTTGCGGACGTAACAGCAACGGTCTTGGCGATGGGACCCGGAGAAGCGGCTGAAGGCATGAAGAGTTTTCCTTTAGCGATCACCCTTAATGCCAATTTCCTGAGCAATCAGAAGGAAGGCTCGTTCAAGGCCGTTGCGTCGTTCGTGAAGCGGGGCCGGACGGTCAGCGTCATTCGAACCCTGGTTTATGGAGAATCAGAGAAACTCATTGCCGACGTAACCACCAACCATGTGCTGTCCAAGTAGAGTGGGCCAGTGCGGATTGATCACAATCGTGTCATTTTAGAAGACTTGGAACACGGTCGATCGATGAGAATCGCTATTATTCGCCTTGGCAGGGTTTCCAAAGGAATTATGCACCGTAAGATTTACTTACCGAAATAATAAGATTAGAATCGTTGGCGCCGGATATTCGCGGAAAGGCAAGAAAATCATATGAAAGAGAACGAGTCAAATTTACGAATGAACCTGTCGGAAAAGTGAAGGTTATTTCAGATTTCCTTCCTTCACCGGAAGAGCTGGTTTTTAAGGATGAAACCGTTAAAGTCACTATTGCTCTCAGCAAGGCGAGCGTAGAATTTTTTAAAAACGAAGCAAAAAAGTATAACACTCAATATCAGAAAATGATTCGTAGGCTGCTCGGATGAATACGCATCCCACCGTCCATAACCTGTCACTGGTGCGGTCGCAAAAAGTAGCGTCGAATTGGGCAACGTACGCCTGTGCTCCGGGCCGGCGCCGCCGCAGCGGGACAACCAGGCTATTGGACCTCCGTGCCACGGGTCAACGCCGCATTCGCTTTTGGAAAAAATAAGGAGGAGATTTCATGAGAGCTACATCCTTTATCTTAATGACCGTGTTGTTGACCTGCTTCGGCTTTAGTCCATTGTTCGCTGAATCCGGGGCAGAGAAGACAGCAGCCATTTCTGCCGCTCAGGCCTGGCTGTCTCTCATAGACAGCGGGAACTACTCGGGGAGTTGGAATGAAGCTTCTTCTTATTTTCGAAGGGCTGTAACTGAACAGAGATGGTCAGCGTCTATGGAGGGATTCCGCAAACCGCTGGGTGAGCTGGCCAGCCGCAAGATAGTAAAGGCGCAAGAATCCAGCAGTCTTCCCGGCGCCCCGGACGGAAAGTATGTCGTCATGTCTTTTAAGACAGCATTCAAGAAAAAGAAATCCGCCATTGAAACAGTAACATTCATGGTTGACAGCGACGGAAAATGGAGGGCCGCGGGATACTACATCAAGTGAGACAGCGAACAAATAGGTACACCGGACGTGGCAAAACAGCACGCCAAGCCGGTGGCCGCCAAGTTATGCGCTTCGGGGGCTCGCAATGACGAATAAAAGATACTTGGTCATAGTTCTGGCGGCCATCGTCTTCTGCTCTTTCTCCAGCGCTACGCAGGCAGACGACGAACGGGTGAAGAGGGCCATGTCATTAACGGCGCGAGACTTCGATAGAGTTCTTCCCGATCAGCCCATAGAGGTTTGGTTGCGCTCTAACCTACCGGCACGGTACGAGGTGCTATGGGGCGAACACTTTACCGATTGTGGTGAGGGTACGGGAACCGCAATCGATCAAGAGCGGGACATGCCCATGTGTTTGGAAGTGATGCTAAAGGAAGGGCCGGAGATAAAAGGTTATCTTGCTTTGTTTGTAGGGACAGAAAAGCGAGGTCTATTGAAAGATGGATATGGACTCTACTTCGGTTACTTACAGCAAGGTGGAAAGAGACACAACTTCAAGCGGTTGAGGGATGTGCTCAAGATTAAATAGCCACTTAAACGCCAAAATTAGCATCTCCTACGGCCCATTATATTTTGGAGGGAAGCAGAAGTGAACCGGCCGGGCGTTTTGTTACTTTTTCGGAACTCGCCGGGCCGGTGTTCAAAGAAGGCAGTTATTCCCGGGACGCCTTGGAGATCCCTTTGATCAAACGTTTTCAGGGACGGGTGCCGGAACTATTGGTTGCAGCCTCTTCTCTGGGTGGGCGGATCGGTGGGGAATCGGGCCTGGGCTCGGTGAGCTTGATTTTTGAGCTGCTCCCCAAGATACCGGTGCAATTGATTTTTTATGACCGGGATGACGAATTCCCGGCCAGGGTGACTCTGTTGGTTGATCGAAATGCCACCCGATTTTTAGAATTTGAGTTTCTGGCCGTATTGGTGACCCTTTTCGTCCAGGTGTTATCTCAACCGAAATAGATCGAGGGGGGTCAAAAACTAATCACCTTTTCGGCCACCTCCAGGCTGGTGACGATGTCGAGCATATTGGTGGTCTCACCGACGCGTTTTTTTTCCAAGAGACCGAAATGGTTCAGGCAGGTTCCGCAGACTAAAATCGAGACGTCCTGTGATTCCAGTTCCTGCAAGACCGGAAGGGCCTCGGCTCCTTCGATGGTCAATTTTACTCCGCTATTGACAAAAACCAGCCGCCATAAGGCATCTCCCATTTCCTTGAGGGTCCGGAGAAAATTCAGCATCAGCAGTGTCCCCAATCGATCGTCCCCTTGTCCCAGGGTATCCTGGCCGATCATGATCAGGGTCTTTTGCGGCTTCTCCATCATCTTTTCTGTGGCTATTTCACAGCTTCCCTGGTCCTGTTTTTGGGCTATGACCTGAAATTCGGGACCGGCTCCCTGAAGGGAAACTTTAAACTCCCGGGTTTCCAGAAACCGGGTCACATTCTGGGCAGCGGCCTGGTTGTCCACGATGACCGTTAATTCCGCGGTCTGGGGATGGGCTGCCAGGAAGTTCCTGACCTCCACCACCGGCTGGGGACAGGCCAAGCCTTGGCAGTTCAACGTTTCCATAAGGGTCCTTCCGTCGTCTTAAGGATATTTTCCATTTATTCAAATTAAAGAAGGGAACGGAGCAAGTCAAATAGGAAATATAGAGGTATTTATTATCTTGGATAGGGTTTTCCTATGGAAATACCAGCCTCAAGTCTCTGTCTCCTGACGAATGAGGGATTCAAAGTGACTGGTTCCAAGGCCTATCAGGGTATTGTCTTCCTCCAAGATGATATCGCGGCTAAAGCGGAGTAGTTCGGCATGACTTAAGATTTCATTTTCGGCCATCCTGATCCCGAACCCTTTCAGCAGCGCGGGGTCGAAATGTTCTCTGGCCACTTCTTCCGCCGTTTTGGGTCCTTTTTGGAGGATGGTTACTATGGCTCCGCAGCGCTCAATATGATGCTCGATGACTTCATCCACCCGGGTCTTAAGGTCGATTATATTCCAATGGTCTTTATTGTACAGGCGATGGCCCGGAAGGACGATTAATCGGGGAAATCGAACGGCAATTTGCCGGAGACGTTTCAAAGAGTCCACATAAGCCCGTAAACCATAAATAAGAGGCCCCTGGTTATAAGGTGCGGGTAATAAGGTTTCTGTGAGCTGATAGAATTTTTCCTGGGTGGGGTGGGGGGTTATTTCCGGGAGGAGGATGTCCCCGACGAGGATGGCTTCCTCTCCGATTTGAACGGCTAAAGAGTCGGGGGTGTGGCCGGGCAGATGATGAATCAATATGTCTTTATCGAGGGAAAAAGGAAACCGGTCGATTTTTTCAATTTCAAGGGCGTTCCTTTCCTGATGATAGTCATGGCAATGGACCTGGGTAAAGGATTCGGGCATAAAACAATGCCAGCAGGAGGCTGAAAAGGCTTTTTTAAAAGGAAAGGGGGCCTTGTCCGGATAGTTTCGAATCAGTTTCTCATAGACAGAATGGGCCTTCACCGGGATCCCGGTGGCCGCCACCAATTCCGCCAATCCCCCGTCATGATCCTCGTGGCCGTGACTGATGAGGACAAAATCAAGGTCCTTTCCCTCGATGCCGATTTGAGCCATCATCTCCAAAAGCCTGAGGCCCATACCGCTTTTGCCCGTATCCACCAAAAAAGGGTTCTCCGGACCGACGATATAGTTCCAGGTGGGCCCGAGATCCCATTCCCCACCGTAATTGTTTTCCGTGGCCAGTCCGAAAATTTCCCTTCCCGAGGGGAGGTTCAGTCGAAAAATGTTATTATTACCATTCCCACTCACCGGGTGGATCATTTCAACCCAATCTAAAAACATTTCAGAATTCCTTTCACGATAATCGCCCCTACCTCTCTTCCCCTTCAAAGGGGGAGGGAATAACTAATGGGAGCCAACATTAATTCAGGCCCCGGAGAATGGCAACTTGTTTTTTATGATCTTTTATGATCTTTAAGGAAACGGTCCTTGCCTTTCCGGGTCTTTGATTTTATAATCGAAAACAATTTTGAAAATCCTGTTTAATCCTGTCTAAGAAAAAAAATATGAAACGAACAATACTGGCACCGTTACTTTCGGCCTTTGTTTTACCCGGACTTGGTCAAGTCATCAACCACCAGGTCCGCAAAGCTGTCTTGTTGATGGCCGCGGTTTTTGTCTTGTTCCTGGCCCTGGTGATCAAATTAATTTTTGATCTCAATAAGGTCCTGCTTTCCCTGCCCCTGGAGGTCTTTGAAAAAAGTCACCATCCCTTCACCATTGTTGCTCAAGTCCTATCCCGCCAGGATAAGACCTTACTGCTTTCCCTGGTTTTGATCCTGACGGCCGTCTGGGTCTATTCTGTCTTGGATGCCTTTATGGTGGCCAGAAAATCCGGCGAAGGTCAATCCTGATGCGCCAGTTTTTGGTGGATGAAATTCCCGAAGTCGTTCATGGAGGCGATAGAGGCTTATTTAAAAGCCAAGACCGTCCCCTCGGGCCTGGAGAAAATCTATTGGCTGGAAATCCCGGAAGATCTGCTCTCCGAGCTTCAATGGGAGCACCGGGAATGCGGCCCCCATTACTTGGCCATTGAACTGGGAAAGGACTTTTTGAAATTCGAATTTCTGGTCCGAGGCCGCCGGCGGCTTCGTTGTGACTGCGTTCAGTATGCTACACCGGCCCAGGAAACCTTTCTTTTAAATTTTGCCCACACGCTCATTCAGTCCCTTGATTTGACCTGCTGATCTTATTTTTGGACCCACTGGCCGTCCTCCCTTGGCCTCCAGACGAAGGGGGTTGATCCCCAGGGAAATTTCTTCCCATTTTATTTCAATTCCGGTTTTATTTTTAATAAAGCGGGCAATCTATTCAGGAGGGGCTGCAGGCGGAGAGACTGAATAAAAGAAGAAAGGCCGCCAGGAAAGAGGCCTTAGGCTTAGTCATAAAATTCGGCCGGACATGGGCCATAAAAAAGTCAGGGGACGACCAGCCTGACTCCTTCATTATTTTTTTCTATCTTATCGCCAACGGTGGTCAGACAGGCGGCACATCGATACTCGTATTTATCCCCTTCAGGTAATACCAACAATAGCCTTTTTCGGACCGGCATGGCCTGCCGACACCTTGGGCAATAAAGCTCGGTGGCCTCGAATTGGTCGTATTGGCTCGGTCGTTTCTTTTTTCCTATGGGGGGCCGAAAGTTAGGATTCATCATGGCAGTGAAATTCCGTTTTTATAAGTTGTGAAAATTGAAATCAAACATCCTGTGCAGGAGTTTGAAAAAATTTCTTATCATCTAAATTAAAACTAAAGACCGATTTTGTCAAGCCTCCCCCCCGATCCTAACGAATCGGAACAAGGAAAGGCAAGTCCCCCGACTTGACATCTTTACCTCTTGCCTGTACCTTTAGAGAACCTATGTTCACCAACATCATCTTTTTTATATTGGCCCTTTTGATCTATCATACCCGTTCTTTGGGGCCGAGACTTTCGGCCTTCGACCTTTGGGTCAATGCCGGCATGGTCTTGATTTTTGTGGCCATCTACGGGATGGAAACCTGGAGACGGTTCCATCGGCTTTATCTCCTGTCCCTCCATAACCGGCAGGAATCCTATGCCCTGCAGCGTGGGCTCCAGCAGACCACCCAATATTTGATGATTCTTTCCCTGGTCTTTTTTGCCTCTGAAATCTACCTCCTGAATTTCAAATCGTTGGTCGCCGTGATTCCGGGGATCAGCCGTTTTTCCTCCCTGGAAGGGGGGCTGGGCATCAGCCTGTATCTCATCCATGTGGCCCTGATCTGGGTGTTGGGTTATCCAGCCCAGAAATCGATCCTTCGTTCCAGCCAGGCCAGAGGTCCCTATCTCCGGTCCCAGTTCCAGTTCAATCTACCTATCCTGTTCCCCTGGTTCTTGATTACCTTACTTTCGGACCTAATCGAATTGTTTGCCGGTCCGGGGCTGCGAAATTTTCTAAATCAGCCCTTGGGTGAAATGACCTTTGTCCTCATTTTTTTAATCGTCTTATCGATTTTTTTCCCCTTTCTGATCAAGACCTGGTGGCAATGTCGGCCCCTTCCGGAGGGGTCCAAGCAAAAAATCCTTTTGACCTTTTGTCAGGAGATGGGTTCTCCCTTTCGAGAGATTTTTCTCTGGCCGGCCTTTGGCGGCCGGATGTTGACCGCCGGAGTCATGGGCCTGGTCAGACATTTTCGATACCTGTTGATTACTCCGGCCTTGCTGGATCTACTGGAACCAGACGAGTTAGTGGGGGTCGTAGCCCATGAAATAGGACATATACGAAAAAAACACCTTCTCTTTTATCTGTTATTTTTCGTCGGTTATGTCCTGCTGGCGGTCTTCTTTTCCCAGTGGATCTCCCGCCAGGTCCTTCGCTATCCGGCCTTCCTCGACCTTATCTCTTACTTTAAGGGCTATTCCGATGATCTGTTTTCGGTGGTTCTGATCCTGCCCATGGCCCTGGGATTGATCCTTTATTTTCGCTTTCTCTTTGGCTTTTTTATGCGCAATTTTGAACGGCAGGCCGATCTCTTTTCCCTGGAAATCCTGGGCTCTCCCCGGCCTTTGATCCGGTCCCTGGAAAAGATCGGTTATTCGTCCGGACAGGGCCGGGACCTCCCCAGTTGGCACCATTTCAGTATCGCCCAGCGCGTGGACTTTTTGGAACAAGTCAGCCGTCAACCGGGACTGGCCGGCCGACATAAAAAAAAGATGACCTGGGCGGTAGGCCTGTTTTTTTTCCTGCTGGTCGGTTTGGGGGTCTATGGTTTTGAGGAACGGATCTGGTTTTCATCTGGGGCCGCCGAGGACCCCCGGGTATTGGAAACCCTGTTGACCCGGGAACTCCGCTCCCGGCCGGAAGACACCAAGATCCTGATGGCCTTGGCCATGGTCTATCATGAACAAAAACGGTACGGCCAGGCCAAGGAGACTTTATGAAAAAATTTTACGAAAGGATCCTCAAAACGCCTGGGCCATGAACAACCTGGCCTGGATGCTGGCCACCGGAAAAGATCAGAATCTTGTTTCAGCCCCAGAAGGCCCTGGCCCTGGCCCGGAAGGCGGCGGCCTTGAATCCTGCCCCCATGATCCTGGACACCCTGGCCGAGGCCTATTTTGCCAACGGGCGCCCTGACCATGGCCCTCGAGGTCATCCAACAGGTACTGGCCAAAAATCCGGCCAATCGTTCCTATTACCTGGCTCAGGAGAAACGCTTTAAGCAGGCCATGAATAAAGAAGAAAAATTAAACTCAAACCCCAAGGACTCTCCATGAAGAAAGATGACCTGATAACCCTGGCTGATTTGAACTATGCTGAATTTATGCGGGAAATGGCCCGCTGGAATGCCGCCAGCGAGATCATCGAACAGGACGATCTTTTAATCATCGCCGGGGCCGATTCCACCCCGATAACCAACTGTGCCATTCGAATAGGTGACCAGGCCAGGCCCCCGGCCGATGAGGTCATGGAGAGGGTCAGGACCTGTTTTGACAACCGGAAGCGCGATTACAGCTTTCGCCTGCGCGGGCATCAGGATTCCGATCTCGAAGAACTCTGCCGGTCGGCTGAAATGATAAAGATATCTGAGGCCCCGGGCATGTCTATCCATGAGCCGGTGCCGATCAAAGGGCTGCCTGTTGCCGTTAAGGTCAGGGAGATAAGGGATAAATCCGGGGCCGATGATTATGCTTCCGTAGTCATTGACAGTTATCGGAGTCTGAAAATGCCGATTGAAACCGGGAGAAAGATTTTTGAAACCCCGGAGCGGATGCTCCGTCCTTACAATTACCTTGTCGTCGCCTATCTGGAAAAAAAGCCGGTTTCCGGGGCCATGATTACTTTCTCCCATTCCATCGCCGGTATTTACTGGGTAGGTACGGTCGAATCGGCCCGGAAGAAGGGGCTGGCCGAGGCTTGTGTGGGGATGGTTACTAATGAGGCCTTCAAAAGGGGGGCACCCTGTGTCGTCCTGCAGGCCAGCAAGTTCGGGGAGCCGCTATATCGTCGCCTGGGATTCAGGGAATTCACCCGATATCCCTGGTATATGCATTTTCAGGGAAAAATTTAAGATAAAAAAAAGTTGACATTATAATTGGGCCATGATAGATGAATGTGATCTTTTACACAACCCAGGTTTTCCAAAAAAATAGATGGGTTGAGAAGCCTGCCGTATCTTTGGGATCGGGATGAGGCTTCGTGCAGAAAGAGACCAAAAAATATATCAAATTGTTAGCCGTAGTCAGTACCATGGGAATCTCCATGGTCCTGGCTATCGTCATCGGCATTGCCATCGGCATTTATCTGGATAAATGGTTTCAGACCAAGTATCCGTGGTTTTTTCTGATCTTTATGATTTTAGGGATCATAGCCGGTTTTAGAAATATCTATGTGATCATGAAAAGAACAGAAAAAGACCTTTAATGACCCGGGGATTGTCAATTTGGAGAAAAGGGACAGGGGACCAGGACCCTCTGCTTAAGAGGGTCCGGATCATGAATGGGGCTGTCTTCGCCTTTCTACTCCTGATAAGCCTGACCCTCATGCCCCCTTTTTTTACCCTGGGAGTCGGCTATGGGAGGTTTGATCGTCCTGATTAATTTCCACCTGCTCTACCGGATCTTAAAGAAGGCCTTTATTCCGGATCGGCTGGCCAGCCCCAAGGTGGTCATTATTAAATATTATCTGCGGCTGTTAGGGACCGGCGTTCTTCTGTATTTTCTGATTGCCAAAAGGATGGTCGATCCCTTGGGACTGGTGGTCGGTCTGTCGGTGGTGGTCATCAACCTGACCCTGGTGGGTTGCAATGAAATGAGGAAAATCCTTTTTAAGGAGGCCAATTAGTTCATGGAACACCCGATTTTTTTTATCACCAAGCTTTTTGAAGCCGTCGGTCTAGGCCATTTTGCCCATGCCTATCCCCATGTTACTTATACTTGGTTGATCATGGTGCTATTGATCATCTTTTCCCTCCTGGCCGTACGGTCGATCAAGATGATCCCTGAAGGGGGGCAGAATTTTTTTGAGGTGGTCATTTCAGGAATTGAAAACTTCCAGGTGGAGGTCATGGGCGAACACG
Source organism: uncultured delta proteobacterium (assembly GCA_963769305.1). Taxonomy (GTDB): domain Bacteria; phylum Desulfobacterota; class RBG-13-43-22; order RBG-13-43-22; family RBG-13-43-22; genus RBG-13-43-22. The sequence goes on along the minus strand of CAVYLJ010000032.1, from coordinate 56,995 downwards.
GGCGCTCCATGTTTCCCCTCATCGCCACCTTGGGCCTCTTTATATTCTTTTCCAATGTCATGGGCCTGATCCCGGGTTTTTTTTCCCCCACGGCTTCCATCAACACCACGCTGGCCTGTGCCTTGATTGTTTTCTGCACCACCCACATTGTGGGGATTAAATTTCATGGGTTTAAATATATCAAACATTTTCTCGGGCCTATTTGGTGGATGGCCCCTCTTATGCTCCCCATTGAAATTATCGGCCATCTCTCCCGGGTGCTTTCCCTGACCCTTCGATTGTTCGGGAATATCATGGGAGAAGACCTGGTCCTGGGCATCCTGCTCCTGCTGGCCGGAAAGTTTCTGGCCCCTCTGCCGATGATGTTTTTGGCGGTATTCACCAGCTTTGTCCAGGCCTTTATTTTTGCCCTGTTGTCCATGATGTATATTGCCGGCTCCATGGAGGAATCGCATTAACAATACAAAGGATTCAGGAGTCGAGGGTCCTGGATTCAAGTGAAGTGCTGAAATCATAAAACTTAATCCAGAATCCTAGAATCCTAGAATCCGGTTTTTTATTAATTTTGGGAAGAAGGCGAATCATATATAGAAAGGAGGATGAGTAAATGGTAAAAAGAGTAGCTCTGTTGACAATGGTCGCCCTGCTGAGCATGGTGGCTATGGCCTTTGCCGAAACCAATCCCCAGGTGGCGGCTGCCGGGTTGAACGTCTATTTTGGCGTTGTTCTGGCCGCCGGGTTGGGAATCGCTATCGCTGCCCTGGGAACAGGTATCGGTCAAGGCTTGGGATTAAAGAGCGCTGTGGAAGGGGTAGCCAGGAACCCGGAGGCTTCCGGGAAGATCACGGTAACCATGCTGATCGGCTTGGCCATGATCGAGTCTCTTTGTATCTACGCCCTGGTGGTTTCTTTGATCCTGTTGTATGCCTATCCTATGGCTACACCGATTGCTAAGATGATCGGTCTGCCGATGTAATGAATGAAAAAGGGGCTATTGGTTTTAATCAATAGCCCCTTTTTTTGAAATAACATGTGCTATGCTTCACAAGAATATTGAGAGGTTAGTTTTGAAATTCCCCAAGATCCCTACTGCGACTATAACCCGTTTATCCCGCTATTCCCGGGCCTTGGAAGAGCTGGACCAACAGGATTTAAAGGTAATCTCTTCTGAAAAATTGGCTCATTATTGTGAAGTGAATTCCGCTCAGATCCGGAAGGACCTGGCCTACTTCGGAGAATTCGGTGTCCGGGGGGTCGGTTATGTCGTCAAGGAACTCCTTTTTGAGATCAAGAAGATCCTTGGTTTGAATAAAAAATGGCACTTGGGCATTATCGGCATGGGAAATCTGGGATATGCCTTGATAGCCCACAGTAATTTCCCCAGGCAGGGCTATCATTTTGTAGCCGCTTTTGATATCGACCCCTTAAAGGTCGGCAGGATGTTGCCCCAGGGGTTTTCTATTTCCCCCCTGTCGGATCTTGGGAAAATTGCCCTGGAGCGGGAGATTGAAATCGCCGTGATCGCTACCCCGGCCAGTAAGGCGCAGGATGTGGCCAATCTGATCGGGGAGACCCCCATCCGCGGGATCTTAAATTTTTCCCCGGCCCAATTGCATGTGCCGGAAGGGGTTATTGTTCACCATATCGATTTTACCGTAAAGTTAGACAAATTGGCCTATCGGTTGGGTACTAAAAAACCTTAGCCTTCCCTATCCCGGAAATGGAACTCCTTTAGTTTCTTCCAAGAGTCTTCCTTAAAAATTGACCGGTATAGGACTTGGAATTCCCGGCCATTTCCTCGGGTGTTCCCACGCCGATCACCTGCCCTCCCTCGTCACCGCCCTCCGGACCCAGGTCTATGATATGATCGGCGGTCTTGATGACATCCAGATTGTGCTCGATAACGATAACGGAATTACCCATTTCCACCAGGCGATTGAGGACTTCCAATAATTTTTCGATGTCGGCGAAATGCAGACCCGTAGTCGGTTCGTCCAGGATATAAAGGGTCTTCCCGGTCGATCTTTTGCTTAATTCCCGGGACAATTTGATCCGCTGGGCCTCCCCTCCGGAAAGGGTGGTGGCCGGCTGGCCCAACCGGATATAGCCTAAGCCCACCTGACTCAAGGTTTCCAATTTTTCTCGAAGGGCCGGAATGGCCTCAAAAAGGATCAGGGCCTGGTCGACCGTCAGGTCCAGGACCTGGGCGATGGTCATTCCTTTATAAAAAATTTCCAGGGTGTCCCGGTTGTAGCGGCTTCCCTGACAGACCTCGCAGGTGACGTAAACATCGGGCAGGAAATGCATTTCTATCTTCATCAGACCGTCCCCGTTGCAGGCCGGACAGCGTCCTCCGCGGACATTAAAACTGAAACGGCCGGGCTTATAGCCTCGGGCCCGGGCCTCGGGGGTTTTGGCAAAGAGGTCGCGGATGGTGGTAAAGAGCCCGGTGTAGGTGGCCGGATTGGACCTGGGGGTCCGCCCGATGGGGGATTGATCGATGTTGATCACCTTGTCGATCAGTCTGACCCCTTTCATTTCCTGGACCCGGCCGGCCCGTTCTTTGGAGCGGAAGAGGCGCTGGGCCAGGGTCTGATAGAGGGTGTCGATAATCAAGGTGCTTTTCCCGGAGCCGGAAACACCGGTAACGCAGGTTAAGACCCCCAGGGGAATAGAGACATCGATCTGTTTGAGATTATTTTCCGAGGCCCCTTTTATCTGGATGTAGCCTTTCCGATGAGGGCGGCGTTGGGAAGGGATAGCGATGCCGCGCCGGCCTGACAAGAATTGGCCGGTCAGGGACTGTTGATCCTTAAGCAATTCCTCCGGTGTCCCGCTGAAGACCACCTGCCCGCCATGTTCTCCGGCCCCGGGTCCCATATCGATGACATAGTCGGAAGCCAGGATGGTGTTGGCATCGTGCTCCACTACCAGGACCGTGTTCCCGATATCCCGGAGGGATTTGAGGGTCTGCAAGAGCCGCAGATTGTCCCGGGAATGGAGCCCGATGCTGGGTTCATCCAGGACGTAAAGGACCCCCATTAATTGGGAGCCGATCTGGGTGGCCAACCGGATCCGCTGTCCTTCGCCGCCCGAGAGGGTGGCCGAGGTCCGGTTGAGGGTCAGGTAATCCAGCCCGACGTTGACCAGAAATTCCAGACGGTCATTGATCTCTTTCAATATCCGTCGGGCGATCTGAGACTGGCGGTCGTTGAGTTGCAAGCTGTTAAACCAGACTCTGGCCTCTTTGACCGAAAAGGAGGTGACCTGATGGATGGAAAGGTCTTGGATCTTGACGGCCAGGCTTTCCTTTTTCAACCGGGTTCCTTTACAGGTGGGACAGGGCCGGACATTCATAAACCGCTCTAATTCCTCCCGGATCATGGTGGAATCGGTTTCCCGGTAACGCCGGTCCAGGTTGGGGATGACCCCTTCAAAGGGACGTTCGTAAAAATGTCGCCGTCCTTCTTTTTCAAAATAAAAACGGATCGCTTCGTTCTTGGAGCCGTACAAGAGGACCTCCCGGACCTGGGCCGGAAGGTCTTTAAAAGGGGTATAAAGATCAAAATGGTAATGGCCGATCAGGGCCTCCAGCATCTGCTGGAAATAGACCGAGGACCGATTTTCCCAGGGGACGATGGCCCCTTCCCGAAGAGTGAGATTCGGATTGGGCACCACCAGTTCGGGGTCGAAATACATCTTGGTGCCCAGGCCGTCGCAGGTCGGACAGGCCCCCTGGGGATTATTGAAGGAAAAAAGCTGGGGGGTCAGCTCCGGCAGGCTGATGTCGCACCGGTCGCAGGAAAAACGCTCGCTGAAGAGGATCTCTTCTCCCCCGCTTAAAAGGACCCTTAAAAATCCCTGGGATAGCTTCAGGGCCAGTTCCACCGAATCGGTCAGACGCCGCCGGAGACCCTCTTTGACTACCAAACGGTCCACCACGGCCTCAATAGAGTGTTTCTTTTTTTTGTCCAAGGAGATGTCTTCTTCCAGCTCCCGGAATTCGCCGTTGATCCTGACCCGGACAAAGCCTTCCCGTTTTAACTGCTCCAAGAGTTTTTGGTGCTCCCCTTTGCGGCCGGTGACCAGAGGGGCCAGGAGTTGAAACCGGGTCCCCGCCGGGAAGGTCAGCAGTTGGTCGACGATTTCCTGCACCGACTGGGAAGAGATCTTCTGTCCGCACTGGTAGCAATAGGGTTCTCCGATGCGGGCGAAAAGGACCCGGAGAAAATCGTATATTTCGGTGACCGTACCCACGGTAGAACGGGGATTTTTGCTGGTCGTCTTCTGCTCGATGGAAATGGCCGGTGAGAGGCCTTCGATATAATCCACGTCGGGCTTGTCCATCTGTTCCAGGAACTGGCGGGCGTAAGCGGAAAGGGATTCCACATAACGCCGCTGTCCTTCGGCGTAGATGGTGTCAAAGGCCAGGGTGGATTTCCCGGACCCGGAAAGACCGGTGATGACCACCAATTTATCCCGGGGGATGGCCACATCAATATTTTTCAGGTTGTGTTCCCTGGCCCCTTTGACCAGGATTTGGTTTAAAGCCATGTTTTATTTCAACTCTCTCCTCCGGGAAAATTGGACGGCCATCCCGACGGCCGCAATCAGACTGTCCGGGTTGGCAATGCCCCTTCCGGCAATATCAAAGGCCGTGCCGTGGTCGACCGAGGTGCGAATAAAGGGCAGTCCCATGGTGATATTGACGGCCTTATCAAAATGAAGCAGTTTCAAGGGAATCAGCCCCTGATCATGATATAAGGCCACCACCGCATCATAACGGCCCTGGGCGGCCCAATAAAAAAGGGTATCCGGTGGATAAGGGCCGGTGGCCTGAATCCCTCTTCGTTGGGCGGTCTGAACGGCCGGAAGGACAATGGTCTCTTCTTCCGAGCCGAAGGCCCCCTGTTCACCGGCGTGGGGGTTAAGACCGGCCACGGCTATCCGGGGTTCTTTCACCCCAAACCAGCGGGTCAGGGTCCGGTGAGAGAGTTCGATGGTCTTCAGGATCTTGTCGCTGTTCAGCACCCGAAGGGCTTTTTTGAGAGAGAGATGGACCGTCGCCAGGCTGACCTTCAACCGCTCCCCTGCCAGCATCATGCCGAAGGATCGGGTACGGGCCTGCCGGGCCAGGAATTCGGTATGGCCGGTAAAAGAAGGGAAAAAGTTGTCGGATGATCTCTTTGCTTATGGGGCAAGTGACCATGGCCGCCACCTTCCCTTTCAAAGCCCACTCCGCAGCCAGCCGGATATACTCCAGGGCCGGTGGGCCCCATCGGGGATCGGGTTGGCCGGGGATGACTTGATCCGCCGGTAAATCGGAAGCCTCAACCAAATAGCCGGATTCCTGGTATTCTTTTATCTGGTCTATCCCCTGAATCGATTTCAGGGGATAGGCTTTTCCCATTCTTTGAGCGGTCTTCTCCAGCACCTTTCGATCTCCGATGACTAAAGGACAACAGGTCCGAAGGATCCGGGGATGGTCCAGGGCTTTGATGACGATCTCCGGCCCGATCCCGGCCGGATCTCCCATGGTAATGGCAATCAATGGTTTTTTCATAACCTCAATCCGTCTTCAACCGAGATTCCGTCCGTAGGATTCTTATTGGCTTATCTTCCAGAAGGGCAAAATAATCCGGTAAATTCCGTCTGAGAAAGTTTTTATATTTTCAAAAAGCCAAATGATTAATTTAACCGAAAATTGATTTTTTCTCAAGGATAATAAAAAAAGCGCCGTGGATCGTAGATTCCTTTTCGGTCCGCCTGGGCGGATCAAAGGACATTTTCCTTCTGCGAATATTAAGAGTATTTATACAGGACTATTACGCTTGGCTTTAACTTGTCTGTTGCACGGCCAAAAGTAATGAAGTAAAGTTAGGGTGAATCGGCAGGGGTGGGAGCCTTCTGCGACTGTCAAAGTAATTTTCAGACTCATTCGGGTTAGGAGAAGACATGAATAAACAAAAGATGGATAAAAATAAAAAAAAATGGACCGGGAGGATCGGGCTGATCTTCGGAGTGGGTTTTATTATGTTCCTTGGCGGAGTGGGTTTCGGCCAGGGCTATGACTGGGAGCTTCTTCCCTGGAAATTGAATCTGGAAGAATTAAACCGGGCCTTTAAAGAGAAACATAAAGACGGGCAGATCCAGGAAGACAAGCAGCGGACTGAATTTGAATTCCAGTATTCACCCAACAAGTCGGTAAAGGTCAACCGAGGAGATCTGGTGGCTCTGATAAGCGTCACGGACCCTTCCGCGCCAGCCCACCTCTACGGTTACGCCTTTAAGGGGCAATTTTTTGGCCGGGTCATTCTTTTTAAAGACCATCCGGAGCTTTTCCCGGAATCGGTCAACAACCGTCTAAAAGAAACATTTCCCCAGGGAAGAATTTATCGAAGCTTCGGCACAACCCGTTCCCCGGCGAGATTTGAATATAAGTCGGATGAAATGTATGTCTTCACCGCCGAAAAGGGGATATTTTTTTATGAACCGATCCTCCTGGAAGAGTTGGCTAAAAAAGCACAAGGCCAGGCTGATGAGAAAGTGAGAAGATATGAAGAGCCATATAAAGACCAGCTGGTTGTTCCCTAAGGGAAGCCCTTAAAAATATGGGGAAATCGGAAAGAAGGACGATTGGTGATAGACGAAGACAACCGACCCCTATTATCGGTCGCTATACATTAAGGGGTCGAAGAAGAAGTTTTCGAAGAAAAGACGATTTACCGAAATGGAGGTATGTGGATCGTTACAACCCTCGATTGTTAACCATTATCATTTTGATTTTTGGTTTGAATTGTCTTGATTCATTCTTTACCTGGGTAATTCTAAAAAATGGAGGGCGTGAGTTAAATCCCCTTGTAGAGTCGACAATCAATCTTTGGGGTGAAAATTTTTGGGTCTGGAAACTGGCTATTGTTTCTTTTTGTTCCATTATCCTCTGTCTTCATAGTCAATTCGAAAGGGTTAAGATCGCTATTTTCTTGCTTTGTTTTTTATACCTGGGATTGGTTTTTTATCAATTTAGCGGCCTCCTTATGAATAAGATCTTTCTTCTTTTCTAAAAATTTCTTCAAATCAACGGCCTGGTTGTGTTCATTACCACTGGGCCTGTCGGCAGATAGATTTATCTCAACTAAGATCTCAATCGCCATTGTCTTGGATGGACCCGGCGTTCCGTTCACCCCCCGACATTTGGAAGACAGACACGGGCACTGATGATTAAGCGGTCCCTTCTTTTCTAATTTTTTCTCAGAGGGGCCAGGGAATATTGGTGGGCCAGGAGGTCTATCTCGTTAAGGAGGGATTCGTCATAACTCAGACCTGTCTTTAGATTTTCGCTTTTTTTCCTTCTGCTCAAGTTCTCCCGGGAATCAGGATTTCCTGCGAATCGGCGGCCAAGGGGGAAAATTTGACTTCCTCGATCCATTCTTCCAGTCGGTGGAAAAAGACCTCCGGTTCCATAAAGTTTTCGATATTAATCGCCATCAGGAATTGTCCTAATCCGGCCACATGATCGGCATCATAAAGGGAGTGGAGTCCTTGGCCGAAGGCCGCCCCGGTCAATACCCCGGCCAGGATTTCCAGGATAAAGGCCAGTCCGTAGCCTTTGTGTCCGGCAAAGGGCGTCATGGACCCCCGCCGCGAGATGAGTTCTTCCGGGTTATCCGTGGGCAGCCCCTTTTTATCCAAGACCCATCCCAGGGGAATATTCTCGCCTCGCCTCAGAAAGGTGAGTACCTTTCCGTAAGACACGGTACTGGTGGCCACATCGTAGGTGATGGGCGGACCCTCGCGGCGTGGGACGGAAATGGCAAAAGGGTTGTTGCCCACCACTTTTTCTTTACCTCCCACGGGAGCCATCAATGGAAAGACATTGGTGGTCATGATGCCGATCATCTTTTTTTCAGCGGCCAGATCCGTGTAATACCCCAAGGCCCCGCAGTGGTTGCTGTTAAAAACGCCGCAGGCTCCGAGACCGAATTCCTCGGCCTTGGCTATGGCTAATCCCATGCCCCGAAAACAGGCCACCTGGCCCAGGCCGTTTCGGGCATCCAATTGCTGGACCGTCCTTGCTTCCTTGACCACGGTCATCTCTTCTTTGACATTGACCACGCCGGTTTCCATTCGCTTGACATAGATCGGCAGACGCAGCATCCCGTGGGTGCGGATCCCTTTCAGGTCGGCTTCGATCAGGGTGTCGGCCAGTATGCGGGCCTGTTCTTCGGGCAGCCCGGCCTTTTGGGTCAGCTCGACGATGAATTCATTGAGTCTTTCAACGGCAATGGGTGTGTTGGACATCATTTTCCCCTTAAACGTTAGAGGCGTCTCCTTTCAAAAAAAGGCGCAAAGCCCCGGGTTAATCTGTATTTAAAAAAGGTCCCAGAGGCTCTCCCTCTGCATCATGTTTTCGCGGGTATCCTCGAGGATGATCTGTCCGGTGCGCATCACATAGATTCTCTGGGCCAGGGAAATAGCCATCTTGACATTCTGTTCCACCAGAAGGATGGTCGTTCCCATGGCCTGGATCTCTTTCAACACCTTTCCCAGTTCGTGGACGATATTGGGGGACAGGCCCAGACTGGGCTCGTCCAGCAGTAGCAGGTCCGGCCGGACCAGCATGGCCATGCCCACGGCCAGTTGTTTTTGCTGACCGCCGCTTAAGGTTTCGGCCATTTGTTTTTCCCTTTCCCGGAGGATCGGAAAAAGCCGGTAGACCTCCCCGAGTCTCTCGGCCAGTTCGGCGTCTTTTCCGATGGCATAGGCCGCCAGCTTCAGATTTTCCAGGACGGACAGATTGGGAAAGAGGGATTTTTCCTGGTGGACGAAGGAAAGCCCTTTTTTCACATTGATCACCGGGGATTTGTTGGCAATATTTTTTCCCTTGTAAATCACCCGGCCGGCCGAGGTCTTCAGAAAACCGCAGATCGCTTTCAACAGGGTGGTTTTTCCCGCGCCGTTGTGGCCGATGAGGGCCACGAATTCACCGGTTTCGATTTTCAGGGAGGCGCCGTAGATAACCTGTTTGTCCTGATAGCCCACATCCAGATTCTTGACTTCCAGCAGCAATTTTCCCCTCACTTAGTGCGAAGATAGGATTCGAGGTTACCCTCGACCAGCCTTATTTTCATAATTCGTGGTGTCACGCCCCTGGCGGGGCAAGACGGTTTAATTCGAAAATAGGGTTCGAGGGTTTAATCTCCACGCCTTTCACTTGAATCCTTGACCCCTTTGCCCCTTGTATCCTTTTTGTTCACACCCCGAAATAAATCTCCCCCAATTTCGGGTCGGCCATGAGCTCCTCGGCCTTGCCCTGGGCGATCTTTTTCCCCTCGGCCATAAAGTAGACCGTGTCGGAGACCCCCCGGACCACCTCCAGATTGTGTTCCACAATACAGACGGTCTTTCCTGATTTCGCCAGGTCCCGGATGATGTCCATTAAGCGCTTAACCCAGTTGGGGTCCACACCGGAGGAGGGTTCATCCAACAGAAGCACCTCGGCCCCGGTGGAAAGGAGTCTGGCGATGGCCAGCAGTTTTTGTTCGGCATAGGAAAGATTTCGGGCGATCTCCCAACGTTTTTTCAACAAGCCCACCTGGTCTAAATAGAACAGGGCCTTTTCGGCGGTTTTCTTTTTCCTCTTTTTTCACTCTCCAGGGGGTAAAAAAAAGCTTTCGCAGGCGCTCTCCGCTCTGGTCCTGGTTGGCGATCAGGACATTGTCCAGGACGGTCATGCCCTGAAAATTGCGCACATCCTGCCAGGAGCGCACGATGCCGATATGGGGCATTTTGTACGCCGGCAGGTTGGTAATGTCCTTTTGTTGAAAAAAGATCCGGCCCTGGTCCGGTTTTAAAAAACCGGTCACCAGATTGAAGGCCGTGGTCTTTCCGCAGCCGTTAGGGCCCACCAGGGCCGTGACCTTGCTCTTCTCCAGGGTCATGGAAAAATCGTCGACCGCCTTGAGACCCCCGAAGGAGCGTGAGAGCCCCTGGACCTCCAAAAGGGTTTCCCCCGGAAAGGTTTCCTCTTTCGACCGTGGTTGCGCTTGGCAGGATGGCGCCTCTGCTGGTGAAAGAAGCTGAAAGGTCTCCTCCTTCCTTCCAGACCGTCGCAGGTGCAGGTATTCCGGGATCAGGCCCTCGGGTCTGAATCGCATGAACAGGATAAGCAGAAGGCCGTAGATAAAGCTGCGCAGGGGTACGATCAGGTCGCTGGCCCCCGGTAAAAAGGTCAACCCCTCGGGAATGAGAATGAGCAGGAAGGCCCCGACGGCCGAACCCCAGAGGTTGGCCGTGCCCCCGAGAACGACCATGGCGATGATCAGGATCGACTCATCCAAAGTCCCGATAGAAGGATTGATGAACTGGCTGTAATGGGCAAAGATGCCCCCGGCCCCGGCGGCAATGCCTGTGCCGACCATAAAGATAATGACTTTGAACTTCTTGACGTCCTTTCCCAGGGAAATAACCGACTTCTCATCCTCTCTGATGCCTTTTAAAACCCGGCCGAAGGGAGACTGGGTCACTTTGAGGGCCACAAAATAGACCATCAGGACAAAGACCATCATAAAGGGTAGGAAATAGATCGGGCCCTGGGGAGCCAGCCCGAAGAGCTTGGGACCGGGGACACCGAAAATCCCTGAGTCGCCCCCGGTAATGCCCGGTAAGGAGAGCATGAGAAGGAAAACGACCATCTGGAAGGCAATGGTAAAGAGGATGAGGTATTCTTCATGGACCCGGATAAAGGGGGCGGCCAAGGCCCCGCCGACAGCCGCCGTAACGATGACGGCCATTCCGATGCCGACCAGGAAGTTGAAGCCCCAATGCATGGTGATGATGGCCGAAAGATAGCCGCCGATACAGAAGAAAGCGGCATGGGCCATGGAAACCATTCCCCCATACCCCAGAATAAGATTCAGGGAAACCGTCAGGAGCACAAATACAAAGGCCAGATTCAAAGTGTGGGCCAGATATTCCATGTTAAAGCCCCTTTAAGGCTAAACCGCCTTTTTCCCCATAAGGCCTTCAGGTTTAACCAGAATGACCAGAAAAAGGATGAAGAAGGTGACGATCATCTTGTATTGGGTCGGCAAGACCATGATGACCATACTCTCGGCTATCCCCAGGATCAATCCTCCGATGACCGTCCCCTTGAGGTTTCCCACGCCGCCCAGGAAGACGGTGATAAAGGCGATCAACAGGGCCTGAATGCCCATGTGGGGATTGGCCGGTTTATCCAGGGTGGCCAGGAAGGCAGCCAGGCCGGCCAGCAAAGAACCGATGGCAAAGACCAGGAGAAAAATATTCCGGGAATCGATACCGATAAACAGGGCCTTTTCCGGATTGCTGGAAACGGCCCGGATCATCATCCCGGCCTTGGTCCGGGCCAGAACGAAAAAGACCAGGGCGATAATTCCCCAGGCCAAAAGGACGGTAAGCAGGTCAATGGTCGTAAAGGTAATGGGACCGAAGGTGATAACCTTTTCCGGAAGACCCTGGAGGGGTCTGGAGTCGGGACCGAAGAGAAGACGGATCAGACTCTGTCCGGCAATCATGATGCCCATGGCGGTCAGAAAGATGGAAAGCTGGGAGGCGTTTCTTTTTCGCATGGGCAGGTAAGCGAAAATTTCAATGGCGCAACCCACCACCGCGGCCGCCAGAAGACCCAGGAGAAAGGCGGGCAGGAGGGGAATAGAAAGATCAACCGCCAGGATAAACCCATAAGCGGCCAGGGTGTAGATAAAGCCATGGGCAAAATGAAAGGTCCGCGTTGTGTTGTAGATAATGCCCCAGCTCACCCCCAACAGGGCATACAGGCTCCCGGTGATAAGCCCCCTGGCCAAAAGCTGCAAAAATAACCCCACGCCCCGTTCCTCCGCGTTTTAAGCCGGTAAAATATCAGGCCCCTTATGTTGTCATAAGACATGAAAATTTTCCGGATCATTTGTAGGGGGCCGGTTTAAAACCGGCCCCCTACGGGACATCACCCTTCTTAAAAATCCCCGACCCCCCTGGAGGATTTTATGAAGCCCATAAGGTCGGGACTTAATGTTTTTTAATCACCACCGGGGTACCGTTTTTAATCTCGAAGAGAACTACCGGCTTCTCGCAAGTCCCGTTTTTATTGAATTTGATATAACCGCCATAAATGCTCTTGAAGGTCGGATTTTCCCAGATGGCCTTTTCCAGTTGAGCGCCGTCATAAGGGTCTCCGCCCTTGGCGACCACGCGGCCGACTAATTCCTTGAGGATGTAAGTCAATTCATAATAGTTGGCGGCATAGAAATCGGGATCGGCGTTATATTTTTTCTTGAAGGTGGTGACGAAAGATTTGGTCCAGGGGTCGGTGGAGTTCACATTAAAGAATTCGCTGGCAAACAGATAGCCCTCGGAGGCCGTGCCGGTTACCTTCTCCATGTCCCCGGAGTGCTCGGTGCCGCAAATGGGGGCCTTGATCCCCATCTTGCGCACGGCCTTGATCACATAACCCACGTCCAGACCGGTGCTCGGGCACAGGATGATATCGGGATTCTTGGCCTTGATGACCGAAGCCTCGGAGGTGAAATCCGTGGCCCCGGTTTCGTGCATCTGCTCGCTGACCACGGTACCGCCCAGCTTTATCCAATATTCCTTGCCGGCCTTGTTGAGCGATATGGGCGCGGTCTGGTTGGCATAGATGGTGGCCATGGTCCGGTATCCCTTGTCAAACAGGTACTTCAGGGTGAAGGGCAAGATTTCATCTCCCAGCATGCGGGTGTTATACAGAAAGGGGACGTTAACCAGCATGGGGCTGGAGGCGCCGCCGTTGAAAACGAGGACTTTCTTTTGTTTGGCCATCTCCATGATGGATAGAGTCGGTGCGCTGAAGGAGGAAAAGATGGCCGAGATCTTGTCGATGGAGGTGAATTTTCTAAAAGCATTCTGGGCCGGAGTGGTTTGGCCTGATTTGTGGTCTTCAACCACATAGCTGAATTTATATCCGGCTACTCCGCCGGCCTTGTTGATTTCATCCACGGCGATAGCGGTTCCCCTTTCCATGGTCACCCCGTACCAGGAACCGGAGCCGCTCATGGCCAGGATCTCGCCGAATTTAAAATCTTTCAAATCGGCGGCCGAACCCGTTGAAAAGGTTAAACCAAGGACCAACATTGCCACGACAAAAATGACTTTCCCTTTGTTCATAATAACCCCCTGTAAGAATTTTTGTTTAGGTCATCTTTTTATAAATTTGAAAAAGTTCCATCGAGCCTCTTCCAGTCATTCGGGATTCCGTCCCGGAGGGGACACCACCCCGTAGGCGAAAGCCGGGATCCAGGTTTTTCTGTCCAGGTCTTGGCATATTTTTTTCCTCTTCCTTTTTCTCTGGATCAATCCCCCCTTTGTAATAACCTTTCTTCCATAAGCCTCGCCCGATCCGTCGTAGTTAAAACCCGGGATTCGCCTTTAAAAATTTGACCAAAATGTCTTTAACAAACTGAATATGGCCCTTCATGTGTTTTCGGGCCTTGAGGGCGTCTCGGCGGCCAAGGGCCTCGAGGATCTTTTCATGGTCCGAGACATAGTGACCCATATAGCCGGGAATGATGATGCTGTTTAAACGATAGCGAAAGATCCGGGCCCTTAATTCCGAAATGGTTTTGACGAGCATGTTATTGGCGCTGAATACGCTGATCATCCGATGGAACTCGTCATTTTTTTCCATATATTCCCGAAAATTTTTTTTCTCGGCGTAGCCCCTTAATTTCCACTGAAGCCTTTTGAGGGTATCCAACTCGGCCGCCGTTATCCTCTGGGCCGAAAGTTCCGCGGCATAGGCTTCCAGGAGGCCCAGGAGGTTGTAGACTTCGGCAATTTCTTCCGGAGGCAGCTTGCTGACATAAGCCCCCTTGTTGGAAACCAAGGATATATACCCCTCGGCCTGTAATTGACGGAAGGCCTCCCGAATGGGGGTGCGGCTGGTGTCCAAGCTCTTGGCCAGGGAGAGCTCGGACAACTTTTCCCCCGGACTTAGCTCACCATTGATGATCGCTTTTTTCAGCTTATGGTATATTTCTTTCTGGGCCGACATGGTTTCAAGCTATGGCGATCGGTCTGATCGGCGAGCCGACTCCGCCCCTGATCTTCAGAGGCAGGGCGATAAACAGAAAGGTATTGATCTGCTCTTTCGACAACGCTTCCAGGTTCAACATCTCCATGATCTGGATCCCGTTTTCCACCAACAGGATCACGTGACATGGCAGGGAGGCCGTGGGAACCTTTTCGTAGGCCGTGGTATCGGCCCCGGTAAAAGAGATCTTTTTGGAAGCCAAAAATTGGACGCCGTCTTCCACAACGCCCGGGACCCCCTCTTCATGAGAGAGATATTTCCGTCGGTCGCTCCAGTAAATGCTCCAGGTTTTAATTCCACGCCTTTCACTTGAACCCTTAAATCCTGGCATCCTTGAATCCTGGTTCTATTTATTTTATTGCTTTAAAAGACTGTTGGCGATGATCAGTTTTTGAATCTCCGTAGTCCCCTCATATATCCGCAAGGCCCGGATCTCCCGAAAAAGGCGTTCCACGGTCGAGCCCTGCAGAACCCCGATACCGCCGTGAATCTGCACCCCCTGGTCGGCTATCCGAAAGGCGACCTCGGTGGCGTACCATTTGGCCATGGCGGCCTTTTGGGTGACATCGGCCCCTCCCTGATCCTTGAGGATGGCTGCCCGGTAGACCAGGCCCCTGGCCGCATCCAGCTCGGTGGCCATTTCAGCCAGCTTGAATTGAATGGCCTGAAACTTGGAGATGGGGCTGTTGAATTGTACCCTTTTTTTGGCGTAATTCAAAGAGGCGTCCAGGGCCGCCTGCCCGATGCCCACGGCGGCGGCCCCGACGGTCATGCGGAAGACGTCCAGGGTCCCCATGGCAATGGCAAACCCCTGGCCGATTTCTCCCAACAGATTTTCCCTGGGGACCCGGCAATTGTCGAATTTGAGCTCGGTGCTGTCATGGGGGGCCATCAACTTCAGCCTCCGGTGCACGGTAAAACCCGGTCTTCCCTTTTCGACGATAAAGGCCGACATGGCCCTGGGGTTATCGGCCAGCGGTGTCTTGGCAAAGACGATGGCCATATCAGCCGCCTGCCCGTTGGAAATGAATCGTTTCATTCCATTGAGCACAAAGCCGTCCGAATCTTCCCGGGCCTCGGTCTTCAGGCTTTTGACATCGGAGCCGGCTTCCGGCTCGGTCAGGGCATAGGTGGTCAGCACGCTCTCCGGCCCCGATCCTGGTCAGAAATTTTTCCTTCTGTGCCTTATTGCCGGCCAGATAGATGGGGTAACTGCCCAATCCCTGCATGGCCAGGGTCACATCGGCCGGACAGTATACTCCGGCCATCTCCTCCCTGGCCAGACAAATGGGCAGGGCCTTGACCCCTTTACCACCCAGGTCCTCGGGCAGGATGAGCTTGAAAATCCCGGCCTCGGCCATGGCCTTGACCAATTCAGGAGGGATGTCATCGGTCTCTCCATAGCGCTCGGACAAGGGGATCAATTTTTCGCGGGCAAACCGGCGGCAATAGGCCTTAAACTCTTTTTCTTCAGCAGACAACATGAGGTCCATAAACCCTTCTCCTTTACACTAATTTCATTCTCGCGGAAGTTCCTTTTTCATAATCTTCCCGGTGATATTTTTGGGCAGTTCCTCCAGGAAGACAATTTGGGGTATTTTATAAGGGGCCAGATTTTTTTTACAATAAACCAACAAGGCCTCTTCGGTCACCTAGAAGCCCCTTTTTTAACGGAAACAAAGGCCTTGGGCACCTCCCCTTTGATCGGATCGGGGACACCGATCACCGCCGCTTCATTGACGCCGGGATATCCATGGAGGACCTCTTCGATCTCCCGGGGATAGATATTGTAGCCCCCGCAAATAATCAGCTCTTTCTCCCGGCCGACGATGAAAAAATAGCCTTCCTCATCCCTTAAGGCATGATCGCCGGTATGGACCCACCCATTCCTGATTTTTTCGGCGGTTTCATCGGGAAGGTTGAAGTAGCCCCGGGTGGCATTGGGGCCTTTAAAAATGAGCTCCCCTATTTCCCCGTCCGGTTGTTCTTGCCCGTCTTTATCCACAACCCTGGCCTCGACCCCGGAAACGGTGATGCCGATCGATCCGGGTTTTCGGGTGCCGTAAACCGGATTGGCCGTCACCAGACCGGTGGATTCGGTCAAGCCGTAAACCTCGATGATATCCGCCTTGAACTGCTCCTCCCATTGTCGCAAGACCTCTACCGGAAGGGAAGCCCCGCCGGACAAGCCCATCCTCAGGGAAGATAAATCCTTTTGGTTTTCCTTCAGCCCGTTTAATAAATAGGTGAACATGGTGGGCACACCGGGAAACCAGGTCACCCGGTAGCGCTCAATGGCCTCAAAGACCTCTTCGGGTTTAAATCGTTCCAGGACGACCACGCTCCCTCCGGAACTCGAGACTCCCGAAAAAAGGGCTGGCTAGACAAAAAACATGGACCAAAGGCAGGACCGCTATGGTGCAATCGCTTTCCCTGAGACCATAATTCTGGGCCACGTTGGGACCGCCGAAACAAAAGTTGCCGTGGGTCAAGATCACCCCTTTGGGGCTGCCCGTGGTCCCGGAGGTATAAAAAATAACGGCCGGATCATGAGGATGAAAGCCCTTGGGTTTTATGGCTGAAAGTGATGAGCCGAGGTTCCTTTCCACGGCTTCCTCCAAGATGCTCGGAGTCTTTTCGAACGATAAAAATCGTAACTCCGGGGATCTCCGTCTTGATTTCCTCTATTTTGGGGATAAAGGATTCATGGAGGATCAAAGCCCTGGCTTCGGAGTTATTCAAGATAAAGGTGATTTCCCGGGGGGTATAGATCGGGTTAATGGGAATGACGACGCCCCCGGCCTTGACAATCGAATAATAGGCGAGCAACGTTTGAGGACTGTTCGGATGGAGAACGGCGATATGATCCCCCGGGGCCAGGCCCATTCGTTCCAACCCAAAGGCGATCCGGTCGGTTAGGAGCATCGAAGGTGTGATAACTGATCCCCTCCGGAACTTCCCGGCCGTAAAGCAGGGGTCGGTCCTGATATTTTTCGGCCCGAATTTTTAGAAATTGCACCAGGTCCAAGGAAGCCCGTCCTCAAGGAGTTAACTCAGTTGTGTGCCGAAGTGTTCAACAATCTTGTATGTAAGATTGCATACATAAACTTCTCTTCCTTTGTCAAGGGAAAATTTTTGGTCCTCTCATCAGGCAGACGTCCACGACACGCCACTCTTGGCCCATCGAAGCCGCTGAGCGATTTTTTTCTTCAAAAATTGGGGACAGAGTCGAAATCTCGAAGCCTTTTTTGCGCATTTCAAACGCAAATTGTTGATTCGTGTGCCTGTGGGTTTAAAAGACTTGGTGAAGTTGAAAATCAAGTTTCAGAGTAACACCTCGGAGGACGGCCAGATACGGGTACTATTCGCGGTTTTTCCTCCTGCCGTAATGGTGAGGGAAATTTTTTTCAGCCCCATGTCTATCTCAATCAAAGCCAACAGCAGCTCCGCCTTCTTTGGGTAAACCCTACTGCCTGCTTTTCGTTTGCCAAGCTCGAAAGCGGTGCATAGAGGGCAATGCTCAGTCCCACCCCTTCAGGGCGGGTTCCCGGTTTCGGGCGCCTGAATCCTGTCGGCTTGGCCGACCTGAAAACAAGGCTTCCTTCGGAAGCCGAGCGGGACCTTTTTGCGCAACCTGAAAAAAGAGTTTTCACCATCCAGCTAAAGGACTCTGCCCCTCCCTCGGTCAAGGGTGAAGGCTACGCCCGGGGGCAGGTTTTCCCAACCTTCCGCGGCTGTGGTCAGCCCGCTCAAACAGGATGAAAAATAACCCCACAATTGTTATGAAAAGCTCACCTTAACAGGCATTTCTTGACAAGCCGATCTACAAACCCTAAAATATTATAAATTTCTGCTGGAGGTTTTATGAGTTGGAAAAAGGATACCGGAACTTCTCTTAAAGGTCATTTTCTTATTGCCATGCCCAGCCTGTCGGACCCTAATTTTTTTCAAACCGTAACTTGCATCTGCGAACATACCCTGGAAGGGGCCTTGGGGCTGGTGATTAACCGGGTCTTACCGGATTTGACCTGCGGGACGGTCTTTCAGGAACTCGGATTGGACTCTATCCCCGAAAGGGATTCCTTTCCCGTCTATTTAGGAGGCCCGGTCCATAAAGGACAAATCTTCGTACTCCATGGGCCTCCCTTTGAATGGGAAGGGCTCCATCCGGTAACCTCCTCCCTGGCCTTGAGCAACACCAGAGAGATCCTGGAATCCCTGGCCCTGGGGAAAGGCCCGGAAACTTTTCTACTTGCCCTGGGCTGTGCCGGCTGGGGACCGGGGCAGTTGGAAGCGGAAATCATGGCCAATGCCTGGCTGACTTGCCCGTTGAGTGAAAACATCCTCTTTAAGACCCCGGCGGAAAAACGCTGGGAACAGGCGGCTAAATCCATGGGCATTGATTTAAATCTACTTTCTGATGTCGTCGGTCATGCATAGAAAGATGATGTCGGTGCGACGGATGACCAGAAGGATCTAAACGGATAAATCGTTAAACCGTCATGCCGCTAAGGGAGTTCAATGGGAGAGATTAAAAGCACCCTGGACCTGATCATGGAAAAGACCAAGAATCTATCCATGAGCCCGGAAGAAAAAGAAGAAATCCGTCGTCAGGATTGGTTGAAAAAGGCCCGGGGCTGGATTCAAAAATTTCTGGATGACCTGATAGATATGGACAGGGTTAAGGGCGAACTCTTGAACAAAGAGCCTCCTTCCGGATGGGAAAAAATCTTAAAAAAAGAGCTGATCGACGGACTGGAACCGGAAGCGGATAACGAAAAACGATTTCAATTGATAAAGGAGCTTCTGGGGATTTCTCCCAAGGGCTTTATAAAAATCCTCGAAGGGCACCATCAACGGCTGGACCTGGAAAGGGATAAGCGGATGGCCTTTATAAAAAGTCAACTTTCCAATCAGGGCATTTCCGGCACGGCCGTCATTCCCAACCTGGAGGGCGATCTCGCCTGGAAAACCTTTTATGAACAGGCCACGAAAAACTGCCAAGGAAGAAATGACCGGCCTTTAAAGATAATTGAACCAGGTGTTTTCAATCATCCGAAAATTATCCTCCACTTCCTTCTTACCTTTGATCACCTCACCATGGCCGCTGAGTAGGTATTCAACGTCCAAACCGGCCAAGCGCTTTATGCTTTCTTTCAGAAGACCCCCATCTCCTCCGGGCAGATCGGTCCTTCCTACCCCCTGACTGAAAATCAGGTCCCCGGTAAATAAAGCCTTGTGTTCCGGCCAATACAGACAGATAGAGCCGGGCGAATGCCCGGGTGCGGCCAGCACCTGAAAGGTCAGGTCTCCAACAATAAGCTCCCCTTCCTGAAGAAAAAAGTCGGGTTCAAATCCGGCGGCCGTCTCAAAGACCTGACGACCGGTCCATTCCTGGACAAAGCCGTATTCGGCTTGGCTCATGGTGATTAAGGTTGGTTTTTTGAAAAGGGAAGCGGCCTCCAGATGATCCGGATGGCCGTGGGTGATCATAACCAGGTCTATATCCTCCGGCGTCAGATTAAGGTCCAAAAGACCGAGCCGGACATGATCAAAAAGATGGAGGTGCCCCGGGTCGATCAGTATCGTCTTAGACCCTTTGATCAAATAGGTGTTGCAATTATTGGCTTGGGGATTGCGCCAAATAAAGGCGTAGAGATCGTCTAAGATTTTCATCAAAGATTCCCTGTCTAAAAAAGTTTCATCTGATCCGGTGCGGGTTTTTTCTTTTTCTTTTTTTTGGGTGGTGCCGGTTGATCCAGGGAACTGTCCGGCCCCGATGCTGGAGCTTGACCGGTTTTGAGTCCTTCAGTGAGATTGACAGTCCCCGGAACTTGGGCCGGGGCATCTTCAACGATCAAGGTCCTCGATTTTTCTGTACTGCTTTTGCCGGTCCGGGATCATCGAAGAAGGGGCATCGCCGTCCGGCCCCTTCCGGAAAAGAGAGCTCAGGGTCTCGGCCCGTTGTCGAATTGTTTCCAAATGGGAAGAAGCGGCGATAGTCAGTTCCGGTTCAAGGCCTTTAAAAACTTCTTCGAAAGAAAAATTTCCTCCCTGAAACAGAGTCAACAAACCCGGCCAGAGCCGATGATGAACCAGGGGATAATAGAACCAGACTCTCCCCATCGGGTTCGGTCCCCCTTTCCACCGTCAGAATTTTTCCCTGTCTTCTCAGGAGGAGGGGAGGGGTTGGTTTTATTGATTTTTCTTCCGGGGATATCCGGATAAATAAGGGCTGGAACAGATAGCATTTGAGGATTTCTATCCCCAAAACATTTTGCTCTTCCAAGGGCAGCCGGCCCCATATCTCTTTTAAGGATCCCGCCCCCGCCGTCAGGAAATATTCCAACCAAAGGGCTAAACGCAAAGGAGGCGGGCTATTCTTTCTCTAAAAGAATCCCTTTCCCCGTTAAAAACTGATCAGGGTCAGAAAAAAGATCGATCCATTCATCAGGGAATTGTTCCGAAGATGGTTTCTCTCCCATGGCCGGCCTTTTTTGAAAAAACAGGATGTTAACGCTGATGGTTATTTAAATAGCCATTTTCATAAAGACTGTCAAGGATTCATTCTCAATTGACAAGAAAGGGAAGGATGGTGTAATTTCAAACCATATTTTTCAAACTTAAAAGGAGGATTGTCATGGAGATAAAAAAGATTGGGGTCGTTGGTGCCGGGACTATGGGCAATGGGATCGCCCAGGTGGCGGCCCAGATCGGATGTTCGGTAGTGATGCGGGATGTGGAGGATCGGTTTGTGGAAAACGGTCTTAAGAACATCACCCGTTTTTTGAGTAAAAGTGTTGAGAAGGGCAAGATGAGCGAGGATCAGAAGAAGGAGATCCTGGGCCGGATCAAGGGGACCACCAATATGGCCGACCTGAAGGATGTGGATCTGGTCATCGAGGCGGTCCTGGAAGACCTTAATTTAAAGAAAGCCGTTTTTAAAGAACTGGACGGGATTTGCAAACCAGAGACCATCCTGGCCACCAACACCTCTTCCATGTCGATTACCGAGATCGCCGTAGCCACAAAGCGGCCGGACAAGGTCGTGGGCATGCACTTTTTCAATCCCGTGCCCCTGATGCGCCTGGTGGAGGTCATCCGGGCCTACCAGACCAGCGATGAAACGGTTCAGATCACCACCGATCTGGCCAAAAAGATGGGCAAAGAAACCATCGAAGTCAAAAAGGATTCTCCCGGGTTTGTCGTCAACCGGATCATGATTCCCCACATGATCGAGGCCGTTAAAATCGTGGAAGAAGGCATTGCCACGCCGGAAGATGTGGATAAGGCGGATCAAGTTGGGGCTCAACTATCCCATGGGACCTTTTGAGCTGATGGACCTGACCGGTCTGGATATCTGCAAAAATGTGGCCGATTATTTTTATGCCGAACTGAATAAAGAAAGTAAATGGGCGGTCCCGAACCTGCATAAAACCATGATTCGGGCCAATCGCCTGGGCCGCAAGACCGGGGCCGGCTGGTACGAATATAAAAAATAAGGGTTCAAGGATTCAGGGGTTCGAGGGTTCAAGTGATTGAATGGCTGGATGAACCATCAAAACTTGAACCCTTAACCCCTTGAACCCTCGACTCCTATGTTCTTTTTAACAGATCAAACACCTCATCGGCCGCCGCCAGGGTTTTTTCCAAATCATGCCGGGAATGGGCTAAAGAAATGAACAGGGCTTCAAAAGCCGAAGGGGCCAGATAAATCCCGCGAGAACGCATTTCACGGTAAAAGAGGGCATAGGTCTCGGTTGAGGCCTTTTGGACCGTTTCAAAATCACGAACTTCTTCCTGGCTAAAGAAGAGGCTGCCCATGGATCCTATCCGGGTCAATATCAAGGGAATCCCCTTGGACCGGGCCCGGTTCCCTAATTGTTCAAAAAAGTAAGCCGCCTTCTCTTCCAATTGCTCATAGATCTCCTTTTGCGACAAGGCACTTAGAGTGGCCAATCCGGCGGCCGTGGCCAGGGGATTGCCGGAAAGGGTCCCGGCCTGATAGACCGGGCCTTCCGGGGCGATGAAATCCATGATGGCTTTCTTTCCGCCAAAAGCCCCCACCGGCAGGCCGCCGCCGATGATCTTTCCCAGACAGGTCAAATCGGGCATCAGTTGAAAGCGTTCCTGGGCTCCGCCGAGGGCCACCCGAAACCCGGTGATGACCTCATCAAAGATTAACAAGGCCCGGTGTTGGGCGGTGATTTGGCGAAGCCCTTCCAAAAACCCGGGGCGGGGCAAGACCACTCCCATATTCCCGGCTACGGGTTCCACGATCACCGCGGCCACCTGATCCCCCATTTGCTGGAAGGTCGCTTCAACCTTTTCCAAGTCATTGTAGGGTAAGGAAAGGGTCAGAGAGGCAATCTCTCGGGGGACTCCCGGGCTGCCGGGAATACCCAGGGTGGCCACTCCGGACCCGGCCTTGATCAGAAAACCATCCCCATGTCCATGATAGCAGCCGTCGAATTTGATGATCAATGACCGATGGGTATAGGCTCGGGCCAGGCGGACGGCACTCATGGTGGCCTCGGTCCCGGAATTGACCAAACGGACTTTTTCTATGGAAGGGACACAGGCCACGATCCGTTCGGCCAATTCGACCTCAGCCTCGGTAGGGGCCCCGAAACTGGTTCCTTTCAAGGCCGCCTGGGTTACGGCTTCGATCACCCGCGGATGGGCATGGCCCAGAATAAGGGGCCCCCAGGAGCCCACATAGTCGATATAGGCCTGACCGTCCACATCAAAAATCTTGGAGCCTTGGGCCCGTTCGATAAACAAAGGGATGGTCCCTACGGCTTTGGCGGCCCGGACCGGACTGTTGACCCCCCCTGGAATAACGGTTTGCCCTCGGGCAAAAAGGGCTTCTGATTTCATATAAGGATTACTCATGAAAATACCTCATGGTGGTCTTTTTCAATTCTTTCTGGCTGAAGAGCAATTGATAATCGGTTATGCCTGTGGCTTGAGAAATCTTCCGGGCTTTACGCCGGCATTCGTCTTCGTTGGCCCCATGAATCATGGTATACATATTATAGTTCCAGTCTTTTTGCGGACGGCGATGGTAACAATGGGTCACCTCTCGATAAGAGGCCATGGCCCGGCCGACCTCATCGATTTTTTCTTCGGGCACCTTCCAGACCACCATGGCATTGGCCGAATATCCGGAATTCCGGTGACGAAGGGTGGCCCCGAAACGGCGTATATAGCCTTCCTTTTTCAGCCTCCTGACGATGGTCAAAAATTGTCTTTGTGAAATCCCCAGATTTTGAGCGATGGGGGCAAAGGGTTGGGAGGTGACCTGGAGGTCTCCGGTCAATTCACTGACAATGGCCTTTTCCAGGGGCGACAGTCCTTTTTCGGTCGTCGGTTTCAAAAAATTTTCCGCTCCAATTGATTGACTAATTTTTCCATGGCCCGATGAATGGCGGTGTATTGATCCAGCAGGGCCTTTCCTTTGGGCGTCAGGTGCAGTCCCCCTTTTTTCCCCTGGCTGGTATCCTTTTCGGCTAAGGGAAAACCCAGCCGACCTTCCGAGGCCTTCAGCCGCCCCCAGGCCGCTCGATAAGACATACTCATCTTCTTGGCCGCTTGGGCCAAAGACCCCTGGTCTTCAATGGCCTGGAGAAGCTGTTTTCGGCCTTCCCCAAAAAGAACCAGATTATCCTTTTCCAGCCAAACCTTGAAATGGATCTTCATCGGAAGGGTTTCCTCCTATAACATTACCAAAGAGCGGTAACTTTTTATACTCCTTTTTTTGGGCCCAAAGATCCAGGTGGGTCGTCAGAAGATCTTCCAGGACCGGTATGGGGTCCCATCCTTTCTTTCTCAGGTCCAAGGTTTTTAAGTAATGCCGGCATAAGTCGCAAACATCGATTCGATTCCCCTCATCCCCTTCGACAAAAAAATAATGCAAGGATTTTTGGTCCGTATTATTACAGTTGGGGCAATAAAGACGGGGGATGGGCCAGAGATAATCACAAACCGAACAGGCCGCGGTCCTTTTCCCGTCTTCTTTGAAAAAAGACAACAAAGGCCCGGAGCCGCATACCGGACAATACCCCCTCTTCCATTCTTCCTGAGCCTGGATAAGTTGGGGGGCCATTGCCTCGGACCGGGCCTTGAAACTTGTTCCTCACGCCTTTTGGTTTTTATCATGGCAGTTTTAAAGGAGAATTGCAAGCTTCGCCTTTCCCTGAACGTCCTGGGATTTTCGTCCTTCAAATTCACATTCATTTTTCTTGACCCATGAATCCTTTTCTTATATATATTAACAGTTTTCATAAAATCATACGACCTCTAAGGGCCTCATTGACTCAAGAAACTTCCTTTTCAAATCTGATTAGAGAGTTTGAAGAAATAGCATCCTGGGGTTATCCGGAAATCGCCTCCCATCTTCCTTCGGGGCGGATTCCCATCGGCTATTTCTGCCCTTACGTCCCCGAAGAACTCCTTCAGGCCTGCGGGGCCGTTCCCATCCGCCTGATGGACATGCCGGTCAAAATATCCCATGCCCAGGCCCATCTCCCGGCCTATTGCTGCCATCTGGTCAAATCTTCTCTGGAAAATTATCTTCGGGGGAACTTGGATTTCTTAAAGGGGATCGTCTTCAGCCAGAGCTGCGACTCCATGAAAGGTCTGGCCGAGATCTGGGCCTTGGAAGGACGTCTTTCCTTCCAATTCAACCTCATGGTCCCAACCCGCCTGGATTCCCCCCTGGCCCGGGATTTTTTTAAGACCGAGTTGGAAGGGCTTAAGGCCTTTTTGGAAAAAAAGATAGGACCCGTTTCCCAGGAAAGCCTTAAAGAGGCCATCCGGCTCTTCAATCGTATTCGGGAACAACTGAGGATCCTTTATGCCCGAAGACGTCTTGACCCTAACCGCCTTTCCGGAAAGGCGCTGGCTCAAATTATTCGGGCCGGGTACCAGATGGACCGGGAGCGTTATCTGGATTTGCTGAAACAGCTCTGCTTGGCCTGGCCCGAGCAGCCCGAGGGCGAACCCGGCGGGGTGCCCATTTACCTCTCCGGGAATATGGTCCATGCCGGGGAGTGGTTTTCTTTGATCGAAGAGGCCGGGGCCAGGATCGTCGCCGACGATCTATGCAGCGGCGGGCGCACCCTGCGTCTGACCGTGCCGGAGGACAAGGATCCCCTGGAGGCCCTGGGGGACCGCTATTTTACCACCTATTTATGCCCGACGAAATATCAGGGCCCCTTGGCCCATCAAGAGATCCTTTTCAAGGAAGTCCGGGAATCAGGGGCCAAGGGGGTCATCTTTCTTTTCTATAAATTCTGTGAACCTTATTATTTTGATTATCCGGATTTGAAAAAATTTTTAGAATCCCAAGGGCTTCCCACTTTATTATTGGAGCTTGAAGATCCCTCCCAGGCCAGGGAACAGGCCAAGATCAGGATCCAGGCCTTTGTGGAAATGCTCACCTAAACGACCCGCGTCACAAGGGGCAAGGTCGTAGGCGATAACACCAAAACAGAGAGTTCGATGTCCACAGCATCCCCAAAAGAAAGATCCTACCGGGAAATCGAGTCGGTTAAGGCCTACCGCCGTTTGATGAAGGGCTATTACCTGATGGCCAAGAATCCCAAGTGGTTCGGGAAAAAAGTGGCCTGGATCACCAGCGGCGGACCGGTGGAACCCCTCTATGCCATGGGGGTCCTGCCCTTTTATCCGGAAAATTACGGGGCCATGTGCGGCGCCAGTCGAATGTCCGTATCTCTGTGTGAGATCGCCGAATCCCAAGGGTACTCCCGGGACCTCTGCTCCTATGCCCGCTGCGATATCGGCAGCTCCTTAAGCGGGAAGGGTCCTTTGGGGAAACTGCCCAAACCCGACTTTCTGGTCTGCGGCAACAATATCTGCGGCACGGTCATCAAGTGGTATGAAATCCAGGCCCGGGCCTTCAAGGTACCCCTTTTTTTCTTAGACACCCCTTTTATCCACAAACAATTGGAAGCCCATACCCTGGACCTACGTTCGAAAGCAGATGGAAGAGTACATGGGCTTCCTGGAAAAGATCTGCAAACGCCCCTTTTCCGAAAAGCGTTTCCTGAAGGTTTCCGCCAGGTCTTTGGAGGCCGTGGCCCTCTGGAAGGAGATCCTGGAACTTTCCCGTAACCGGCCGGCCCCTTTTGCCGCCTTTGACGCCTTTATCCACATGGCCCCCATCGTCACCCTGCGCGGCACCCGCTGGGCCGTCTGGTATTATAAAAAGCTGAAAAAGGAACTGGAAGAGCGGGTAAAAAAAGGACAAGGGGCCTTTGCCCGGGAAGAGATCCGGCTCATCTGGGATAATATCCCCATCTGGTATGACATCCGGAATCTGTCCCAGATTGCTTTTCAAACACGGGGCCGTCCTGGTGGCCGACACCTACACCTCGGCCTGGACCTTAAGACCCCTTGACCTGGGTAATCCCATAGAAAGTCTTTCCCGTTCTTATGCTTCCGTCCATCTCAATCTGGGATTGGAACATAAAGTCGCCAAAATGGTCGAGTTGATGGACCAGTACCAGGCCGACGGATTCATCATGCATTCCAACCGAAGTTGCAAGACCTATTCCCTCGGTCAGTACGATCTCAAAAAAAGGGTCTCGGAGAAGACCGGAAAACCCGGTCTGATCATCGAGGCCGATCACACCGATGCCCGCAGTTATGCCCCCAGCCAAGTGGAAAAACAGATTGAGGCCTTTGTGGAAATGGCCGGAAAGAGGTAAAACGATTTGACTTCCCTTGGAGAAGCCTTCAAAAATTCCTTGGCTTTCCTGGTTATTATTGTTATCCTTTTGATCAGACTTGAGGGGCTTTGGGGAGCGGGTCTTGAAGCTCCCTGAACCAAGGCGTGCTGGATGATTTCCCGATCCGCGGTACAGAATACCATTCCAGGCTAAGGTAAATGTCTATTATTTGAAACTCGCTCGCTAACACCGCTGGCCGAACTGGGATGCGCTCGCTATCGGTATTCAAAGAGCGGGTCTAATTGGAGAACATGATGCGTCGTTTGATTCTTTTTTCTATCTTACCCTTGTTTTTTTCAATTCTTATGGCCTTAGGTTCGCTGGTTTTCCCCCCTTCGGCTAAGGCCCAATGTCCGTCGACCGAGAAGCTCCTGCCTGGGATCAAAAAAACATTTCCGAAATTACAATTCGAAATCGTTAAGGTCAATCCCACCGAGGTCCCCGGACTCTGCCAGATTCAGGTAAAAATAGGGGCTCAGATCCATCTCCTCTATACCGATTCCCGAGGGGAATTCTTTCTGGCCGGGAATCTCTTTGAAGCCAAAACCGGCAGGAACTTGACCCAGGAAACCCTTCAATTGCTAACCCGGCTGACCCCCGAGGAAATGCGCCAAATAGAATCCCTGACGGCCTTCACCCTGGGTCAGGGGAAAAAGGTGGTTTATCTGGTCACCGATCCCCAATGCCCCTATTGTAAACAGGCCGAATCTCTATTAAAGAAATTGGTTGAAAAAGAGGACTTCCAGGTTCGTATTTTGCTTTTTCCCCTGGACATTCATAAGGGGGCCCGGGAACAAAGTATCTCCATCCTTTGCGATCGAAAAGGATTCGAAGGATTGGAGACGGGTTATCGATCGGATCACCAATGTGCGGAGGGGGTCAATAAAGTGAGCAGCACGATAGCCTTCCTGCAGAAAAAAGGAATTGCGTCAACTCCGACTTTTATTTTCAGTGATGGAATTTACCTGTCCGGGCTGATATCCGAAGAGGAATTGCGAAGGCGATTAGGACTGCCAAAGACCCCCAAATAGGATCGTTTGGTTTTATGAATTTTTGAAAACGTGAATTACCCTGCGACCGAAATCTGCTTAGGCAATGCCCCGGTCTGTTTTTGATAATACCCTCATGGTCGCGTGCTGAGCAAAGAGGAGGCCCCGCAGGGGAGGGGTTTAGCCCGCCCCTGCGAAAAAAAGAATCAAGTTCTATTTCTTGGAGTAATCGTACCACCCTTTCCCGGTCTTCTCACCATAGCTTCCCTGGACGTATTTTTCCACTATACTCGGGACGGGAAGGTCGGCAAAATCACCGGTCTTCTTAAACCGTTCCACGGACATGATATAGGCCAGATCGATTCCGGTCAGGTCCATCAGCCGGAACGGTCCCATGGGATGACCGGCCCCGTAAACACAGGCCTTGTCGATGTCTTCGGCAGTGGCGATGCCCATTTCCAGCATCCAGAGGGCCTCCCGGCTGATGACCCGGAAGATCCGGTTCAGCAGAAACCCCTCCACTTCCTTTTTGATCAACACCGGCACCTTTTCCAATTTCTCGCACAGGTCCATGGTAACCTTGGCGGTCTCATCCGAGACATGGGGCCCCTTGACCACCTCGACCAGTTTCATCACTAAGGCCGGGTTGAAAAAATGCATATTGACCACCTTGTCCGGCCGTTTGGTGGCGTCGGCGATCAAAGAGCTGACGATGGCCGAGCTATTGGTGGCCAGGATGGCCTGAGGAGGGGTAAACCGATCAAGGTCGGCAAAGACCTTTCTTTTAATGTCCAAGACCTCGATGGCGGCTTCGATGACAAAGTCGGCCTCTTTGGCCGCTTCCTTCAAATCAAGGGTGAAAGCAGATATTCTTGCGGGCCCCATCGGCCTGTTCCTGGGTTAATTTTCCCTTGGCAACCCTGCCGGGCAAATAGGTATCGACAAATTTTTCAGCCTTCTTTAAAACCTCCGGGATCACATCCGTACAGGTGGTCTTGTACCCGTGAAGGGCGCAGAGAAGGGAAATCTGGTGACCCATATTGCCGGCCCCTACTACACAAACATTTTTAATGTCATTGACGGTCATGTTTTTCTCCTTTCCTATCGCTATTATAGGTTACGTCGAATCCTGACAATCACAGGAGACCTGGGTTCTCCCGGTTCCCTGCTTGGAAAGAATATAAATTAAGCCGACTGGAGGGTCAAGAAGAAAACACATTCTAAAATTTAATTCTTGCCTGGATTTTGGGGACTTCATAATATCTTTATTTAAAAAATCATAAAAAAATCAGGCCTGGCTCTTTTTTGCGGAATAGAATTTGATTTCTGCTTCTCATTGGATGATGATGATCCCGGCCAGGGTTCCTTTAGGCATATCTTCCGCCTTGGCCCCGCTTCCAATGGGGTAGATGTCCCATCCGGCCGCAGCCACCATCCGGTAAACATCGATACCCACAGCCTCCATGGAAGGTCTGGAGAGCAATGAAAATCGGCATCGTTGCCCCTTCCAGAGCCTGGCAATTTGGGTGCTGACTGCAAAAGGTATGTCTGCAGGAGCCGGCCCCGAAACCAAAGGCAAAGTAATGACCATCGTAAAAGGCCCGGGACTCCACATCGCTGACGATCTTGTAGATCTCCTGGTAAACGGCTACCCGTTCCTTGATGGTCGCCTTGTCTCGAATGATCACTTCTGAAGGGACGTCTTTGATAAAAAAGACGGCCCATTCATATTTTTTGAGCAACTCTCTGAGTTCCGCCGGTTTGAGGGTATTGGGCGGGCAGTGAGCACTCACCCCATACCCGAAGCATCTCGGAATCTGACACTTGAGGGTCACCCGTTCATCCACCGGAATATTTTCAACTCTAACCAGCGTAACCTTGTCGGCCCCTAATTCAAGGGCCTTTTCTTTGTATCTCTCCAGATCCTTCAGCAACCTATCTTCAGGCTTGTCGCCCGCGATAGACTTCACCGGCTTGCCCATAAAAGACTCCTTTGAGTGGGTTTTCTTTTTAAATTGATTTAGATCTAAGACAAGCCCCATTCCTCGCCGATCCGCAGCACGACCTTGGTGGACAGGCCGGTTTCAATTCTTTCCCGATAGATTTCCGGCAAGTGTTCCAAGGGCACCACATCCGAGATGAGGGGGCGCGCATCCAGATGGCCAGAAGCCATCCAATCCAGGCATTGTCGGTTTTCCTGATGCGTATTGGAGATGGAACCCATCAGGTGAACTTCTTTGAAGTTGATTTTCATGGATACCGGGATAGTCAAAGGACCCGTAGTTACGCTGACGATACAGATCAGACCTCCATCGGCGGCCAGGTCCACGGCCCGGTTGATATTGGCCGAAACGCCCGAACACTCGAAGACCTTGTCAAACCCCTGGTCTTGGACCACCATTTTTACCGGCTCATCCCTTTCCTTGGAATCAAAAACATGGTCGGCGCCGAATCCCGTGGCGATTTCCCGCTTTTCCTTGACCGGTTCCAAAAGGACAATGGGGCCGTAGTCGAGGAGTTTGAGTAGTCTGACCATACACAGACCGATAGGTCCGCCTCCCAGGACCAAGGCCGAACCCCGTTTATTTCCGGTGCAGTTTATACCGTGCAAGGCCGAGGCAAAGGTTTCAGCCAAAGCGGCATTACGGGAATCTACACCCTCCGGAATGGGAATCACCATTGGAGAAAAAACCTTGACCCATTCGGCAAACCCTCCCGGCAAATCCCCGATGCCTACCGTTCTACGGTTGACCCGGCAGAGGTGCGGTTTTCCCGCCAGACAATTAGGACAACTCCCGCAATAAGTGGGACGGATGATCACCCTGGTCCCCGGGATCGGCCCATCGGTTTCAGGGCCTTTCTCGACAACCCGTCCGCTGATTTCGTGACCGAGGATATAGCCATCGGGCAGCCAGCCGGTCTTGATCAATGAATGATCCGAGCCGCAAAAGCCGGTATTGGCTATCCTGATTAGAATTTCGCCGGCACTGACCTGGGGCTTGAGAACCTCCTCAAAGCTCAGTCCCTTTGATTGCCGATAAACGACCGCCTTCATGGGTTCGCCCCTTCTCTCAGTCCTGGTTGACCGTCTTGCCGATACGGATGAATGGATGTTTCTCTAAAAACAGGATCAGGGCTAAGCCTGGATCAGGGTTTCATCATAAAAGAAAAGAGGGACAGTTTGAAAAAATCTGACAAACTGTCCCTTTTAAACAAAATACACTTAAAAAATAAGAAACTATTTTTTTTCCGGAGCTGGGGCCGGAGCTGGAGCTGGAGCGGCTTCAGGAGCCTTTTGCTCACCTCCAGGAGCCGGAGCCGGAGCAGCGGCTGGTTCAGGGGCTTTTTGTTCAGCCGCAGGTGGGGCTGGCGGAGCCTCTTCCTTTTTCTTGCAACCCATGGCAAAAGAAAAGACTACCAACAACATTACGACGAGCACCAAGGAAATTATTTTCCGCATTGTGACTCACCTCCTTTGCTTAATTTAAAATGCTTTGCTGGTCGAAGCAGTAATCCAAAAAAAATAAAAAATCTATCTCTTTTCAAGAAGATAGATAAATAATACTTTAATTTAAAGTCTGATATTAGGCGATCTAAAAGCCCATGTCAAGAGAATTTTTTTAATCATCTTCCAACTCCATGGGTCTTAAATTCTCTTTTCCTTATTGATTTTTTGTCGCACACCGGCCATCAAAATTGGCCAGGCAATTGTGGCATCGCACAAAACCTCGGCGTATCGCCCGCCTTCCTCGGGGGAGGCAAATTTTCCCCAAGAAACCCCTTCCGAATAGGTGCATCCGCTTAAGCCCCCCCAATGGGCCGGTTCGGGACAGATACGAACCCCGTATGAAAATCGTTTCAGGGGAATTTCTTCCTTCAATCGGTATTGAAGAATTTCCAGAAATGGGCCGACCTGTTGGGCCCAATTCCTGGGCACCCCCCCGCCGATGGTGAATATTCCCAGCTTGGATGCCCGGATAATGCGTTGGGTATAGGAACCCAAGTCAAAAAAGGGGTTAAAATTAAAAGCCATTTT
The DNA here is from genome assembly GCA_963769305.1 of uncultured delta proteobacterium. Lineage (GTDB taxonomy): Bacteria > Desulfobacterota > RBG-13-43-22 > RBG-13-43-22 > RBG-13-43-22 > RBG-13-43-22. Next base: position 25,108 of record CAVYLJ010000032.1, on the reverse strand, counting down.
CCCTAAGGCCTCCGCCGGATTGTCGGCCCTTTTTGAGTCCAGGACCTTTCTGACTACACTGGTAGCCATATCCAAGCCCAACTCCGAATCGGTGAAGGCCGGAATATACACCGGGACGCCCTTTAAGTAGGCATTTCTCAAGATGCCGGGTTGGTCGGTAATTTCAGATAAATACTTCCCGACTTCCCGACAGAAAATTTCAGAGGAAAGGGGGTCCTTTTCCAAATCGATTCGGTCTAAGACCCGAGAGATGATTTCCTCGATATGATTTAAGTTCTTTTCCATTTCCAGGGTGTCATAGATCCGGTTATAGCCTGCGGCATATAAATAGGAATCCGACTTGGAAGGAGAATGTTTGTAATGAAGCAGGCCCACCGATTCGATCAAACCGTGGGCCATCAAGGCCCCGGTTGAAACGATAATATCCAGCCAGCCCCAGTCGATCATATCACAGATCAAAAGACCCATCTTGGCCACTGACATGGCCCCGGAGAAGGTCCCGACCTTGAGGCACTCCGGATCGGTGACCATTTCATAGAATATTTCCTGGGCTTCGCCCAAGGCTCGGCCCCCAAAGGCCGTCTGAGACATGCCGGTTAATAAGGAAGCAAAATCATCGGTCTCTTTAATGTCGAGACTTTTAAGCGGAATGAGTCCGTCCTGAGTGCCGTCATGGAGATCGTCCCAAGAGCGCCTTTTAAAATCAGACATAGTGATTATCTTTCTTCGGTGGATAAAACAGATAAGAGAGAATTTTAAACATTATTTTTGCAGCCACAAACTCCGAAAGACGAGATCCCGGCAAAGGCATAAGCTCACAAATATCAATCCCCCGAATAGGCCCCTGGGCGATGATAATCCTTAAGGTTTGCAAAAGATGGTGCCAATCAAGTCCCCCCGGCTCCGGGGTGCCCGTCCCGGGGATAAGGGAAGGGTCCAGGGCATCTATGTCCAGGCTGAGATAAAAATTTCTGCCCGTGAAAGGGGGCCAATTCCTTCCGGAACCGGTCCAGCCCGTCCTGAAAAAGGATCTCCTGGCTGGAATAGGACCGGATTTGCGGCCGGTCTATCAGAAAAGCTTGTTCTTCTTTGGATAAGCTTCGGAGTCCTAAATGAAAAATGGGGCAATCCAATTCGGCAATCCGTCTGAGGGTGCAGGCATGGGAAAAGGACGAGCCTTCCCAGGACTCCCGTAAATCCGCATGGGCATCCAAAACCAGGACCACCAAATCGGGATAATTTTTTTTGACCCCTTTGACCAGGGGGACCGTTATGGTATGCTCTCCCCCCAGGGCGAAGATCAATTTTTTTTGATCCCAATAAGGACTCAGGTGATCGTACAATATCGTCAACCATCCTTTCCGGACCATGATAATTTCTGGGAATATCGGGAAGAGTCAGGCAGGTTTTATGAGCCATCGGTTCCCAACCCAAGCTCCTCATCCCAAAGTTCGACTTGCTGGCTGGCTTGCAGGATAGCTTCGGGTCCGAAACGGGTTCCAGGCTGGAAACTGGTCGTTGAATCGTATGGAATGGGTTGGATGAGAACATCCGCCGTTTCTGGAGAAAGGCCGGTTTCATCCAATCCCAGAAAATTAAGGGTTCGCAAAAGATCTTCCTACTTAGAGATGATGAAAATCCTGATCCAGAATTTCCTTTAATGGTCTGGTACTCAAAGCAAAAATACGGCTGCCACCACCACCGTAGTCCAGAGACCGTCCCCTCGGGTTACACAGGTGGTGGAAAAGGTATCGACAATTTTACCGCTCATGCGATAGATTTCCCGCCGTTCATCGTAGTCTTTTTGCGGATCAAAATCAATCCCAAGAGTAGTCGCCAGCATGGTGGAGGCCAAATCTTCGGCAAAGTCCCCCATGACCTTTTCATTCTCCCCGAAAGCCGAATGTTCGGACAAATATCCGTAATGATATTCATCGGCCGGAACAGCCAGACCGATGGAAGCCCCCATCAGCCTTTCCGGTTCATTGGAACTGATCTTGGCCAAGACACAAAAAGTGATTTGGCCCGGTAAAAGTTCTTTAATCCCTTCTTCAAAAGGAATAATTTTACAGTTAGGCGGGAAAATAGAAGAGACGTATACCAGGTTGCACTTTTCAATCCCGGCATCTCTTAAAGCCAATTCAAAAGATTGCAGCTTGGCCTTGTGCCTTCCGATTCCCTTGGTAAAAAAGACCTTTTTGGGAACCAGCCAGGCATTATCAAACTGGCCCTTGTTCTTTATTCTTTTTGATTTAGAGGTTGTCAACGCCTTCATCCTCGACTTTTTTAAAAAGCTTGATTATATATGATAACTTTGATGATATTGTCAAGATTAAAATAAAGAGGGCTTCCTTTTATTAAAGCCGCCCGGACAAAAGCCCTTTCTTCATTTCCCTGGCGCTTAAGTCCATCAAGGGCTTAAGATGGACGATGTCCATAGTGTTATAGAGGATTAAACGCTCCAGGGCCGATTGGTCTCCCCATTGGTAGGCCTTCCAGAGCTGAACGGCATCAAACCCGTTCAACCCCTCCACCGAAGGGTCCCGGGCAAGACCCAATTGTCTTTCAATGGACTTCAGTCCTCCGCGGAGTCCTAATTTTTTTAAGAGGAAGCGCAGGTCGATATGGGCCGGGGGAAGGGAGATATGTCTGAACCACCGCTTAAGATAAGGCAGGTCGAAACAAGACCCGTTAAAGGTAATGACCAGGGAATAAGCGGTGATGGCCTGTTCGAAATCATCCAAATTTTGCCCGTTGACGAAGGTCTGGACCTTTCGGCCGTCGTAGAGGCCGATGACCGTGATCTCATCCATATCCTGGTAGCCCCCGCTGGTCTCTATATCCAGATAAACCGCCAGCTCTTGGAAGGGTTCAAAAACCCGCCAAAGATCGGCTGAGGGCAGGCGATCGATGAAATAAAAAAGATCATGGCGATGCTCCTGGGAGATCGATAGTTCCCGGCGTATCTGGGTATCCCGTTCGGGGGAGAAGATCGGTCCGGGATGGCTTAAAAACTGTTCCCAGGTCAGGATCCCCTGATCCCAGAGATGCCGCTCGGTCTTAGGGCCGATTCCGGCGATATGGATAAAGGTATGATCCAGCAAAGGTCCTGCCCCTCTCTTTCCTAAGCGGTCCAGGCCCTGTTTTCTATCAGGGCCTGAATTGTTTTTAATCGATAGGGGGTCCCCTCTTCGATCGCCGTTAGGACCGTCCCGCCACCGGTAAAAAAATAATACTGAGTGTTGTCAATGACACTCAGGTAAAGACCGGGGTTCAGGTCTTTGAATTCCTGGAGGGTGTCGCCTCCGCCGTACATTTTATAGGCCGTCTGATTCTTATCGATGCTTTGATCCAAGGCCTTTGAACCTTCGGTAAAATAGGGGGTGTACCCCATAACGGCATTGACAAAGATCGTTTTGGCCTGGGAAAGGACCTCTTTGACCTCGGGGGCCTCAAAGGATGGGGAGGCGATATCCAGCAAATAACCATAACGGTCCCCGGCTTTGAAATCTTTGATGCTGACGGTTCGGAATTTCCCTTCAAAGGGTTCTTCCATCGTCTCCGATTCGACCACCAGGGGAAGTTCGACGATTTTTTTGGCCTTTTGATCCAGGGCCACCAATTCTTTGGCGGTCAGCACATCCTTTTCCGAAACACCGGCGATTTGAACCCCCCATTTGGCCGCTAAATAGGTGTTGTAGATCACACCGCCTAAAATCAGATGGTCCACCTTCTCATAGATTTTATTGAGAGGGCCTATCTTGGTGTCGTACTTGGCGCCGGCCACGACGGCCAGGAAAGGACGTTCTGGTTTTAAGACCCGATCCAGGTTGGCAATTTCCTTTTGCATCAAGAAACCGGCATAGGAAGGCAAATAGTTGGTAATATCATAGGTGGAGGCATGGGCCTGCCAGGAGCCGAAGGCATCGTTGACAAAGACATCGGCCAGTCCGGCTAATTGTTTGGCAAAGGCCTCCCGCTCCGGTGCCTGGCCTTCTTCTCCCTGAAACCATCGGGTATTGGGGAGATAGATCCCGCCGATCCGTCGGTGGCGGAGATCCTTGATGGCCAGATTGATGGAGGTATCGATATGGGTGATCCCTTTGGGGCCCTCTATGGGAAAGTCCGGGATAAAAAACTTGGTATGGAGTTTCTGTTCCAGATAGCGGACTATGGGTTCAACCCCGTTGTCCGATGAACAAGAGATGGCCCCCGTCTTTTTGTCTCTGGGGCGTCCCACATGGGTCATTAGAATCGGGCGGCCCCCTCGCTCAACGATGTTATAAAGGGTGCCGAAAGTTTGTTCGATCCGGTAAGGATCTCGAACGATCCCTTTTTTAACGACATTATGATCCACCCGCACCAGGACGATCTTGTCCTCCAGGTCTGCCTGCTGGATGACCGGAAGGGCTGGATTCGGATTTAGGTTCTCCATTAGATTTTCTCCCTCCTTGGCTCAACCCCCATAAAAAAAGTCGCGGCACCTCAGGATCTATGGGTGAGACTTATCGACTTATGGCACTGGTACGGGGGTCTGTTGAAATAAAAAACGACTCTATCCGTTCCCTCATTGATTTAGAGGGAACGGATTTTTGACCGGCTTGAACAGGGATAGCAAGCGCTTTCCGGTCAGGCCAAAGGCCTGACTTAAAAATTAGCCAGGGAACTTCAAATAATGGACCTTCATCTTATCGGAAGCCCCCTGCACCACGGAGCGGAAAATCTTCCCGCTCACCTTGGTGAAGGGGCTTCAACTTCTAAAGGGATTTTAATTTTTTCTGAGCCAGCTTGGCCTGAGCGGACTTAGGATAGCTTTTAATGATCTTTTCCAGCAGAAGTCGGGCACTGCCGCTATCCTTCAGAGCGAGAAAAGAAAGGGCCTGCTTATAAAGGACCTCGGGAATTAAAGGGCTTTTAGGAAAGCCCTTGATCAATTTTTGGTAATTCAGGATGGCCTCTTCGTAGTTCTTTTGGGCATAGAGGGATTCGGCCAGTCCAAAGCGGGCCGGCTCAACATATTTCCCCTTGGGGGCCGCTTTTAAATATTCCTCGTATTTTTTTTGGGCCCCTTCAAAGGCCTTCTTTTTAAACAAGGCCCCGGCTTCCGCATAGAGTTCTTCCGGGGTCCCCTTGGCGGTCTTTTCTTTTTCTTTGGCCGGCTCCTTAATTTCTTTTTGATCCTCCTTGGACTCGCGGGGTATTTCTTTGGCCTTTTCAGGTTTAGGGCCCGCTTCGGTTGGAGCCGAAGGAGGAGACGGGGACGGAGGCGCTGATGCCGAAGGCACGGCTGGAGGGGGAGGCGGAGGGGTGGGGGGATGCTCCAGCCGTTGCAGACGGGCTTGAAGTTCTTTGAGTTCTTTGACCAAAGACTCGCTCAGCCGATTCTGATCCTTTTTCTGATTATACTCAAAGGCTTCGATACGGCCCTGCAGAGACTGGATCTTTACTTTCAAGGCCTCGACCTGGGCGGTCATGTCGGCCTGATTTTGGTGAACCGGCTGCAAAGAGGAATCCATCTTTTTTTCCGCTTGTTCGATCCGCCGGGAAAGAGTGGCATTCATGCCCTCGTTCGATTCTTTAAGGGCGTTTAATTGACGCTCCAGGGAAGCAGTCCGGCTATCCAGGATCATCACGTCGTCCCGGCCGGCACAGCCGATCAGAAAAAAAACCAGGGACACCATTATAAGCCAGCTAAACCTTTTCACACCGGCCTCCTTATATTGCCTATTAATGTCCTCGTCTATTTTAAGACAAAATGGTCCCGGCGATTCTTGGCCCAGGCGGCCTCTGTGTGTCCGGGATCCAGAGGCTTTTCTTTTCCATAACTGATCGTTGAAAGTCGGTTGGCATTGATCCCCAGGGAGACCAGGTACTGCATGGCCGCATCGGCCCTTTTCTGCCCCAAGGCCAGGTTGTATTCGGCGCTTCCCCTTTCATCACAGTGCCCTTCGATCAAGGCCTTGGCCGAGGGAAAGGCCTTTAGCCATTGGGCCTTTTTATTCAAATTCTGCTTGGCCGTATCGGAAAGGACATATTGATCGAATTCAAAATAGATATCCTCCGATTCAAAGTGGGCTTTCTCGGCCGCTTCCTTCAACCGTCGGGCTTCTTCTTCGCTTAAGGTCTTTTCTTTCAATCCCTGATGCGGAAGGTTCCTGTTCTTTAAGTTGCACCTGCTTCTTGGCCTTTTCCGTCTCTTCGCCGACAGGGGCCGGGGGCTGGGAAACAATCCCTTCGCTTTTGATTTCCTTCTTGCCGCAAGAAAAAAGAAAAAGAGCGGAAACGATAAACAACATGACTAATACTCCAAAACCGATTTGTTTTGCCTTCACAGTTCTTTCCTCCTTAATGAGTTTAAAAAATAAAATAATTGTATCTCATTTTAAACCGAAATTATAGCCAAAAATAGGGGCACTGGCGAAAATAGAAAGAATACCCTACTCATCAAATTTTAGGGGACACCAAGATGGACTGAATTGTTCCCCGGGCATAAAGGTGATCCGCCTTTGATTGGCCCCATTGGCATTCATAACAAATATGGCCGACCGTCCCTGACGGGTGGAACTGAAAATAATCATCCGGCCGTCAGGGGAAAAATCCGGGGATTCGTTGTTTCCCGAAGAGGTCAGACGTTGCAGATCCCCTCCGGACGGTGAAATAGTAAAGATTTGGAACTGCCCTCCCACCCGGCCGGCATAAGCGATTTGATTTCCCTTGGGGGACCAAACCGGGCCGACATTATAATTTCCCTGAAAGGTCAGGCGTCTTGCTTCATGAGAACCGACATTGAGTATATAGATTTGCGGACTCCCGGAGCGATTGGAAACGAAGGCCAATTGTTTTCCATCCGGGGACCAGCTTGGTGAGACATCAATCCCCCAGCTTTGGGTCAATTTTTGTATAACGGCCCCACTGCGGTTCACCTGAAGGATTTCAGATTTGCCTTGATGGTTGATGGCCAAGGCCAGGGATTCCCCATCCGGGGACCAGGCCGGGGTGATATTGATCCCCGGACGGTTGGAGACCCGAGTGGATTGTAGTCCCGGAAGATGAAGCACATAGACGGCCGGTCCCCCATCCTTGTAGGAGGTATAGGCAATCTCATTTCCCCGAGGGGACCAACGGGGGGTCAGTGTAATGGAATTGAAGTGGGTTAAACGCTGGAAATTGCTGCCGTCAAAATCAGCCGAATAAATTTCCTTTTTTCCGGTTCCTCCGGAGATAAAGGCGATCTTGGTTTGGAAGAGCCCGTGTTCTCCGGTCAGAAGATAAAGAACTTCTTCGGCAAATCGGTGGACCGCTTTTTTGTATTCCCGGGAAGAGGTCAAATATTCTTTTCCCAATAACTGGCGGCCCTGAAGGAGGTCATACAAGCGCAACTCCAGTCGAAGTTGGTTTCCTTCCGTTCGGTATGAACCTTTGACCAATAAATCGGCGCCGGTCAGGGACCAGGCCTTAAAATCTATTCTCCCCTGTTCCTCAGGATTTCCCAAGAAACCCCTCGAATCGATCACCTGGAAATAACCCGTAAAATCCAGGTCATGGATCAAGAGGGCCGCGGCCACGGTTCCCAAGGAAGCCTCGGAAGTCCCTTGATTCTTAAAATCCGGAATGACGATAGGGATCCTTTTAGCCGCGGGAGAATCGATGTCCAGATAGACTTGGGCCTCAAGAAAAAGAGGGGCGGCCCAAGAAAAAAATCCAATCATCACCAGCAGGCCGATAATCCGAAAAGGTTTTAGGAGGTCTTTAAGCATTTAGTTTCCCGACAGGTCTTTGGAGTGAAAGGTTAAAATGACTTCGTAGCTGTTTTTTGGAAATCCCTCCGGTAATGGCGGTAAGGGATCGGATTTTTTTATCGTCCGAATGACTTCTTGATCAAAGGCCTCTATCCCCGATTTCCGCTCGAAACGGAAGTCTTCGATCCGGCCGGGCCGGCTGATTCGAATCATGACCTCGGCCGAGATATCGTTTCTTTTTAACAGCCCTTCGGGCAGGACCCAGTTTTTCTTGATTCGACTCCGCAAGGAAGCATGATAGAGTTGGAATTGAATTCCCAAGCCATCCGGCACTCCCGGAGCGGAAGAAGAGACGGTCCCCGGCCCGGCCAGACCCGTTCCTTGACCGGCAGTAGAAGCAGTGGAAGAGGGCTGATTCTTCTTTTCGATCCGGGACAGGGCCTTCTCCAGCCTCTGTTCATCTTTTACCTGGTTTTCCAAGCGACTTAAAGTCTTTTCCAGGGATTTTTCCTGTTCCACCCTCTTTTTTATTTTTTCCAGGGCCTGGTCCAGGGCCTTAGAATCCATTTTTTTTAACTTGTGGGGGCTTTTCGGAAACCGTCTTGGGAATAATGACCGGTTTGGTTTCCCTTCGAGCCGGAGGCGGAGAAGGAGAAGAAAGAGATTCTTTGGTCTTATTGCCGGCCGGTCCTTCCCCCAGGGAAGAAACCAGATCAACGACATAAGCCGGTTCTAAATTTCTTTTGCCCGCTCCGTGGGGAAAAACATTAAGGAAGAGGGCCAAGACCAGGAGATGCAACCCGAGGGAAATAAAGACCATCTTGGTCCACGGCCCTTCCTTGAAGGGCCCTTTCCCGAAAGAAAACTCGGAAAAGGTCATTTTTTTTCTTCCCCCGGTTCGGTGACCATACCCAATTTTTCCACCCCGGCATTTTTGATGTCGCTCATGATCTGGACGACAAACCCATAAGGGAGGCTCCGGTCGGCCCGTAAAAAAACCTCTCCTTCTTTTTTATTTTGATAAAGGATCTTCAATTTTTCTTGGAGTTCCTCCCGAGAGACCCGGTATTCGTTGATAAAGATCTCCTGTTTTTTATTCAAAGTGATGACCAGCCGTTCTTCTTGGGATTGGATGGGCTTGGCTTGGGTTTTGGGGAGCTGTACGTCCGTGCCCTGCATCATCATCGGGGCGGCCACCATAAAGATGATCAACAGGACCAGCATGACGTCCACCAGGGGAGTCACATTGATCTCCGACATTAATTTTTTATCGCCGCCGCCGACATCCACAGTTGGCTACCTTGATCCGTTTATCATGGGGACGGAGAATTGAAGATAACTCCTCATTTTTTGAGTCCTGATCTTTTATAGAGGTCCCTCTCGATGATATTCAAAAAATCTGAAGAAAAATGGTTCATTTCCGATTCCAATACCCGGACCTGGTTGGAAAAATAATTATAGCCGATAACCGCCGGAATAGCGGCCGCCAAACCGGTGGCGGTGGCGATCAGGGCCTCGGAGATCCCCGGGGCGACTACGGCCAAGTTGGCCCCGCCCCGGAGACCGATATTATGAAAGGAATTCATAATCCCCCAGACGGTCCCGAAAAGACCGATAAAAGGAGCGGTATTCCCGGTAGTGGCCAGAAAAGTCAGGGCATAGCCCAAATGGGTTACCTGGGAATTCATGGCCGCTCGCAGGGCCCGAGGGATGTTTTCAAAGCGAACCAGGTTGGTGGACAAGATATCCCCCGATTCCCTTTGAGCGGTCTCCTCGGTCTCTTGCTGCATTTTGTAAAGCCTTCCCAACTCCTGATAACCGACCCGAAAGACCTCGGCCACCGGACTGTAGCGAAGGTCCTTTGATTCATTGTAGGCCACGGCCAAGCTTTTGCTTCTCCAAAATATCTCCTGGAAGAGGTTGGTCTCCTTTCGGGCCCTATGGATTATCCGGTATTTCATAAAGATAATGGCCCAGGAGGTAATGGAAAAGGCCAGAAGCAGAAAAAGGACCAGTTTGACCATGGCCCCGGCATTCCAGACCATGGAAAATATTTCGTTTTGATTAATAATCGAAAGCATAGAGTTCACTTTCTTTGTTTAATTCTATGGTCGCGCTGCCTGTAGGAAATCAGGCAAAAACGACCGGAATTTTTAAAGGCTTTGGGGTCCCAAGAAATCAGGATCTTATGAAGCCAAGAATGGCGGCTAAGGCCTGACCGGCGGAAGCCTCCAGCATATAATCCGATATGGTTTCCGACAGGTGGGTCCTTTCAAGATTGATTTCGCAAATGACGGCTCCCTGCTGCTTGGCAATAAAAGGGAGATCGCTGGCCGGGGCGACCACCGCCGACGTGCCCACGACCAACATCAGATCGCAATCCCGGGCCATCTGAAAGGCCCGTTGGCTGGCCTCCGTCGGGATGGGTTCACCAAAAAAGACCACATCGGGTTTCAAGATCCCCCGGCAGGCGCACCGGGGGGGAAGATCTTCCAGGCTCACCGTTTCTTTGGGAAAAAGTTTCCCGCAGGACAGGCAAATCAGACGTTGTCCGTTGCCGTGAAATTCGATAACTTCCTTACTCCCGGCCGATTGATGGAGGGCATCGATGTTTTGAGTAATAACGGCCTTCATAAGACCCATCGCTTCCAATTCGGCCAAGGCTAAATGGGCCGGATTGGGCCGGGCCTGGGCGACTATATCCCCTAATTCGACCAGCATCTTCCACACTTTTTTGGGATTGGCCAGAAAGGATTCGATGTGGGCAAATTCCATAGGATCATATCGATCCCAAAGTCCCTGACTTCCCCTGAAGGCCGGGATACCGCTCTCCACCGATATACCCGCCCCGGTTAGGGCCACTGCTCTTTGAGATTTTCTGAGTTTATCGGCTATTTTTTGGGCTATTCCGGACAGGATAGGCACCCTCCTTTAAAGAGGTTTATTCTTCGGCCACTTCCTCTTTTTCTATCTCTTCCACCCCGATAATATCCTTGAGGTACTCCTCATATTCTTCGGCCGTGAGCAATTCATAATAATCGGTTGTGGATGGAATGTCTATTCGGATGATCCAGCCGTCCTGATAGGGATCTTCGTTGATGATTTCCGGTGAGTCCAGGAGATCATGGTTAATCTCGACGATTTCCCCGCTTAAGGGAGAAAAAAGATCAATGACTTCGTTTTGTGATTCTATCGAGCCCATGGGCTCGTCTTTGACCACTTCATCTCCCTCTTCGGGCAGATCTATCCCTGTAATATCCCCAAGGTCTCCCTGGGCATAATCCGTAATCCCTATGGTGATTCGATTATCATCATCCAAGCGGGCCCAGACATGATCCTTACTGTATCTTAGTTCTTCTAAGATAACCAAAATGTCCCCCTTTTCAACCTGATCTCATTTTCTATGCCGCTTATGATATCGACTTTGGAATATTTCGCCCTATAGAAATGAGGTCTAATATAACCGATTCAATTTGGCAAGTTTTTTTTTAGTTACGGAAGAATTCCCTGATTTGAAAAGATCATCAGGTCTTTTTCATATAGGAGACGACCAGAAAAAGGACTCCGATGGTAATGGCCGAGTCGGCGACATTAAAGGCCGGCCAGTGATAATTTCCCCAGAAGACGTCCAGAAAATCAATCACGGCCCGGAAACGAAAACGATCGATCAAATTTCCCAGGGCACCTCCCAGAATCAATCCCAAAGAAAGCAGGATCCCTTTTTTTTGTTGAGGATAACAAAAAGCAAAGATCAGGATACCGGACATGGACAAAATGGGGAAGAGCAGCAGTAAGATATCCCTCCAGATCGGGGCCGATCCTCCCAGGATTCCAAAGGCCACCCCTTTATTTTGGATATGGACCAAGTTGAAGATACCCGGGATTATCGACCTGGAATAATACAAAGGGAAATGGGTCATAATATATTCCTTGGTCAGCCGATCCAATAAAAGGACCCCTAAAAAGGAAAGGGCCAGAGGCCAATATTTTTTTATGCTCATGCCGGTCCTTCGATGGTCTGGGAAATGGCCTGATGGCACCGGGAACAGAGGGTCGGATGTTCCTCAAAACTGCCCACCTCGGTTCGAAAATTCCAGCACCGTTCACATTTTTCCCCCAGGGCCTTGACAATCTCAATGACCAGACCCGGGAATTCCGGACTCGCGTACCCTTCAGCAGGACCGTTTCCTGAGGCAATTTCCACCTGGGAAACGATAAAAAAAGTCGGCAGGAACCCGGCATAGGGAGCGACGGAGGAGACCAGGGAATCCGGCAGGTGGAGGATCACCCGGGCGTCGAGGGGGTGCCCGATGAGTCTGGGAACGACGGGCTTGTTCCAGGGCCTTGGTTACCTCCGACCTCAAGTTCATGAGGACCTTCCAGCGTTGGTCGAGTTCCTCATCCAGCAGGGAGGGATCAAAAGCCGGAAATTGGGTCAGATGGACGCTGTCGGCCTCCCTATCGGCGGCTGAAAGGCAGGACCAGATCTCATCGGCCGTAAAGGATAGAATAGGGGCCATGAGACGCACCAGGGCCTTTAGAATGATCAGCAAGGCCGTTTGGGCCGATCTCCTCTCCCTGGACTTGGGGGCCGAGGTATACAAGCGGTCTTTGAGGATATCCAGATAAAAAGCACTCAGTTCATTGGTACAGAATTGATAGAGGGTGTGATAAACCACATGAAAATCATAGTGCTCATAGGCCTGTTTGACCCGGGTGATCACCTTTTGCAATTGGAGCAAGGCCCAGCGATCCAATTCTTCCATTTCCTTAACGGGGACCCGGTCATGGGAGGATTGAAAATCGGAAATATTTCCCAAGAGAAACCGGCAGGTATTGCGGATACGGCGATAGGCTTCGGTCAATTGCTGGAGGATATTCTGGGAAATGCGGATGTCGTCCCGATAATCCTCGGCCGAGACCCAAAGGCGCAATATTTCAGCCCCCCATTTTTTGATGACCTCCTCCGGATAAATGACATTTCCCAAAGACTTGGACATCTTTTTGCCGTGACCATCCACAACAAAACCGTGGGTCAATACCGCCTCATAAGGGGCCTGTCCCCGGGTACCAACCGCGGCCAATAAGGAACTATGGAACCAACCCCGATGCTGATCGCTTCCCTCCAGATAGAGGTCGGCCGGGGCGCCCAGATAAGGACGGGCCTCCAGAACACCGGCGTAACTGACCCCGGAATCGAACCAGACATCCAGGATGTCCGTTTCTTTTTTAAAACGGCTCCCTTGACAATGGGGACAAATGGTGCCGGGAGGAACTAATTCTTCCTCGGGAGAGGAAAACCAGATATCCGCTCCCTGGGCCGAAATCAACGCCTCCAAATGACGGATAATCTCTCCGGTAATGATCCAATTGCCGCAGTCCAGACAGGTGAAGGCCGGGATAGGGACCCCCCAGGACCGCTGGCGGGACACACACCAGTCCGGGCGGGCCTCCATCATTCCCCGAATCCGGTCCCGTCCCCAGGCCGGCATCCAGGTCACCCGGTCGATTTCGGCCAAGGCCTTTTTTCTCAGGTCATTGGCTTCCATGGAGATAAACCATTGCTCGGTGGCCCGGAAGATAACCGGGTTTTTACAACGCCAGCAATGGGGATAGCTGTGTTCGATGGTTTCTTCCCCTTTCAGGGCATGTACTTGGCGAAGTCGCTCTTTGACCGTATCGTTGGCCTCAAAGACAAATTGACCGGCGAAAAATTCGACCTCGGGTAGAAATCTTCCCCCATCGTCCAACGGAGAATAGATATCCAGATGATAGCGCAACCCGCTTTCATAATCCTCCTGGCCGTGGCCCGGGGCGGTATGAACGATCCCGGTGCCGTCCTCCAGGGTTACATAAGGAGCCAGGATCATCACCGATTCCCGATCATAAAGGGGGTGCCGGGCTTTTTTCCCTTCCAGGAACCTGGGGTCCAGGCCGGTGAGGATCACGGGATTTTTCCAGGAGAGCCTCTGGCTGACCTTTTCTAAAAGCCCTTTGGCCAGGATAAAAACCTCTTCCCCTTCCTGGACGGCCACATAGTCATAATCGGGGTGAAAGGCCAGGGCCAGGTTGGCCGGAATGGTCCAGGGGGTGGTGGTCCAAATCAGGACGGCCACCTTTTTGTCTTTTAAGACCGGATATTCTTCCGATAGATCGGAGACCAGCGGAAAGGCGACAAAAATAGAAGGGGAGGTGTGCGGCTCGTATTCCACTTCCGCCTCGGCCAGGGCCGTTTTGCAGGAGGTGCACCAGTAGATGGGTTTTTTGCTTTTATAAACGCTTCCCTGGAGGGCAAAGCGCCCGAACTCCCGGACAATAACCGCCTCATAGGCGAAATTCATGGTCAGATAAGGATCATCCCATTCACCAAAGACACCCAGGCGTTTAAATTCTTCCCGCTGGATATGAATATATTTTTCGGCATAGGCCCGGCAGAGCCGGCGTATTTCCGTCTGGCTGAGGGTTTTTCTTTTTGGGCCCAATTCTTTGTCCACCTGATGTTCAATGGGCAGGCCGTGGCAGTCCCATCCCGGAACATACGGGGAATCATACCCCGACATCTGCTTGGACTTGATGATGATATCTTTTAAGATCTTATTAAAGGCCGTGCCCATGTGGATATTTCCGTTGGCATAGGGCGGGCCGTCATGGAGAATGAATCTTTTCCGGCCTTCCGAAGATTTCCGTATTTTTTGGTATAATCCGTCCCTTTCCCAATTTTTCAGCCATTCCGGTTCTTTCTGGACCAAATTGGCCTTCATGGGGAAATCGGTTTTGGGCAAATTCAGGGTCTGTTTGTAATCCATACAACCTCCAGCAAAAAGTCTCTTCATTTCCCTTATCATAACACAGGGATATGTCAAGGAGAAAGCAGAAAACCCGAATGATTTATCACCACGGTTTTAGATAAACGAAGAAACGGCTCGATTAATGGATGGGGCCAATGGGAGGCCAGAAATTCCAGACTCTGGCGGACCCAATCCTCCTGGTGGGGTTCGAGGGTAATCAGGGGATGAAGCCCCTTTTCTTTGAGAAGGGCAAAGAACCCTGGAAAATCGATGGAACCCTGGCCCAAGGCCAGATGATCATCCAAGCGGCCGTGATTGTCGTGGAGGTGGAGCATCCCCAAAAAAGGACCCAAGCGGTCGATCCAGTCTTTTAAATCCGTCCGGCTGTAAAGTCGATGATGGCCCACATCTAAGCAGAACCGAAGCAGCGGGGAGGAAAGGGTCTGAAAAAGGGCCGTCAGGTGTTGGGGATCCTTCTCAAAGACATTTTCCACCATCAAAGGGGTGCTGGTTGGTTCAATCAGAGGAAGCAACCGGGTAAAGGATTGGACGATATTTCCTAACCATCTTTCCTGATCGTCCCTGTAATGACGGGCTTCATAGGCGGCATGACAGACAATCCAGCGGGGCTTGAACAGGGGAATTCAATTCCATCACCTGCTCCATCCGCTCCAAAGAAACCTGTCGAATCCTCGGATCAATGGCCCCCAGAGAGAGGTCCAAAAAAGGGGCATGAAAAGAACAGTTAAGACCGGCCTTGGATAATTCTTGGGCGACCCTTTTAAAGTCCTCGAGGGGAAAGGCATCCAGGACCTGAAAGTCCAGGCCGATCTCCGGCTGGATTTGATTGGAAAGGACCAAAGGCAGATACTGATCCCTGAGCATAAAAAAAGGGACACCGACATGGACTTGAGCAAAAAGTTTATTCATATTTTTTCACGACCTGGAATCAAAATAGGTTCAAGGTTTAAGGATAATCCGCATCGTAGGCCTTGACCCATAAACTGAAAACTTCTAAACGACGACCGGCATTTTGGTACAAAATTAAGCCAGCAACCCAAACAAAAAAGGCAAGCCGAAGAGGGCTTGCCTTTTTGATTTATTTTCAAAGAAAATCCTACCGGCCTTTTTCCGCAACCCGTAAGCGCAGCAAGGCCCTTTTCAGGGCCATTTCAGCCCGGGTATAATCAACGTCCTCGGCCTTGGCCTGGGCCAGTCGTTTTTCGGCCCGCTCTTTGGCCCTTTTAGCCCGGTCGATATCGATCTCCCGGGCCTTTTCGGCGGCCTCGGCCAAGACGGTCACTTTGTTATTGGAGACTTCGGCAAACCCGCCGGTCACGGCCATATATTCCAATTGGTTTCCTTTTCGATAGCGTAATTCACCGGGCTGAAGGGGGGTCAGAAAAGGGATGTGACTGGGCAGGATGCCGAATTCTCCCAAGGCGCCCATAGCCATGACAATATCCACGGATTCACTGACCACTAATCGATCCGGGGTAACCACTTCTAATTCAAGTTTTTCAGCCATAACTCTTTTTCGCCTCTGCTGATTTATTATGCCGCGGCCAATCGCTTGGCATTTTCCACGGCCTCATCGATCCCGCCGACCATGTAGAAGGCCTGTTCAGGCAGGTCGTCGTGTTTGCCTTCGATGATCTCCTTAAACCCGCGGATGGTTTCCTCGACCTTGACAAACTTACCTTCCTTACCGGTAAATTCGGCGGCCACGAAGAAGGGCTGGGAAAGGAAGCGTTGAATACGGCGGGCCCGGCCGACTACCAGTTTATCCTCATCGGAAAGCTCGTCCATACCCAGAATGGCAATGATGTCCTGCAGGTCCTTATATTTCTGCAGGATCTGTTGGACGTTTCGGGCCACATAATAATGTTCCTGGCCGACCACATTGGGATCCAGGATGCGGGAAGTGGAATCCAGGGGGTCCACCGCCGGATAGATCCCCAATTCAGCGATCTGGCGGGAGAGGACCACGGTCCCATCCAAGTGGGCAAAGGTCGTAGCCGGGGCCGGATCGGTCAAGTCATCGGCCGGCACATAGACACATTGAACCGAGGTGATGGAACCTTTGTTGGTGGAGGTAATCCGTTCCTGGAGTTCTCCAAGGTCCGTCCCGAGGGTCGGTTGATAACCCACGGCCGAAGGGATACGGCCTAAAAGGGCGGAAACCTCGGAACCGGCCTGGGTGAATCTAAAGATATTATCGACGAAAAGGAGCACATCCTGCCCTTCCTCATCCCGGTAGTACTCGGCCACCGACAAGGCGGTCAAGGCGATCCGGGCCCGGGCTCCGGGGGGTTCGGTCATCTGACCGTAAATCAAGGCCGCTTTGGGTAAAACCCCGGAGTTTTTCATTTCCAGGTAGAGATCGTTTCCTTCACGGGTCCGCTCCCCCACACCGGCAAAAACCGAGATCCCGCCGTGATGCATGGCGATGTTGTGGACCATCTCCATCATGACCACCGTCTTGCCCACGCCGGCACCGCCGAACATCCCCATCTTGCCCCCTCTGGGGAAGGGGACCAACAGGTCGATAACCTTCAGACCGGTCTCCAGGACCTTGACCGAGGTATCTTGTTCCACAAAGGTCGGGGCCGGCCGGTGAATGGGATAATATTTGTCGGCCTTAACAGGTCCCAAGCCGTCCACCGGTTCACCGATCACATTCAAAACCCGGCCTAAGCCGGGAGCACCTACCGGCACAAGAATCCCCTGGCCGGTATCCCGACCGTCCATCCCCCGAACCAAACCATCGGTGGTATCCATTGAAATACAACGGACCACGTTATTTCCCAGATGTTGAGCCGCCTCTACCACTAAATTCTCTTGACGATCATCAATGGCCGGATTGGTAATACGAATGGCATTGAGGATATTGGGCAGTTTCCCTTCCGGGAATTCCAAATCCACCACCGGTCCGATTACCTGTACTATCTTTCCAATGCTTCCTTCGGTTTTTCCGGTTTCCATCTTATTTATGAACCTCCTCTTAAGGTTTTACCTGTTTATTTCTTCAAGGCCTCGGCCCCGCCGACAATATCCATCAGTTCCTTGGTAATGGCGCTCTGGCGGGCCTTGTTGTAAATTAAGGTCAAACTATTAATCAGTTCCTTGCAATTTCGGGTGGCATTATCCATGGCCGTCATCCGGGCCGCCTGTTCGCTGGTCGCATTTTCCAGCATACCCCGGTAGATCTGGACATTGACATAACGGGGCAGCAATTCTTGAAAGATCCCCTCGACCGAGGGCTCATAGATATATTCCAGGCCTTGGGCAACTTCCCCTTCCTGCTGCATGGGGGCGATGGGCAGCAAGCGGAGCAGTTTGGGTCTTTGAACGGCCATGTTAATGAATTCGCCGTAGAGGATATAGACCTCATCCGATCCGCCGGCCAGAAAGTTTTCCATGACATCCCGGCCGATACCGGAGGCCACGATCATATCAAAGGAACTAAATACATCCATATATTGAGTGCGGATGTCATATTTTCTGCGTTTATAATATTCGGCCCCTTTTTTCCCTAAGGCAACCACGGAAACTTCCAACTGATCCTGTCTCCGGGCCTTGATAAACTTTTCCCCGGCATTGATCAGGTTGACGTTGAAGCTCCCGCACAAACCCCGGTCGGCGGTCAGTGAAATCAGTTCCACCTTTTTTACCGGCCTTTGGGTCATCAAAGGAAAGGCCTCGGGATCAATCCGGGAGGAAAGATTATTGATGACCTCCAAAAATTTGCCGGCATAGGGGCGGAAATTTTCCATCCGTATCTGGGCGCCCCGCAGTTTGCTCGCCGCCACCATGTTCATGGCCTTGGTAATCTGCTGGGTCTTTTTGACTCCCCCGATTTTTCTTCTTATATCCTGAAGTGTCGCCATGCTTATGACTCTCTTTTTTAGCTTTCAGCCATTGGCTTTCAGCTTTCAGCAGAAGCACTTTCTTTTTAGCTGACTGCTGATGGCTGACTGCTGTCAGCTATTTACTTTGGGCCTGGAACTGGGTTTTGAATTCCCCGATGGCCTTCTTCATCCGTTCTTCCAATTCCTTGCTGATTTCTTTTTTATCTTTGATTTCAGAAAGGATATCCGAATATTTGGATTCCATATGGGCCAGCATTTGGGGCTCAAAATCCTTCAGCACATCCACGGCGAGATCATCCAAAAATCCCCGGGCTCCGGCAAAGAGACTGGTAATCATCTTTTCCATGGGCATGGGCTGGTACTGGGGCTGCTTGAGGATCTCCACCAGATCGGACCCCGCGGTTTAACTGGGCCTGAGTGGATTTGTCGAGTTCACTGCCGAACTGGGCAAAGGCCGCCAATTCCCGGTACTGGGCCAGGTCCAGCCGCAAGCTGCCGGCCACCTGTTTCATGGCCTTGACCTGGGCATTGCCGCCGACCCGGGAGACCGAAAGCCCCACGTTGATGGCCGGACGGACCCCGGAGAAAAACAGACTCGGTTCCAGATAAACCTGGCCGTCGGTGATGGAAATAACATTGGTCGGGATGTAGGCCGAGACGTCACCGGCCTGGGTCTCAATGATCGGCAAGGCCGTCAGACTGCCGCCGCCCAGGTCTTCCCGCACCTTGGCCGCCCGTTCGAGCAGACGGGAGTGGTTGTAAAAAATGTCGCCGGGGAAGGCCTCCCGTCCGGGAGGACGGCGAAGGAGCAGGGAAAGCTGCCGATAGGCCACGGCCTGTTTAGACAGGTCATCGTAGATCACCAGGGCATGGCGGCCCGTATCCCGAAAATATTCTCCCATGGTGCAGCCGGCAAAGGCGGCAACATACTGCATGGGGGCCGGATCGCTGGCGCAGGCGGCCACCACCACGGTCTTTTCCAGGACCCCGTTGCGGCGCAAGGCCTCAACCACCTGGGCCACGGTGGATTTCTTCTGGCCGATGGCCACATAGATGCAGAAAATATCCGAATCCTTCTGGTTGATGATGGCATCTACGCACAAGGCGGTTTTGCCGATCTGCCGGTCGCCGATGATCAGCTCCCGCTGGCCCCGGCCGATGGGGGTCATGGCATCAATGGCCTTATAGCCCGTATACATGGGTTCTTTCACCGGCTGGCGTTCGATAACCCCGGGGGCCTTTAACTCGATCTTCCGGAATTCCTTGGCATTGAGCGGGCCTTGACCGTCGATGGGTTGCCCCACGGCGTCAATGACCCGGCCCAGGATGGCCTCGCCCACCGGGACTTCGGCGATGCGTCCGGTCCGTTTGACCACGTCCCCTTCCTTGATATGGAAGTCTTCCCCCAGGACGGCACAGCCCACATTGTCTTCTTCCAAGTTCAAGGCGATGCCGTAAATCCCGCCGGGAAATTCCAGGAGCTCCATGGCCATGGTCTTTTCCACGCCGTAGACCGGGCGATACCATCGCCCACGGACAGGACGGTGCCCGTCTCGCTGAGCTCTACCTTTTACCCTAGACCCGGGCGATACCATCGCCCACGGACAGGACGGTGCCCGTCTCGCTAAGCTCTACTTTTTTATCAAAATCTTGAATCTGCTGTCTAATGACCTGACTGATTTCTTCGGCTCTGATTTCCATCTTAGATACCCTCACCCCTTCTTAAGGATTCTTTTAAACTCTTAAGTTGAGTTCGTAAACTTCCATCCAAGGTCAAATCCCCTACCTGGGCGATAAGGCCGCCAATAATGGAGGGATCTTGATTGACCGTAACCACGACTTCTTTTTGAACGACCTCTTTCAAGGCCGCTCGGATTCTTTGAATGATATCTTCGCTAAGCGTAACCGCTGTGGTGACCTTGGCCCTTTTGATGTTGGAAAGTTCGTCGGTCAATTGGGCATAGAAGAGACTGATGTCTTCCAGATAACGGATACGACCCTTAGTTAAGAGAAGTTGAATAAAATTATTAATCGTTTGAGAAAAACCGGTCTTTTCCAGAATCGATTTCAACAGCTTGCTCCGGCTGGTGAAATCATAGATCGGACTTTGGAGGATATAGCGGGCCTGGGTTTCCTTCTTTAATAAATCACTAAAGGCCTTTAGCTCTTCCCCGTATTTAAGGTAGTTCCCGTCTTCCTTGCCCAGCGAAAGAAGGGCCCTGGCATATCTTCGGGAAACAGTAAAATTTCTCACTTAATGGGTCACCACCTTTGCTAAGTATTCACCGATCAGGACTTTTTGGTCGTTCTCGGTGATATTCTTTTTCAATATTTCTTCGGCCATCTGGACGGCCATTTCAGACAGGTCCTGCCTTAAGGACAGGTTGGCCCTCTGGATTTCCTGCTGGATGGTTATTTGGGCCTGATCGACGATACGGGAGGCCACCTTTTGGGCGTTGTCGATAATCTTTTTTTGCTCCTTTTCCCCTTCGGCCTTAAATTCAGCCAAAATGGCTTCCCTTTCTTCCTTTATATTGGCAATCCTCTTTTCCAGGGCCTGATATTCCTTTTTGGCCTCTTCCTTTTTGGCCTCTAATTCCTGCAGTTCCTTCTGAATAGAATCCCGGCGATCGGCCAATCCCTGCTTTAAGGGCTTCCGAAGCAGAAGAAAGATGACCACAAAAAAGATGATAAAATTGATCGAACGGTATAAAAGATCCAGCAACCGGGCCGTTGTTTCTCCGCCATGGGCTGCTGCCTCCCCGTGTCCGGCCGCCCCTTCCCCTCCGGAAGAGGCATAAACCAGCCCCCCATAAAGGACCAGGAAGATCATTAACGGAAGGTATGTTAACAGCTTATGAGCAACGAGGCGGAAAAATGTCTTTGGAGAAATGATAACCGGGCATTTATATGGTCCTCCCTAAGATCTTTTGGGCTATTTCTTGGGAGAAGGAGGCCACCTCTCCGGAAAGTTTTTTGCGGGCCTCCTCTACTTGCTGGGCGATCTTTTGGCGGTTTTGGGCCAATTCGGCCTCTATCTTTTGGTTGGCTTGCTGGAGAAGTTTCTTTTCTTCTTCCTGTCCCTGCAATTTAAAAAGATTTTTTTGTTCAAAGCCCTCTTTCCGGGCCTGCTGTAGCTGCTTCTGGTAGTCCTCTTCCTTCTGAATCTTATCGGATTGGGCCTTTTTGGCCTCCTCTTCTAATAGACTGATCTTGTCCGCCCTCTGCTTTAAAATGTTTCGAATGGGACGGTAGAGAAGGGTATTTAATATAAGCATCAACAAAAGAAAGTTGACAATTTGAAAAATAAGGGACTGATCTATATTAATCATCTTTTTTCCCTTCCTGCAAATTTAGATAGAGTAATCTGGAAGCAACAAAAGAAGTGGTTTCTGATATTAATGATTTTTTTCACACAACATAAACAGAGCCTTCTTATCGTATTTTTTATCCCATGTCAAAGGTTTTTTTGAAAAAAATTCATCATGATCGCCTTCCCTGCGTTCCGCCGGGGCTGCGACTCGGACCTGAAGCCAAAATTCGGCCTTGATTAATTTTATTAAAACAATTTAAGATAGTTATCCGACAATAGCCTCTCCGCATCCCAAAAATCAGCCGAAGGAACTCTCGATCTAAATGATCTATCAAATATTAGCCGACTTGATGGTCTGCCTTCACTTCTTTTGGATTCTTTTTTTGTTCTTTGGCGGCTTCTGGGGGATCAGGAACAAGGGCGTCCGCCTTTTTCATCTCTTCGGGCTTGGCCTGGCCTTTCTCATCCAGGTCTTGGACTGGTACTGCCCTTTAACCCATCTGGAAGTCTATTTCAGGTCAAAACACGACCCGGCCATGGCCTATAGCGGATCTTTCTTAATCTATTATATGGAAAAGATAGTCTATCTCCAGATTCCCCGTTACCTGATTCTTATCCTGACGATCTTCCTTTGTGGTTTTAATCTCTTCCTTTATCTTGGCTATTTTCGAAAATGGACCGGTAGAAAAAGGGTTTAAAGTAGGTGGCCGACTACAATCGCGTGATAAAATAACCCTGGCGCCCCGGCCTGATCATCGAAGTCGCCTTCTCTTCTGCCGCTCATTTGACCGCAAAGAAAAATTCTCTCCCTATGAACCGATGGGCATTAAAGAGTATTGGCTCATCAACCCCGTTGATGAAACCGTTATTTTCCCGGACTAACCGTTCGAAATTCGCTGGTGGGATGAGTGGGATGATTGGATTACTGTACTCTTGCGTTTTGAATTTTAGCCCGCCATGC
This sequence comes from uncultured delta proteobacterium, assembly GCA_963769305.1. Taxonomy (GTDB): domain Bacteria; phylum Desulfobacterota; class RBG-13-43-22; order RBG-13-43-22; family RBG-13-43-22; genus RBG-13-43-22. The sequence goes on along the minus strand of CAVYLJ010000032.1, from coordinate 2,435 downwards.
CGGATTTATAAGGCTAATCGTTGGAGGACTCCCCCGATCTAATGGTCCCAGCCCAAAGGAAGATTTCCTTTTCCTTATTGACTATCCCCAAAATCGTGTATAAGGTGATCCATTCAAAGACCAGCTTAGTAAGATTATCTGTCTCCAGTTTCGCCACTTTTACCCTAAAGGGGAGCAAGCCAATGGAGGAGTTGAGGAAACCCCGTTTCTCATTCAAGAGGCGGGGTTTTTTATTTGGCCATTCCTCTGTTGCCCAAACTTCCAGGGCTCAGGCTGATCGGAGTCGACCTGGCGAGGGATAAACTGCTGTTCGTGTCAGGTGTATATTACCATCTGCTGACGGCGGACGCTTGGCACAAGTGATTGCAGCGGGGGCTTCTAAGTGAGAACATTAAGGCAATGACCGGCATGGGTGGTCGTCTCTGTGGCGAAAAGGGAAGAGTTCCATGAAGGTGAAAAGCGCAAAGCAAATCCAATGACGAAAGGAGACGATTCATGAAGATTTATAAGAAAACAAGTTCCGAAGGATTAACACGACGAGACTTACTGAAGGCTTCCGGAGTTGCCCTGGGCGGCCTGGCTTTTGGGGGTGCTATGGTCGGGGCGGGAAAACTTCACGCCAACGAATCGTGCGACTGCCCCCCTGGGCCCGGGTGCAGCTGGAACGACTACGCGGCCTCTCAGCGGTATACGTATTTCGAGAATTTGCCCCCGTTCCACCCTTTCGACCGTCACACAAAGACGACTATCACGCCGCTGGGCGAAAATGAGATGCGGATCACGTTCATGGGGTCAGTCATCCCCATGAACATGCGCAAGGCCCAGCAGAGATGAGCGTCTTTGTTGAAGTGGGCTGGGACAAAGACAAACAGATGCCTCGGGACCAGTTCGTCTTCGACTGCGGCTCCGGGGTGTCGCACCAATTACAGCGCCATGAATGTGGCGCTGGGAAGGATGGACAAGGTCTTCATAAACCATCTGCACGGCGACCACATGAGCGACCTGACCCACATCTACTGCTTCGGGCCGTCGCAAGACCGCAAGTCGCCCCTGTATGTCTTTGGGCCGGACAATTCAGGGGTGATGAGCCCTACCTGGGGAGCCAACCCGGCTAAATCTTACGACGATGGAACCAAGTGCTTTCTGCGAGAACCTGCGGAGAGCCTGTCGGTGGCACTACGGAGAGCTTCAGCTTCCAGACGACGAGCTATCCCGGCTACCCGTCTCCAGACGACATCCAGGCGAGCTTGGGGATTGCCGTGCAAGCCGGTCCCCGTCGAGGACGATCCTTGGGGCGACGCCTATGCCATGATTCCCATCGAGCTGGACTGGGACGAAGTCGGGCGGTGTAGCCTACGATAACCCGAACACGAAACCGGCGTGAAGATCACCCACTTCCCGGTGATCCATACCCGAAAGGGCTCCATCGGCTACAAGCTCGAGTGGAAAACGCCGAGCGGGGAAATTCTGTCCATGATCTACACGAGCGACACCAAGCCCGAATACCACTGCGTTGACCAGGCCATCAACGGGGGCAAGGCGTGGACGTGTTCATCCACGAAATGATCGTTCCGGCGCAGGTATGGACCATGAAGAATACGCATATGGACCATCTTCCGGAGTTGGACACGCCGGGTGTGAAGTTTTTGACAATGGTCCAAAACAGCTGTCACTCTCCACAGGGAGGCTTTCGGGTACCTGCTCAGCCTGATCGAACCCCGACCGCGCCTCACGGTGGCCACGCATTTCCCGGTGGCCGATGACACGGTTGCATGTGCCATGAAAAGCGTCAAGGAGCACTGTAACGTTTATCAGGGAAAGCCACTGCCGCAAGACGGGAAAAACCCGGCCCGCATCACCTGGTCCTTCTGACCTCATGGTGATCAAAGTGACCAAGGAGAAGATCGTTGAGTTGAGAGGTGAGATCTCGGATTATGAGTTCTGCGCGACGGTCAATTTACCGGAGGGAACGCCGAACCCGGCAAAGTATTCATAATGCCGACGGGACCGGCAATCCGTACGCTCAGATCGATCACCACAGATGAAATTCCCTCTTGCGAAGACGGCAAGTGCAACTACCGGGATGATGGATATTGATCGTAGCGATCCGCTTGGGCGCAAGGCAGGCATTTGTGGTGCATAACTGCGCCATAGGGAAAAAAAGTTTCAGGGAAATAGTCGGTGCCCTCGGCCCCGACGGAGCGTTTTATGTGGTGTCAATGACGGGATTGTCGCCATTTGCGCTGGTGAATAACGAAGGAGTTTGTAGCCTCCAGAAAAAAAATTAGGACCCCGAACCTAACGGTTGTCAACGAAGGCAGGGTCGAATGGCCCTGCCTTTTTGTTTGTAATCAATAATAAAATAAGTTAGCTAATTTATCTTGACATCATATTCAGAACTTTTTTTCTTTTTCCTCGGGCTGAGATTGAGGGTC
>CAVYLJ010000031.1:0-210133 GCA_963769305.1 uncultured delta proteobacterium | reverse complement strand
CAAAAGGATTTTGAGGACCAAACTCTGCGACCTTCTGGGTATCGAATATCCGATTCTCTGCGCCGGCATGGGGCCCAGTCTGGTGGGCGAAAAAACAGGGACACCGAAAGAGCTGGTGGTGGCGGTTTCCGAGGCCGGAGGGCTGGGTGTGCTGGGTGCCTCGGGATTCTCCGTGGAGGAGATGCGGGAAGAGATCCGGGCCATTCGGAAATTGACCGGCAAGCCTTTCGGCGTGGATTTGCTGCTTCCCAGTCAGATTGTCAGTGCCGGTGATCAGGTCCGGAAGGGGCCCCAGGAAATCCCCCTGGCCGAGATGATCAAGACCCTGCCCAAGGCCCATTATGAGTTTATCCTGAAAGTGAAGGAGGATCTGCATCTCCCGGAAATCGAGGCCCTGGCGAGGCTTGATTCCACGGTCTACCGTCCCCACGCGGCCGTTAAGGTCTGCATCGAAGAAGGGGTCCCCCTTTTCTGCTCCGGTCTGGGAAATCCCGGTTTCATGGTCCCGGACGCCCATGCGGCCGGCATGAAGGTCCTGGGTATCGCCGGAAACACCAAAAACGTCAGGAGGATCGCCCAGTCCGGAGTGGACCTGGTGGTGGCCCAGGGATATGAGGGCGGGGGTCACACCGGACGGATCGGGTCCATGGCCCTGTGGCCCCAGGCCGTTGACGCGGCCTCGCCCACACCGGTCCTGGCCGCCGGCGGCATCGGAGATGGTCGGGGCATAGCCGCGGCCCTGGCCGTCGGCTGCGTGGGGGTCTGGGTGGGTACCCGGTTTCTGGCTTCAGAGGAGGGGGGGCCCTGGATGTGCAGAAAGAGACCATCCTCGCAGCTACCGATGAAGACACCCGGCGGACCTATCTCTATACCGGCAAGACCTCCCGGGCCATCTATAACCGCTTCCACGACCTGTGGGAGGCCTCCGGCCTGGAGCCGCTTCCCTTTCCGACCCAGGTGATCTTCGCCTCGGCCCTGGCGGACATGTTCAACAAGGCCCGAAAAAAGGAATTCATGGGGCCTTTCTCCGGCCAGGTTTCGGGACTCATCAAGGAAATCAAACCGGCGGCTCAAATCCTGGAAGACCTGGTGGAGGAGGCCGTGGATGTGCTGACCCGGAGGCTGCCGGAAAGCGTCGTGGCCCGATAATAAAGGTTCAAGGTTCAGGGTTTAAGGTTTGAGGAAAAACCAATTCTGATTCTTTTTGACGATTTACCCCTAAAACGTTACTATGTAGGCCGCTTTTGGGGGGTAGTTTCGGATCGAACCTGAATATATTTTTTTGGCATTCTCAGCCCATTTTCACTGAAGGGAGTAAGACATTGAAAAAGGTACTCGGTCTGGTAGCGTCTCATCGAAAACTGGGTAACGGCGAGATCGTGGCCAAGGCCGTGGCCCGGGAACTCGGCGAAGGATGGGAGTTGTCCCTGATAAGGCTTCCTAAACTTCGGGTTGAACCCTGCAAGGCCTGTTACGCCTGTCTTTTACCCGGAAAAGAATGTAATCTCCAGGACGACGTGGCATGGTTGTTCAAACGGATCGACGAGGCGGACGCCGTTATCTTCACGGCCCCGAACTATGTCCTCGGTCCGGCGGGGATGGTCAAGATGTTAGCCGACAGGGCCCTTCAGGCGACGGCTTACGCGGAAAGCTTTAAGCGCAAAAGGACGGTTGCCGCCCTGACCATGGGTAAGGAGGAATTCAGAGGATACGCCGATACCGTTCTGATCAGCCAGGTATCCGCTATCGGTCTTAAGGTGGGCGGGGTGGAAATTTTTTACGGCACCCACCCCGGTGAAATCGGTTTGAAGGAAGAATTCAAGGCTAAGATAGAACACCTGGCCCGGTGTCTGACCAGCCCCGTACCCTTGGCCGAGAATCAGCCCGATCGCTGCCCGCGATGCCGTTCCGATTTGTTCCGCCTCGGCCCCGAGGGGCTGGAATGTGCTTTATGTAAGGCCCTGGTCAATCTGGAAAACGGCCGACTTCGTTTCACCCGCTTTCATCATCAATTTTCAGAGGAAGGGTTGAAAGAGCACCTGGAGTGGCTGCTTCAAAAGAAGATGGAATTCACCCAAATTAAAGATCGATTAAAAGAGATCCGCGAGGAGTACCGGGAGGGGGCCTGGTTGTCTCCCACCCCGGACTGAGACAAAAATGAAAATAACCGTAGAGGCGGGTTTTAAACCCGCCCCTACAGAGCCCCGACAGAGATTAAGGGCGATTCAATATCTATTTTCGAACTGAGAAGAGGAAGACTATGGGACAATGGATGAATGGCTATCTGGGGAGGCTGGAAGAAAATCGCCGGGAAAATCTCGAAGGGGGCGGGAAAGAACGGATCGAGGTCCAGCATGGCCTGGGCAAACTGACCGCCCGGGAACGGATTGAACGCCTGGCCGATCCCGGTTCTTTTGAAGAAATCGGTTCCCGGGTCAGGGAATTTCGCGTCGGCTTGACCGGTCCGGAGAAACCGAGTCCCTCGGACGGGGTGGTCATGGGCATGGCCAAAATCAATGGACGGATGGTCATGATCTACGCCCTGGACTTTACGGTCATGTCCGGCTCCATCGGGGACCAGGGCGTCTGGAAGATTGCCGAGCTCGTCCAGATGGCCGGGCAGGAGCAGGTCCCCATCATCGGCCTCTTTGATTCGGCCGGTTCCAGGATCAGTTTTAAAAACGGGTTCGTAGGTCTTCATGGAATGGGTAGATTGATCCGGAACTACTGTCTTTATTCCGGGGTCATTCCCCGGATCGCCTTGCTTTTGGGGCCCTGTACCGGTCCCCTGGCCCAGGTGCCGGTCCTGTCGGACTTCCTGATCATGAATCGAAATACCGGGTTCCTGTGGCTGGGAGGAGAGAAGGTTACCGCCGAGGCCGGATCGGCCGAGTTTCATATGGAGAAGAGCGGCCAGTGCGATCTGATCGCCGATACCGATGAAGAGGCCATTTTATCAGCCAGGCGGCTTTTGGGTTTTATTCCTCAAAACTGCTGGAAAAAAACGGTGAGCATCCCCTCCGATGACGACCCGGAAAGAAGGGAAGAGGCCTTGCTGGATGTCATGCCCGACGACCCCAAGTTCCCCTACGATATGCACGAGGTCATCGACCTTATCGTGGATGACGGCGAATTTTTTGAATTGAAGGAAGACTACGCCCCCAACATGATCATCGGTTTTGCCCGGTTTGACGGGATGGTCGCCGGCATCGCCGCCAGCAATCCGGATGAATTGAGCGGTATTATGGAACCGGATTCCTCTGATAAATACGACCGGTTCATCATGTTTTTAGACGCCTTTAATATTCCCTTGTTGACGATCTCCGACACCCCGGCCTTTCCTCCGGGAGATCGGTGGGAACGGATGGGGGTCATCCGGCACGGGGCCAAGAACCTGCACGGCTATTCCCACCTGACCAACCCGAAGGTCACCCTGGTGCTGAGACGTTCCTACGGCGGGTCGAACATCGTCCTGGGCTGCAGCAAGATGGGCCCCGATTTCATCTACGCCTGGCCCACGGTGGAATTCGCCCCCACAGGACCGGAGTCCATCGTCCAGGCCGTCTTCCATAAGGAGCTGGCCAAGGCCAAGGAAGAAGGCAATTATGACCAGGTCTACCATTTTTTTCTGAACATCCTCAAAGAGCAGTTCAGTGTTTTGAACATGGGCAAGCTCTTTACCACCTACTACACGGTCCATGAAATCATCGATCCCAGAGAGACCCGACCCAGGATTATCCAGTCCCTTCGGGCCACGGTCGACAAATCAGAGAAGGTTCCGGAAAAGAGACGGTTTATTAAACCGGCGTAAGACAGAGTTCGGAGTTCGGAGTTCGGAAGAAAATGCACAAAGCTCAAAGCTGAAAGCTCAAAGCAAAAAAAATTTCAGACGGGCATAAGTGTTTTTAGGAAGACAGGAGGAGTAATCCCAATGGGCAAGAGAATGGAAGAAGCCATCAGAAAATATCAGGCCGTTCAGGAGAAGAATCTCCTGGGGGGCGGTGTCGAACACATCGAGAGGCAGCACCGTCGAGGCAAGCTGACCGCCCGGGAAAGGATCGACGTGCTGATCGACCCGGGAAGTTTCCAGGAGTTGGGTTCCTTTGTGGGCACCACGGGCCGACGCATCGACGGGCGCATACCCGATGCCCCCTGCGACGGGGCCATCATCGGGACCGCCCGGGTCCATGGCCGCCTGATCATGATCCATGCCACCGACTTCACCGTCCTTGGGGGATCGATCGGTATCCAGCACTTGGTCAAGTTTGCCAAACCCTTAGAGATGGCGGCCCAGTGGGGGATCCCCATGGTCAATCTTCTGGATTCTTCCGGGGGACGTCTGGGATATTCCGATGTGGCCGCGGCCGGTTTTGATTGGTATTTTCGATTACAATCCTTGTACTCCGGCCTCATTCCCCAGATTACCATCCTCATGGGACCCTGTATCGCCGGCGGGGCCTATCTGCCGACCCTGTGCGATTTTCTGCTCATGAGCCGCATCTCGGCCAACATGTGGCTGGGCGGTCCGCGCCAGACCCAGGCGGCTACCTCGGAAATATTTGACCGGGAGGTGGGCGGGGCGGACTACCACATGAAGTTCAGCGGCTCCTGCGATGTGGTCGCCGACGATGATCAGGCCACCATTCAAAAATGTCGTGAACTGCTTCGTTATCTGCCCCAAAATTATCGGGAAAAACCTCCCGCCTGGGAAAAGACCGATGATCCGGACCGGGAAGTCGGTGGTCTTGCGGACCTGGTCCCCGATGACTTCGAACAAACCTATGATATGCACGAGGTCATCAGGACCATCGTCGATGACGGGGAAATCTTTGAGATCAAGGATGAGTACGCCAAGAATCTGATCACCTGTTTTTGCCGCTTTAACGGTGAAGTCGTGGGCCTGGTGGCCAACAACCCCCTTTATCCGGGAAGCATCCTGGAGATTAATGCCTGCGATAAATACTACCGTTTCCTGCAGGTCCTGGACGCCTATAACATCCCCCTGATCAATCTGGTGGACACCCCGCCCGTGGTCCCCGGTGAAGAAGAAGAAATCAAAGGATTGAACAGACACCTGGGCAAGATCACCGATGTGTATGCCACAACGACCGTCCCCAAGATCAGCGTCATTCTCCGGGAAGCTTACGCCGACGCCGGAAGCCTGATCATGGGCGGGGTGAAGGGCATGGGCCCGGACCTGACCTATGCCTGGCCCATCGCCAGGTTCGCCGTGGAGGCTTCCCGGGCCGATTACCGGGCCCTCTACGGGAAAGGCATCGAGGAGGATGCCTACGAGGCCTATCTCAACCGCTCGCGGGAGAAGGTCGATGTCTTTGATGTCGCCTATGCCTGGACCAGTCAGATGATCGACGAGATCATCCTCCCCAAGGATACCCGGAAAAAGATCATCGAGGCCCTGGATATCACCAGACACAAAAAAGAGCGACTGCCGGAAAGGGCCAAGATGCACGGCGTGCCGCCGGTTTGATTTTTTTAATAAATGGCCCATGGGCTCGCCCAAATACGATAAAGGCAACGCCATCGCCTTCGGCCAGTTCCTGAAGCTTTTCGAGCAACCCAGGATGAAGCGGCCCTTTGATCCGGTGACGGACTCCTAAGGGGAAAAGGAAAGATCTTCGATGCCTTAGATTTGCGGGGGGTCAGACCTTCCCTTCTTTGAGGGTAATCCTGACCAGGATTTCGGGGTTTCTGTGGATTGTCCGGTCATCCCCGCCTCCTTGATGTATCCCTTGTATTTTCTCCTTGATATTGTCTTATTCTTATTCTATAATTTTTTTATCAATTCTAATTTCTGAATCCGAAAGCCTCTCCTACCCCCTCCGAAGGAAATTCCCTAAAACCAATTACTCAGGATACACACAGCGGGCTAAAGGCAGGCTTTCGAGGACAACTCGACAAAGTCGTGTCTGGTCAGGAGGTGTTATATGAGCCAAGAGATCCAACAAACTATGGAGCCTGAGGAATGCATGAGCAAGATCTTCGAGATCAGCGGGGCAAAATTTGAGCCTGAGCTGGCTTTTGATCTGTGGCCTAAGATCTTGCAGCATAAGTGGCTCCTTTCTGAAAAACTTGGGCGCGATGTGGGTTTGCGCGTTGCCTGCATCGACTTTTTGGAAAACATGGAACAGGCCCTCGACGAATTCATGAACTACAAGCGAATAGACCTGCTGAAAGAAATGGGCGCACTGACCATCAGCCGGGAAATATGGGACACCATATCCGATTCGCAACCGCCCAAACAGCTTGTCCAGAGGAGGATTATTCTCCCCCTGACCCAGACTGACCTTTCCAAAAAGCACGGTGTTGTTCCGCCGAAGACCATAATATTTTTTGGTCCTCCGGGCACTGGGAAGACTCATTTCGTCAAGGCCATAGCCGGTGTCCTGTCCTGGTGGTATATAGAAGTCGTGCCCAGCATGCTCATGGTCCAGGGTGTGGAAAAAGTGGGCGCAAATTTGAGAACGATTATGGAGAAGGCCAGAGATCTGGAGGAAGCCGTGATTTTCATCGACGAATTCGAAGAGATTGCCGGTAGCCGGGATAATGCGGACCGAATTGACAAATCCATAACCAATGAACTATTGAAGCAAGTGGCGCTCTTTAAAAACGGAGCGAACAAGGCCTTGCTGGTATGCGCCACCAATTACATCCGAGACTTGGATCCGGCACTCCTTCGTCCCGGAAGATTCGATTGCATCATTCCGGTGGGGGGGATGAACGAGGAGGAGAGAAAAACCGTCCTCCAATATTATCTCTCCAGAGTGAATCAGGGCGATGTTGATGTGGATCAGATCAACAGACAGATCGCCCGTTTTACACCGGCAGACATCCAGTATCTTTTTGAACGAGTCGCCCAGTTTGCTTTCGAACAGGAACTGACCAACAAGCAGGAATACTTCGTTACCACGGAAACCGTCAGGCGTATCTTGGATGAAGTTCGTCCGAGCTTAACCGATGAGGTTATCGAGGCCTTCGATAAGGATTCTGGCATCTATTCCCGGAGTTGAGGTACCCATCGGGCATGAACCCAACTTTTTTGATTTAACCTTTTTAATTTATTCGCCTCTGATATCAATAAACGAAAACACTGGCCATGGATTCCCTTAGGATGGAGGGGATTTAACCGGACCTTTTCGTCCCACCTGTTTTCCTGATAGGAAGATTAAGGGATGACCAGACATCCCTACTCTTCCTGGAGGCATATCCTGTGGACAGGAAAACGAAATTCGGCCTCTTTGGTGAATTAATTTAATTATTGTTGGTTTCTATCAGTATGGGAAGGAGTGTACCCATGAAACGTGCTGTGCGATTTGTGTACCAGGCTGCCCAAAAAAACCCATCGGCTATTTGTCTACTGATTGCCCTAATCACCTTGTCCGTGGACTTTGCCACGGGACGAGATATTCGCTTTCCCCTCCTATACCTGCTTCCGATCGGCCTGGCGTCGTGGATGGACAGGAAAAAACTGGCTTATCTCTTGTCCGGTCTGCTTCCACTGATGAGAATCTCTTTTGAAATTGCTTGGAAGGTACCTGAGCTACTTCCCATTGAGAGCGTCAATGCCGCGATCGAGGCGCTTGCTTTAGCCTTGTATGTGTACCTGATAGGCCGAAAGGCCACTGAGGCCAAACAGATGAAGAAGGCCATTACCACGAAGGACGAAGAGATGCAGTACCTTCGGGCCTTCACTCGATTGGTGGGAACGACACTGCAAGGCAGGGGGATTTCCCCTGGCTTAGCGGACGGGGTGGCCTTGGTCTATCGGCCTGAACATGAATCCGCACTCGGGGAGCCAAACATCTCTCAGGAGGACGTGGAGTCGGAGGTGGTCCGGTTTGACCGCGCCCTGGAGGCGTCAATCCGCGAATTGAACAACATCCGGGATCAGTTTGAACACCAACAGGCAGACCTTGAGATCGGCCTGGTTGAAATGCGCCTGGCGATGCTCAACGATCCCTCCTTTCAGAAGAAATGCAAACGGCGCGTGGGTGAGGATCTGGTCAGGGTCGAACATGCGGTGCTGGCAGAGGTCCGAGAAATGGAAATGCGGCTCAAAGGGTTGAAACAGGAATTTTTACGGGAGCGCAGTGCCGACGTGCGGGATCTTGGTCGTCAGGTTCTGCGCAACCTCAGGACTTTGGAGGAGGGGGCTTTGAGCCGACTGACCGACCTCCCGCCGAGAACCATTCTGGTCGCCGAGGAACTCCTTTTATCGGATGCCCTGCTGATTGATCCCATCAACATGGCCGCCATTGTCACGGAGAAGACGGGTCCTGCGTCGCATGTCGCCATCTTAGCCCGGGGCAGACATATTCCAGCCGTCTGCGACATCGAGGATGCAGCGGTGCTGCTGGTCTCCGGAGATCATTTGCTGGTGGATGGGGAAATGGGAACCGTTACGGTGGCCCCATCCGTAGCCCAGGCGACGCATTTTGCGACGCGCAAGATGCAATCGGCCCTGATTGCCTCCGCCGACTGGCGGAAGCCGGTCCAGCCCTGCAAAACAAAGGATGGAGTGGATATCGGGTTGCATGCCAATATCGGCCGCCCGGATGAGGCGGGCGTAGTCCTGGAGTATCGACTGGACGGCATAGGTCTGTTTCGCTCAGAATTCTTGTTTCTGGAAGCCGAACAGCCGCCGGACCTGGAAGCTCAAACCGCTGCCTATTCCGAGGTGGCCACCATGCTTGATCCGCGGCCGGTCGTCATCCGGACGATGGATCTCGGCGGGGACAAGATGCCGCGCTTTGACCGAACCGCAAACGATATGGCTTGGCGCACACGCCTGCGCGGTCTGGCCTATTCCCTTTCCGAGAAAACGATGTTCCGCACCCAGATCCTGGCGATCCTCCGAGCCGCCCAAGGAGGGAATGTGAAAGATCCTGTTCCCCATGGTCATGGGCGTGGCCGACTTAAGCGAGGCGCGCCGCCTGGTTGACGAAGTGTGGCAAAATGAGCAACTCGGTAAGCGACCGCCCATCGGGGCCATGATCGAGACTCCGGCCGCGGCCTTTGATATCCAGGGAATTCTGCAAATCGTGGATTTTGTCTGCATTGGGACCAACGATCTCACCCACACCATCTTGGCCATGGACCGTGGATCACAGGGGCAACCCGGGGTTCTTTCCTTTCTTCATCCATCCGTGCTGCGGGCAACGGAGCAGATAGTCCGTGCTGCCGTTAACCAGGGAGTGGCCGTATCCGTCTGCGGAGAAGTAGCCAGTGATCCCTCGGTCGCCTGCCTGTTGGTAGGAATGGGCGTCAGGGACCTTAGTATGAATCCATTTCAAGTTGCGCGGGGTACGTCACGCTATCCAACAGGTGACGATAGATCAGGCTTCTGCCCTCGCCAAGGAGGCCCTCGGTGCCGCCACTCCGAAGGAGATCCAGGAGATCGTGGCGCTTCATGCCTTACAAAACGAGTCGTTTAGCTCGGGGAAACCTACCCTAAATCACGTGGTTCAACCTTAAAGAAAGCGGCTATTCTTCGCCTCTATTTCTTGCGTCCGGGCCTTAAAACGACGCACCGCTTCCTGGTGCTCTTCGGTTTGAAGCATGATGGATTGATGGGCGGCCTCCCATTCAAGGACTTCATCCAGGTCCATGTCGAGACTCATTTCCAGACCTTCCTTGATCAGGGCCATGGCCAGTGATGATTTTTGGGACAGTTTTTGAGCCAGACTTTCCGTCTCCCGGTCAAGGTCTTTATCCGGTACGGATCGGTAGATAAGCCCTATCTCAGCGGCTCTCTTGGCATCAAGCATTTCTCCGAGGAGGGCAAGCTCTCTGGCCCTGGCCAGACCGACCAGCCGGGGAAGAAAATAGATGCCGCCGGCATCAGGAATAAGGCCGATGTTAACGAAGACCTCGCAGAATCTGGCATCCTCGGCCGCCAGGACGAAATCCGAGGCCAGGGCCAGATTCGCTCCCGCACCGACGGCCACGCCTCTGACCTTGGCGATAATGGGTTGGGGCATTTGTCTCATGGTCCGGATAAGGCGTCTGAGCGCTCTCATCAGTTTCAGACGTGCCGGGGGGGCGCCGCCCGTGTCCAGGAGGGCCATATCGGCACCGGAGGAGAAATTTCCACCGGCCCCTTCCATGACCACCACTTTTATTGTTTCATCGGTGGCGGCCCGGTCAAAGCCCCTCATGAGTTCCTCCACCAGTTCGGCGTCCCAGGCATTCATGACCTCTGGCCTGTTCAGCATCAGGGTGCAAATGCCTTCTTTTCTGTAAACACGAACTTTCTTTATGGACATAAAAACCTCCCAATGATTTCCTCTAAAATATCTCTTGACAAAGAAACCTTCTCTTTTTTATAGTTGATCACCTCGTAAAAGGTTTTCACTCCCGTGAGAACCGGGGCCACATATCGAACCGATCATTCGTGACTCCCGCCGGTGGCGGGACTGAATTCCGGCGCCCCGTTCTCGTGGAAAAATGTTCCCCTGTCCCGCAGGAGGGAAATGACGGATGAAGATAGAGACCGCTTTTTATGAGTCCATCATAGTTAAACTCCATTCCAATATTAAAGTCAATTTCTTTATAGTTTCAAAACAACCATTACCGGATACAGGAAGCAGGCTTCGGAAATCTTAAGTCTAAAAGAGTTTCCCTTTTCCGGACCACTACGAACAACGATAATCACCAAAACATAGAGGGACCCATTTGACTTTCCCTTGAAAAAAGAAGGAGGTGAAAAAAGAAGAAGACGTCTTTTCCCAGCCGTAAAACCCCAGGGTTGACCTGAGGCCGCTTAGACCGAAGGCGCCCATAAACAGCCAAACTGGAGGAAAAATGATGAAAAAGAGAGTGTTTTTGGTTTTTTCAGCAATCCTTGCCTTGGTTATAATGGGTTCAGGGTCCGTTTACGCTAAAGAGATCAAAGTCCTTTCCCAATTTCCCATGAGTGGACCCGTCGGGGCCCTGCCGGAGTTCGGATGGGGATACATCGACGGGATGAACTGGGTCAACGGGGAAGGGGGTGGGGTCAACGGCAAGAAGATCACCTGGTATCTGGAGGATTTTCGTTATGATCCCACGGTGGAAGTGGCCAATTTCAACAAGTATGCCGCGGACCTTAAGAAGGATGAATTCCTCATGGCCACCGGTTATATCACCGGCGGACTCAAGCCCCTGATCGACAAGGTCAACAAGGAGGAAAAGATTCCCTGGTTAGACGGTTCCTACTCCACGGAGATTTTCGGCCCCGAAGGAGGTCCCTCCAAATATCCTTACTACTATTCGCTGGGGGCCACCTACGGCGATCAAATCAAGATCCTCCTGAAATGGATCAAAGAAAATTACAAGGGCCCGGGAAATCCCAAGGTGGGATTGGTGTACAGTCCTACGGCCTGGGGCCGGGACGGTATCCCCGAAGGGAAGGCCTACGCCAAGCAAAAGGGGATCGATATCGTGGCCGAGATCGAATACCCCTACACCGCCACCGACGCCACCAATGAATGCATGACCCTTCGGAAGGCCAAGGCCCAGTATGTCATCTACCACGGCTATTCCGGGGCCGGGTCCATACGGCTATCTTTTTCAAGACCGCCAAAAAAATCCTTAAAGACGTCCAGCTCATGGGCACCCATTACACCACCGGCAAAATGCCCATCCTGGTCTGTTCAGGAGGCCTATGACGGATACGTCGGGGTAGCCACCCGACCTTTTTCGCGATGCCGTGCCCAGGGACAAGACCCCCATGGACAATAAAATGGTCAAGCTGGCCCATGATTTTGCTAAAAAATATCGCCCTGAGGAATACAAGAAAGGTATGCAACAAGGCGGTATCAAGGATATGTTCCTCTACATGGAAGGACTCACCTATGCCTTGATGATCCAAAAGACCCTCAAGGACGCCGACAAGGCCGGGGACCTGTCCAGAGAAGGGGTGAAGAAGGCCCTGGACAAAATGGTCTGGGATTTCGACGGGATGTTTGGAGGAAAGAAGTTCGCCTACAAATCCCACACCATACCGATGATGCAGCTTTTTAAAGCCAAGGTCCAGATGGTGAAAATGGGAGACAAAATGGTTCCCACCGGCGGGGTATACCCCATCAGCGATTGGATCAACACCGACGAGATCAAATGGTAGGACAGGGGAGGCAACGAGTACGTCTGCGAATTTTTCACTGTTGCGGGTTGCGGGTTACGGGTTAAGAAATCAAATCCGTTTCACTCGCAACTCGTAACGCGTAACTCGCAACTTGCCACAGATCTTTCCGGAGGTCACCATGATGGATCTCATTCAGACCCTGGGCTCAGGCGTCTTGGTAGGGCTGGTCTACGCCCTCCTGGGTCTTTGCATCGTCATTATCTTTAAGGCGTCCGAGGCCTTTAACTTTGCCATCGGCGAGTTTCTGATCATCGGTTCCTTTCTCTTTTATGTTATATTTTTTAATGAAAGCCTTCCCTGGCACCGGGCCCTTCCCCTGGGGATCGTGGTTTTTTTATTCTTGGCCTATGTTTTGTCTGTAGATATAAAAGCTTCGTTTCCTCTGGACCATTCCCCTGGGTCTGTGCGCCGGGGCCCTGGTCTTCGGTGTCCTTTTTTTCGGATTGAGGCTCCCCTCCCTCCTTCCCAACCCCCTGATCCGTTTCCTGGTGGCCCTTCCCCTGGGACTGGCGGCGGCCGGCCTTCGTGGGGGCCATGATAGAACGTCTGACCATAAAACCCCTGCTCGGGCGTTCGCCTATCTCCATGACCATCGTCACCCTGGGCCTGGGCTTTTTCCTGAGGGCCTGTGTGCAACTGATCTGGGGGTCAAACTCCTACTCCTTCTTTCTGCACCTGCCGGACATTACCCTGGAGGCGGGGAACTTCCTGTTTTTATCGGACCCGATCTGGGCCGGTATTTTGTCCCTGGTAACCTTTGCCCTCATCATCCTTTTTCTTTTCCGCACCCGCTGGGGGCTGGCCATCCGGGCGGTCTCCGAAGACCAGGCCAAGGCCATGGCCTTTGGCATCGATGCCCGGTTTATTCTGCTGATCATCTGGTCCGTCAGCGCGGTCTGCATCGCCGTGGCCGGGATCATGATCTCCAATTTCGGGGCCCTTTCCGCCGGGTCCGGTATTGTCGGCCTCCGGGCCATCCCGGTGGTGCTTATCGGGGGGATGGACAGCATCGGCGGGGCCCTCGTGGGAGGGATTATCATCGGGTTGTGCGAATCCCTGGCCGGGACCTATCTTGAACCCCTGGGGCTCATCGGCTTTAAGGATGTGGCCCCCTATCTGGTCATGCTTCATCGTGCTTTTCGTCCGTCCCTACGGGTTATTCGGCACCGTCAGGATCGAAAGGGTCTAAGCCATGCTGGCCATAGAAAACCTGCGGGTGGTCTATCACGATGTGATTTCCGTCTTAAACGGTATCTCCTTACAGGTCATAGACGGGGAGGTCCTGGTTATTATCGGGGCCAACGGTGCGGGAAAGACGACCTTGCTGCGCTCCATATCCGGCATGATCCATTTCTACGACGGAGACATCTTAGACGGAGACATCAAGATGAACGGGGATTCCATAAAGGGGCTTGACTCCACGGATATCATGAGACGATACCGGGTCACCTATGTCATGGAGGACCGCCCTATATTTAAGTACCTGACCATGGAGGAGAACCTGCGGGCCGCCGCCTACTCCCGGTGGGACACCCGGGTGAAGGACGATATAGAGGAGATCTATGAAACCTTTCCGGTCCTTCGGGCCTTAAGACACAAAAAGGCCGGCTACACCTCAGGGGGGAACAGCAGATGCTGGCCATCGGCATGTCGCTCATGACCAAACCCAAAATGCTGCTCTTGGATGAGCCCTCTCTGGGATTGGCGCCGCTGGTTACCGAAGAGCTTTTCAGGATCATTCGAAAGCTCAACCAGGCGGGGATCACCATTATGCTCGTGGAGCAGAACGCCTTTGCCGCCCTGAACATTGCCACACGGGGATATGTAGTGGAGAACGGGAGGATCGTTCTCGACGGCACGGCCCAGGAACTCTTAGCCAATAAAGACGTCCGTGAGTTTTACTTAGGATCGGGAGAGAAGGAAAGGAAGAGCTACAAAGACGCGAAACGCTATAAGAGGCGAAAACGATGGCTATGAATAAAGCCGAAGAAGAAACACTTCTGGAAATCAAAAATCTCAGACTATCCTTCGGGGGGGCCACGGTACTCAACGGCGTCACCCTTTCCGTACCTCAGGGTTTGATCTTCTCCATCATCGGTCCCAACGGGGCCGGAAAGACCAGTCTGCTCAACTGCATCAATATGCACTACCGCCCCGATGAGGGGGCCATTACCTTCATGGGAAAGGAATTGAACGGGTTGAAGCCCCACGCCGTGGCCGGCCTGGGAATAGCCCGCACCTTTCAGAAAGTGGAACTGTTTCAGGGAATGACCGTCTTAGACAACATCAAGTTGGGCCGTCACTTTCTGATGAAATTTTCCCTCCTGGGAAGTTTTCTGCGGCTGCCTAATATTATTCGGGATGAGATGACCCATCGGCATGAGATCGAGGAAGAGATCATTGATTTTATGGGACTCTCGAGTTTTCGTTCTTCTCCGGTGGGGATCCTGCCCATGGGGGTCCGAAAAAGGGTCGATATGGCCCGGGCCCTGGCCATGAAGCCGAAATTACTCCTCTTAGATGAGATCATGTCGGGAATGGTCGTGGAAGAAAAGGAAGACATCGCCAGCTATATCCTGGATGTTCACCATGACCTGGGCGTGACCATCATCTGGATCGAGCACGACCTGGCGGCCGTGATGGATCTTTCCGATCGGATCTGTGTCCTCAATTTCGGCACGAAAATCACCGAAGGCCCTCCGGAGGAAGTGCGAAAGCATCCGAAAGTCATAGAAGCCTATCTGGGAAGGCAGAAGGAGACTTAGGACGTCATATGCTTGAAGATACCTTACTGGGACTGATCGTAAAAAATGCCGATGAGATGGCCGACGAGGTGGCCATACGGGAGAAACGCTATGGTGTCTGGAGTCCCATGACCTGGCGCCAATTCTATATCAAGGTCCAGCGTTTCGCCCTGGGTCTAAGGGTCCTGGGTTTTGAGGAAGGCAACCATTTGGCTATTATAGGGGATAATAAGCCTGAATGGGTTATTGCCGAGTTCGGGTGCATGGCCGCCGACGGGATCCCTACCGGGGCCTATCCCGACAGCCTGGCCGAAGAAATGGAATATCTGATCACCTTTTCCGACGCCGTATTTTCTGGTGGTCCGGGACCAGGAACAGGTGGACAAGATCCTGGCCATTTGGGACAGGATCAAAGGGGCCGTCAGAAAATGTCATTGTCTGGGATTCCCGGGGCATGAGTCACTACTATAGCGATTATCCCTTTCTCATGCGATTTGAGGCCGTCCTGGAAGAAGGGGCCAAAGAGGAAAAGACTCAGCCGAATTACCTCCGGGAAAAGGCCGAAGGGACCGACCCCAAAAAGATGGCCATGATGCTGACCACTTCCGGCACTACCGCCAAGCCGAAGCTCTCCATGCTCAGTCATGAAAATCTCATCTTTGCCTCAAACAGTTTCGGACAGGTCGTGAAAATGGAAAAGGGGGATGAACTCCTTTCCTCGGCCCCCCTGTCCTGGATCGGAGAGCAAACCTATAACGTGGTCCGATTCCTTACCCTGGGGGCCCATTACAATTTTCCCGAAGAGACCGAGACCCTGCGCAGAGACCTTTTGGAGCTCCAGCCTTTTTATTTCGGCGGGACCCCGGCCGTTTGGGAACTCCTCATATCCACCATTCAAGCCGCCATGGATAATGCCGATTTTGTCAAACGCACTTGTTACCACCTGGCCATGAGGACGGCCCTGAAATGCACCGAGGCCGAACTGGCCGGAACGCCCCCCGGGACCTTGAACAAATTCTTATACCCGATTATCAATTTTCTGGTTTTACGGCCCCTGAAAAACAAGATGGGTCTCGGCCGGGTCAGGATCGCCATAACCGGGGGCGGGGCCATTTCCCCGGAAGTTTTTAAGTATTTCAAGGCCCTCGGTCTTGATCTCCGCCAGGTTTTCGGTCAATCGGAGTGCAGCGGTATCGCCACCACTCACAGGGGCGATGACGTCCGGCCGGAGACCGTCGGTGTGCCCATCCCGGGAGTTGAGGTCAAAATCTCGGAGGAAGGCGAGATCCTGGTTCGCGGGAAAAATACGCAGCAGGGATATTACAAAAGTGAGCAAGCCACCCGGGAGAGCTATACGTTAGACGGATTTCTCCGCACCGGTGACGCCGGCTACTTTGGAGAAGACGGTCACCTCTATGTTTTCGACCGTTTTAAGGACATCATGCAGCTTGAGGACGGCACCCGATTCGCCCCACAGGATATAGAAACCCGTTTGAAGTTCAGCGCCTATATCCATGAGGCCATGGTCTGCGGGGCGGGACGCCCTTTTGTGACCGCCATCGTCAGCATTGACCTGGAGAATGTCGGAAACTGGGCCAAGAAAAGGGGAATTTCCTTCACCACGGTTCAGGATCTTTCGCAGAGGCGGGAGGTCTATGAATTGATCCGGAAAGAAATCCAAAGGATCGGGGAGCGGTTTCCCGAAAATATCCGCATCAAACGATTCGCCATCCTTCTCAAAGAGCTTCATCCCGATGACGGTGAGCTGACCAGGACGAGAAAGGTCCGAAGGGCCTTTGTCAACGAGCGATACGGCGCCTTAATCGCCGATCTCTACCAGTCTAAAAAGGAACACGATCTGGACATCCAGATACGCTATGAAGACGGGCGTATCTCGACCTTTACCGGGAAGGTAGCCATAGAGGAGGTGACCCCGTGAGATCCCTATCCGAGATCTACAATGCCTATTTTTCTTCCACGGTGGTTTCCAATTATCGTGAAGATGAAAGGATTTTTCGAACGCGGTTTATACGGGCCTGGTTTGTCATCCTCCTCATCCTGATGGCCTTCGTCTTTGTTTTATCCCTGTTCGGGATCGGGGCCAATGAGTACCATTACTTTATCGGAAACCTGATTCTGGTCAATCTGATTGCCGCCACCGGGCTTCAGCTTCTGGTCGGATTTACCGGCCTCCTGTCTCTGGGCCATGCCGCCTTTATGGGCGTCGGGGCCTACACCTCGGCCCTCCTGATCACCAAATGGGGATGTCCCTTTATTCTGGCCATTCTGATGGCCGGTCTGGTGGCCTCCCTTTTCGGAATTATTGTCGGGATCCCTTCCTTGCGCATCAAGGGGTTCTATCTGATGGTGGCCACCCTGGCCTTTCAGTTCGTCATCGAATACATGATCATCCACTGGGATAAGCTGACCCGGGGGATTCGGGGTATCGAACTGCCGACTCCTCGTATCTTTGGGTTTTCGCTGGAAGACCATCAGGCCTTTTTCCTCTTTGCCTTCGCACTGGCGGTATTGATGTTGTGGGGGGCCAAAAATTTTATCCGTTCCAAGATCGGCCGGGCCTTTATCGCCGTTCGAGACGGCGATATCTCGGCCGAAATCATCGGCATATCCATCTTTCGCTATAAACTCCTGTCCTTTGCCATCAGCTCATTTTATGCCGGTATCGCCGGGGCCCTTTTTGCCTCCTTGCTGCGAACGGCTATTCCCGAAGATTACGCCTTCCTCCATTCCATCATTTTTTTGGCCATGGTCCTGGTCGGGGGCGTCGGGAGACTGGTCGGGACGCTCTTCGGCGTGATTTTTATAACCCTGGTCCCGGTGCTCCTGGATCTCTTGGTCAGCTTCTTGGCCTCGGCCTTCGATCCTAATTTCACCATCTATCTCGGTCCCATGAAGGAGTTTGTTTTCGGGGGGCTTATCGTCTTGTTTATCATTTTTGAACCGGAAGGGCTGGTGGGTGTCTGGATCAGGATACGCGACTATTTTAAGATCTGGCCCTTACCCTACGTGTCCGGCTAAGGTTCTAATAAACCCCAATCAACCTGAAGGAGGGTTTCCGAGCGTTCATTAGCGAAAGCCCTTCTCCCCTCATTTTCCATTGACTCCTTTTTAAGCTTGTTTTATTGTCTGTCCATTCAGGTCAATTTAGAGACTGAATGGGCAGGATGGACAAGTGTTCTCTGATCGACCCGGATGAGGGCATAGGCCGGGCGCACAAGTTTCGGCGGGACCAGGGTGAAAGAACCGACAATACCAAGGAGGACGATGGATGGCGGAAGCAGAAAGAGCCAAACCGGATTTAAAAGAAATTCAAAGGAAGCTGACGGCCCGGGCTTCGTACTTAAAGATGATCGCGGCCAAGGAGGCGGGGAGACCCATCTGCGTGGCCAGCGCGGGTATCCCCAATGAAGTGATGTATGCCATGGATGTTTACCCCATCTTCCCCGAGAGCCTGGCGGCGATCTCGGCCGGCATCGGGAAGGCCGGACCGTTTTTCGATGAGGCCAGGGACCGGGGCTACACCAACACGGTCTGTTCCTATACGCGGTGCGGGCTGGGGATCGCCTGGACAAACCAGTGCGCCTTCGGACCCATCCCGGACCCCGACCTTTTTATCACCGACGTAAGCGTTTGCTGTCTTCATGTGAACTGGTGGGCCTACCTCGAGGACCACTTCAAGAAACCCACCTTTTTCATGGACATGCCGGCCACCGATAATCCCGACGAACCGGCTTACATCGAATATTATGAAAACCAGATCCATGAGATGGTCAAATTCATAGAGGCCAACAGCAGCGGCCGTTTCAATCAAACCCGGCTGGAGGATGCGGTCCGGTACTCGGACCTGGCGGGTTATTATTGGAAAAAGATCATGGAATTGCGGAGACACCAACCCTCGCCCATCAGCTTCCGCAACCTGGCGGGCCAGATCATTCCGCTGGTCACTGCCCTCGGGGAAAAGGACGCCGCGGATTTCTATGAAGCCCTCTACGGGCGGTACCAGGACGAAATCAGGCAGGGGAAGAGTCCCTGCAAAGAGGGGGAGAAATACCGTCTCATCTGGAACGGCATTCCCATCTGGCACCACCTTCAGATCATCAACTATTTTGAGGACAAGGGGGCGAACTTCGTCTGGGAGCCCTACACCAGCCTGAGCTGGGGGAACAAAACCAAAACCGGCCGGCTCGACCTGACCCGCCCCTTCCATACCCTGGCCGAGAAGTACACCAACGTCCTCAGTAACCGTACCATCGAGGACCGATTCCACTATTTCGACCAGGCCATCAAGGACTATCAGGTGGACGGCCTGGTCATGTTCTCCAACAGGAGCTGCCGGCCCATGTCCATCGGTCAGGGCGAACTGGTCGACCTGGTCCGGGAAAAACACGATATCCCCATATTGATCTTTGAGGGAGACCAGGCCGATCCCGAAGGTTTTAGCTGGGACGACGCCAGGACCAGGATCGACGGGTTCATCGAGGTCCTCGAGGGAAGGAAGCGGAAGTAATTCTCGGTCCATACCAATGACATTGTTTATGCGCCAACGGCTTAGGAGGAAATGACGTGATCCAGGAATTCAAAGAAAAATTTGAAAAAAGACACCACATTGCCGAACAGATCAAAAAGGACGGAAAGAAGATCATCGGCTGTTTTTATGGCTCGGTGCCCAAAGAACTGGTGCATTCGGCCGGGATGGTCCCGGTTCAACTCGTTGAGGACCGGAATTACCAATATGAGGCCAAGTCCGGACTCCTGCCTTACCTCTGCGGGATGAGCAAGAATCTGACCGGACAGATCTACGATAAGGTCTTTAACTATGTGGACGCCGTCATGGTATCCACCGTCTGCGACACCAACCGCCACGTTCCCGACATCTGGGAGAAGAACAAGGTGTTCCCCAAAACCTGGATTGTGCGGGCCCCGATTAAGGCCGACGATGGGGCGGTCAATTATTACACTCGGGAAATCCTTCGTCTGGCCGATGAACTGGGAAAGCTTTCGGGAAAGAAGGTGACCGAAGAAGGGCTGAGGGAATCGATTTCCCTGTACAATGAGAACCGGTCCCTTTTCCGGAAGTTCTATGAGGCCCGTCCGGGGTCCGATGTGTCCGCCGAAGAGGCGGTGTATGTCTTCGCTTCGGCCCTGGTGCTGCCGGTCGAGGAGCACAACACCATGATGAAAAAGCTCCTGTCCGGGTTGAAACCGATGCCGGGAAATGACCGGAAGACAAAACTGATGCTCTGCGCACTCAACATCAACATGTCGTTGGAGGTCATCCGCATGGCCGAGAAGTACGGTGCCCAGGTAGTGACCGACGATTTCACCCACAACGCCCGGTACGGTTCGGAAGAAATTGAAATCAAAGGCGACGTCTTCAAATCCCTGGCCCGGGGTTACCTGCGTAAGATCCCCCTGCCCGGCATGTATTCATTCGAGCAAAGGGCCAAGTGGATCAGGGATTTGATGGCGAAATCCAAGGCCGAGGGTTTGATCTATCTCATCCAGCTTTACTGCGATGCCTACGCCATGGAGTATACGGTTCTGAAAGAATACTTTGATCAATGGAAACTGCCCCATCTCAAAATCGAGGCGGAGGATACGCCGAACTCTATCGAACAGTTAAACGTGAGGGTCCAGTCCTTCATGGAATCCCTGGATTGATGGTTGGAATAGATTGCTTTAACCGCCAGCAGCGCTATATGCGCTCTGTAGGGGCCGGTTTGCAACCCGCCCGTACAGTATTTTTCTGTTCCTTTTTCGCCTCGTCGCCTCTTTAAAAGGATATCCCTGGCCAGCAGGGCGGCGCCCACGGCCCCGACGATCTGAGGTTCAAAACAGATATGGGCCTTCAGGCCCAGCTTTTTTTCGATCCGCTTGACGACCCCGATGTTCTTGGAGATCCCGCCGCTGATGACGAAGTCCTCTTCCACGCCGACGATTTTAAGCAGGCTCTTGACCCGGTCGGCCACCCCGTCACAGAGCCCGGCCAGGATCTTCTCCGTCGGCTCTCCCTGCCGCATGAGCGACAAGACTTCCGACTTGGCAAAGACCACGCAGGTGTTGCTCACTTTGACCGGTTTTCCCCTGGCCTTCAAGGAAAGGGGCCCCATGTCTTCCAAGGGGATCCCCAAAAGGGCCGCCATGACTTCCATCGAGCGACCCGTGCCGGCCGCGCACTTGTCATTCATCAGAAAGGTTTTGACCTTGCCCTTCTCGTCGCAGCGGATGGCCTTGCAGTCTTGTCCCCCCATATCCAGGATGGTCCGCACGGTGGGGGTGAAAAAATGCGCCCCCCTGGCATGGCAGGTGATCTCGGTGATATTTCTGTCCGCAAAGGGGACCACGACGCGGCCGTAACCCGTGGCCACGGTGAATTCGATCTCCTCCCGGCGGATGGGTGTTTTTTTCAGGGCCTCTTCCAGGGCCTCGACGGCGGTGGCGGCGCTTTCCGGGCCGGTCCGGACGATGCTGTAAGAAGCGATCCGGTCATCCACCAGGATGACGGCCTCCCCGGAAAGAGAACCCACATCCACGCCGCAGGTGATCATTTATGAGGTCCTCCGGCATTCCTCGCCAGGATGGCCGCGCCCAGGGCGCCGGTTGTCTCGGGGAACTCAGGCACCTTCACGTCCGACTGCAGCTTTCGTCTGAAAGTCTCTACAATTCCTATATTTTTGGCCACGCCGCCGGTCAAAACCACTTCGGGTTCCACCCCTATCCGATGGCTGTTGGATATCACTTTGGAGACTATCGATTCGTGGACGCCGGAAAGGATGTCCTCCCGTGCCGTCCCGCGGTGGATTTCGGCCACAATCTCGGATTCGGCAAAGACCGCACAGGTCGTGGTCAGTTCCACCTTTTTCGAGGAGCGGAGCGAGGCAGGTCCGATCTCGTCTAACGGGAGTTTCAGCATACCGGCCACGGTCTCCAAAAAAACCCCGGCCCCGGAGGCGCATTTGTCATTCAACAGAAAATTCGTCAAATTACCCCCGGCGTCACACCTGAGGATTCGACTGCCCTCCGCCCCCAGGTCGATGACCGTCCGGGCCTTCGGGAAAAACCAATGGGCGCCGACGACCTGGCAGAGCATTTCGGTCGGGTGGCCGTCGGCAAAGGCCACTTTTTCCCGCCCTACGCCGGTGGCGAAAAGGCGATCGACCTGTTTCGGGTTCATCCCCTGTTGGTCGAGGATGGTCTCAAAGGCGGTCCTGGCCGCGGCCCCCACCTCACCGGCGATGATGAAACTGGCCTGGTCAAGGACTTGCTTCTCTTCAAGCAGCACCACATTGACGCTCTCGTGGCCGATGTCGATCCCGGCGGTAATCAATGTTTCTCCTTTAACAAAATCTCCCTATCGGATCTCGTCCGTGGGCTAACCCTGGGTTTTTTGGGTCTGTAACTCCAGGATAGGGCAGGGGGCGGAGAATTTTTATAGCCATAATTTTTTCATTATTCAACTTATTTTCTCTTAGTAATTTTGGCGTCTTTAAAGTTCCATAGGAAAAAATAGAGGGAAGTATTTGTTTTGATGATCTTTTTTATCAAGACACTGGAATAGCCTGGGAACCTTATTAAGGACATCCTGAGGTTCGGGTTACACCAATCGATTCAAATCAGTAACAAAAAATTAATCGATTGAAATAAAGGTTAAAAATTATTGATGCCAATAGTTGAGTAAATTTGCCACAGAGAAAAAGACGTTTGGCAATCTCCCGAAAAGGAGCTTGGGGGATTGTTTAATGCCCGGGGAAATTTTCCCCCGGCAATTTCTTGGCCGTCAAGGCGATGCTTCCATAGGATTCATCAACGGCGGGCATTTTTACGAAATCCTTCTGCAGCGGCAGTTTTCCATAAATGGGATCGTCCTGCCACCCGGCGACACGGGCCGCCCGTTTCGCCGCCGATCGGATCTTTTTCCAGACACATCGGCAGTACCATAGAGAACCCGTCTCGGCATTAAAGAGCGATCAAAGAGACTTCGATTTGAAGTTCAAGGGCCTTAGGTTTGGGTAGAGGTCTGTCCCAGCAGCAATTTAATAATCGCCTTTTGTTCCTCAGCCGGCACTTCGGCCACCTGCTCGGCCACCTTTTGACCGTCCTTGAACAGACATAGGGTCGGGTACCGTTCCACCTTCAGACTCTTCTTGGTTTCCGGATTTTTATCAACATCCATCTGCAGGAAACAGACCTGCTTATACTCGGATAAACAGGAAATATAATCAAAAACAGGCAGGATCCGCTGGCAGTCTCCGCACCAGGGGCGGTAACAATAATCCGAGCCAAGTTCCCCGGCCGACTCGAAGCACATCTTTTAGAATTGGACTCTGCGCGTGAGGGCACCGTCGCAGATCAAGTTCGTGCCGCTGATGAAGCTGGCGACCGGACTTGAAAGAAAGACGACCGCATTCGCGACCTCCTGCGGCGTCCCCATGCGGCCCATCGGGTTTCGCGAGAGCGCGTTATTGTACATCTCGGTGGCGTGCTGCTTGATCTTCTGCCATACTCCGCCTTCGAAATAGATCGTTCCCGGCGAGACGAGATTGGCTCGGACGTTGTCCGGGGCAAGCTGTACAGCGAGCCCCTTGATGTAGGGAACGAGCGCTGCCTTTAGACCCGAGTACGCCTGGGGCGCCTCAACTTGAACGGCCGCCGTGGAGCAGATCACCACGATGGCGCCGGTACCGGATTTCTTGAGAAACGGAAGCGCTGCTTCCACCGCGTTGACGGTTCCCAGGATGTCCAACTCGAACCCGCGCTTCCAGGATTCCGGGCCAGCGCCCACGTCCATGGCGCTCACGTTAGGAACCAGGATGTCGAGGCCGCCCAGAGTCTTCTCGGCGCTCTCGATCCAGGACCTCAAGGCTTCACCTTGCGCCACGTCGACTGCCGAACCCGTGGCCTTCACTCCTAAGGCTTCCAGTGCGGCCACGGTCTGTTTTAATTCCTCTTCGTGACGCGCGCAGATCCCCACGTCGCATCCTTCACGCGCGAGAGTCTCCGCGATGGCGCGTCCGATTCCCCGAGTTCCCCCCGTCACAATCGCTTTCTTCCCCTTCAGTCCAAAGTCCATCGTCTCTCCTTTCCCCGGCAACCGGGACCCGATGAGTCCGGCCCCCAGCCGTTATAGGGTATAAATAAATTTTACGAAATAATTTATCTTTGTTCTCTACCACCGTGTCCACCACGATCACCACCATATCCTCCAGGACCACCACCATGCTCACCACGATAACCCCCATGTACTCCAGGATGTTCCCCTCCACGGTCATCTCTCCCATGACCGCCCCTCCAATGTCGGTTAAGGTCTCCGTGATGAATGGGATGATAATTCCAAGGTCGTCCTCGCCATATATGGTTTCGATAGTTATCTCTCCAGTCATGAGGTATCCCTCGATACCAGGCCGGATAACCACGATAATAACCCCATCCATGGTCATAATATCTTGAACGATACCAACGATTATCCCAATGCCTCCACCACCAACCTTGGCGGAAGAAGATTTCTGCTTCTACGTCGGGAACTGCGTAGACACCCGTCCCGGGCAATACAACCACATTAGGTGGTGAGGCAAATACGATGGGCGGAGGTAAAGGAACGTTTACACTAACATCGACCCTTGCGAATGATATAACTGGAAGCACGGTTATCACCGCCAAAAGTATTGAACCCAATAATGTCTTTTTCATTTCTTCTCATCCTTTCAAAAATCTTTTTATCTATATTTAAACAAAACCTGCGTAGGGATGAAATGGGAATCTCAGACTTCGATTTCAGCTTTTACCAGTGTTTTCATGATTTCCACCATTCCCTTTTATATAACAATTGAAGTCTGACTAAAAGGAAAAGTTTCGGGTAAAGTATCAATCTTGAACCCATTTAAGACTTATTGATTGGTTTAACCTGATTTAATTATAGAGCGGGGGGAATTTAAAGAGTTCTATGGAGGAGGTGGCGGAAAAATCTCATAAATACAGCCTAAAATAAAAGAAAATACCCTATAGACCTTATTCATTGAGAATTTGTCCGGGGTTATATTCGAATTGAGCTATTTTTAAATTCAGGTATGGAAGTATTAGCCATTAGCCGCACGGCCTGCCAGGTGAAAAAATCACCCATCGAGGACCGAAAAAAAGGACCTGAAACCATAAGGTCTCCCGGAAACTCTCCATTGCTCAAGTGAGACGATGTGGACCATATATATCTTAAAACGCATATCGATAACCCAATCCGGAAAATCCCGGGTTAACATAGATATGGCAGGTCTGTTGTGCAACCTGCCGGCTTTGATCCTGATCGCCGTCACCGGTGTCTTTTTATCCGCCTGTTCAGTCGGTCCTGATTTTCGGCGGCCCGAAGCGCCGGCCACCCAGACCTACACCGCAACCGAGTTGCCGGAAAAGACAGCCTCCGCCCCGGGCACGGCCGGGGGTGAACAACGATTTATGATCGGGCAGGAGATATCGGCCCAGTGGTGGACGCTTTTTCATTCCGAGCCGCTGAATCAGTTGATCCGGAAGGCCATGGCTCAAAATCCGACGCTGGCTGCGGCAAAGTCCGCCCTGCAACAGGCGCGGGAAAATTTACGGGCCGAATCGGGAACGCTCTATCCGGCCATCGATGCGAATATCTCAGCCGCCCGCCAGAAGATCTCTGGAGCGGTGTTCGGCCAGCCTGACGTCGATATCAGTCCCTTCACTCTTTACAACGCGTCGGTGAATGTGTCGTACACGCTTGATATTTTCGGCGGCATACGGCGCGGTCTCGAATCGCTTCAGGCGCTGGTCGACTACCAGAGCTTCCAGGCGCAGGCCGCCTATCTGGCCCTGACCGCCAATATCGTCACCGCAGCGGTCAAGGAGGCCTCTTTTCGTGCCCAAATCCGAACGACGCGGGAGATCCTGGATGTCCAGGAAAAAGAACTCCATCTGGTCAAGCGGCAACTTGAGATCGGGGGCGCCTCCCGCCCTGATGTGCTGGCGCAGCAGACTCAACTGGCCCGGACGCGGTCGACCCTGCCTCCGCTGGAAAAACAACTCTCCCAGGTCCGCCACCAGTTGGCAGCGCTTACCGGGATATTCCCCGGCGAAGCCAAGGGATTTCCTGAGTTCGACCTGGAAGGCATGCATCTGCCGGAGGAAATACCGGTGAGCCTGCCGTCGTCGCTGGTGCGACAGCGCCCCGACATCCGTGCTTCCGAAGCGCTGCTGCACGCCGCGAGTGCCCGGATCGGAGTGGCCACGGCCAACCTCTACCCTCAGATTACCCTGACCGGCAGTTATGGCTTTGGGGCTGGCACTCCCCAGGACCTGTTTAATAGTAATGCCACGATCTGGGGTCTGGCCGCCGGCCTGATGCAACCGATCTTCCACGGCCAGAAGCTTACGGCCCAGCGCCGTGCCGCCGTCGCTGCTTATGATCAGGCGGCGGCCCAGTATCAGGAGACCGTTTTGGGGGCTTTTCAAAATGTAGCCGATGTCCTGATCGCCCTGGAGTCCGATGCCAGGACCCTCAAAGCAGAGGCCGACAATGAGGCGGTTGCCGCTCATACCCTGGCACTGACTCAGAAGCAGTTTCAACTCGGGGCGGTAAGCTATCTCAGCCTGCTCAATGCTCAGCGTCAATACCAGCAGACACGGCTCAGCCTGGTTCAGGCCCGGGCGGCCCGCCTGGCCGATACGGCCGCGCTTTTTCAAGCCATGGGCGGCGGGTGGTGGAAAGGAACAGACCGACCATGAAAAAACGCGTCTTCTTCGCTATCCTGGGCCTGGTGATCATCATCGCCGTGCTGGCTGCCATCAAGGCCCTGCAAATCAGAGCGATGATCGAGCAGGGCAAGAAGTTCGTTCCTCCGCCGGAGGCCGTGACCACGGCCCCGGTCAAGTCCGAATCTTGGGAAACAGCCCTGTCGGCCGTCGGCACCTTGACCGCCGTCCAGGGTGTCACCGTGGCGGCGGAACTGGCGGGAAAGGTCGTGGACCTCGCTTTCGAGGCGGGGACAAAAGTAAACAAGGGAGATGTGTTGATTCGCCAGGACACCAGCGTGGAAGAAGCCCAGCTCCCCGGCGCCGTGGCCCAGGTGAACCTGACCAAGATCATCGTCGAACGGGACGAAAAGATGCTTGCCGAGCAGATCATCTCCCAATCCGACTACGATACAGCCTTCGCCAACCACAAGCAGGCCCTTTCCCAGGCCGACAACATCCGTGCCTCCATCAGCAAAAAAAAGATCCGCGCCCCCTTCAGCGGCCGCCTCGGCATCCGACAGGTCAATCTCGGGCAGGTCCTACGAGAAGGAGACCCCATTGTCACCTTGCAATCCCTCGACCCGGTCTATGTCAACTTCGCCCTTCCCCAGCAGCAGCTCGGCAAGTTACGCCTCGGCCTGCCGGTCCGGGTGACTTGTGATGCCCTGCCGGGGCTGTCCATCAAGGGCCGCATCACGACCATAAGTCCGCTGGTGGACTCCGATACCCGCAACCTCCAGGTACAGGCCACGGCGGCCAACCCCGGAGAAAAACTCCGGCCCGGTATGTTCGTTAATGCGGCCGTCGGACTTCCAGTCCGGGAAAAAGTGCTTTCCATCCCCGCTACGGCCGTGCTCTACGCCCCGTATGGGGATTCGGTCTTTGTCGTCGACGACGACAAAAAGGGGAAAGGCGGCAAGGTGCTGCGGCAGCAGTTTGTGCGTCTCGGTGAAAAACGCGGGGATTTCATCTCCGTCACCCATGGGCTGAAGGAAGGAGAGGTCATCGTCACCACCGGCGTCTTCAAACTCCGCAACGGCCGGTCGGTGGTGATCGAAAACCGGCTGGCCCCGCAATTTCAAATAAGCCCCATTCTTGAGAACAACTGACCGATGAATGTAACCGACCTTTTCATCCGCCGTCCCGTCTTGGCCCTGGTGGTCAACCTGCTCATCATCATCGGCGGCCTTCAGGCCATACGGACGATCAACGTCCGCCAGTACCCGCGTAGCGAAAACGCCATGATCACCGTTACGACCGTTTACATCGGCGCCAGCGCCGATCTGGTGCGGGGATTCATTACCTCGCCCCTTGAGCGGGCCATCGCCGCCGCCGACGGTATCGATTACATGGAATCGCAGAGCACGCTGGGACTTTCGACCATCAATGTGCGCCTCAGGCTCAACTACGATTCCACCAAGGCCCTGGCCGAGATCAGCTCCAAGGTGGATCAGGTGCGCAACGACCTCCCTCCGGAAGCCGAGGTCCCGATCCTCAACATCGAGTCGGCCGACAGCCAGTTCGCCTCCGCCTACTTGAGCTTCAGTTCCAACCTTCTGCAGCAGAATGAGATTACCGATTACCTGGTGCGCATTGTCCAGCCCCGTCTTTCCGCCATACCGGGCGTACAGCGGGCCGACATACTCGGGGCCCGCACCTTTGCCATGCGCATCTGGCTTAAGCCCGACCGGATGGCGGCTCTCGACATCAGCCCGGCCCAGGTGCGTCAGGCTCTGGCGGCCAACAACTTTCTGGCGGCCCTGGGCCGGAGTAAAGGGGCCTTCATCCAGGTCAACCTCACCGCCGACACCAACCTCCACACGGTTGAAGAGTTCAGGAATCTGGTGGTGCGCCAGCGGAATGGGACCCTCGTCAGGTTGAACGACATCGCCGATGTGGTGCTGGGGGCCGAGGATTACAACACCGAGGTCCGCTTTTCCGGGCAGACCGCGGTTTTCATGGGGATCTGGCCCCTGCCCAACGCCAACTCCGTCGACGTCATCAAGCGGGTAAAGGCGGAGATGGCCTCCATCGAACGCGCCCTGCCGAGCGGCCTCGAGGCCCGGGTGGCCTATGATGCCACCGACTACATCACCACCGCCATCCGGGAGGTGCTCAAGACCCTCGGGGATACGCTGATGATCGTCATCGTCGTCATTTTCCTCTTTCTCGGCTCATTTCGTTCGGTCCTGATACCGGTGGTGGCCATCCCTTTGTCGCTGATCGGAGGCGTCTTTCTGA
The DNA here is from genome assembly GCA_963769305.1 of uncultured delta proteobacterium. Taxonomy (GTDB): domain Bacteria; phylum Desulfobacterota; class RBG-13-43-22; order RBG-13-43-22; family RBG-13-43-22; genus RBG-13-43-22. The sequence goes on along the minus strand of CAVYLJ010000031.1, from coordinate 181,240 downwards.
TGCAGGCCTTCGGGTTCACCCTGAACCTGTTGACCTTGCTGGCTATCGTCCTTTCGGTCGGACTGGTGGTCGACGATGCCATCGTGGTGGTGGAGAATGTGGAACGCCACATTCGAGAAGGCAAAACGCCCATGGAGGCCGCCCTGGTGGGAGCCCGGGAGCTGGTCGGACCGATTTTCGCCATGACCGTCACCCTGGCGACGGTTTACCTGCCTATCGGTCTCCAGGGGGGTCTGACCGGCGCTCTCTTCCGCGAGTTCGCCTTCACCCTGTCGGGTGCGGTAGCCATCTCGGGCATTGTCGCCCTGACCCTTTCGCCGGTCATGTCCGCCTGGCTGCTCAAACCCGGGGCTGAGGGCCGGGGCCTGGCCGGCCGCATAACCCGCGACTTCGAGCGCCTGAAAAAGGTTTATGGACGTCTTCTCGACGCCACCCTGGCGGCCCGACCGGCGGTATATACCATCTGGATCGTAGCGGCCCTGGCCACTGCACCCATGTTCCTCATGTCGGCCAAGGAGCTGGCGCCGACGGAGGACCAGGGGGTCATCTTCGGCATCCTCGACGCCTCGGCCGACTCCACCCTTTATCAGAACAGTTTTTTCGCCGCCGAGGTCAACCGGTCCTTCATGAGCGTGCCTGAAACCGATTTTACCTTTCAGATCACCTTTCCCAACTCGGGCTTCAGCGGCATGGTCGTCAAACCCTGGGACAAGCGCCGGCGCAACATCTTCCAGATCATGCCGGAAGTCCAACAAAAGCTCCAAAAGATACCCGGCATCAGGATCTTCCCGGTTACCCCGCCGGCCCTTCCCGGCGGCGGCACATACCCGGTGGAATTCGTCCTGGCCTCGACGGCCGAGGCCGGACAGATCCTCGAATTCGCCAACCAGTTGCAGGCCAAGGCGATGGCCAGTCACATGTTTGCCTTCCCGCCGGTGATCGACGTCAAGATCGATCAACCTCAATCCGATTATATCATAGACCGAAACAAGGTCGCCTCCATGGGGCTCAACCTCGACCAGATCGGCCGCGACCTGAGCGGGCTGGTAGGGGGAGACTACGTCAATCGCTTCGACATTGCGGGCCGCAGCTACAAGGTGATACCTCAGGTCCAGAGGGTGGGCCGTCTCAACCCAGAACAGTTAAAGGATGTTTATGTCACCGGACCGGACGGCAAGCTGGTGCCCCTCAGCACCATAGCGACGATGCGCGAATCGGTCGTTCCCCGTTCGCTCAATCGCTTCCAGCAACTGAACGCGGTCAAGATAAGCGGTGTGGCGATCCGGCCCCTTGATGAGGCCTTGCGCTTCCTGGAGGACGAGGCCGTCAAGATCCTGCCCAAGGGATATGTCCTCGACTACACGGGTGAGTCCCGCCAACTGCGCACCGAGGGGCAGAAGTTCCTGCCGTCCTTCATCCTGGCTATCATCCTGATCTTCCTGGTCCTGGCCTCCCAGTTCAACAGCTTCCGCGACCCGCTGGTAATTTTAGCCGGTTCCGTACCGCTGGCCATGTTCGGTGCGTTGATCTTCACCTTCCTGAAGATGCCCGACCCGAGTGTGACCTTCTGGACCCGAGGTTGGACCACTACGCTCAATATCTACTCGCAGGTGGGGCTGGTGACCCTCGTCGGATTGGTGTCGAAGAACGGCATCCTGATCGTCGAATTCGCCAACAGGTTACAGTTGCAGGGGTTGTCGAAGATTGAGGCCGTACGTCAGGCGGCCATGATCAGGCTCCGCCCGATCCTCATGGTCAGCGCTGCTACCATCGGCGGCCACTTCCCGCTGACACTGGTCACCGGCGCCGGCGCCGCGGCCAGGAACTCGATCGGTCTGGTCTTAGTCGGGGGGATGTTCATCGGTACCCTGTTCACCCTTTTCGTTATCCCATCCATCTACATGCTCATCGCCCGGGACCACGGGAAAAACCGGGGGAATGGGGTCCAGAGTTAATAACGACAAAGCCCGGGCCTTCGACTTTGCGATCACCCGGGACGGAAAGCCTGTTTGGGATATCAAAGTCGATACCAACCAGAGCGCCGGGCCTGATTATGATGAGGCTGGCCATCTATGGGAGGCTGTTGGCGGCGTGTGGGGTGGGCAGTGGAAGAACCCTGATCGGCCTCATTGTCAATAATCAAGTGCTTAGTTCACCTACAAATCGTTGGAAACTACAGGCACACAAAACAACAATTACCGTTGGAACTATGCGAAAAGAGCGGGACCAATTCAGCCTTGAATTTGAGGTATCATCGCTCCTTTTTAAGCCATTGCCGCCTTCTTCTTTCTGACTGATTCAGAGCTTATCCCATTATCCAACTTTTTGGGACCATCTCTCGGGGTAAAAATCCTTCAATCGGTTGCCCCTTTAGATCTTTTGGAATATGGACCACCGATCCGGAGGCCTGCAAGTTTAACCGCGCTCCTATGGTAGCCATCGGGGAATAATTTCTCCAATTCCTCAAGATCGATCTGATTAGCGTCACAGGTTTCATAAATGGTGGGAACTTCTTTATTCTTCTGGTAGCTGTCACGAAGGAATTTTATGATTTTCCAGTGTCGGTCGGTAAGTTTACCCCCGGGAATTTTTTCCCCATAGGCCCTATAGATGGCGTAATATTCATCCCAATCGTCGGGATTGACCAGAAAGCCACGCACATCGATCTCGTAGGTTTTATTATAAACATCCATAAAAGGCAAGGTCTCCGGCTGAAAAGCCGGATCAAAGGCCGGACCAAGATGGCCCCCCCCGGCGATCAAACCGGCTAATTTACAAGCCCCCCTCCAATATCCTGTGGGGAAGAGTTTTCTCATTTCTCCGATACGTAACCCGCAGCTCCTACAGGTTTCGTAAACATTAGGAGAGACCCCTTTTTCTAAAAAATACTGGTGAATCCACTTGATGACATCCCAGTGCTCTATTGTCAATCCCCGGGGAATTTTCAGTTTAAGGGCCATACCTTCCGCAAAATTCTCATCCCAATCTTCAAACTTCGCCAAAAAATTCAGCGAATCGATCTCGTAATCTTTTCCTTTATAGCTGAAAATACCCATTTCTCTTCCTCCTTTTCTGAATTCCATAAAATTTTAATTTCTATCCACCGCACCCCACCAAAAAAAACGTCGACAGAACAACCACTGGTCAAGATCATGACCATGGTCATAGTTACCTTGCACGTAAATTTCACGAGCTATCAGGGCTATTTCGTTCTGTAAATTTTTATTAGTCATAAAATACTCCTGTTTCTAAGGATGATCCTTTCTCCTTATTGAATCCTATTATAATTCTGCATTTTCTTTTAATTGACTTGAATCCATATGACTTTGAGGAGTCCAGATTGCCTTATTATGCGGTTCCGAAAGAATCAAATCGAATGGTTCGGTTTTCAAAAGATTAATAGCTTCTTTGAGGGAAACGAGAGACCGGATTAAGGAACCTGGACGATTGATAAAATAAGTTACTTTATAATTAGGATCGATGTGCAGGATTTTAATAGGCTTGTCCATCTCTTTTCCTTTTTACACATTGGTCCTCACCATAAAGGTCTCGGAACTTTATTCTCTTTAGGATCTGATTAAAAACAAAAAACCCCAACTTCATTATTGAAGTGGGGTTTACTTTTTTCCCTTGTCCGCCTTTTTTTATGGGTTGCTAACAACGAGGTTGGCGTATTACTACTTATTTAAAATAAGTCTATTTGTTAGAAAAGTCAACTAATAAGCCAAAAAAAATTATCTAATAAAGGATATTTTTATTAATGTTAGCAGGGCCTTATGCCAATAATCTTTACAAGTTGTAAAATATAAATATTAGAATTAAATTTTGATTCGAATTATCAACATAGAGTCAAAAAGACAAAAGGAGAAAAACGGGATTTTAAAGTTCAAGAACTTTGGCTTTTTAGGCAGGGGTATCTGGTTGGTTTGCTCTATTAATTATCCTTTGCATTCTTCCTTTTTTTCTATTATTGAGATCTGCGAGTTACAGGAAGAAGGTCTTGATTTTACATAAACATTGGATAAATGGTTAGACTACCCGGGCCTTAAACTTGGGAAGCCATCTCTCCTTATTGGACATACCTGTCCTTCCAGGATACTCATAGCTTACAACGTTGTCCATTTTTTGGGACTACCTCAGCTTAATCATCAAAAGATTTATTAGGTGATGAAGGGCTAAAGAAAGGGTATTTCACCCAGGAGGCTGGACTCATGTCAAACCAAACCTGACTAAAAGATTGTTTAGTTGTCCTTTATCCCAACCCGTATAGGTTTCCCTTCCCTCAACAATAAAGGTGGGGTATTTTCGGACCCAGTGACGCAAAGATTTATAGAATCCCAGAATGGATTGTGCATCTATAAGTTTAATAATAAGACGTTGATCATAAATCCTGATCAGTTCCTTGATCCAGTCGGATAGTTTTAAATATTCCTCCTTCAACTCTAAGGGATATTCTTCCATCTCTCTCTGATGGAACTTTTGGTCAAGTCCAGCTTCACCGAAGAGGACTTCACAGTGCGGTCAATGATCAAGATGGGTAATCACCTTGGTAACAATTTCCAAGTGTATTGTTTTCAACATTATTCTCCTATTTAATATAGATAAGCATAACAAAGGGATGACCGAACTTCAATGGTTGTAATTCAGGTCTCAATTTTTACTTGATCAGATCACCTTCCTCGTATTCCGTTCTAAGGGTTGCCGGGAGCTATTCACTAGAATATTGGCGTAAGTGGCTGAGGGTCCGACGGAACGCATCGGCCGCATCAGTTGGTGACCACGCCTTTGAAGATTTTATAGTAAAGCCATGCTGGGCATCGGGATACTCGAAGACTTCCAGCATGCCTTTGCCTTCGCCCTTCTTAGCCGCATCAGCCAACTTCCTGGCCGTTTCAATTCGGCAGCAATTCATGTAGGTATCACGCCCCCCGGCAAACATCAGCGTTGGCACCTTAATTTTTGAAACGAAGTTGTCTGGATTCGTAATGTCGGAGGTCCTTGGATAGTAAACCACGACCGCGGAAACCAATTCAGGCATTCGTGTTGCATAGGTTAGGGTAGAGGCCCCACCGAGCGAAAAGCCTACCACCGCCACCTTGCCGGGCAAAGCGTGCGGCGACTGTTGTGAGCGGGTAATGACACCCTTTAAGAGAGCCTCGCCATCGTCAATTTTCATCGCGCCACGGCCACCCCTTATCGCGCCACGGCCACCAGATATCCAGAAGTCGTTACCGTCAACAAGAACTACATAATAGCCTTGTTCGGCAAAGTCTTCTGCGACGTATGCGTAATTGCCGGGACCCGTTTGTCCGGAGACAACAACGACCACTCGCCCTTTCCCATTTGGCGGTTTATATTCCTGCTGGGAAGGCAGTGATGCCTCTGCGTAAGCCCGACCCAGGAAGACAAAAAGTATTATTGCAATGACACGATAATTTATTCTCATGACGAATTTCCCTTTGATTTATTGGATTGTTGACCCAACCGCTAATGGGCCGAAACATTTTAATTTTTGACTCTTGTCAAGACAAAAAACCCCGGCTCTCTGTTGAGAAACGGGGTTTCCTGAATTCCTCCATATGCTTGCCCCACCTTTTAGGGTAAAATGGCTTTGCTGGAAGACAATTTATTAACTTATTCTGACTTTTAGGTTAAGTACAATTTTACACCATTTTATAAAAAGTCAACAGGAAATTTTTCCCTTGGAATTGGACCAGTAATTAGGGAAGGTTGGTCACTAATTACTGTTTGTACTATGCCGTTTTTGTGAATTGGCAATTTAAACGAGTACAGGAAGCTATACGTGATAAAGTCTTATTTTCTTATTGAAGTTAAATGGTTAAGTATTGTCTAAAATTTCATAATTTTCTTTATTCGTCAAGAATTAAATGGGCTGCCAGCTATTTGTTGCATGATCACCTCCATGGCTTTGAAGTAGTTTTTCTGCACCTTAAGGTTCGATTTCCCGGTAGCCGTTGATTTCCCGGCGGCTTCAAACTCTTTGGGGTGATTGACTCAGAGATTTGGTTTGCATTACCAGCATCGGTTTGGTGGTCTGCTTGATAACCCGATCGGTCACCGAACCTAATGAAGCTCGACGCCAGCCGGTTAGCCCGTGGGTGGCGATCACGATCAAATCCGCCTCATTCTTTTCGGCCAAATCAACGATTTGAACGGCCGGCTGCCCGCACTTGACCAGGTGTCGAACCTGGACCTTGGCGGAAATCAACCTTTCGACTACGGCTTCCAGATTCTTTACAGCGGCCGCTTCTATAGTTGGGACCGCCCCCGGAACAAACGACAGCGACTCCACCACGTGGGCTACCAGCAGCTCAGCGGAATAATCCCCGGCCAGACTTGCGGCTGATTTAAGGGCTTCGTCGGCCGATTCGCTAAAATCCGTAGGACAGAGAATTGTTCTCAATTTCATGAATGCCCTCTCTACTAATGAACGAGCTGGTGGTTTGGGTTGAATAATCCATACTGGCCGCGTGGTCAGTTTGATGATCCGCTCGGTCACCGAACCTAATAAAGCTCGACGCCAGCCGGTCTGGCCGTGGGTGGCGATCACAATCAAATCCACCTCGTATTCTTCGGCCCAATCCAAGATCTGGATGGCCGGGTGGCCGATTTCGATCAGGGTCTTGACTTTGATCTTGGCCAGCCTCCTCCGATTAACCAGGTGTTCCAGCAGTTCTTTACCCTCTTTTTCCTTTTGCCAGCAACACTCCTGGAATTGAGCAACCGGGTCGTTACCACCTCCCAGAAGGGCCGGCAGCGACTCCACCACGTGGGCTACCAGCAGTTCAGCGGAATAATCCCCGGCCAGATCGGCAGCCGCCAGTAAGGCTTCATAGGCCTGATCGCTAAAATCAGTGGGACATAAAATTTTTTTGATATTCAAATTGAACCTTCCTTTTTAACGCGCTTAATCTGTTCCCCCATCGCGTATTCATGGCTCCTGGGTTTATGCAAAGTCCATGATCAAGTATGTTTTTGAATCATTTCCGCCCCGGTGATGCTTAATAGAGCCAGTTATCACCTCTTTATAAACGCTAAGGGTCCACTCCTCATCCTCGCCCATAAGACGGATGTAGCCCTTAACATCGGCACTGAGGATAGCAACAAGTTTGCGATTGACCTGATCTGGAGTCATAGGGTTTCCCCCTTAGACCTAAACAAAAAACCCCGGCTCTCTGTTGAGAAACGGGGTTTCCTGAAAATCTTCCACATAGATGCCTCCCTTTGCCTGGTGGCGAAACTGGAAGACGATTTATTGGCTTATTCTGACTCTTAGGATATCTACTATTTTACACCATTTTATAAAAAGTCAACAGGAAATTTTATTCCGGAAGGACAAACTGAAGGAGAGATTCAAACGAATATCGTTTGTAATCTTCGGATTTTTCACAAATGGAACTTACAAGCTTTCAGGAAGAAGAACTAACCGCACCCGTTTTCCCTCCCGCTGGACGCTTCCCTCTATCACGTACCGCACCCCCATCTCCTCGGCGACCTGTTTAACCTTTACCGGTTTACCCTTGTAGGTAAAGGTGGAGTTCCGGGCGATCACAAAAATGTGTTCGGATTTTGAAAGAGCGTCGATGATCCCCTCCGTCAGCCCGTCGCAGAAATACTCCTGTTCTTTATCACCGCTCATATTGGCGAAAGGCAAGACGGCAATAGAGGGTTTATCGGGCAGGGGAAAGCCATCTTCTCTTTGGAGGCCACTTCCATCTTGGGGGCAGAGGGACGAAAGGCAAACTGATAGAGGACTGCAGCGCCGGCGATCACCACCAGGGCTATTCCGGCCAGAACGGCTCGGGATAGTCCCTTCCTTCCGGGCTTTTTCTCCTCAGGCACCTGGGAGGGGGCCGCCTCCGGTTCGATCCGCGCCCGGTAGACCCGCACCGGCTTGGCAATGTTTTTGACCTCGTGCTCCCCCAGGTAGTCGTAGCGGAGCGGTATCTTGTTCTCGATCTGCTGGTAGGCGCTCTCCGAAATACAGATCCCGCCCGGCTTCGGCCAGGGCTTCCAAACGGGCCGCAATGTTCACCCCATCCCCGTAGATCGAATCTTCTTCCTCAATCACATCCCCCAGGTTGATCCCGATACGAAAATCCATCTTGCGGGTTTCCGGCAGCAAGGCGTTCTTGGCCTTGAGCACCTGCTGGATTTCCACAGCGCACTCCACCGCATCCACCACGCTGGCAAACTCGGCCAGATGGGTGGTCATGAAGATCTTGGAACCATGCTGGGGGTGGATGACCAGGACGAAGCGGACCAGGATGCCCACCGGTCGCCAAAGAAGATCGAGGTAACGATATCGTATCGTGACCTGGGCTGTCCACCATAGGCCGGGCTGGGGGCCTCGATGAAGCTGGAAAGGTCTTGGAACAGGGTTCTGAGCTTGACCTTCTCTCCGTATATTCTTTTCGGACCTCTTCTTTTTCCGGGCTTGGACGGGCAGGCCAATAGGCCACGGCATTTTTAGCACCTGGGTGACCAGATGGTTGCCGCTGTTAAGCAAGCCATGGACCACCACTTTGCTGGCGTAATAGGCGTCCAAAACCAGATAAAACGGCATAGCCATCGATAAGGAGTGGACCAGATCGACCATTTTATCCAATAAAGTTTTCGTCTACCTGTTCGAAAACACAACTCCTTCATGAATGCGGCAAATGATAGGGAGGCCACCGAAGCTTTGAACGCCTCCGACCAGTAGGGCGATGGCTTGACAGGAGTGACCAAAAATGAATTCCGACTTGTTATTTTAGTGGATTCCTGGTGCAGTTTTTTAACCGCCGGCATTTTACGACCGGTTTTGGCCAACTTGATTCCATCGCCGATAAAGATGGGCCGGTTATTGATCTTCGGCAGAGCGAGCCAGGCAAAACCGTCAAAATAAGGCGACACCAAAGAGTAGCGAGGGAGTCAACGGCAACGGCTTTGCTATGGAAAAAATCAAGAAGCCGGTCATAGAAAACCACTTTCAAGCCTATCGGCCGTCTGGACTGGTAACGCCTCGCAATCGGGGCGCACGGTCAAACCAACCAAACAGAAGGTAAACCACAGGAAGGTTTTTTCCCTCTTTAAAGGCAGGACGCAACTGGCGGACAACTTTCCACCACTGAATCCGAAGGGCCATCTTTTTTCTCCTTTCCATCAAAAAGTTCTTTTAATTATAGCATATATATGCTATAAATAAACCAAAAAAAGGAGGCCCTATGCATAAAAAACTGGATCCCATCGAGAAAAAGATTGCTGGAATCAAAGAAGAACTGGGATGAATCGGGGAGATGAGGCCGGGTCACTGACGTACCAATATCAGAGACCCAAAGAAAAGAAAGGCGGGTTCTATCAGATCAGCTATACCTATCGGATGAAGAGCAAAACCGAATACGTCAAGGCCGAATTCGTACAAGACCTTAAAGAGCAAATTGCGACCTTCAAGCGATTCAAAAATTTATACAGCAATTGGGAGGTATCCTTCAACGATTAGCATTAGAAATCTGGCGAAATAACTAAATTGTCAAAAACATGACTTCAGGAAGATCTTATTTATTAATTTGCTTGGTATTTTCTTAAGTGGTAAATAATACCAGCAATAGGCTACATAGAAGAGACTAACCTGTATAGGGGGGAAAACTTATGAATAAAGGAGATCTGATCAGGGAATTAGCCAAGGTGGTGGGCACGAAAAAAGAGGCGGAGGCAGTGGTAGATACCATCTTGGAGACTATTATAAAGGCCTTAAAGAAGGGGAACAAAGTAACCCTGATTGGTTTTGGCACCTTCAGCGTGACCAAGAGGGCCGCCCGAAAGGGAAGGAACCCGCAAACGGGCAAAGAGATGAAAATCGCCGCCAAAAAGGTCCCCAAGTTTACCCCAGGTAAGGGCCTAAAGGCCGCCGTAAAATAGTTTTCTCCGTGATCGGGGATATGGGTGGTCATGGCGGTCACCAATCTAAGGCATCGAAGGTTTTTTCTTGCCGGCGGGAGATAGGTCATTCGTTCTTGAGAGAAAGATGCCCGGATGATATAGCGGGCCAGATTTGGATCTAAAAACACAGTCCCATAAGTGATGAACCCGGCCAATAGGTAACTCAAGGCATCAACGAACGCAAGGAGACAAGAAAATGGTCCAAAAAAGAACCGTAACAAAATCCCAGGAATACTCAGAGAGCATCATCAATACCGTGCGTGAACCCTTAATCGTTCTGGATCAGGATTTAAGGGTGGTCACGGTCAGCCGCTCCTTCTATGAAGTCTTTAAGGTAAAACCCGAAGAGACCGTGGGACAGCTTATCTATGACCTGGGCAATAAACAGTGGGATATCCCCAAGCTGCGGGAACTGCTGGAAACCATCCTTCCCCAAAAAGCAACCTTTGATAACTATGAGGTGGAACACGATTTTGCTACCATTGGCAGGCGCATAATGCTTTTGAATGCCCGGCAGATTCAAAGAGTGTCGGGTAAAGAGCGGATCATCCTCCTGGCCATCGAGGACATCACCGAGCGCAGGGAGATAGAAAATGGTCTGGAAAAAGCCCATGAAGAGTTAAAGGAGTTGGCCGCCGAGTTAAAACGCACCGCTCGGGTAAAATCTGAATTTCTGGCCAACATGTCGCATGAGCTCAGGACCCCGCTTAACTCCATTAACGGTTTCTCTGAGGTATTATACGACGAGACTTTCGGGCCGCTTAATGAGAAGCAGAAGAAATACGTTAATAATGTTTTAACCAGCGGAAAGCACCTTCTCTTACTGATAAATCAGATACTTGATATGGCAAAAGTTGAAGCCGGAAAGATGAAGCTGGCATTATCCAGCTTACCCATGAAAAGCCTGTTAAATGAGATTTCACTGCTGGTAGCGGATATGGTCAGCAAAAAGAAGATTGAAATGTTGCTTGAAATAGCCGAAGATCTGCCGAATATTGAGGCGGATGAGCTCAAGGTAAAAGAGATAATTTACAACCTGCTTTCAAACGCAGTTAAATTTACCCCCGAGGGTGGTAAAATCGGCATGCGGGCGAAGAAAGCTGATTCCGAGATAGAAATAGTGGTCTGGGATACGGGGGTCGGTATCGCACCTGAAAACATGGGGAAAATATTTGAAGGGTTTTTCCGTGTCGATACTCCATATTCCCGGGTAACTGAGGGGACCGGACTCGGTTTACCGCTCTCTAAAAAGCTGGTTGAGCTGCATGGCGGGAAGCTTTCTGTAGAATCAGAGGGGCTAAATAAAGGCACCTCGGTCCGGTTTACTCTGCCTATTATATCCAGGAGGGTGGTGTGAGATGAGGAAGAAAGCATTAGTTGTCGATGATAATGGAAACAATCTGATGCTGGAAAAAGACCTTTTGGAGGTCGCCGGCTTTGAAGTATTTGAAGCTGAAAATGCTGCCGATGGAATTGCCATTGCCAGGAAAGAAAAACCGGATATTATAATTATGGATGTGCGGCTTCCAGATATGCGCGGTACCGAAGCCGCCAGGATATTACGTCAAGACAAAGAGACACGCGATATTCCCATTGTTTTTGTGACTGCTTCGGTTATGGCAGAGGGCAGAGAGGAGATAAACGCCATAACTAACAGCGGATTTATAGGTAAGCCGATAAATACGCGCACCTTTGCGAAAGAAATCAGTCAATTTATTAAGTGAGTTTTCTAATAGGTTGAAAAGTCAAATTCAAAAGAGATAGAGATGAAAGACAAACCAGTAATCTTAGTTGTTGATGACCAACCCCAAAACATTGAACTTCTCGAAGCACATCTTGTTCCGCAGGGTTATGAAATTGTCAAGGCGGCAAACGGTGAAGAAGCGCTGGGGAAACTTTCCGGTAATCAAATCGATCTGATTCTGCTGGATGTAATGATGCCCGGGATGAACGGATACGAGGTATGCAAAAAAGTCAAAAGCGATTCGGGAAACGCTTTCCTTCCGATAATCATACTGACAGCTCTTGATAACATGGAGGCAAAAATCGAGGGGCTTAAAGCCGGCGCGGACGACTTCCTGAACAAACCTTTTCAAAAGATCGAACTTGTTGCCCGTGTCAATAATTTGCTGAAGATAAAATTTCTCCACGATGAAGTGGAGTTAAGGAATCACCTGATATCCAGTATGTTGCATCGTTATGTAGACGGCAGCGTTATTGAACAAATACTCTCCAACCCGGACAAATATTCGGAGTTGGGCGGTGATAGAAAAGAGGTTGCGGTGTTTTTTAGCGACGTACGCGGATTCACCTCTCTTTCTGAGAACATGAATGCGAAGGAACTTATTCATTTGCTCAACAGCATATACAAGGAGCTTACAGGAATCGTTTTCAGAAACAAGGGTACATTTGACAAATATATCGGCGACTGCATCATGGCTTTCTGGGGCGCCCCGACAGATATCGAAGATGAAACCTTATGGGCAGTTCGAGCCGCCTTGGAGATGCAAGGAGCTTTTGAGGATTTAAAACTCGGCTGGCCGCCGGAGTTGAAAAAGCTAGGGATCGGCATAGGGATAGACTACGGCGAGGTGGTTGTCGGAAACATAGGGACTGAAGAAACGATGGATTACACGGTCATTGGCGACGTCGTGAACACCGCCCAAAGAGTAGAGTCAACAGCACGCTCCGGCCAAATCCTCATTACAAAAAGTGCCCTATCGCGGGTGGAAGGAAAAATAAAAATTCGCGCACTAGAACCGGTTCAACTGAAAGGCAAGTCGTTGCCCGTTGAAATTTATGAGGTTTTAAAGGTTGAGAAAGAGAAAATTAGGGCGAAAGGTAAGAAGACGGGGGGCGTCTTCTGACGAAAATGAGGCTATGCAGGGCTGTACTTTGCAAATTGATTACCGTTTGAATGCAGCATAAAGGGCCAAAATTCAAAAACAAGAGTACAGGAAGCTATACGTACTAAAATCTGATTTTCTTATTGAAGTTAATGGGTTAGGTATTGTTTAAGATCTCATAGTTTTGTTCTTTCGTCAAGCATTATTTGGGTTGCCAGCCGTTTGTTGCCTGATCACCTCCATGGCCTTGAAGTAGTCTCGCTGCACTTTGAGGTTTGATATCCGGCAGTACCGTTGCGTGGTTTTTACATTGCTATGCCCCAAGAGATCCTGAATGGTGCAGAGATCGGCATCAGCGTTGAGCATCTGGGTGGCCATCGTATGCCGGAGATGATGACAGGATACCTTGAGCCGTGTTTGACGGGCATAAGTTTCCATGCGCCTCTGAATGCCGCGGATGGAGATGGGCTGTCCTTTGCAGGGCTCCTTTTCCGCCAGAAAGATCTTTCTGGCCCTGGATGGCGGCCTCACTCTTAGATAGGCGGCCAGGGCTTGAAGGACATCATGGCTCATATAGACGACCCGATCTTTTCCGCCCTTGCCATTCTTCCACCAGCCCGGGCCTTCGACTTTGCGATCACCCGGGACGGAAAGCCTATTTGGGATATCAAGGTCGATACCAACCAGAGCGCCGGGCCGGATTATGATGAGGCGGGCCATCTATGGGAGGCCTGCGGCGGCGTGTGGGGCGGGCGGTGGAAACATCCGGATCGGCCTCATTGCCAATAATCAAGTGCCAAGTTCCCAAATTTGGTGATTAGTCAGCATAGAGGGTTGAGATTTTCAATTGAAAGAAAGCTTAATGCCGCGGCTTTGCGGCTCGTGAAAGGAGTCCGTCAACAGCCGCACGTTATGTGATTCTTTTTGTATAATTCTCTTGCGCAGTAATCAGAGAAGGTATTTACAATGTGTTGTGAGATTTCATTTACATCATTATTTATTTTTTTTATTTCTTCATCTGTATATCTTCGCCCAACATCTTCTGGTTTATTTCTTCCATGGGATATTGATCTTCTGTTCTCGGTTATTTCATTAACCCTGCTATAAAGATCTGGCCTGGGAACAAGAGGCAATTCAATTGAAAACACATTCCTAATCGAATTTAATTGTGATGTGGTGATATTTCTGCCATCAGTTGGCATCAATGTATCCTCAATGTTGATTTCCAGGGGTAAGACCTAGCCCGTCTGTGGTTAACGGGCAATTACCTGTTATCACCCGGCTTTGATCCAAGTTGAGATTCCTGATAAAGTAGGCGGACTGAGGTAAGGAACTTGAAGGGGCTCTCACCTCGGTTTTTTCACGAATCCACTTTGCACATTCCAGGGCCAGCCATCGAGCCTGAAGGCGGTTGCGTGCTGCCCGATCCGCTGGTGAACCGAGAAGATTCAAATCGCCATCTACATTAAAAGGGATTATCAAACGGGAATGGGCTGTCTTGTTTAAAAGGTCCCTCAGTTCAAAAAAGGCAAAAAGGGACAAAGCAGGAGAGGCAATGTCCAACGACGCGCCGGATTGAAGGGCCTGCCGCAACACGTCGATTACCCGATTTGTTCCGGAATTTTTAATTAACCTCATGGGCTCCAGTCAAGAAAACAAATCAGAACGTGTTTCTTGCGATTCAGGGGACGAAAATTATCGGGAAAGGGGCTTCAAACCCCAATCAACCAATTTTATAGGTATTATTATTAATTTAAGGTTGGATCATATATCACTCAATTGAGGGTTGTCAATTCTGGAGTAAAGGATACTAATTATTAAAATAAAAACCCCCTTCTTTCTTTGAGAAATGGGGATTTTTTTCTTCATCCCGGAAAGGACCCCGGGGATATGGATGTTTTGCTTTTGCGGTTACCGGTGGAAGCCCAGGGCGGATATGTGGATGTACCTGATCTTATATAAGTGTTTTATGGCCCTTGGGGGAGGGTGGGCCTATTCCGTGATGTCCGGAGTGAGTCCTTGCTTTCCATCCAGGATATCTTGGATGGATTGAATCAATTCGGCGCGGGTAGAATCTTTTAAGAGATACCCGTCTGCACCGGCTTTCAAGGTGGCAGTTAGGATTTCAGGGATTTTGTGAACGGTGTAAGCCAGAATTTTAGTCCCGGGCCTTTTTTTCTTGATTTCCCGAATAGCCTCTATCCCATTCATTCGGGGCATGGAAACATCTATTAAAATCAGATCAGGCTGTATTTTTTTATAGAATCAATGGCTTCAAGACCGTCTCCGGCCTCCCCGACGACGTCGAAATCCTGGTGAAAGGACAAAAGAGACCGCAATCCCTCCCGTAGAGCAGGGTGGTCCTCGACGATAAGGATCCGGTTCTTTTTATTCCTGTTCAAAAGCCCGATTCCTTTTTGCTTATATGGCTGAAGTTCTTAAAAGATCAACTTTTTATAGGCGGTAACTAAGTGGATAGCGTAAAAAGACCAGTCTATCATCGCGATCTTCCTCCATCATCAGACGGTTACAAAGGTCTTTATAACTGAAAGGATCGTTTGGAGTCTTTTTGTATAAAAGGGAACCCTACAATCCCATGACAGAGGAAATTTAAAAAATCATAATTGTTCATATTGTCCGTCTACGCGGACATCCTTTATCATTTCTTTCAGGTTAGCTTCCGGAGAAGCTGATAATCCCATTTCCTCCAAATGAGCCTGAGGTTTTAGAATCGCCTTATTGTGTGGTTCTGAGAGAATCAAATCGAATTCCTCGGTTTTCAGAAGTTGAATGGCCTCTTTGAGTGGAACAATGGAACGGATAATTGCACCAGGATGTTTAATAAAATAGGTCACTTTAAAATCAGGATCGATGTGCAAGATTTTAATCGGGATATTCAAGGACTTCGCCTCTTCAAACCAATTTTATTTCCAGGCTAACTGATAAATCACACCAGATTTAAATCAAACCGGACTGTTTTAAAAAATAATTTACCTTACTGATGGGGAAAAAGGAATAATATGGACTCTGTATTTTAAAGGGAATGGAGAAGTAATTTTAAGTAAGAATTTGCCTACAGGATGTGAAAATCTCCCTCCGAACTCCCTTAAAGCCCCCCATGTGTTATCATATTCGGCCACTCTTTTTTATCCGTAAATAAAAAATCTGGCTTCCTATAAGGCAGCCTATTAGCGCTGGGACTGGGATGCGTGGGAATGACTTGACTATGTCTAATCTTCAAAAACCAGACACAGGATACTTCGGGCTATCTTCGGAACCGTGTTCTTGCTGTTGTTGAAAATGGCATTATAATAAAGAGGGTCCGAGATCGAGTGATTAAGAAAATGCTCGTAAAATTTTTTCCTCGTGTTCTGATTTTCTATCACCACCGTTTTGGCTTCCTCATAGGGGATTTCCAGCCGTTGCTGGATGGACCGAATTCGGTATTCGAGCGGCGCTTCGAGCCGAAAGTGAAAACATTGGGGGAGGTGTTGGGTCAGGATAACTCCTCCCCGCCCGACGATAATCGCGTTGCCATCGAGGGCTATCCGGATGATATGGTTGGCCAGAATCTGGTATGCGTCCGCATGGGTCCGCATGCCGGGAATCATGGTGACCAACACATCAAAGGCTTTGGAGGCGTCCCCGAAGGTGGTCAGCAATCGTTCGGAAAGGTGCGTCTCTTGGCTGATTTTCTCGATCAGAAACTTGTCGAATATCGTCCAGTCGTCCCCGGTCTTTTTTTCGAGGATAGCCTTCAGAGCCTCGGCCAATGGATAGCCCTCGCAACCATACTGCCTTGAGATGGTGATGGTCGGTTTTGGCTCACGTCGAGATTCCTTCTTCAGTCGCTCTTGGATAGCTACCCAAGCGGAAATTCGTTTTTCAATATTCGGGACCAACTTTTCGGTAACCATGTTCAAATCCTCCTTTTTCTAAAATAATCTTTTTTAGTTTATTAAATATTTTAGAGAAGTGAATGGGGTCAGAATAGTATTTCTTTGAAAAAAGAACTGTATTTAAATCCCTCGTTTCTGACATCAGAGACATCGAGGCATCACCGGCCGCAAAATAATATTAAGGCCACCTGGTTGAATTAGGATATACTTGTATTAGTAATTACGAATTGAACTCTTCCATTTTTTCCAGAAACGAAATTTGGTGATTTCAGGAAGAAATGGTTTCTGACCGATATTTGACAGGTTTTGGCCCATTCTTAAGTCATAATACCAGGCGGAGAGGGCGGTTTCCCGGAATGGTCAAGTGAAGACCGACGCTCAGGAATGGAATGAGCGATTAAAAAACAGGCCGTAGGGGTGCCCAAATAAGCTCCGGATACAAATGGGTACAAAAATGACCTTGGTGTTTAGTCCTGAATGCAGTAACTGGAGGGTCAGGCCGGAACAGGATTACTCAGGGATCTGGCTGCGGGGTTCCTCTGGGTATCGCTGGAACCCCAGGGCGGATATATGGATATACCTGATCTTATATAAGTGCTTTATGGCCCTTGGGGGGGGAGGATGGGCCTATTCCGTGATGTCCGGAGTGAGCCCTTGCTTTCCATCCAGGATATCTTGGATGGATTGAATCAATTCGGTGCGGGAAGAATCTTTTAAAAGATACCCGTCTGCACCGGCTTTCAAGGTGGCAGTTAGGATTTCAGGGATTTTGTGAACGGTGTAAGCCAGAATTTTAGTCCCAGGCCTTTTTTTCTTGATTTCCCGAATGGCCTCTATCCCATTCATTCGGGGCATGGATATATCCATTAGAACCAGGTCGGGAAGCATTCTTTCGACCAAATTAATAGCTTCCAACCCATCGGCGGCTTCACCGACGATATCGAAAATCGGAATAGGGGAAAGGACAGACTTTAATCCCTCTCGGAGAATGGGATTGTTATCGACAATTAGGATACGGGACTTTTTATCCATGATTAAGATTGGCTTGAGGTTTTAGGATCGCCTTATTATGCGGTTCCGAAAGAATTAAGTCA
Organism: uncultured delta proteobacterium; assembly: GCA_963769305.1. Lineage (GTDB taxonomy): Bacteria > Desulfobacterota > RBG-13-43-22 > RBG-13-43-22 > RBG-13-43-22 > RBG-13-43-22. The sequence continues at coordinate 163,459 of CAVYLJ010000031.1, read as the reverse complement.
AATTGTTCCGTTTTTAAAAGATTAATAGCCTCTTTGAGAGGAATGGGAGAACGGATTAAAGAACCTGGACGATTAATAAAATAAGTTACTTTATAATCAGGATCGATGTGCAGGATTTTAATGGGCTTGTCCAGCCCTACCCCTTCTTTTAATAACCGTTCGATATTGGTCATAAAAATAAAAAATCCCTAAGAAGTGACCGAATGAACTTAGTTGAGAAAATTTGGAGAGATCACCTGTTTTCCCTTCAGGATGTTCTCAATGGATGCAATTACTTCAGTCCAAGGGTCATCTTTTAGGATATACCCATCGGCCCCGGCAATAAGGGTGGCAAAAACGTATTCAGGAGATTTGTGAATGGTGAAAGCCATGACTAAAGTCTTGGGCCATCTTTTTTTAATCTCCCGGATAGCCGTCATACCATCCATCCGGGGCATAGACATATCCATTAAAACCAGGTCGGGATGTAATTCACCGACAAGTTCAATAGCTTCCAGGCCATCTCCGGCTTCACCAACGATATCGAAATCCTGATGTGAGGAAAGAAGAGACCGCAATCCTTCTCTGACAAAGGGGTAGTCATCGACGATAAGAGTACGTTTTTTATTGTCCATTTTTATAACCTGCTGGGATTTCTCCGCTTTAGTCATTTGGTTCTTCTCCCGATCAGTTCCTGGAAAGGGGTCCAGGAATCGAGGATTCAAGGGTTCAAGTGATTGATTTTTTAAAAATAACTTTTCTTCTTTAGCGATTTTCCCTTGAATCCTCGAACCATAGACCCCTTGAATCCTTGGATCATCGCCAACAAATTTGGAGATGATCCAGTCAGGTTAACTTTTCTCCGTTTAATTGAAATATACCAGAGATTTTAAAGGGGAGGAATAATGGTAATGCTGTATTTTTTTGAAAAAAGATCTGTATTTTTAATACGGTATTTTTAATCTTTGCAAGAAAATTAGGGTCGGTTGAAAGGCTTCGGCATAAAAAAGAAGCTGGAAATCAGAATAACTATCTGGTTCGAGGGATTTGGTTTTGGGGGGGACCTCTGGTTAGCGGGCTATTTATTAATACTTACTGGAATAAAATAAATGTCTTTAACACTTACATCTTGACCAAAAACTTTTTCTGCCCAACCCATGACTGATTCCCGGGTAATTCTGGAAGGATCTTTTCTTCTTTCCTCCAGAACTCCAAGAAACTCTTCTCTTTTTGATACAGGATTACTCCTGTAAAATTCATATACGATCATTTCTGATATCTCAATCTGGTTAATAGATATTAAATCAAGAGAAAATCTTTTGTGCCGGAAGACATTGCATCAACTATTTGTTTTATTGGAGCCGGCGATGGGATTTGAACCCGCGGCCTGCTGATTACGAATCAGCTGCTCTACCCCTGAGCTACGCCGGCTTGGAAAGAATAATTCCATATTTGACCGGGATTGTCAAGAAGAGGATTGCTATTATTTGTTACTTGATCATAATAAACAAATTGTTTATTATCGACGTATGATTAAATCGTTTCGTTGTCGCGAAACACAAAAAATATTTTTTCGTCGGTTTTCCCTAAAATTTCCCAAGGGCCTTCAGCAGCGGGCCTTTATGAGACTTAATGCCCTTGATGCGGCGAATCAGCTTGAAGATTTGAGACTGCCGCCATCAAACCGACTTGAATCCTTGAAAGGAAAACGGAAAGGGCAATGGAGTATTCGGATCAATGATCAATGGCGTATTTGTTTTGAATGGCAGGAAGGGAATGCCGAACAAGTGGAAATCGTGGACTATCATTGAGGAGAAGCCAATGAAAAAGCGACCTATTTCTCCGGTACACCCCGGAGTATATCTAAAAGAATTGATGACGGAGTTAAACCTGTCCCAATACCGGCTTGCCCGTGAATTGGGCGTACCAGCGATGCGTATTAATCACGTGGTGAATGGCAAACGACCGGTAACCGCGGAACTGGCTTTGCGTCTGGGGCGCTATTTCGGCCAGAACCCGCGATATTGGATAAACCTCCAAAGTCGTTATGATATGGATGTTGCAGAAGATGCCTTGTCTGAGAAGGTGGCCATGGAAGTTCGTCCCTTGATGGCGGCCGTTTAGATGAAAATCAGGCAGGAGGCGCGAGGCAAGAGGGAGAGGATAGCAATACCCGCCATTAACGAGGCTGTGACCATTACATGACAGGCGAGGGTACCTGTCCCGCATAATCTTTGGAAGATTTTCCTAAGGCAAAAAGGAGGTCAGCATGTACCAGGGAAACCGGCAGGCCCATTACGGTCTGGAGCATCACGGGATCAAGAACGTGGGGACCATTTATTGGAATCCTCCCACCCCGGTGCTCTATGAAGAGATCGTCCGGCGGCGGGAAGGGGTCATCGCCCATTTAGGGCCCATTGTCGTCCGGACCGGGCACCATACCGGCCGGTCCCCTGATGACAAACGTATCGTCCGCGAAAAAACCAGTGAAGACAAGATCTGGTGGAGTCCGGTCAATGTGCCCATGGAACCGGAAAAGTTCGAGGTCCTTTATTTCCGCATGCTGGCCTATCTCCAGGGCAAGGACGTCTTCGTCCAGGACGGTTACGCCGGGGCCGACCCCAAATACCAGGTGCCGGTCCGGATCATCACCGAAAGCGCCTGGCACAATCTCTTTGCCCGGAATATGTTCGTTCAGATCAAGGATCCGGCCAAGCTGGTCCATCATGTCCCCAAATTTACCATCATCAATGTCCCCAAGTTTCATGCCCTGCCGGAATTGGACGGGACCAATTCCGAGGCCTTTATCATCGTCAATTTCGGAAAAAGGCTGATCCTCATCGGAGGGACCATCTATGCCGGAGAGATCAAGAAATCCATCTTTACCGTCTTGAATTACCTCTATCCCCAGGAAAAGGTCCTGTCCATGCACTGTTCGGCCAATGTGGGTCCGAAAGGGGATGTGGCCATCTTCTTCGGTCTTTCCGGGACCGGGAAGACCACCCTCTCGGCCGACCCGGAAAGGTTACTCATCGGCGACGACGAACACGGCTGGAGCGATAAGGGGATCTTTAACTTTGAAGGGGGATGCTACGCCAAGGTGATCCGGCTTTCCGAAGAGGCCGAGCCGGAAATCTATGAATGCACCCGGAAGTTCGGGACGATCCTGGAGAATGTGGCCATCGATACGGAGACCCGCCGGATCGATCTAAACGACGGGACCTTGACGGAAAACACCCGGGCGGCTTATCCCATCAGCCATATCAGCCGGGCCGTCCGTTCCGGTGTGGCCGGCCATCCCCAGAATATCATCATGCTGACCTACGACGCCTTTGGGGTTTTGCCGCCCATTGCCAGATTAACCCCGGAACAGGCCATGTATCAATTTCTTTCCGGATATACGGCCAAGGTGGCCGGGACGGAAAAAGGGCTGGGAAAAGAGCCCCAGGCCACCTTCAGCACCTGTTTCGGCGCCCCCTTTATGGCCCTTCCACCCACGGTCTATGCCGGGCTGCTTGGGGAACGGATTAAAAAACATAAGGTCAATTGCTGGCTGGTCAATACGGGCCTGTCCGGCGGGCCTTTCGGGGTCGGGGAGCGGATCAGGATTGCCCATACCCGGGCCATGATCCATCAGGCCCTGGAAGGAAAGCTGGATGGGGTGCCCATGGAAAGGGATCCTATTTTCAATCTAAGCATTCCCACGGCCTGTGAAGGGGTGCCAGGAGAAATACTCAATCCCCGAAACACCTGGCGCAAGCCGAAGGAGTACGATGCCCAGGCCAGGAACCTGGCCGAGAGGTTCAAAGAGAATTTTAAACAATTCGCCCCTCGGGTCTCTGCCAAGGTAAGGAATGCCGGGCCAATGGGCGGCTTACAGGAATAAGACCGTTTGCCGTTCGGCGTTCGGCGAAACCGGTTTTGACGCCTCGATGACGCCCGAGGCGGGGCTTAAGGTTCAGAAATTTTTTTCGGGGGAAAAGATTGGGGAGGGGATTGATTAAAGAATTGAGGAATTGAGGGATTCGGAAATGGATGGCCTTTAATCCCTGAACCCCTCAATTCTTTCTCTTTTAATCCTTCAACAATTCCTCAATTCGATTGACCAAAGACTGGATATTCACCGGTTTTTGAAAGAAATCGTCGGCAAAGGTCTCCATGCCTCCGCTTAAGGTGTAGTTGGTGGAAGTGATATGATCGCCGATGGCGGTAAGCAGAATAATCGGGATCTCATAACAGGTCGGGTCTTTTTTGAGTTCGTTGCAGACCGCATAGCCGTCCTTATCGGGCATCATGACATCCAGGACGATCAGGTCGGGCTTTTCATTTTTGGCCTTTTCCAGGCCTTCTATTCCGCCATAGGCCGGAAGGGGAGAAAACCCTTTGCCTTCGAGCATCATGCTAACGGTTTCCACCAGATCCGGGTCGTCATCCACAATAAGAATTCTCTTCTTCTCCATTTAACCTCCTTTCAACAAATCAGGTATGAGGTTTAAGGTAAAGGCCAGGTATGAAGGTGTAAGGTGTAAGGTGCAAGGTAATAATAGGACCTCATCCTCAACCAACCTTGAACCTTGAACCTTGAACCTTATACCCTGTACCATAAACCTTGTCCTTTGGCCATTATTTTTATATTCCGGCCGCCTTTAAAATGTCCGGAACCACTTCTTCCTTCCCGATGGCCATGATGTGGACCCCGTCACAGATTTTTTCTTCCTTTAATTTTCGGATCATTCGACCGGCGATCTCGATCCCCTTGGCCAGGGCCTGTCCTTTGGGGGCCCCGGCCATTTCATCGATCAAGGCCTGGGGGACCGAGACCCCGGGGACATTTTTATTCATATACTGGCCCATCCGGGCCGAGGTCAGCAAGATGATCCCGGCTAAAATTTTTACCGGAAATTGGCGGGCATATTTCATGAAGCGGCCAAATTTTTCCAGGTCATAGACCGCCTGAGTCTGGAAAAATTCCGCCCCGGCCTCGACTTTTTTTTCAAATTTAATCAACTGGGGTTCCAAGGGGTTGGCCTCCGGAGTGACAATGGCCCCGGCACAAAATTCAACCGCCCCGTTTAATTCGGTCCCCCCCAGGTCTTTGCCTTTTTCCAAAATCCGGACAGCGGCCAGCAATTGGCTGGAGTCCAGGTCAAAGACCGCCTTGGCTGTTTTGTGGTCCCCCACCACGATGGAGTCGCCGGTCAGGCATAAGACATTTTGAATCCCCCGTTGAAAGGCAAACAGGAGATCGGCCTGAAGGGCCAGACGGTTTCGGTCCCGGCAGGTCATCTGGAGAATGGGTTCTCCTCCCTGCTCTTTAACCAGCAAGGCAGCACCGAGAGAGGGGAAACGCATGACCGAGCTTTGATGATCGGTCAGATTGATAGCATCGACTCGATCTTTCAGCAGATTAATATGATGGAGCATCTTCTCCAGATTGGTCCCTTTGGGCGGGCCGACCTCGCTGGTGATGACAAATTTCCCTGACTGCAGGGCCTGGCGGAAACTTTGGGCCATGGACTCAACTCCTTTCTCTGAGTGCTGAAAGCTCAAAACTGAAATCCGAAAAGAAAGACCGATGTTTTGATTTTGTCCGCCGCGGCGGATGAGCCTTGGGCTTTTAAGCTATAGAACAATTTCAACCTTTTAACCTCGACACGCTTTAACATTTTTTACCCGGCAAGACTAAGGTTCCAAGGGGACAAAATACTTCCCCGGTTTGGGCTCGACCTGATAATTTCGAGGTCGCTGATAGCGTTTCATCAAATGAAGTTGTCCCTGTTCTTCCAGGCGGCGATAGATCAAGGTCCAGGCGCAGTCCTTCTCGGAATCGATTTCACATTTTCCGTTATTCGTCCCGCCGCAAGGGCCGTTGACCAGACCCTTGTGACAGGAGGTCACCGGACAGATCCCGCCGGTGATCCCCAGGATACAATCTCCGCACTGGACGCAGATTTCTTCAAATCGGCCCAACCCTTGCTCTTTGCCGATAAAGAGGGTGTCCAAGGCCGGGATGACCGGCTTGGCCACCTGCCGGGCGGCGGTCTGGACGCCGAAGGCGCAGGTCATGATCAGCAAGGCATCGGCCTGATCCATTTGCGGGCCGTATTCCTTGAAGGCCTCCGCGGTTAAATTATCACAGGCCACCGGCAAGATGAGGGTACCGGTTATCATCTTTCCTTTTTTGGAAAGCTTTTCCTGCATGGCCTTGACCTCCGGCTGGCCGCCGGTACGGCAAAGGGTGACGCAGGTGCCGCAGCCGATGATAAAAATGCGATTGAGACTTTGCAGAAGCAGATCTATTTCTTCTTCGGTTTTTTGCCTTGTAATGGATCGGATCATAAGATGCTCCTCTTATTTTTTTTCAAGATCACAACGCAGGCATCTCCTGGCCTCCAGATGGGCCTGTTCCAGGGACAACCCTATCTCCACTTCGCGGAAATCCTTGACCCGCTCCGAGGGCCGGTGCATTTCGGTCTTGAACCGGGGTTTGGCCTGGATGGTTTCTTCCTCCTGGGCCAGAAGGGCCTCTGTTTTTAAGGCCGTTTTCTCATCCGGCATCTGGACTTTCCCTTTTTTCCCCTCCAGGTACTGGTCGATGGCCAGGGCCGCCCTTCGGCCGGAGCCGATGGCCCTGATGACAAAGGTGGGACCGGTGGTAAAATCTCCGCCGGCGAAGATCCCCGGGATGTTGGTGGCCAGGGTGTTTTGATCCACCTCCAGGGTCCCCCACAAGGCCCGTTCCAGTTGGCTGTCTCGGGAGAGAAAGGAAAGATCCACGGCCTGGCCTATGGAAACGATGACCGTTCCTGCTTCGACCGACTCGGTGGTTTCCAGGTCGAAAGTCGGTTTGAAACGGCCCTCGAAATCAAAGACCGACAGGCAGCGGACAAAGTCGATGCCGACAACTTTATTTTCTTTTCGGAGGATTTCTTTGGGTCCCCAGGAGGGGTTGATGACCACCCCTTCTTCGATGGCTTCCTTGATTTCTTTTTCCCAGGCCGGCATTTCATTCCGGGATTCCAGACAATATAATAGGACTTCCTGGGCTCCGACCCGCAGGGCCGTTCTGGCCACATCGACGGCCACATTGCCGCCCCCGACCACGACCACCCGACCGTCTAATCTGATCTTCCCCCCGGTTTTAATATCGGATAAAAACTTGAGACCATAATAGAGTCCTTCCAGCCCTTCTTCTTCTCCGGGGACGCCGATCCGTTTGCTGGATTGGGCGCCGGCGGCGATAAAGATGGCCTTGTAGCCTTCTTCTTTCAAGTCGGTGATCGTATGGCGGGCGTCGATCGGGGTATTATAACGGATTTCCACCCCGCAGCTCTCAATGTAGTCGATCTCCTTTTGAATGATTTCCCGGGGCAGACGGAATTCCGGGACCGTGATCCCCAGCATCCCGCCGGCGATAGACTGGGACTCAAAGACGGTTACCGGATAACCCCTCTTGGCCAGGAAATAGGCGCAGGTCAGGCCGGCCGGTCCGGCCCCCACGATGGCCACCTTCTGATTCTTGGTTATCGGGAAGGGGGAGCCGGCCGTTCCCTGGTGTTCAAAATACCAATCGGCGGCAAATCGTTTTAATGACCGGATGGCCACCGGTTCGTCCAGTTCCCCCCGCCGGCACTTCAACTCGCAGGGGTGGATACAGATCCGGCCGCAGACCGCCGGGAAGGGGTTCTTCTCCCGGATGATTTCCACGGCCTGGGCATACCGGCCTTCGGCAATGGCCGCCACGTAATTGGGAACATCGATCCCGGCCGGGCAGGCATGCTGACAGGCCGAAATGACCATGGCATCACAGGTAGCGGCCGGGCAGCGCTTCTCCCGGATATGGAGTTCGTATTCTTCCCGAAAATGCTGGATGGTGGTCAGGACCGGATTGGCGCAGGATTGGCCCAGGCCGCAGAGAGAGGAGGACTTCACCGCCTGGCCGATGCGCTGCAGTTGTTCGATGTCTCCCTCCCGACCTTCTCCCCGGGTAATACGGGTCAGGATCTTGAGCATCTGGGTGGTCCCCAGACGGCAGGGCGTGCATTTGCCGCAGGATTCATCCTGGGTGAAGGAGAGGAAATAACGGGCAATATCGACCATGCAGGTATTCTCATCCATGACGATCATCCCGCCGGAACCCATCATGGAACCCACCTGGCGCAGGGAGTCATAATCGATGGGGATGTCTAAATAGCGGGCCGGTATACAGCCGCCCGAAGGACCTCCCATCTGGACCCCTTTAAATTGGCGTCCCTTGGGAATCCCCCCGCCGATATCAAAGATGACCTGACGCAAGGTGGTCCCCATGGGGACTTCCACCAGGCCGGTGTTGTTGATCCGGCCGGTGACGGAAAAGATCTTGGTCCCTTTGCTTTTCTCGGTTCCCATAGCGGCGTACCACTGCCAGCCCTTAAGGATGATGCTGCGCAGATTGGCGAAGGTCTCCACATTATTGATGGAGGTGGGCAACTTCCGGAAACCGGCCTGGGCCGGGAAAGGGGGCCGGATACGGGGCATACCCCGCCGGCCTTCGAGAGAGGCGATCAGGGCCGTTTCCTCTCCGCAGACAAAGGCCCCGGCCCCTTCCCGGATGGAAATGTGGAAATGGAAGTCCGACCCGAGGATATGATCGCCCAGGAGACCTTTTTCTTCGGCCTGGGTCAGGGCAATGCCGAGGTGTTTGGTGGCGATGGGGTATTCGGCCCGCACATAGATATAGCCTTCCGAGGCCCCGATGGCATAACCGGCGATGGCCATACCCTCGAGGACGGAATGGGGATTTCCTTCCAGGATGCTGCGGTCCATAAAGGCCCCGGGATCGCCTTCATCGGCGTTGCAGACGACATATTTGGCCTTGCCGGGGTTCTGCCGGGCCAGTTTCCATTTGGTTCCGGTGGGAAACCCGGCCCCTCCGCGGCCGCGCAGCCCTGATTTCTCGACGGCCTCTATCGTCTCCTCCGGGGTCATGGAGAACAACACCGTGCCCAGAGCGGCGTATCCCTGGCAGGCGATGTAGTCTTCGAGACTGGTGGGATCGATCCGGCCGTTGTCGCTTAAGACCACCCGGTTTTGTTTTTGATAAAAGGGGACCTCGTAGGCGTGGATATAAGGTTTACCGCTGGCCGGATCTTTATAAATCAACCGTCCGATGATATTTTTTTTAATCAGGGTCTCGGAGACGATTTCCGGAACATCTTCAGGGCTGACCTGTTGATAAAGGATTTCCTGGGGGGCAATGACCAACATGGGGGCCCGTTCGCAAAATCCATGACACCCGGTTTTTTTCAGGGTCACTTGTTTGTCGAGCCCCTGGTCCGAAATGGCCTTTTCAAAAGCCGTCGAGACCTCGTCTCCCCCATAGGCGCTGCAGCCCGGGCCCTGGCAGAGATAAATGACCGTTTGATTCGGGTCTCTTTGACTCAGGATCAATTGACGCCATTGATTAAGGGCCTCGAAACTATGCATCGGTTTCATGCCTTTTCTTTCCTCTTTCGTGAGCGGTTGGCTGTGGGCCATCAACACTCCCCTTTTTCCGTTTTTCGGTATTTGTCTATGATCGTTTCCACTCTCCTGGGGATTCATCTTTCCGTAATAATTTTTATTGATCACCATAACTGGTGACAGGGCGCAGGCCCCCAGTCAGGCCACGGTCTCCAGGGTAAAGGCAAAATCCTCCGAGGTTTGGCCGTCCTCCAGTTTCAAATCTTTTTGGACGACCCTTAACACCCCCCGGCCGCCCCGGACATGGCAGGCCGTCCCGCGGCAGACTTTAACCACGTTCTTTCCCCTGGGCGCGGTATGAAATTGGGAGTAAAAGGTGATTACCCCCTGGACCTGGCTTGGGGACAGGTGCAGGGATTCGGCCAAAAAGGGAACGACCTCCTCGGGGACATAACCGAACCGCTCCTGGACCTGTTGTAAGACCGGGATGAGAGACTCCTGGTTGGAGGGGTGCCCTTGGAGGATCTCCTTAATGTCTTCAATCATTTTTGGGTGCTCCTTGTTGTTCTTTTACAATCCGAACCGAACAGGGCTTGTGGAGAGATCCCTTACTGATGGGATCCCAAAAGGCTTCGAATAAGGTGTTTATTTTTAACTCCGGATAGGACAGGGGTAAGAAGAGAACCCCCGGCGGGCATTCCTCTCCGATCCTGGCTGAAACCGAAACGGCCCCCTTTTTTGATTGGATTTCGACGCGGTCGCCCGAGGAAATTTCTAAATCGGCTGCATCCTGGGGAGAAAGGGTTACCTCCGGAGGGGGGGTGATGGCTTTTAGTCTCGGGTCCTTCCAGGTCCTGGTGCCGACTCCAAGATGAGGGAGCACTCCCCCGGTAATCAGGATAAAAGGATATTTTGCATCATGGACCGGCCTGTCCAGATGGATCTTGGGCGATTCAAAGGAAAAGAGCCTGGGGGTAGGATCGAAGGCGGTTAGAAAGAGGGGGTTACGATCCAGGCCCTCCAGGGTTATCTGACCATACCCGGGAACCATTTCCTTGATTTCATTAAAAACGTCTTCTATTAGACCAGAACCCAGATAAGGGACCGTACCTTCGTCCTTTAATTCCTGGGAGGCCCCTTTCCGGTTCAAGGCCTCTATCCGCTGGTCCATGGGTTTGTAAGGGCCCTGGGCATCTTCCAGGGCCGTTAAAATCAAGGAAAAGATCTCTGAGTCGGGCTTGGCCTGACCCCAGGGCGGGACGGCGCGGCGTAGACGATGAATCCTTCTTTCCAGATTGGTATAGGTCCCTTCTTTTTCCGGCTGACCGGCGGCGGGAAGGACCAGATGGGCCTTTTGAGCGGTTTCAGTTAGAAAAAGGTCCTGGACCACCAGGAAGGAAAGTTTATCCAGGGCCGCTTCAACCCACTTTCGGTCCGGATAAGAGGCCAGGGGGTCTTCAGAAACACAATACAGGCCTTTTATCTGACCGGTAAAGGCCGAGTCCAACATCTCCAGGGCCGAGAGCCCCGGGCCGGCCGGGATGGGGCTTCCCCATTTGGCTTCAAAGGTCTTTAAGGCCCTCGGGTCGTCAGCCGCCTGATATCCGGGCAGTCGGTTGGGTAAAACCCCCATATCCCAGGCCCCCTGGGTGTTACTTTCTTTCAGGACCGGATAGATGCCGCACCCGGGTCTTCCCCATTGCCCGAGCAGAAGTACCAGATTGATCAAGGCCATGGCCGCGGCCGAGGCATTTAGTTGTTGGGTAAGGCCGTCCCCCAAAACCACGGCCAGGTTCTTGGCCGCTGCCAGGGCGCGGGCGGCTTCCTGGACCTGACCTTCCGGAAGGCCGGTGGCGGCTAATTCGGAATTCCGGTTCAATTTGAAGAAAGATTCTCTCCACTCCAGAAATCCCCGGGTTTGAGAATGGACAAAACCCTGGTCCCAGAGGTTTTCCGCCAGGATGGTGTGGATCAGACACTGAATCAGGGAAAGGTCGGTTCCCGGCCGGGGCCGCAACCAGAAGTCGGCTCTGTGGGCCAGCTTGGTTTTCCGGGGATCGATCAGGATCAGACGGGCCTTATTTTGGGCCACGGCTTTCTTGATCGCGTACCCTAAGACAGGGGCCGTTTCCGTCGGATTGGCCCCCACCACCAGGATGACATCGGCCTTTAAGAGATTTTCCAAAGGACGGACCGTGCTGTTCAGGCCCAGGGCCTTTTCCATGGCCATCAAGGCCGGGGCCGCATATAACCGGGAGGCGTTATCGACGTGGGGGGTCTTAAAGCCGAGACGGGCCACCTTTTGAAAGAGATAAAACTCCTCATTGGTTAACTGGGGGCCGGCTAAACAGCCAATAGCTTTGGGACCTGATTCCTGTCGAATGGCTTGGAATTGTTCCACCAAGAATTCTATGGCCTCTTCCCAGGTACTTTCGGTTAAGACGCCGTTCTTGCGGATCAGGGGGCTACCGAGTCTCTCCGGATTGTGGATATAATGAAAACCGAAATGGCCTTTGACACAGAGGGCCGGGTCTCTGTGTGGATCAACGGTCGGGGTAATTCGAATGATTCTGTCCGCATGGGTCTCCAGGGTCAGAGAACAACCGCAGGCGCAGTGCGAACAAACCGTAGCCGTCTTCTCGGAGAGGGACCCCTGAAGGGCCATCCCGGTTTCGCTTAAGGCCCCGGTGGGACACAAAGAGAGGCAGGTCCCGCAAAAGGTGCAGCCGGTTTCCTCAAGCGGCAGGTTCTGAAAGGTGGTCGGACGGGCCGGAAATCCCCGATGGCTATAATCCAGGACCCCTTCTACGACCAGTTCCTGGTCCCCCCGGATGCACTTGCCGCAAAGGATGCATTTGCTCATATCCCTTTTGAAGAAAGGATTGAAGTCATGAACCGGGAAATATTGAGGCATGGGATCTAAGGGGATAAACCCGATACCCAGGTCGGCGGCCAGGGCTCGAAGTTGGCATCGATTTCCTTTGTCGCAGACGATACAGGATTCAGGATGACTGGCCAAGAGAAGTTGCAGGATGACCTTGCGGTTCTCGATCACCCGGGGAGAATCGGTCCTGATGGCCATTCCCGGGGCAATGGCCGTTACACAGGAAGGAATCAAGACCCCTCGGGTTTCCTCTTCGACCACACAAATCCGGCAGGCCCCGGCGGGAGACAGGTGGGGGTCGTGGCAGAGAGTCGGGATAGGGTATCCCTGCTCCCTGGCCAGTTCCAGAATGGTCATCCCTTCAGGACCGCTGGTGGTGATTCCGTTAATCTGCAGGGTTACGCTGCTCATAAGGCTCCCCTTTATTTGCCTTAGCCTGTCTTTCCAAGGCGTTCCGAATGGCTAATTGCAACTCTTCCGGACCGAAGCTTTTGACATGGTAATAAAAGATGGGTTTCTGTCTGATTCTGGCCTCCAGTTCCGAGGTATTTCGGTCGGCCGTTATGATGATCGGAAGGGTCGGGTCGACCCCTTTGATGATCGGAATAGCCTCATAGGCCTTTATTTCAGGCATATCGGCTTCCATAATCAGGAGGTCCACCTGTTCTTCCTGGATGATCTGGATAGCCCGGGTCCCCACGTCGGTAGTAAAGACCTGGTAACCTTCTGCCTGCAAAGTGATGGACCACTCCGACAGGAAGCGGCCATCCGGATCGGCGATGCAAATAGTGCCTTGGTTTTCCATATGGAGGAAATAAATCTTATTAAATTTTAAACCTTGAATTATAAAATCTGCAAAAGGAATGCCACGGTGAAACAAGAGACTGAGAAACCCTTATTAATGAGGTGACCCTCTCCGGCCAATTTTTAGCAGTTTCCGGTGGTTATGGATTTTTTTCGGTCCTGGGGCCCCGATTTAATTTGCAGGTACGCAAGGTCTCAGGTGTAAAAATAAAAGGGTAATAGTAAAAAAATGTTACAATATGTCTTCAGGTGTTACTTTTTACCTCAGTTTTCCAAACCGAATTTTTTTATTTTTTCCAAAAGGGTTTTTCGATTAATCCCCAGAAGCTCGGATGCCTGGCTACGATTCCCTTTGGTCTTTTTCAGAACCAGCCCGATATATTGTTTTTCCAATTCATTAAGGGTGGCTACTCTTTCCTCGGATAAAGACAGGTCGCGGTGATCCTTATGGATAAACCAGGGGAGATCTTCTGTCTTGATAATCGATCCGTCTTCGAGGATGACGATTCGCTCGATCAAGTGTTTTAATTCCCGAACATTTCCCGGCCAGTCATAGTCCATTAATAGCTCCAGGGCCTCGGGCGCGATCCCCCGAATAGTTTTTTTATTTTTTTTGGCAAACCGTTCCAAAAAATAGTCTACCAAAAGGGGGATGTCTTCCCGTCGTTCCTTCAAACCAGGGAGATGCAAAGGAACGACGCTGAGGCGATAAAACAGGTCTTCCCGGAATTGACCTTCCCGGATCGCCTGCCTCAGATCCCGGTTGGTGGAAGCGATGATCCGAATATCCACTTTGATCTTTTTTTCGCTGCCCACTTTAAGAAATTCCCGTTCCTGAATCACCCGCAGCAGCTTGGCCTGGATATTCAGGCTGAGATTGGAGATTTCATCAAAGAAAAAAGTCCCCCCATTGGCCAGTTCCAAAAATCCGTGTTTGGTTTGGACGGCGCCGGTAAAGGAGCCTTTGACATGGCCGAACAGTTCACTCTCCAACAGGGATTCAACCAGGGCCGAACAATCCACGGCCACGAATTCTTTATCCTGACGAAGGCTGTGTTGATGAATGGCCCGGGCGACTAATTCTTTTCCCGTACCGCTCGACCCGTAGATCAAAACCGTACTGTCCGTGGGGGCCACCTTTTCGATGGTTTGAAAGATCTTTTGCATGGGCCGACTTTTCCCGATCAAGGGGTCGATACCGCCTTTCAGTTCCATCTTTTTTCGTATTAAGGGGTCTTCCCAGAGGAGTCTGTTGTGTTCCAGGGCCTTCTGGAGGGTCTGTTTGAGCTGCTCGGGGGTAAAGGGTTTGGTCAGGTAATCAAAGGCCCCCATCTTGATCGATCGGACGGCCGTCTCGACTTGCGGGTATCCGGTAATCATGATGACCAGGCAGTGATGGAGGGCCTCCGATCCGCTGATCGTTTTTAAGACCTCCAGGCCGTCCATGTCGGGCATTTTAATATCCAGTAGAACCAGGTCGAAGGCGTCTCGGGATAATTCCTCAAGGGCCTCCTTCCCCCCGCCTACGGTTTTAACCAGAAAGCCTTCTTTAGTCAAAATCCGGCTGATTCCTTCCCTGATCACCGCTTCGTCATCCGCCACCAAGATTCGAATATTGGGGAATTTCATGAGCCTGCGAACTATTCCTCTCCTCCCGGCAACTCAAAGGCCTCACGAATGGCCTTGACGGCCTTTGACAGGTCGGCCGATTGGACCACACAAGAACAGGTCGAGATGGAAGTGCTGATGGCCATGATGTTAATCCCTTTTGAATTCAGGGCGGCGAAGAAAGTACCGGCAACGCCGGGACGATCGCGAAAATGGGGGCCAAAAATAGAGACGACGGCGATAGCGGAATTGATGATAATTTCCGGGTTCCCGATGCGCTCCTTTATCTCATCCAGGGCCGACAGGGCTTCATGGCTTTTCGAACGGGAGACACAAAGGATGACCTGGCTCCGCCCTTTCCGGTTTAGACAGTGGATGATAAATTCGATGTTGATACCCCGGTGACTCAAGGTTTGAAAGGTCAAACCGGCAATACCGGGACGGTCTGGAATGTTCTCAATGCTGATCAGACTCAGGTCGGTATGTTCGATGATTCCGCCCAGCTTGATTTTTTTCATCCTATTTCCTCTTGCCCCTTGATCATAGTTCCCCGGTCAAAATCTGGCGGGTCCTTTGCAGTCGCCGGGCGATCAGAACGCAAAGATTTTGCATCACCTTAAACCCCAGGCGCGGAACCTGGGAAAATAACTGGTTCAAATCTTTTCGGTTCAGTTCCAGGACCTTGGTTTTTTCCAAACAGATGGCCGTTGCCGTAAGCTGAAAGGGTTCAACCAGGGCGGACCAGCCAAAAAGGTCCCCCCGGTGGGTGATCATTTCGAAGGTAATTTCCAGGCCATCGGAGAGAGAAGTTTTCAGGGCCACCACGCCATGATCCAGGAGATAAGCCTTCTCGGCCGGGGTATCCTGAAAAAAAACAATGCTTCCGGTGGTAAAAGTTTCCGATCGGGTCAAGGGGGTTAACAGTCTTAATTCGTCGGAAGACACCCCTTTAAATAATTCACTCTGTTTGAGTAAAGGCCTGGTCATGGACATTCCTTTCTCCGGGGATGGAAGGGATGAGGACATTGACGGTCGTTCCCTGATCCACCTGGCTTTCCACCCGTATATAACCCAAATGGGCTTCAACCAATTGCTTGACAATGGGTAAACCCAAACCTGTTCCGACGATTTTCCGGGTCTTTTCATTTTTTACCCGATAAAATTTATCGAATATCCGGACCAAATCCTCCTGAGAGATGCCGATCCCGTTATCCGATACCTGGATCAAAAGATATTCGGCCTCCGGTTTTAATAAAACCTGGATGTCCCCTTTTTCAGGCGTGTACTTGACGGCATTGGAAATCAAATTGGTCAGCACCTCTTCCATGGCCTGGGGATCGGCATTGATCAGAGGAATGTTTGACGGGGCCTTAAGCACCAGGCTCTGACCTTTGGCCTGGGCCTGGGGCAGTAACAATTCGACCGTTTTTCCCGCCAGGGGGAAAAGATCCAGGGGGCTTTTTTGCTGGAAAGACCGCCCGGTTTCCATTTTCGAGATGTCCAACAGGTCTCGAATTAAATTCAACAACCCGTCTGCCCGTTCTTGAGACCGGCTTAAAAGCTCCTGTTGCTTGTCGGTCACAGTCCCGGCCAGACCCTGGAGGATGACCGAAATTTGTTGCTGGATAGCAGACAGAGGGGCCCTGAGCTCATGGGCGACCATGGCCACAAATTCATTTTTCATATGGTCGAGGGCCTTCAAATAAGTGATGTCCTGGACAACCGATACCGAGCCCAGGACCTCGCCGCCGTCGCCGGTGACCGCTGCCGTGTGGGTTCTTAGATAGACGGATCCATGGTCGTCCAAAGAAAATTCCTGAGAAATGGTCTGGGGTCTTTCTTCTTTTAAAACCTGGGCGATGGCGTCTGACAGCGTTTTCAGGGAAGGGGTCTCCGGCAGGGGCCTCCCGACCAAAGGCTCGTCCGGGATCTTTAACAACTGGGCCAGGGCAGGATTATGCAGGGCCACGACCTGCTCCCGATCGGTAACCAGGACACCGCTGGCCATACAGTGGATAATGGTTTGGATACGACTCTTTTCCATGGCAATGTCTTTGAGCCCTTTTTCCCTTTCCTCCCGGAGTTGTTTGGCCTCGATCTCCAGCCCCCGTTTTTCCAGGGCCCTCTTAACCACCATGCGTAATTGATCCGGGAGAAAGGGTTTGGTTATGAAATCATAGGCCCCGAACTTCATGGCTTCGACCGCCGCTTCAATGGTGGCGTGGCCGGTGATGATGACGACAATCTGGTCGGGATACTGCTTTCTTACCCGTTGCAGGAGTTCCATCCCATCCATCTGGGGCATTTTTAAATCGACCAGGAGCAGGTCAAAGGATTGTTGCTGCCGGGCTTCCCAGGCCTGAAGTCCGTTTTCGGCCAAGAAAATTTCAAGGTTCTCCCGGGAAAGAATCCGTCGGATCCCTTCCCGGATGACCCTTTCATCATCGGCGACTAAGAGAGAAAAACTCTGGTTCATGAATATGCCTTAGTTATTAACAGTCTCAGAATAATCCAGACAGGTAACCACCCCCACCTCAATCCCCCATCAAGGGGGAGGAAGTTAATTTGGTTCCCTCTCCCCTGGTGGGCGAGGGGGGGGTTATATCGACATTATTATGAGACCCTTTATAAGAGATACTCGAGGCACCTGATGACTGATGGCTGATAGCTGATAGCTGATAGCCAAGCTTGACCGCCCCAGCTTTCTCTGCTTCGATCTCTTGTCTCCGGAACTCGGGCTCTCCCATCACGGGCTTTTAATCCTCTCCCTTTATCCTCTCAAGGGCCGGGCGTCGGATAGGCAAGCGAAGGATAAAGGTCGCCCCTTGACCGAGGGTGGACTCAACTTCGATAGTTCCGCCGTGTTCTTCTATGATTCCATAAACCGTGGAAAGTCCCAGGCCCGTTCCTTTTCCGATATCTTTGGTGGTAAAAAAAGGATCAAAGATCCGGGAAAGGTTTTCCGCCTGGATCCCATAACCCGTATCGGCGATTTCCAACCCTATTTTCTCTTCGTCGGAGAGAAAATAGGTGCGCACGGTCAGGATGCCTTTGCCCTCCATGGCATCAACGGCATTGGTCATCAAATTGATCAGCACCTGGTTGAGTTGCCCGGGGTCAGCGACGATCTGGGGCAAATGAGGGTCTATTTCTTTGATGATCTGGATGTCTTGAAAAAGGGCCTGTTTTCCCAGAAGACTGATGGTCTGTTGCAGGGCCTGGTTGACATCGCACTGGACCCAGCAGTGCGTGGTTTGACGGCTGAAATCGAGCAATTCCTTGACGATCTCTTTGCAGCGCAATGTTTGATCGAGGATTTGTTTTAAGTCGGCCCGTCTGGGGTCTTCGGGGGAGGTCTCTTCGAACAGCACATTGGCATAAATCAGGATCCCTCCCAGAGGGTTGTTGATTTCATGGGCCACTCCGGCGGCCAGTTTTCCAAGGGAGGCCATTTTTTCGGAATGCAAGAGCTTGAGGTGCGTTTCCTCCAATTCCTTTTGCATCCGAAACCGTTCGCGGAGATCGGTAAAAATACCGACCGAGGCCATCTCCTGACCTCCTTCATCATAGATGATGGAGGCCGAAAGACTGGCCGGAAGGGTTTCCTGGCCCTTGGTTACCAGACTGACCAGGGTACTGCTTAATTTCCCGACCCGACCAAAATCAGGACTCCTTAGTTTTTTCATAATTTCTTTGGCCTGGCCGGGGATGTAAATCTGGGTGATGTGCAGTCCTCCTTTGATGACCTCATGGGCGGAATAACCGAGCATCCGCTCGGCCCCTTGATTAAAAAGGATGATTTCTCCTTTCATATCAGCGGCAATAATGCCGTCCACGGAACTGATGATGATGTTTTTTAAAAAATTGTTAGTCTTTCTCAGCTCGTTTTCGATTCGGATGCGCTCGGACAGATCTCGCAGGTAGGCGTAGATTTTTAGGGTCCCTTCCAGGGGCGCCAGGGTCAGACAGATTTCCACTTCCCGCTGTTCCATGGAGCGGGTGATGATATTAAATTCCGTGCATACCTTCCGATTTTCATCGGGTTGAAGTCGCATTTGGGTCGGCAGATCCAGCAAGAACTCCCGATCCTGGGGGGAGAGCAAGATCCTGAAATCCAATCCGATCAACTGTTCTTTCGGAAAATCGGTAATTTTCGAAGCCAGGGAGTTGGCGAATTCAATGCGATAATCCTGGTCAAAGACCAGGATAGCGTCATTGCCCATTTCGATGATTTTTTGGAGGGCTTTGTGGACATCTAAAAATCGGGTCTCAATCGATTTAGCGACCGTGACGTCTTTCATGACCAGATAGATCCGCTTTCCGCCCAAGCGGGTCTGACAGGAAGCCATGCTGATTTCAATCTCTCTAATTTCAAGGAGAGCCGTTACTATTTTGACTTCGGAAGATATCTTGAGTTCACTTCGCAGGACCTGGGATCGGAGTAGGTCCCGGATGATTTCCCGGTCCCGATCAGGAAACAGGAAAAGGATCTCCTGGGAGATCAAACGGTCCAAGGGATAGCCGGTCAGAGAGGCCGTCCGTTCATTGGCCCAAATGATATTTAACTCGGGTGAGAGGATTAAAAAGGCCTCACTTCCCAGGCGATTAATCGTCTGGAATGTTTCTTCAAGAAAGAGGAGACGGGCCTCCGGAGAAGATTCAGGGAGACCTTCCCAGAAAATCGAGTGGTTCATTGGGGTCATTGACAATCCCCTTCCTTCCATATATCGGTTGCCGGGAAGATACCGGATCGTTTTCAGCCGGTACCGTTTTATTTTACTTGGAATTTCGGGTCTGTCAACCCAATTAAAGAGAGATAAGTGTCTTCAGGAAACACGCAAGATCGGAAGAAGGGCGCGGGGACCGTCCTCCCATGATGGCCATAGGAAACGGGCCCCGGAAAGCAGATAGGGGTTTGGTTCAGGCTGGTTTTCCGTAGCCGATGGTTTTCAAGGCCTGATCGATTTCCTCCAAGGTTAATGGATCATCTATGGTGGAAGGGACGGAATAGGGTTCGCCGTCGGCGATTTTTCGGATGGTCGCCCGGAGGATCTTTCCCGATCGGGTCTTGGGCAGGCGGGGAACGACCACGGCCTTTTTAAAAGAGGCTACAGGACCAATGTCGGTTCGAACCATCTTGATGATCTCGGCGATGATTTCTTCCGTTGATCTGGAAACCCCGCTTTTTAAAACGACAAAGCCGACCGGGACCTGACCTTTTAAGTCGTCTCCGACTCCCACCACGGCGCACTCGGCCACGTCGGGATGCCGGGCCAGGACCTCTTCCATTCCGCCGGTGGACAGGCGGTGTCCGGCCACATTGATCACATCGTCGATACGTCCCATGACAAAGACATAGCCGTCCCGGTCCATATAACCACCGTCTCCGGTCAGATAATATCCGGGAAAAGGATTCATGTAGGATTCCTGAAATCGTCGGTCGTCCTGCCAGAGGGTCTGTAACGTCCCCGGGGGCAAGGGCAGTTTCACGGCAATGACCCCGTTTTGATCGGGCCCCAATTCCTGGCCCGTGCTGGGATCCAGAATTTGAATATTATAACCGGGCATCGGCTTGGTGGCCGAGCCTGCTTTTATGGGAAAAAATTCCAACCCCAAGAAATTACCGGCAATGGCCCAACCCGTTTCAGTCTGCCACCAATGGTCGATGACCGGTCGTTTCAGGAGTTCGGAGGCCCAGTAATAGGTGTCCGGATCCAGACGCTCCCCGGCCAGGAAGAGGGCTTCGAATTTGGATAGGTCATAGGGCTTGAGATAGTTCCCATTGGGGTCTTCCCTTTTGATGGCCCTGAAGGCCGTAGGTGCGGTGAAGAGGGCTTTAACCCGATGCTCGGAAATGACCCGCCAAAAAGCGCCCGGATCCGGCGTGCCTACGGGCTTGCCTTCATAAATAACGGTCGTCGCCCCCATGAATAAAGGACCATAGACGATATAAGAGTGGCCGACCACCCAGCCCACATCCGAGGCCGCCCAGTAGACATCCCCGGGATAAATATTATAGATATGCTTCATGGTCCATTTCAAGGCCACGGCATGGCTGCCGTTATCGCGGACAATCCCCTTGGGCCGTCCGGTGGTCCCCGAGGTATAAAGGATATACAAGGGGTCAGTGGCGGCCACGGTTAACACAATCGGCCGGTCGGGCTGCGGCCTCCAAGGTCACCCAGTCCAAATCGCGGCCGGGCGAAAGTTCCGCTTTGGCTTGGGGTCTTTGGACTAATACGCATTTTTCCGGTTTATGACCGGCGATTTTTATGGCCTCATCCAATAAGGGTTTGTAGGGGATGACCCTTTGGATCTCGATCCCGCAGGAAGCGGAAAGAATGACTTTGGGCTTGGCATCGTCTATGCGGACGGCCAACTCCCGGGGGGCAAATCCGCCAAAGACCACCGAATGAATCGCCCCTATCCGGGCGCAGGCCAGCATGGACATCAGGGCTTCAGGGATCATGGGCATGTAGATCAGGACCGTATCCCCTTTTTCAACACCCAGGCCTTTCAGGAAGCCGGCTATCCGGCTGACGCGGTCTTTTAGCTCGGCAAAAGTAAACTTTTGAACGGTCCCGGTAACCGGGCTGTCATAAATCACGGCCATTTTATTTTCCCGGCCCAGGTCGATGTGACGATCAACGGCGTTGAAACAGGTATTCAATCGGCCCCCGGGAAACCATTTATAAAAGGGGGGTTTTGAATCATCCAAGACCCGGTCCCATTTTCGATCCCAAACGATTTCCTCGGCCACTTTTCCCCAGAAGGATTCCGGATGTTCAATCGATTCCTGAAAGGCTTCCTCATAAATCATAATAACCTCCAGATGCTCACGAATAAAAAATGTGGGCGTTAAAATGGGAAATAGCCTATTTTATCCTATTCACTATGGTCTTAAAGGCCTCGGTCCCGGCCTTCTGAAGCAGTTGAAATAAGACGGTTTCAGTACAGGTGATAACAGCACCGGCCTGACCCAGAAAGCCTATCCCGGTATTAAAATTATTTTTAGCCCGGGAACAGACTGCGTCCTTTATCACCTGGACGGTATATCTTTGTCTCATCAACCCGAGGCTGGTCTGCAAGACACAAATATGGGCTTCCATGCCGGTCAGGAGCAGCTTTTTTCTGCCCATTGATGCGACCTTTTCCAGAAAGCCTGTTTCCTGAGTGCAATCGAAAGAAAGCTTTTCGAAAGGGGAATAATCCGGAAGGGCCTCCCTGATTTCCGGAAGGGTCGTCCCCAACCCCTTGGGGTACTGTTCGGTCAGCAGGATCGGGATCTGAAAGAGCTTGGCCGTTTCGATTAAATGAAGACAATTGTCCACCGTCTGTTGTTTGGTTTTCATGGCGGCCGCCAGCCTCTCCTGCATGTCGAGGATGACCAAAGCCACTTCCCCGGAATGGATAAAGAACTGGTCCATTTGTTTTTCCTGATCCATGTTAAGGTTCAAGGCGCAAGGTCCAAGGCTCAAGGTCCAAGGTGCAAGGTGTACGGTATACGGTGTTAAGTCTTGTCTCCACCGTCTTTTTACCCCCACACCATGAACCTTAGACCTTGTACCTTTCTTTATTTCCGCAATCCCCATTCCGAACTCCGAAATCGTTAGAGTCTTTCCTTGACCAGGTTATCGACCACGGTCGGATCGGCTAAGGTAGAGGTATCGCCTAACTCATCTACCTGACCGGCAGCGATCTTTCTCAAAATCCGGCGCATGATCTTACCGCTCCGGGTCTTGGGAAGGCCTGGTGCAAATTGAAGCTTATCCGGGGAGGCAATGGGTCCAATCTCCTTCCGGATATGAGCCACCAGGATCTTCCGTAACTCCTCCGTGGGCTGGATTCCTTCTTTCAGGGTTACATACACATAAATACCCTCTCCCTTGATGTCATGGGGAAAGCCCACAACAGCGGCTTCGGCCACGGTTTCGTGACTGACCAGGGCGGATTCCACTTCGGCCGTACCCAAACGATGACCGGATATGTTAATGACATCGTCGATCCGGCCCATGAGCCAGTAATCTCCGTCTGCATCGACTCGGGCCCCGTCGCCGGTCAGATATTTCCCGATAAACCGGGAGAAATAGACTTCCTTGATGCGCCTGTTTTCCGGATCGCCGTAGGTCCCTCTTAACATGCCGGGCCAGGGTTTCTCTATTATTAAGTAACCCCCTTCATTGGCCTTGGCCGGAGAGCCGTCCTCCTTGACCACCTTTGGGAAGACCCCGGGAAAGGCCCGGGTGGCCGAGCCCGGTTTCAAGGTCATTGCTCCGGGCAGGGGGGTGATCAATATCCCGCCGGTTTCGGTCTGCCACCAGGTGTCCACAATAGGCAGTTTTTCTTTGCCCACATAGATGTAATACCACATCCAGGCCTCGGGGTTGATGGGCTCGCCCACGGTCCCCAAAAGCCGCAAGGAAGAAAGGTCATGGCTGGTGACCCAGCTTTCTCCTTCGCGCATCAGGGCCCGGATGGCGGTGGGGGCGGTATAGAGGATGTTCACTTGATGCTTGTCCACGATGTCCCAGAACCGGCCGGCATTGGGATAGGTGGGGATCCCCTCGAACATCAGGCTGGTGGCCCCGGCCGAGAGCGGCCCGTAAACGATGTAGCTATGCCCGGTCACCCAGCCGATGTCGGCGGTGCAAAAATGGATGTCTTTTTCGTGATAATCGAAGATCCATTTAAAGGTCAGATTGGTATAAAGCATGTAACCGCCGGTGGTATGAAGCACCCCCTTGGGTTTGCCGGTCGATCCCGAGGTATAAAGAATAAAGAGGGGGTCCTCGGCATCCATGACCTCCGGTTCACAAAAGTTTTTGATATCCGGGGCCTTCAGGGCTTCATGCCACCAGATGTCCCGGCCGGCCTTCATTTCCGTTTTGCCGGCCCGGTTGACGACGATCATTTTTTCCACCGTAGGACATTCCTTCAGGGCCTGATCGGCATTGGTCTTGAGAGGTACCAGTTTGCTTCCCCGCAGACCGTTGTCGGCGGTGATGACCATAGTGGACCGGCAATCCTGGATTCGGTCCCGAAGCGAGGTGGGGCTGAAGCCGCCGAAGACCACGCTGTGGATGGCCCCGATCCGGGCGCAGGCCAGCATGGCGATGGGCAATTCCGGAATCATGGGCAGATAGATGGTAATCCGGTCCCCTTTCTTGACGCCTTCTTTCTTCAACACATTGGCAAAACGATTGACCTCCATGTAGAGCTGCTGGTAGGTGTAGGTTTTATAACTGCCGTCATCGCCTTCCCAGATGATGGCCGCCTTGTTTCGGGTGGCCGAGGTGATCTGCCGGTCCAGACAGTTATAAGAGGCATTGAGCTTGCCGTTGACAAAAAATTTGATATAGGGTTTTTCAAAATCCCAGTCCCAGACCTTGTCCCATTTTTTGTACCAACTGATATGCTCTTCGGCCATCTTGGCCCAGAAATCTTCCGGGTCTTCCTCAGACCATTTATAGATCCTTTCATATTCGGCCATGCTTTTAATATGGGCCCCCGCGCTGAATTCTTTGGGGGGCGGGAAAACCCGTTCTTCGGAACTTAATACCTGAATGCTTTCTTGGGGCATACTGACTTGGGTCATTCTGACTTCCTCCTTTTGGCTATGTGATGAACAGCGGCAACAAGCGCATTCCCCGTCAGGCCAACGGCGTGATCCCGCCTTTGGCGGGATATGTCCCTTCGATGGAAAAGACCCGTGGCGCCGAAGGCGTGATTAGCGAACTTTAAATATATAGACATTTACCTCAGGCCATTTGATTCATGATGGCCGAGACGGTTACCTGGAATCCCGCCATGGCGGGAATGCCTCTTGGTGTGCGAAAATATTTCCCGCACCATGGTGCATGGAGCTTCAATGGCTAAAAAGCGCTTATAGGTCATTGCGAGGGCGTAGCACCGGTACAATTCTCCAATTCCTTAGGTGACTTTGCTATGCTTATCTCGCAATGAGGTATAAGAACTTCTTGGCCTTGAGTCACCTATTATTCAGAGCCTACTCCCAAATAGGTCCTGACCAGGGTTCCTTCAAACTTGCCCTCCGCCTCCTTATCAGGCGCCGCAATAGAAACGATCCAGGCGGCCAGAAAGGCCAGGGTCATGGTCAAAATAGCCGGATTCCGTAAGGGGAAGATGGCTTCTTTGTTCTTAAGAACATCCACCCAGACAGTGGGGCTGAGGATAATACAAACCACCGCGGACACCGAGCCGACGACAATAGCCGCAACCGCCCCCCCAGGTGGTGAGTTTCTTCCAGACGATTGACAGAAAAATAGCCGGAAAGGGACCGCTGCAGGCAATGCCAAAGGTTAGGCCGACCATATAGGCCACATTCTGGCCCTTAAAGGCAATCCCGGTCAAAATGGCGATAATACCAAAAATCACAGTGGCTCTTTTAGCGACTTTGACCTGTTCGGCCTCGGTGGATTTTCCACCTTTAAAGACATTCAGGTAGATGTCATGGGCCATGGCCGATGCGGCGGCCAGCAGCATTTTAGTGTCCGGCGGGAGGTAATCGGGGGAACTGATCGGCCTTGATGATCTCCCCTTCGGCCAACAAAACGGCCCGCTCCATCAGATTGCGAAGCTCCCGCACATTTCCGGGCCAGTCATAGCGGTTAAAGAGGTTCAAGGCCTCCTGTTCCAAGCCGATTGTCTTCTTGCCGAACTCTCGGGCATACCTTTGGATAAAAAAGCGGGCCAGGGGTTCAAGGTCCTCTTTGCGTTCCCGTAAAGGAGGGAGCTTTACCGTGATGACCCTGAGTCGGCGATAAAGGTCCTGACGAAATCGACCTTCCTGGACCTGAGGCTCCAAGTCCCTGTAGGCGCTGGCGATAATCAGGAGATCGGCTTTAACTCCTTGAGGGGCCCCGACCGGTTTGAATTCCTGGTCCTCTAAGACCCTCAACAGGCTGAACTGCATTGAATCCGGCAGTTCATCCACCTTATCCAGATAGATGGTGCCTCCATTGGCCTCCTCAAAAAGTCCTTTGGTCGCTTGCTGGTTTTCTCCGGGCGTCCCCCTGACCCGGCCGAAAAGTTCGCTTTCGATCCGTTCCCGGGGGATGGACTGGCAATTGATCGGCAGGAAGGGACGGTCGGCCCGGTAGCTGCTGAAGTGAATGGCCCGGGCAATTAATTTTTTCCCGGTGCCCAGCTCTCCGATAAACAGAACCGGGCTTCTGGCCTCGGCGATCTTTTTAATACGGCTGATGATCTTGTGAATTTCAGGATTTTCCCCCACGATCCGGCTCAGGTCGTAAGAGCCCCCCATCTGTTTTTTGAGCAGGACGTTTTCTTTTTGCAGGGCCCGCTGTCTCAGGGCATTTTTGACGATCTGTTTGATTTCTTCATGGATGATCGGTTTGACGATATAGTCATAGGCCCCGGCCCGCAGGGTTTCCACGGCTGTTTCCAGAGAGGCATAGGCCGTTATGATGATGACAATCTGTTCGGGATGGATTTCCTTGACCCGCTTCAGCAATTCAATCCCGGTAATCCCGGGCAGGATGATATCGGAAATGATCAGATCATAAAAGCCTTCTTCAAAAAGTTCCAAGGCCGGCTCGGCGCTCCCCACGGCCTCGACCTGGTAGCCTTCCCGTTGAAAGACCCTCTTTAAAGATTCGCGTAAGGTTTCTTCGTCTTCGACAATAAGCAGCCGTTCATCCATCGTCTTCCTCCCTGGGTAATTTGATGACAAAGGTGGTGCCCTCCGCCTTGTTTACTTTTGACATTAATGACCCCGTTATGTTCTTTGATGATTCCATAACAGATGCTCAGACCCAAACCGGTCCCTTTGCCCAAGGGCTTGGTGGTGAAGAAGGGATCGAAGATCCGGTCAATAACCGCGTCATCAATACCGGGGCCGGTATCCGAAAAGGCGATTTCCACGAAAGAATTTCGGTTTTTTATGGAAACATCCAATAGACCGCCGCCCGGCATGGCATCCAGGGCGTTGAGCATCAGATTAAGAAAGACTTGTTGGATCTGGTCCGGATTGATCTTGAACGGCGGGACCGGTTCGATATCGGTGGTCAGTTTTATGTTCTTGAATCGTTTGTCGTATTTTACCAGGTTGACCGTCCGGTCCAAGATTTCGGAAATGTTGGAGGCCGTTTTTTCCGAAGAGGAAATCCGGGCGAAATCTCCCAGACTTCGGACCGTCTTGGCAATCCGTTCGATATGGTTATTGATCGTCTTCAGGGCTTCGACCGAAAAATCGGCGTCCTCAGGAGAATGCATATCCAGGGAGCTCAGTTCCTGAACCAGGGAGGAAATGGAAGCCAGCGGGTTCCCGATTTCATGGGAAATACCGGCCGTCAATTTCCCCAGGCTGGCCAGCTTGGAAGTTTGCAAAAGCTGTTCTTCCATTTTTTTCTTCTCGGTGATGTTTTCTAAAATGACCACAAAACCGCCGGAAGGGTCTTTAAAGGGACTGATATTGATCTTGATGGTCTGCTGAGTAGGGGTTTGAACCACCATCTCCTGGGGCCTGTTTTGCAACCAGGTGGTTCTATTAATCCAAGGCAGCAGGGGTTGTACGGACCGGTTGATGGCCACCGATTTTTTTATGCCCGTGATGGTTTCCATGCCCTTGTTCCAGTATTTGACCCGCAGCCAGGAATCAATGGTGACGATTCCCAACGGAGCGCTCTCGATAATATTTTCACTGAATTCTTTGAGGTAGGCCAGATTTCTATTGGCTTCGGCCAGTTCCAGCCTGGAGAGACGCAAAGTGTCGGTAATCTGCCGGATGGAGGTGGAAAGGTCCCCCCGTTCCTGTTCGGTCAAGGTTAATTTGTCTTCAAAAATGATGGTGGCGATGGCCGAACCGAGGGCACCGGAGAGGACCCTTTCGGCCTCATCCCTCAGGCGGATCAAATGCCCTTCTGAAACGGAGTCCCGGCTGATCCCCTCTTGGCCTAAAAACCGGTCGACGATTTCCTGGGCCTCCATTTTGCCGATATACTGACCCAGGAGGTCTTCAATTTCCTTAATCGTATAACTGATCTTTTTGGGAAGCATCTTGGGCGAATAGGATTCGACAAACAGCAGGGCCTGGCGTTCTTCGTCTCTTTTTTGCCTGGTAAATAAAGAAAGGCCCACATAGAGGAGCAGATTAAAAAAAAGTCCCCAAAAGAGAGAATGACTCCATTTGTCCAGGCCCTTCAGGCCCAGGAGGGAGTGGGGGTTGAGTATGTCCGAGTAGAGCAGGAAGGAAAAAATTTTATCCTGGCTGAAAACTTCGGCCTTCAGTAAGGCCGGCATCAATAGGGTATAAAACCAGATGATAAAACCCCCCAGGATTCCCCCGATGGCCCCGGTCCGGTTTCCTTTCTTCCAATAAAGGCCAAGGAGGATGGAGGGGGCGAAGATGGTGACGGCCTCAAAGGATTTAAGCCCGATCTCCACCAGGGTATAAAATCTTCCGATAAAGACGGCAAAAAAATAACCCAAAAAGACACAGCCGATGATGATGAGTCTTTTTATATTCAGGATGAGGGTCGGGAACCCTTTGATCTGGTTAAATCGGAAAATGGCCGGCATCACCAGGCTGTTCATGACCATGGTGCTCAAGGCCAGTGATTCCACGATGATCATGCCGGTGGCGGCGGAAAACCCGCCGATAAAAACCATCAGGGCCAGCAAGAATTTCCTTTGCTTAAGGGAATGGTTAAAACAAAACTGTCGGCCTCCAGTTGACTCCCTCCCAGGAGGATCCCCCCAAAGGCCACCGGCAGGACAAAAATATTGATCAACAGGAGATAAAGCGGGAACAGCCACATGGCCTTGGAGACATGGGAGACATCGGAATTTTCAACCACGGTGACATGAAATTGCCGGGGTAAAAATAAAATGGCCATCATGGAAAGGAAGGTTAAGGAGATCCATTCCGGGTAACCCACGGCGGCCCCTCCTCCCAAATCCAATAGATATCTAAAAGGAGAGCCTTTGATTTGGTTGAAAATGTCGGCAAATCCGTTAAAAATTCCGTAAGTGACAAAAACACCCACTAATATGAAGGCGATCAACTTGACAATCGATTCAAAGGCAATGGCGAAGACGAGGCCTCCGTGCCTTTCCGAGGCGTCCAGCTTGCGGGCCCCGAAAATGATGGCGAAGATGCCCAGGATCAAGGTGATGACCCAGCCGGCGGCCTCGCTGCCCCGGGTCTCTCCGGCCAGGATGGTGAAGGTGTTCATAATGGCCTTCATCTGAAGACCCAGGTAGGGGGTAATGCCGATCAAGGTGACAATGGTCACCAGGGCGGAGAGGGACAGAGAATTTCCGTACCGGGAACCGATAAAATCGGAAATGGTGGTGATCCGGTGTTCCTTGGCAATCCCGATGATCTTATTCAGGATAATCCACCAAAGGGAGGCCATCAGGGTGGGTCCCAGGTAAATGGGCAGAAAGGACAGGCCCGAGGTGGCCGCTTCCCCCACACTCCCGTAAAAGGTCCAGGTGGTGCAATAGACGGCGATGGAAAGGGAGTAAACAAAAGGGTTGGCGACGATGCTTTTCCCGACCTTCTCCCTTCGTTCGGCATAGTAAGCGACCAAAAATAAGAGACTTAAATAACCCAGGATGATCAGGAACAAGAGCCAGCCCTTAAACATCATCCCTCCGTTTTTTCTTGGCCACCCGGCTGATGAGAAGTCCGACAATTAAAATAAACAATCCCCAGACCACAAAAAAATAATAAGGCAAATAGGATTTAAATAGATCAAGAAAGGGCCAGTTAAAAAATAACAGCCCCAAGAAGAACAAAAAAGGCCAGATTTCTTTATTGATCATGGACTGGTTCATTGGGTTTAAACGGCCCGCGGCGCATGACCGGGAAGAAAAACCGGTCACGAGTCATGGGCAAAAAGCAAGGGCTGAATCGTGTTATTTTAAGCCTTGTCACCGGCCACCTGATCCTTATCACCCTGTTGTTCAGATCGGCTCGTCAAACCGGCAACTCAAAAGCACCATATCTTCTTCAAAGGCGGTAGTGACCTTGTAAGGCAGTTTATGGAAGAGTTTGATCATCCCTTGATTATGGGGCTGCGTATAGACGAAAAAACCGGCGATACCATGCTCTCGGGCCGCCTCGGTCAATTTTTTTAAGATCACCGTGCCTATCCCTTTCTTCTGCCAGGCTCTGAGTACTGAAAAGGCCGCCTCGGCCATGTTTTTGGCCGGGACGAGGAAATAGCCTCCAACGCCGATCACCTGTTCGAATCCGAATTCCCCGATGACCGCCACCATGGCCATCTCATTGACATAATCCACTTGAACCATATCGGTCAGGTCCTTGCGGGAGAAAATGAGCTTTTCCTGAAGGAACCGGGAAAGCACATCATCTTTGTCCAGATTGTAAAAATGTTCCTGGATCAGCCGCTCGTCAACGATTTTGGCCGGGCGGAAGAAAACCGGTTGTCCCTGAAATTCCACGACCTCTTCCATCTTAAGCGGATAAATTCCGTAGATCGACTCGGCCAGGCTTCTTTCCGGTCCCAGGAGTCCCAATTCTTTGGCTTCGTAGAAAAGATCCTCCCGAAAATCCGGATGGGCGATACTGATCAGGGCCATGGCCCGCTCCTGCAGACTTTTCCCGAAGAGATTCACCACCCCGAATTCGGTGGCCACATAGTGCACATCTCCCCGGGGGACCACAACGGCGATGTTTTCCAGGGTGGGAACAATGCGGCTGTTTTTTCCGTCCAGGGTGGTTGAAGGCAGCATCAGGATGGCCTTCCCGCCTTCGGAATCGGCCGATCCGCGGATAAAATCCACCATACCGGAAATTCCCGAAAAATGGTTATAAGGCAGGGCATCGGCCGCAACCTGTCCGGTCAGGTCCATGGCCATGGCCACATTCAGAGAAATCATTTTATGGTGGCGGGAAATAATCGAGGCGTTATTGACATATTCCGTGGGATGAAATTCGATGGAGGGGTTGTCATCCAAGAAATCATAGAGGTCTCTGGTTCCGATGGCGGCACTGGCCACTATCTTCCCGTCGTTATATCCCTTTTTCCGATTGGTAATCACCCCCCTGGATACTAAATCCATGATGGCGTCGGTCACGAAGCGGGTATGAATCCCGAGGTCTTTTTTGTCTTGCAGGGCCAACAAAACGGCCTGCGGTGCGGCGCCCAGACTCATCTGCAGGGTTGAACCGTCGTCGATCAGCTTGGCCACATGCCGGGCGATCAAATGGGCCGTCTTGTATTCAGGAGGTTGGCTTATGGTTATGAGTTCTTCCTCACACTCAACCACCAGGTCGACATCGTCGACATGAATGAAACTACGGCCCAGGACGCGGGGCATGCGCGGGTTGACCTGGGCAATAACCAGGTCCGCCGATTGGGCGGCGGCCATGGTCACATCCACCGAAATGCCCAAACTCATCCAGCCGAAATCATCGGGGGGAGAGACCTGTATCAAGGCGACATGAAGGGGAAGTTGCCTGCTTTTGAAGAGACGGGGCAGGGCCGACAGGTTGATCGGGGTAATAAAACGCTTATTTTTAGCCAAACTCCTGATTTTAACCGAACCCAGATAAAAAGATCGGATATTAAAACAATCGCAATGACTTTTATTGGCGATCATCGTCAAAGGAGAGCTTTCCAGACTCAGGAGACGCATAATCTCCAAATCGGCAAAACGGCAAGACTGGTTGGCTAATTCTTTTACCAGACACTGCGGTTCACCGGCAGCCGAACCGATGAATACCCGTTCTCCGGGTCGGATGCGTCGAATCGCCTCTTGGGGAGTAGTGCGTTTGCTCCGGTAATCGTCCGGCCAGTAACGGCTACCCATACTTTCTTTCCCTCCGCCTATTGGAGAACCGAGTTTTTGATTGCCGGTTAATGGTTCCTCCCAAAGTGGTGCATTTTTGATCCCGGTGCATCCGGGTGCGGGTCTACGGTTTAGCCTGGTGGACCGTCAGCACCGAACAGTTGGCCCGACGGACGACTCTTTCGGCGGTACTGCCCAAAAAGAAATGGGCCAAACCGGTAAGACCATGGGTGCCCATGACCACCAGGTCCACTTTCTCCTGATCGATGAAATTAAGGATCTCGCTGGCCGGATGCCCGGAAAGGACCCGGATAAAGGCGTTTTTGTAGTCGCCCATTTTTTGTAAATAAGTAGTTTCGATTTGTTCCGCTGAACGCTGGACGGCATCTTTATAAAACTGCAGATTGGCCTGTTCGGAAATAAAATCTTCCATCACCGGTGAAGGAAAGACCAAAGGAGGGACCACATGGACCACCAACAATTGGGCTTCATACTTCTGAACCAGGTCAAAGGCCAGGTCAAAGGCCTGGTCCGAATTTTCCGAAAAATCCGTACAGAAGGCGATTTTTTTTAGGGATGCCATGGAACACCTCGCTATTGATGGGGATTTTTAAATAATTGCTCTGTAATTTTACCTGGAATTTTCCCCCTGTCAACCTAATAAACAGAACCCTCAGGCCCGGGCCGGGGACCGGATCCCTTTTGGGCACCCCGACACAAGGTGGCCGCAAACCCGAGGGATGGAGAAAAAAATCAAAGACCTTGGTCGGAATTTACAGCTTGTAAAGAATTCTGGCACCCTTGTGACGGAGATCTCGGCCCAGACCCAGGGCCAGGAATCCCATCTAACGGCCACCATTATTTTTTATCCTCCCAAATCAAAAGGTTAAAGGGTCGATCGGACAAAGGGGAACCTTAATAAATCTTGTTCCGTCCTGTTCGGGTCCTACGGTATAAAATTTGCAAATTTACCGTATGATCGCTGGAAAGATCTTGGGGAGCACATCCTAAAATAAAAAATCAGGAGGATGACTATGGCCGAAATAACATCGATGATGGAGGAAACGAGGCAATTTCCCCCCCCTAAGGAGTTCGTGGCTCAGGCTTACATCAAGAGCAGGCAAGAGTATGAAACGATGTGGAAAGAGTCCGTTGAGAATCCCGAAAAATTTTGGGGTAAGGTGGCCTCGGAACTGTTTTGGTTTAAGAAATGGGACAAGGTGAATGTAGAGGATTTCAAAAACGCCAAACTGGAATGGTTTGTCGGCGGCAAGACGAATATTACCTACAACTGCCTTGATTATCAGGTTGAAAAAGGCCGAGGGGATAAGGTGGCGATCCTATTCCAAGGCGAACCGGAGGACGACTTTAAGAAATATACCTACAAAGAGCTTTTAAAGGAAGTTTCCAAGTTTGCCAATGTCCTCAAGAAGAGAGGCGTAAAGAAGGGTGATAGAGTCGCTATCTACCTGCCCATGATTGCCGAGCTTCCCATCGCCATGATGGCCTGTGCCCGTATCGGCGCCATCCACACCATCGTCTTCGGGGGATTTTCCGCCGAATCCTTGCGGGACCGGATACTCGACGCCGGGGCCAAGGTCCTGGTTACGGCCAATGGCTACTGGAGAGCCGGAAAACAGGTGAGTTCCAAAACCAACGCCGATGCCGCGGTTAATTATTGTGCTAAACAGGGGCATCAGGTTGAGACGGTGGTTGTGGTTAAACGTCTGGAGAATTTTGAGGTTCCGATGACTGCCGGGAGAGACCTCTGGTGGCAGGATGAAATGAAGGCCTCCGACATCAGCGAACAATGCCCCGCCGAACCGATGGATGCGGAAGATCCGCTCTTCATCCTCTACACCTCGGGTTCCACCGGCAAACCGAAGGGTGTTCTCCATACCATCGGCGGGTTTATGGTTTATACCTACATCACCTTTAAGTATATCTTTGATTATAAGGACAAAGATATCTTCTGGTGTACGGCCGATATCGGCTGGGTAACCGGTCACTCCTACATCGTCTATGGTCCTTTGGCCAACGGGGCTACATCGATTGTTTTCGAGAGCGTGCCCACTTATCCAAAGCCCGATCGGTT
Source organism: uncultured delta proteobacterium (assembly GCA_963769305.1). GTDB lineage: Bacteria > Desulfobacterota > RBG-13-43-22 > RBG-13-43-22 > RBG-13-43-22 > RBG-13-43-22. The sequence goes on along the minus strand of CAVYLJ010000031.1, from coordinate 129,845 downwards.
CTGGCAGATCGTTGAGAAGTTTAAGGTCAGTATATTCTATACGGCCCCGACGGCTATCCGGGCGATTATGCGAGAGGGCGATCAATGGCCGAGCGGAAGAGACCTTTCCTCTCTGAGACTCCTGGGCACCGTCGGCGAGCCGATCAACCCGGAAGCCTGGATGTGGTACCACAAGTTCATCGGCAAGGAAAGATGCCCTATTGTCGACACCTGGTGGCAGACCGAGACAGGCGGGATCCTGATAACGCCCCTCCCCGGAGCCTGGCCGACGAAACCCGGGTCGGCAACTTTGCCCTTCTTCGGTGTCGATCCGGTCATCTTGAAAGCCAGGACCTCATCGGATGGGCCGGCCGTGGAGGCAGGAGTCAATGAAGGCGGCGAGTTGTGCATCAGAAGATCATGGCCGGGCCTGATGAGAACCGTCTATAAGGAGCCTGAGAGATTTTTCAATACCTATTTTATCCAACAACCCGGTTTTTACTTCTCCGGCGACGGGGCCAGAAGGGATGAAGACGGTTACTTCTGGTTGATGGGCCGTATCGACGACGTGGTGAACGTATCCGGCCACCGGATTGGGACGGCCGAGGTGGAGAGTGCGCTCGTATCCCATCCCTATGTCGCCGAAGCGGCCGTCGTCGGTTTCCCTCATGACATAAAGGGGGAAGACCTTTATGCCTACGTCATACTTAAGTTGGGTTATGAGGGAAGTGATCAGTTGAAAAAAGAACTGGTGGCCCATGTCAGGAAGGAAATCGGGCCCATCGCCTCTCCCGGCAAGCTTCAGTTCGTTCCCGGTCTTCCCAAGACGAGATCCGGTAAGATCATGAGAAGGATCCTGAGGAAGGTTGCCTCCGGTGAGATCAGCCAGTTGGGCGATACCACCACCCTGGCCGATCCGTCGGTAGTTGATGACATTGTGAAAGGCAGGTTGTAAGGGTGACCTGGAACCATCGCCTGAGCCGTCGCCGCTAACCAGGACAAGGGATCACCCTATAGGCGTAGGTGATCGGGTTTGTTCTCATTTTTTTATCCGACCCTGTTTGCTGCGGCCGATGGGGTCGGCGCTCGATGGGCCCATTCAACGAGAGAATCAAAGGGAGGACAGAGAATAATGTCGACATCAGGGGACAGGGTACCAACCAAGGCCTGGGTCGTAACCTACGCCGGAGTCGCCGTCAATCTGTGCCTGGGGATATTATACGCCTGGAGTGTTTGGAAAAAGGCCTTGGTCAACAAGGGGAAGGCCGATGCCGGGGAGGTCATGACCGGCATCAATGCCGGCTGGGCCTACTTGACGGATACCCAGGGGACCGTGGCCTATTTCCTATGCGGCCTCATATTCGCCATTTTTATGATCCCGGGAGGCAAGCTCCAGGACCGCTACGGTCCGAGAATAGGGGCTATCTTAGGAGGACTTTGTTTGGCATCCGGCTGTATTATTGCCGGGTTGATGAAAAGTTATGTCGGGTTGATCCTCGGCTTCGGCATCTTGGGCGGCATCGGCATGGGACTGGGTTATGCCGCACCCACCCCGGCGGCCCTGAAATGGTTCGGGCCCCACCGAAGGGGTTTAATCGCCGGAATCGTGGTCGGCGGCTATGGAGGAGCGGCCCTTTATATAGCCCCCTTAGGACAATATTTGATTGAAAAATACGGCATCTCCGGCAGCTTCATCGGGTTGGGAATCATCTTTGCGATTGTAGTGGTTATTGCCGGTCTGATGTTATCCAACCCACCGGCCGGTTATGTTCCCTCGGGGCCGCCTCTTGCCCAAACCAAGAAAAAGGCCGCGGTCACCGCGGCCGCCGATTATGCCCCCACGGAGATGTTGGCCAGTTGGCAATTTTATGCCCTGCTATTGATGTATATCGGAAGCGCCCAATCCGGTCTATTGGTCATCGCCAATGCCGCCCCCATTTTGGCCAAGACCGCCGGGAAACTCGAGTTTTTTGCTCAAAATGCCTGGATCATCGCCGCCTTCGGCGGTATGGTCAATGCCCTCGGCCGGGTGGGTTCCGGGCTCTATTCGGACAAGATCGGGCGGGGAAACGCCTATACCGTCAATTTACTGGTTTCAGCGGTATTTTTATTGGCTACGCCCTTTATCATTAATGCCGGGAGCATCCCTCTTTTGTTTTTAGCCGTCGGGGTCGCCTATTGGCAGTATGGGGGAGGTCTTTCCATCATGCCGGCCTATACGGCCGACTTCTTCGGCTCTAAAAACCTGGGGGTCAACTATGGGCTGATATTTCTCGGCTGGGGGTTAGGATTTTTAATGCCTTTGATTGCCGGTTTTATCAAGGATAGCACCGGTTCTTATTCGCTGTCCTTTTATATTTCGGCAGTGATCTTAATCGTAGCGGTCGTCCTCTGCCGTTTCCTCAAAAAACCCGTCAAGGCATAAAGAAGTCCGGGGTTCAGAGTTCGGAGTTTGGAGCTTGGGGTTAGAGGGGTTTTTAAAATTACTCCGAACTCAAAACTCCGAGCTGTTCAGAGGCTGTGTAAGGGAAAGATATTCTCCTGAATATAGGCCACCACCCTTCGGGCCTCCTGAAAGGCCTTCTCTTTGACTTCTCCTTCACTTAAATAAGGGTAGTCATAGAGGCTGCCTACTTCCATCTCCGGTCCGAACATCATCCCTCCGACCAGGCCGGCGAATTCATCTACCGGGACCACATGATTCATAATAGCCCAGGCCAGGGTCCAGCACCTGGCGGTCCGATAGAGATCATAGCCGCCACCGCCCAACCCGAGTACCCTGGGACATAATTCCATGATACGCCTCACCGTACTCTGATAACCGTTGTTGGTCAATTTGAGATGGGTGAGGGGGTCGGAAATCAAGGTGTCGGCCCCGAGTTCGGCCACAATGACATCGGGCCCGAAGGACCGGACCAATGGCGGGACAACGGATTCAAAGGCGAAGGCATAGACTTCATCGTCGGTCCCCGGTTCCAAGGGGACATTAACCGTAAAACCCTTTCCTTTACCCTCGCCTGTTTCCGTTTCCCAACCCGACCAGGGATAGAGGGTCCTTCCGGTTTCGTGAAGAGAGATAACCAGGACTCTCGGATCTCCATAGAAGGCCTCTTGGACGCCGTTTCCATGATGGGCATCGCAATCGATATAAGCGACCCTTAACCCCTGGTCCTGTCTTAAGGCATCCTTTATGGAGACAGCGATATCATTCAGGTAACAGAAGCCTTCGACATGGCCCGGTCTGGCATGGTGAAAGCCCCCGAAGGGGTTGAAGGCTGCGTCCGCCTGTCCGGTGAGGATATATTCCAAGGACTTATGGGTCCCGCCCGTGGCCCTCAAGACCCACTCATAAATCCCCGGCAGGACCGGGTTGTCTTTTGTCCCCAGGCCGACTTCCAACATTTCGAGGCAGAACTCCCCCCGACTGGCCTTTTCAATAAAGCGGATCAGGGCCGGTTCATGAAAAAGAGTGAGGAGTTTTGGGTCCAGGGGTTCGGGGTCAAGGATGGTCATCCAGGGATGATTCATGACCCCGTAACGGGTACAAAGGTCATAAGTCTTGACGGCTCTTTCCGGTTTGTAAGGGTGGTCATATCCAAAATCGAACTGGCCCATCTCTCCTGAATAAACAAAGATCGTCCTCATGATCACCTCATCGTTCGGCCGCGGGCCGCTCTAAAAATTGCTCATCCCAGGGGATTTTATCCGATCGTATTCTTTATCACTTCCAGGAGTCTTTGGGGGGAAATGGGCTTGGATAAAAACAGGTTGGCCCCGACCTCCAGCCCTCGCTTTTTATCCTCTTCCTGGTTTTTGGCGGTTAGAAACAGGATCGGCTTCTCCCTGTATGCGGCTTTTTTTGCGGATCAACTTGCAAAGCTCAAACCCGTCCATTTCAGGCATGATGATGTCGAGGATCAAGAGATCGAAATCGTCCTCGTCGAGTTTTTTAAGGGCCTCGGAACCCCTGGAAAAGGTCTGGACCTCATAATTTTCAGACTTGAGCAGTTCCCTCAGAGCGATTAAGACCAGTTCATCATCGTCCACAATAAGAATACTTTTGGCCATGTCCTGACTCCTTCTTTTCTATTGTAATCATTTAGTCTTTAGAAAAAGTTTCGATTTTGAGGCCGGATGTTTTGAGATCCTGACCGGCAACGGGAAGATGTATGGTCACCTCGGTCCCGACACCGGGCTGACTTTTGATCCCCAGCCGCCCTCCATGGGCTTCCACAATACCAAAGCAGAGAGAAAGGCCCAGACCGGTTCCCTTGCCCACTTTTTTGGTGCTGAAGAAGGGCTCAAGGACCTTGTCTAAGATCTCTTCCGGGATTCCCTCCCCGGTATCTTGGACCGAAACAACCACCGAGGGCGGGTCATCCTCATCGCTAAGATAGGAATGGATGGTCAATTCCTTCGGCCCCGGTACCGTCTCCATGGCATCCCTGGCATTGGAAATCAGATTAAGAAAGACCTGTTCGAGTTGATTGGAATCGCCGACAATCAAGGGCAGGTCTTCTGATAATTTTCTGATGATGGTTATGTTATGGTTGAGGAGTTGTTGGCCGGTAAGCATCAGGGCATTTTCAATCGGCCGGTTGATGTCGAGTTCCTGAAAATCGGATTCGGTCTGCCTCGAAAATTCCCTGAGATGGTTAACGATCTTCTCGATGCGGTCATTGCATCGGCCTATGATTTCCAGTCGTTCCCGGTTCGGACACTCCTTATGAAGGTTGTTCAGGATCACGTGGAAGATCGTCTGAGAGGCCATCAGCGGATTATTCAATTCATGGGCCACTCCGGCCACCAGCTCTCCCAGGGCCCTCATTTTGGAGGCCTCGACCAGATGGAACTGGGTCTCCTTAAGCTTGGCTTCCAAGCGTTTTTGTTCGGTGATGTTTTTGAATATCCCGGCGGTCCCGATCACCTTTCTCTCTTCATCACGGAGCAGGGAGTTGGAGGTTAAGATAGTCAAAACCTCCCCGTTTTTGGTCTTGATCTGCATTTCATAATTCTCGATTCTCTCGTCGGCACCGAGGAGGTTCATGATATCCCAGGCCTCTTGAATACCCCTGACATAAAGGATCGAGATATGGGTTCCCAAAAGTTCCTGCCTCCGGTATCCCAGCATCTCCTCCATGGCGTGATTCATATAGGTGATTTTTCCCTTGAGGTCCGTAGTGACGATCCCATCCACCGAACTCTCCATGATATTTTCCAGAAAATCCTTGGTCCCCCGGAGCTCTTTCTCCAAGGCCTTCCTCAGGGTGATGTTACGGACAATTTCGACAAAACCCTCTGACCTCCCCGGAGGGCTCGGTAATGGCAGTGATGGAAGAATGGGCCGGAAAGCGCTCTCCGTTTTTCTGGACCCGATCCATCTCCTGTTCGCTGAGTCCCTCGGTCCTGCTCCGTCTTAAAAAGGTTTTCTCAATTTCTTCCTGGGCCATCTCAGGGGGGATGGTGATGGAAATATTTTGTTTATTGATGACTTCTTCCTTTTTCCAGGCGAAGATTTTCTCGGCCCCTTTATTGAACTCGGTGATCGTTCCATCCATATCCATGGCAATAATGGCGTATTGGGTGGCACTCTCCAAAATGCTTTTTAAAAATTGGGAAAGATTTCGGTATTTCTCCCGGGAATCCATCAGGTCCCGAGTCCTTTCCTCGATCAATTTTTCCAGATTTGCGGTATAGATTCTGGATTTGAGCCGCCATTCGATTGAATGAATATGCCAGAACGCCGATTTCATCGGTACTTACCGTTTTGACCCTCTGGGAAAGGTCTCCGGCCGACATCCGGGCGGTCACCTCCGTGAGGTCCAGAATCGGCTTGGTTAAGACACGGGCAAGGATGATGGTCAGTCCGAAGGCCATGACCAGACTGATTAAAACCACCAGAAGGATAAACCTCTCGGTTTCATAAAGGGAATGATAGATTTCCTCCTCGTAGGCCCCGGCCACGATGATCCAATTCCAGGGTTTGAAATAGATAAACTTGGCGAGCTTCTGTCTGGGCTTGGTTTCTCCCAATTCGGGATTCATCCAGGGGTAACGGATAGTCCCGATCTGGCCGTCTCCTTTGTGCAGGGCCTCCTTGATCATAGCCCGGATGTATTTAAATCCGCTCGAATCCGTTGAATCAAGGATATTTCTCCCTTCTTCGACCGGATGGACCCGGAGGATGCCGTGGGTGTCTATGACGTAGACATAACCGGTACTCCCCAGTTTAAGTTGACCGATCGCCTCCCTGACGAGACCGAATCCTTTTTCCTTGTCCGGGGTGGAAATCTCCTTGTTCGGGTTCATTTCCTGTTGGGCCTTACAGAGGATATAGACACTCCGGACCAGATGTTCCATATCCTCTTCGGAGGCTTTTTTAAGGGCGTCATTGAAATGGGCCAGGCTGAGGTAGACGACCACCAGGAGAGGGAAGAGGACCAGAAAGAGGGTTACCCCGATGAGTTTTCCGCGGATCTTCCAGTCTCTGAAGGGAATGACCAGTCTGCCGGAATTTTTGAGACGGTCTTGACTCATGGACGGATTATATCTTAAGCAGGGAAAGGAGGGCAAGGGGAAAGAAGGGGAATATTTAATGGTGGCATAATCGTTACCTTTTTGATATACAGAATGTAAGGTAAGAGAAGGATGTGGGTTGAAGTACGGCCCGTTGGGAACAGTTGAAAAGGATGGCTCCATGAAGGACGTCGATCAAGAAAAAGGGCACTACTCCAGGCTCTACCGTAATTTTATCTTTTTAATTCTGGTCAGCTCTTTAATTCCCCACCTCCTGGTCGGCTGGGGGATTTATCTTTATTTTTCCGACTTCTCCCATGCCCGCTTGAAGGAGACCTTTCAAAATCAGGTCGAAGACCACCGGAAAATTGTCGCCTTGTTTTTAAAAGAACGGACCTCAGACCTTGGACTGGTCGCCCGGACCCATTCTCTGGACTATTTAAAGAAACAGGAAAATCTCCAGTCGGTCTTAGCCGCCCTCAATCAGGGCGAGTTGACCTTCATCGACTTAGGGGTACTCGATCCGCAGGGAAAGCATCTCTCTTATGCCGGCCCATATTCCTTGATGGATAAGGATTATTCTCAAACCTTCTGGTTCAAGGAAGTAATGGAAAAGGGAGTTTTTATTAGTGATATGTTTGAGGGATTTCGTAAATCGCCTCATTTCATAATCGCTTTTTTGCGTCTCGAGGGGAAACACCGTTGGATCCTAAGGGGCACTGTCGATACGGAATACTTTCGCTCCTTGGTTGAAAATGTCAAAATCGGTAAAACCGGGGAGGCCTATCTTTTAAATCAATCAGGCCTTTTTCAAACCCGTCCGCGCTTCAGGGGCGGGATCATGGAAAAGGCCCCGCTTTCCATCGGAAAATTCCATAAAAACAGCGGGATTGAGATTGTCGACGGGCAGGGGGAAAGTCCTCAACAGACTTTTCCAAAACAGATCGTCGCCTATGCCTGGCTTAAGGATCCCCGGTGGCTGCTGGTGGTTAAACAGGATTACTCCGAAGCCTTCAGGATGGTCAACCGGGCCAACTGGGCGACCTTGATCTTTCTCCATTTGAGTAGTCTGGGCATAATCTTCCTGACCATCGTCGTCACCTATTTCATCATCAAAATGATCCGAAGGCGGGATGAAAAGGCCCGTCTGCTTAACGATCAATTGATGCAGTCCAGCAAGCTCGCCTCCATAGGAGAGCTTTCAGCCAAAGTCGCCCATGAGCTTAACAGCCCCCTGGGAGGCATATTGATCTATTCCAATTTGTTGCTGGAGGATATGCCTCCGGAAGATCCCAGGCGGAATGACCTCGAAGAGATTGTAGAACAGACCTTGCGCTGTAAGGAGATCGTCAAGGACTTATTGGAATTCAGCCGCCAGTCCAACCATCGCCGGCTCCCTTGCAGTCTCAATCAGTCGATCCGGCAGGCTGTCGAACTTTTGAGTAAGCAGGCCCTCATTCAGAGTCCCCTTTTTTTGGGTCCGATTGTCCAGGAGGGTGTTCGGGTCATCCAGGAGCTTGACCCCGACCTGCCTTTAATCAACGCCGATCCCAACCGGATGAATCAAGTCTTGGTCAATCTGATAATCAATGCCGTCGATGCCATGGAGGGGAAAGGGGTCCTGACCTTGCGTACTTTCCAGGAGCCCCTGGAGAAAAAAATTGTCCTGGAAGTCAGCGATACCGGGGTGGGCATCCCTTCGGAAAATTTGTCCAAAATTTTTGAACCTTTTTTTACCACCAAGGAAGTCGGGAAAGGAACAGGATTGGGGTTGAGCACCGTATACGGCATCGTCCGGGAACACGGGGGAACCATCGATGTCCAGAGCGTTGTGGGAAAGGGGACCACCTTTATTTTAAAGTTTCCCCTTGAAGATCTCTTATCGCCGAGAGTTTTACCCGATAGACCATCAAAGAGGTGATTCAAAAAAGGGGTGTTCCCGGTCAAAGTCTGGATAATAATGTCCGGCGCTGTCCAATTCCTGGATAAAAATCTCCTCAAGATCCAACTGTTGGGCAAAGGCCGATATTTCCTGATATTCATCGGACCTTAAGGGGCGGTTTATTTCCGGAACTCGGCCGGCTTTAAAACAGGGCCGATACTGGGCCATGAGACTGAGTGGGACCTGAGGAGAAATAGCGGACAGGGTCTTTATGATTTCCCGACTGTTGGCCTTATTTTCCGGCAAGACCAAATGGCGCACCAAAAGACCCTGAAAGGCATTACCCCGGTCATCGATCTTCAACGGCCCAACCTGCTCAAACATCCGCTTGACGGCTGCTTGATTATAATCGACATAATCTTCGACCCGGGAATATCGGGAAGCGTTTTCATTATCTCCGTATTTCATGTCCGGCAGATAGATATCCACAATTCCCTCCAAGAGCCCCAAGGCGGCGTCCGAAAGATAGCCGTGGGTGTTATAAACGATGGGCAGGCAAAACCCTTGAGCTACGGCGATTTCCAGGGCGGAAAAGATAAAAGGCAGATGAGGCGTGGGGGAAACCAGGTCGAGGTTATGGCAGCCTTGATCTTGCAATTTCAAGAAGAGTCGGGCCAGGTCTTCCGCTTCCAGTTCTTTCCCCATTCCTTCCTGGCTGATCTGATAATTCTGGCAGAAAAGGCAGCGCAGGGCGCAGCCGGAGAAAAAGACCGTTCCCGCCCCGAGGCTGCCGGAAAGGGGCGGTTCTTCTCCAAAATGGGGCAAGGCCCGGGCCACCTTAGCCCTGGGTCCCTGTTGGCAAAATCCTTTTTCTCCCTTAAGGCGGTTGACTCGGCAGTTTCGTGGACAGAGTCCGCAGGAAGATAAAAGCTCCCAGGCCGTTTGGGTCTTGGCCCGGAGTTTTCCGGAAGCCCAGGCTTTGATGCTCAAAGGTTCCATAGGATAGAATGAATTTCCTCTTTTCTTTCCTTTTGGGGGATAGTATAGATAGAAATAAATTTTTTGATTTCGGACTTCGGAATTTAATGAAACCCCATTTTATGTTTGGTGGTGCCAGCCGCAAAGGGGCATAAGGTTCTTTATGGATCTTATCAAAAAAATGCAAAAAGGACAATCTTATCTGGGCCTGTCTTCCTGGGAATGGTCCATTACCTTGGTCTTAATGGCGGCCATTTCCATTCTGGCCGTGGTCCAGACCCGGAAGGTCAGGGAAGCGCCCTATAAGGAGTTTGTCGAGCGGGCCGGGCTGATCGGACAAGCCCTGGAGGCCTTTGCCCGGGACCATGGAGGCCGGTATCCGGATGATGGAATGGACAACCACAGCCCTCCGGGATTAAGTCCCAAGTACATTCAGTGGAAGGAAGAGTGGAATATTGATTATGAAGTCCACGATAATGGTCACGGCGGGAAATACATCGCCTTGGAATATTTAGGACGGTATCGAAAAGATCAAACCTTCCATGCCCTGGGACTGACCAGGGAGCCGACCTACAGAAGAATCTACGGCCGAGGTCAGCCCATTCCGAAAAAATTAAATCGCATCTGGGTTTTTTATGAGCAAGCCCCGATTTATCAAATCCTTATAGAATTCGAGGATCCGGACTCGGATTATAAGACCTTCCAGATTAATGCGGTTTTCTTGGCAGGCCTTTCGGTGGAGGGAGAAAAGAAAAGACCCTTCGGTCAGGTCCGGTTTTAACAAAGGCAGGCAGTGCTTTCGAAATTCATCGACGGATAAACTATTCAGGACATCAAAACATTTCGGGTTTTCGGGGTAACTTTTTTTCATTTTTTCCTGCTGAATCAACTGATCCTGGGGAATCACCCGATCCAGCAAGGGGATGAGGTCCACTTTGTCTTTCTCGACCGTCCCCAAGAGTTTGATGAAATTGACCTGAATAAATCGTTTACGGCAGGGCAGCTTATAAAACATCCGTCCCTCGGCATCGAATTTGATTTCTTTATAATTGGTCCCCAAATCCCAGGATAATGAACGGACATTGTGATTGATGGCGATGTCCTGAAGACCTAAACGCCGGTTCTCCAGGCTGAAAATGCCGATCGGTTCGGAAGCTTTTTGGGGATGACCCGGGAAACACGGTTCTAACAGATGCCGGAGGTATCCCTGGGAGAGGGTCTCGTTTTTTGAATTCAGTTCCTGGATTTCCCGATTCAATTGACGGAGGGTTTTTTTCCAGCCGTCTCCGGTCCTGCGGAGATATAAGTTTCGGTAATGATCGAGAGAATCCGGGTCTCGATCATGATCCAATTTTTCAAAGGCCAGATTGATTTCGGCCACTTTTTGGGTCTTTTGGATTTTAAGGGTTTGGTCATGTAATGGAGAGCGGTCGGGGTGATAAATCAATTGCAAGGCCCGATAGGTGGACCTGACCAGGGAAAACAATTCCTTTCCCTCCAAGGCACGGACCATGGCCGGGGCAATTCCCAAAACTTCAAAAGGGTTTTTGATCTTCATTAGAAAATAGTATATCCGAAAATCGGGTTTTGTTCAATTTTTTTGCCATTGACGAACTGGCTAGACCGGATAAAATCCGAATCTTAAATTCGGCCTTCCTCTTTCCGTGAAAATAAATCGAAGATCATCTCATCTTTTCTCAGGCCATCTTCTCAATTTGGTGTAGTGGTCTTGAAATAAGGTCCCTCCGAAGCCCATACTCAGGTCCGGAATAGGCTTGGGAGAAGGTCCTGGCGCAGATAAAAGACTTTACACTGATGAGAAATGAGTGCTATGATTTAAATATACAAATATTTAAGAAGGAGATTTGCCATGGCGATAATTACCATTTCACGGGGCACTTTCAGCGGTGGTAATGCCCTTGCCGAGTGTCTTGCCTGTCGGCTGGATTATCCAAGGCTCGGACGCGAGGAGGCCATACTCGAAGCGGAAAAGGAATGCGGGGTCAGCGTGGACAAACTTACGGCGGCCCTCAAAAATCCGCCTTCGATCTGGCAACAGACGGCCGGTCCGCGGCTCGCTTATCTCAAATGTGTGACGGCGGCGATCATGGAGCACGCCAAGGATGGGAACCTGGTCTATCACGGGTATGCCGGACATTTGCTCCTGAGCGGGATTTCAAACCTACTGCGGATACGGGTCATCGCGGGTATGGAATTCCGAATCCAGTCGGCCATGAAACGGATGAACCTCGGCAGAAACGAAGCAGCCGAATACATCGAAAAGGTCGACAAAGACCGGAGTAAGTGGACTTATTTCCTCTATGGCCTGGAATGGCAGGATCCCGTTCTTTATGACTGGGTGCTGAATCTTGAACATATCAGCATTGAAGATGCCTGCGATGTTATTGCCTACAGGATCAACCTGGATGATTTTAAAACCACCCCTGAATCACAAAAGGCCTTCGAGGATGCCTTGCTTGGCAGCCGGGTCTGGGCCTCTCTGGCCAAAGATGATCGAACCAGGGTGGCTTCAATTCAAGTCAAAGCGGATTCAGGGATTGTAACGCTGAGCGGGAGCCTCGGGTCTCAAAAAACCATAGATGCCATTCTGCAAATTGCTAACGGGGTACCGGGAGTCAAGTCGATCGTCAACCAGATGGGCGTAGGTTCCGACTGGTACTGGTAGGGTGTCTCCCGTTATCGGCTTTATCCGTTCTTGGCTGATTGACGTATTTTGGGGATCCCGAAACCTTGCCGAAGCGATAAAAGATCCATTCCAAGAGGATGGTTGCTTCCTGACCTTGAATCTTGGGCCCTGCACCCACCCCGTGTTTATGGGGCTACGGGAAATATTTTCCCCGGATTCAGGATCTGGTTGGGATCGAAGAGGGCTTTTATCTTTTTCATGAGGGTTAAGGACCGGGAATTTAATTCCAGGGCCAGAAAAGGGGCCTTGGTCAAGCCTACCCCGTGTTCGCCGGAAAGGGTGCCTCCCAGGGCCAGGACCGTCTTGAAGATTTCCGCAACCGCCTCCTGGGCCTTTTCTTTTTCCCCCGCTTTTCTGCCGTCGAACATGACGTTGACATGGATGTTCCCATCTCCGGCATGACCGAAACTGATAATCAATAATTCCAGACGTCGGCCGATTTTCTGAAACCGCTCGACGGCCTCCGGGATCTTGTCCCGGGGAACAACAATATCCTCATTGATTTTGTTGGGCCGTAAACGAAAAATGGCCGGTGAAATGGCCCTTCGGGCCTTCCATAGATCTTCCGCTTCCCGGGGAGTGGCGGCCTTTTTTACCCCTGTGGCCCCGATTCGCCGGCAGATTTGTTCAATCGTTTCTCCCTGTCGGGCCACTGCCTCCCGGTCGCCGTCCACCTCGATCAGCAACAAGGCCTGGGCTTGAGTGGGCAATCCGAGATGGAGGTACTCCTCGACGCTGTCTATCGATGAATGGTCCATGAATTCCAGGACAGAAGGAAGGATCCGGGCCTGGAGGATTTCCACAACCGTTTGAGTGGCCAGGGCCATTTGGTCGAAAAAGGCCAGGATGGTCTGACGGGCCTCCGGCAAGGGGATCAGTTTCAGGACCATTTCGGTAATGATTCCCAGGGTCCCTTCGGATCCGACCATCAACCGGGTCAGATCGTAACCGACCACCCCTTTGGCGGTCTGCACCCCGGTCCTTAAGATTTCCCCGGTCGGAAGAACCACTTCCAGACCCAGGACGTAATCCCGGGTGACCCCGTATTTGACGGCCCGTCCGCCTCCGGCACATTCGGCCGCATTTCCTCCCAGGGTGGAAAAATGGGAGGAGGAAGGATCCGGAGGATAGAAGAGCCCCTGGGTCTCCACGGCCTGTTGCAAGTCCCTGGTGATGACCCCGGGCTCAACGATGGCTAAAAAATTATTCGGATCGATGGCCTTGATCCGGTTCAGGCGCAACAGCACCAGGACCAACCCGCCTTGGATTGGGACCGCCCCCCCGCTCATACCCGAGCCGGCCCCGCGAGGGACAACGGGAAACTTATAGCGGTTGGCCACTTTTAAAATTTCGGCGATTTCCTGGGTATTGGCCGGAAAGATGATCGCGTCGGGCCAGGCCTTGATTTGGGTGGCGTCGTAAGCGTAGCATTGCCGGTCGGTGTCCTTGGCGGTGATGTGTTGGGAACCGACAATTTTCTCAAGGGCCTTGTAGATTTCCTTGTTCATATTAAGCCCACATGCGCCCTTTGGAGCGCCACGAATCATGAAAAACAGGGTTCAAGGGGCCGAGGAGTCAAGGATTCAAGTGAAAGGCGTGGAAGTTAAAACCCTTGAACCCTCGAATCCTGGAATCCTCGAACCCTATTTTCGAACTAAGTCTAAATCCCGATAGAAAGATACCGGATCCAGCATCGGATTATTTTCAATATCCAAACTCCGTGGTGGCCGCCGGGGCCGATTGCTGCACTCTTAACCGGGTGAGTTGTTCTTCGGGAAACAGATTCAGATATTCCTGCCGATTTTTTACCCCATAGACCCATTTTTGAAACCATAGCCGGCTTCCTTCCCGGGTCTTGGTTTCAAGGGCGTAGTTGACATAAACCGGGTCATCATGGCCGTAATAGCCTTGAACGGCCGAAGGATGGGCCCCCCAGGGTTCTTCCACCACGGCGGAAACGATAAATCCCGGAATGACGGTCCGGTTAGGATCGCTTCGGATTACCTCGGGATCGACGAGCTCTTCGGTAATGAGGATGACCGCGCGGCTGGCCTTGGCCGCGTCCACGGTGACCCCCATATTTCCCCAAAGGTGGGCATTTCCCAAAGGATCGCATCGTTGGACATGGATGATGGCCAGGTCAGGACATATGGCCCGAACCAGGAGCAGGGGCTCCCCGGTAAAAGGGCAGGGGGCGCGTCTAAAATGGGGATTGTCTTTGATGATATCCGATCCCAGGAGGGTTCGGGCCGGAAGAAAGGGGACATCCAGGGCCCCGGCGTGTAAACTCAAGGCCATGGAAAAGTTGGAATGATCTTCAACGGCCAAAGGTCCGGGAATCCCCTGCTCAACGGCCCTCCGGAAGTGGTAGCCGATCCCCGTGCTTACATTGCCCACCCAGGCCGCCCGTATCCTTTTGACACAACCCCCGCCGATAAGTTGATCAAAAAGCATATCCGAAATGGGGCCGATGAGGGTCAGGTCCCGGATGCCCTGGCGGATGATTTCGTGTCCGGCGGCAAAGGGGATCAGTCCTTCCAAAGAGGTCCCCAGGGAAATCGACTTGCCCGGTGTTACATACCGGGAGACGGCTTCCGATAAAGACATGATTTTCGACTCTTTTGGTGACATGATCCGGTTTTCCCCTTCCTTTTCGAAGAAAACATCATAAGTACGGACTTCGGTTCAAGTCAAATAAAAAGAAAAGGGCAAAAAAATATTGACAAGGAGACTGATTTTTTATGATAGTTGACTTTTCCTTCTTTTTTAGATCACCCCTTGCGGCCTCATTTTCTTCAAAGAGACCGGGCAGGAGGGGAAAAGGAGGAGTGAATGGAAGAAATCAGGATCGTAAGCGAAGTAAGGGGTTTGATTAGGGATAGAAAGGCGGGTCTATAAAAGATGTTCCTGCACCTCAATTCAGCTCAAAAAGAGATCCAGGAAAAGGTGCGGACTTTGGTGGCCTCGGAGATTGCCCCCAAGGCCGGGGAGATCGACGCCCGGGATGAATTTCCCGAAACCAGTTATGAGGCCTTTGTCCGGGCCGGGCTCTTAAAACTTTCTCTGCCGGCCGCCTTTGGAGGCAAAGAGGCCGACGCCACCTCGCTCTGCCTGGTTATCGAGGAGATCTCCAAGGCCTCTCCGGCCTCGGCTTTGTTGGTTTTTCCCACCAACGCCGTGGTCCGGACCATCCGGGAAGTAGGTACGCCGGAGCAGAAGGAGCGGTTTTTCTCGGAAATGTCCCCAGGGGATAAACTCTGCGGGTTTTGTCTTACGGAACCCAACCATGGCTCGGACGCCGGTTCCCTGCAGACCAGGGCGGTTCTGGAAGGGGATCATTATGTGGTCAATGGGACCAAGTCCTTCATTACCTTAGGACCTCATGCCCATTACTATCTGGTTTTCGTTCGAACCGGCCCTGGAAAACGGACCGGCGGGGTCAGCGCCCTCATCGTCCCGCGCGATACCCCGGGCCTTGTCTTTTGGGAAAAAGGAGAGGAAAATGGGATTAGGGGGATCGGTCACCTCGGAAATGTTTTTTCTGAACGCCCGGGTTCCCAAAGAAAATCTGCTCCTCCGGGAAGGAGAGGGGTGGAAGGTCCTGTCCCGACATGCCAATGTCATGCGGGTCTGGGGGGCGGCCTCTCTGGCCCTGGGGATTGCCGAAGGGGCTTATGAAGCGGCTTTGTCCTTTGCCAAGAACCGGACCCAGTTCAAACGTCTGATCGCTTCTTTTCAGGCCGTGCGTTATATGTTGGCCGATATGAAGATGGCTATAGAGGCCACCAAATCTTTAATTTTTCGCACAGCGGCGATCATTGATACCCAGGAGGGGACCTTCCGGGATATTGAGACCCTGGTCTCCATGTGTAAATGTTATGCCTCGGATGTGGCCATGAAGGTGACCATCGATGCCGTCCAGGTTTTCGGGGGGGCCGGATATCTGAAAGGATCACCGGTGGAGCGGATGATGCGGGATGCCAAGGCGGTCCAGATTTTTGACGGGACCAACCAGATCCAGCGGATGATTGTTTCGAAGAACATTATTTTGGATTAACGAAGCCGATAGCTTTCAGCATTCAGCGGTCAGCAGGCACTTTTAAGCTTCCAACCTCATAATAATGGGTGGAAGTAGTCTGATTGCTGATAGCTGATCGCTAAGAGCTATTTAAAGGAGAAATCAGATGGATTTTGAATTATCGGAAGAATTATTGGCGGTTCGGGAAATGGCCCGGGATTTTGCCGCCGAGAAGATCGCCCCCTTTGCCGACAAATGGGACGAAGAACATTATTTCCCTTATCGGGAAGTGATCAAACCTATGGCCGAGCTGGGTTTTTTTGGGACGGTCCTCCCCGAAGAATACGGGGGGAACAACATGGGCTGGATGGCGGCCATGATCCTGACCGAAGAGATCGCCCGGGCCTCCAGCTCCCTGCGGGTGCAGATCAATATGCAGGCCCTGGGCTGCGCCTTTACCATTTATCGGTACGGCAGCGATGTGCTCAAACAGAAATATATCGCCAACCTGGTCAATGCCGATTATCTGGGCGGATTCGGCATCACCGAACCCAACGCCGGATCGGATGTCATGTCTTTGAAATCCATGGCCGAAGACAAAGGCGATTACTGGCTGTTAAACGGTTCCAAGACCTGGATCTCCAACGCCAGCATCGCCGATGTGATCATCTATTATGCCTATACCGACCGATCGGCCGGCAGCCGTGGATTGTCGGCCTTTGTGGTGGAAATGAAAAATTTCAACGGCATTTCCACTTCGGATTTGGATAAAATGGGTTCCCGTTCTTCTCCGACCGGAGAGATCTTTCTGGAAGATACCCGGGTCCCCAAGGAGAATATCCTCGGTAAACCCGGAGACGGGGCCAAGATCGTTTTCGGCTCTTTAGGCCAGACCCGTCTCTCAGCCGCCGCCGGCGGCGTCGGAGTGGCCCAGGCCTGTCTGGACGCGGCCACCAAATACTGCAACGAAAGGGAACAGTTCGGAAAACCCATCGGCCAGTTTCAGATGAACCAGGACATGATCGCCCAGTTGGCCGTGGAAATCGAGGCGGCCCGTTTGATGGTTTATAAGGCCGCCTGGCAAAAGGACCAGGGGAATCTCAATAATAATCTGGAGGTGGCCATGGCCAAGTACATCAGCGGCGAAGTGGCCTCCAAGGCTTCCAACTATGCCATGCGTATCCTGGGTGCCTACGGCTATTCCACCGAGTACCCGGTGGCCCGCTATTATCGAGACGCCCCTACGTATTACATGGTCGAAGGCTCGACCAATATCTGTAAGTTTATCATCGGCCAGGATCAGTTGGGGATCAGGAAGGCGAATAAATAACTAAGCATCAGGTACAAGGCATGAGGTGCAAGGTATGAGGGGAAAAAGCTTGAACCCTAAAACCTTATACCTTACACCTCGTACCTTGTACCTTTTTTAGGAGGAATTTTTTATGCGACCTTATTTTGAAAAAATGGACGATCTGGGCAAACCGCTCAAACAAAACCAGATCGACAAGATGGCCGAGAACCGGGCCCAGATCGAAGCCGTCATCAAAGAAGTGAATGCCGAAGTCGAACGGGTCAAACAGGCCGGACTGCCGGCTGAAAAGATCCGTCAGCGGGGGGAGATGACCGTTTGGGACCGCATCGAATACCTGGTCGATCCCGGCACTTTCTGTCCCCTCCACACCCTTTATAATCCTCGCGACAATGAAGAAGGGACCACCGGGGTCATCGACGGCCTGGCCCGCATCAGCGGCAAGTGGTGCGTTCTGATCGGTTTCGACAATAAGGTGATGGCCGGGGCCTGGATTGCCGGACAGGCGGAAAACCAGTTGCGGGTCACCGATCTGGCCAAACGGCTCCATATCCCCTTAGTCTGGCTGGTCAATTGTTCCGGGGTCAAGCTCACCGAGCAGCAGGAGGTCTATGCCGACCGCCGGGGAAACGGCACCACCTTCTTCCGCCATGCGGAGCTGGAAAAATTGGGTATCCCGGTCCTGGCCGGGATTTACGGCACCAATCCGGCCGGCGGCGGATACCAGGGCATCAGCCCCACCATCCTGCTGGCCCACAAAAACTGCAACATCGCCGTGGGCGGCGGAGGGATCGTCAGCGGTATGAGTCCCAGGGGGTCCTTTGATGAGGCCGGGGCCGAGGAGATCATCGAGGCCACCCGTCACTTCAAACAGGTCCCGCCGGGCAGTGTCAAGATCCATTATGACTCCACCGGATTTTTCCGGGCCGTCTTTGAAGAGGAGACCCAGGTGCTGGATGCCCTGAAGGAATATATGGGCGAGATGCCGGCCTATAACCCTCGTTTTTTCAGGGTGGCCAAGCCGGCCGAACCCAAATATCCCCTGAGTGACCTGCCCTCGCTCATCGCCTTTAATCAGAAGGCCGTCTATGATTTTGATAATTTTCTGGCCCGTCTGGTGGACGGAAGCGAACACCTGGAATTCCGTCCCGGATTCGGACCCGAGGTCTATACCGGCCTGGTCAAAGTGGACGGCTTTCTGGCGGGGGTCATCGGCAACCGCCAGGGTTTCCTGGGGGCCAATTACCCGGAATATACCAACGAATATATCGGCATCGGCGGGAAGCTTTACCGACAGGGCCTGATCAAAATGAATGAGTTTGTCACCCAGTGCGGCCGGGACCGGGTGCCCATCATCTGGTTCCAGGACACCTCGGGGATTGACGTGGGGGATACCGCCGAGAAGGCCGAACTTTTGGGCCTGGGACAGTCCCTGATCTATTCCATCGAGCAGACCGATGTGCCCATGATGCTGGTGGTCTTAAGAAAAGGCACGGCCGCGGCCCATTATGTCATGGGGGGCCCCACGGCCAATAATCACAATGCCTTTACCCTGGGCACGCCGACTACCGAGATTTATGTCATGCACGGCGAGACCGCTGCCGCAGCCTCCTTCTCCCGGAGGTTGGTCAAAGAGAAGGATAGCGGCAAACCCTTACAACCGATTATCGACAAAATGAATGCCCTGGCCCAGCAATACTACGACCAATCCCGGCCTGTCTACTGCGCCAAGCGAGGGTTTGTGGATGAAGTGGTCCGTTATGAGGAGATTCGACGTTACCTGGTCGCCTTCACCGACAGCGCCTATCAGAACCCCAAATCGATCTGCCCCCATCATCACATGATGCTTCCGCGGATGATCCGCTCCCAGATCGTCAAGGGGTTGGACCGGCCGAAGAAGGAAGGATAGGCTCCAGACCTATTCTTTACCTGACCCTGTCTCAGTGACAGGGTCAGGGGAGATATCCATCTCATCTTCCTCATAGCCCTTGGCCATCAGATAACCGATGGCCCGCTCTTTCCACCGATACTTGGCGGTCAGATCATGAAAAGGCTTGCCGTGGTTGGGGACGATCAGGTGTGCCAGTTCGTGGACGATCACATAATCCCGGACCCAATCAGGCATGGCGGCCAGTCTATGGGATATCAAGATTTTCCCGGTTTTCAGGTTGCAGCAACCGAACCGTGAGTTCTGGTTGGTCGAATAGTCGATGGCCGCGATTTGCAAACGCCCGCCAAAATACTTTGTATTCAACTTTTCCGCTATTTCCTTTAGGTTCTGTTCCCGCTCCAAATCCCTTTTGATTTTTTTCTTGAGCAGCCTTTCCTTGAGTCGGGCAATGATCTTATTGAGTTCTTTATCGGAAATCCTTGCCGGAGCAGAGATGGCCAGTACCCCCTTATTCAAACGGGCGCTTACGGTCTTCTTTCGCTTGAAACTTCGGATTATTTTTATTTCGGTGATAGGTTGTCCTGGTTGATTATCCATGCTTTTGTCTTTTTCCATCGATCCCTTTCAAAAATTCAAAGCTACCTTGTCTCTATCGGAAATAAATGTCAATGACTAAAAAGCAATTTTGGGCCCATGGATTGGACCGTTAATTTTTAAGACGAAAAATATTTTCACTGTTGACATGTCGAGTTTCTATACGTATAGTACACGTATAAAGGAGGTTAAAAATGCAGAAGAAACTGACCATAACCGTTGATGAAGAGGTTTACGAAGGTCTTCACAAGACCATTGGCCCCCGGAAGATCAGCAGATTCATCCAAGAAATAGTCCGTCCTCACGTTGTGCGTCCCAATCTGGAAGCGGCTTACGCCGAAATGGCGAAAGATAAGAAACGTGAACAGGAGGCCAAGGAGTGGGCGGAGGTTACCTTCAAGGATGTTGCCAATGAAACGGCGTGAGGTCTGGTGGGTCAATTTTGATCCCTCCGTTGGCGGAGAGATCAGGAAGAAACGCCCTGCCGTCATTATCAGCAACGACGCCTCTAACAAGTTTCTTAATAGAGTTCAGGTTGTCCCTCTCACCAGTAAGACAGATCGCCTCTATCCCAGCGAGGCCCTGGTGGTTTTTGAAGGGAAAGAGAGTAAGGCCATGGCGGACCAGTTGGCGACCGTTAGCAAGACACGGCTCTTTAAACGGGCCAGTATGCTTTCCGTGGAGGATATGGGCAAGGTTGAGGAAGCCGTCAAGATACAACTGGATATTCTTTGAAAGCGAGCCAATCTGGCGCAGCCAATCGCCCGAATGAAGGGCTCTGGCTGACCATGGCGTTGGGCGCTAAATTTAAACAGAATATGTTAAACTGTAAGCTATGGAGATCGCATTGAAAACTATTCATAAAATAATACACGGCGACAGCAGACAAATGAACCGCTTACCAGATAAATCGATTCATTTAGTAATTACATCCCCCCCATACTGGCAATTAAAAGACTACGGGACTGAAAATCAAATCGGTTTTCACGAAAGCTATGAAAGTTATATCAATAACCTGAATCTTGTCTGGAAGGAGTGTCATAGGGTATTACATCCCGGCTGCCGACTTTGCATCAATATCGGAGACCAGTTCGCCCGGTCAGTTTATTATGGGCGGTATAAAGTGATTCCAATAAGAACCGAAATAATTAAATTCTGTGAAACCATAGGTTTCGACTATATGGGGGCTGTCATCTGGCAGAAAGTCACCACATGCAATACGACTGGCGGCGCCACGATAATGGGTAGTTTCCCATATCCCCGAAACGGCATTTTGAAGCTTGATTATGAATTTATCCTGCTTTTCAAAAAACAGGGCGTTCCACCAGCGCCGACTAAGGAACAAAAAGAACTTTCAATAATGACGAAAGACGACTGGAATACTTATTTTTCGGGGCATTGGTACTTTGCCGGGGCAAAGCAGGACGGTCACATTGCTATGTTTCCAGAAGAGTTGCCTGCCCGCCTGATAAAAATGTTTTCTTTCTCCGGCGAGACGGTTTTGGACCCGTTCCTCGGCAGTGGGACAACCTCACTTGCTGCCCGTAATTTAGGTCGTAGTTCTATTGGCTATGAAATCAACTCGGACTTTATTCCAACAATTAAAGATAAGCTGAATGTGGGGCAATCCGATATTGTAGCTACTGAATACGTATTTCTGAATGATAGCGTTAAAACTGACCTGAATGAAGAAATCGGAAAGCTGCCCTATATCTTCAACGACCCTCATAAACTTGATAAGAAGATTGACCCTAAGAAGCTTCAATTCGGGTCAAAAATAGATAAAGACAGCGGTGAAAGAGAAGTCTACTATTCCGTAAAAGAAGTAATCAGTCCTGAGTTGTTGAAGCTGGATAATGATTTGGCTGTTCGCCTTATCGGCGTAAAAGAAAAAGGGGCGACTAATGGACAGGCAATCAGATTTCTGATCGAAAAAACAAAGGGTCAAAAAGTATTTATGAAATTCGACCAACAGAAATATGATGAAGGGAACAACCTTCTTTGTTATCTATACCTGAAAAACAAGACTTTTATAAATGCCCACATAATCAAGGAAGGTTTGGTTGACGTTGACAGTTTATCTGACTTTAAATATAAAAATAAATTTTTAAACCTGCAGAGGCAGTAAATGGTTAAAAAACAAAGATATTCTTTGGAATTCGGCAAAAAAGAAAAAGTCCTGAATTATGCCAACCAAACTTATCAGTTATCAAGGCCCAATAAAGTCGGGGCGGTGATGGCCCTTATTAGGGAATGCCAGCCAAAAACAATTCAAGAATGGGAACGATGGTATTTTGAAAACGCATACTCAGTTTCAAAGACGCCAACTAAAATTACCCCAGAGTGCCTGCGAGAACTAGGCGAACGGCTTTACGAGAAAATTACAGAAGTAGTTATTCCTGAATGGCAAGCGGCTTTCAATCAACTGACGCTTCAGGATTGCATCGATTACATTTACAATCTTACCATCAATAGGACATTTGACGGTTTCCTTCGGGAGAAGTCTGTTGTTAATGACGGATTAGCCAAAATCTTTCCGGATATAATTTTTGAGGAATCCGATTCTGAACTTGACCACGCGGGAGACATCGACTATGTGGCAAAAGTTGATGATAGAGCATTTGGCATTCAAATCAAGCCTGTGACGGCGAAAGCAAACTTCGGCAATTATTCTCCAACTGAAAGAATGAAAGCCAGTTTCGCAGAATTTGAAGAACAATACGGCGGCAAAGTATTTATAGTCTTCAGCCTGGATGGAGAAATCGGGAATAAAGAAGTAATTGAACAGATTCGACAGGAAATAGAACGACTGAAGATAGTTTAATTTTGTCCAGGAAGGTTAAACGAAATGTCCATTAAGAAAGCACGGACTATGAATAAAAACAATACCGCGGAAATCATCGCCATCGGATCGGAGCTCCTCCTGGGGCAGATCCAGGATACCAATACTTCCTACCTGGCCGGTCGGTTGCAAGAGATCGGGATCGAAGTGGCCTTTCAAACCATGGTCGGGGATGATCGAAAACGGATGACCTCGGTCATTCGCCGGGCCTTGAGTCGTTCCAGGGTCGTCATCACTACCGGCGGGATCGGCCCTACCGAAGACGATTTGACCCGGGAAATTGTGGCCGAGGTCACCGGGAAAGAACTGGTCTTCCATCCCAAATTATTCAAGCTCATAAAATCCTTTTTTGACCAGGCCGGCTTTGTCATGGCCCCCAACAACCGCAAGCAGGCCTTCATTCCAGCCGGGGCCAGGGTCATTCCCAATCTTCAGGGAACGGCCCCGGGGTTCATGGTGGAAACGGAGAAAGGCTCGATCATAGTTGTCCTGCCAGGTGTTCCGCGGGAACTTAAGGCGATGATGCAGGATACGGTCCTTCCATTTTTAAAGAAGAAACTCGGGAAAGAAAAAGGGCTGATCGAATACCGGGTCCTTAAGGTCTGCGGCCTGGGCGAGAGCCGGGTGGATGAACAGATCGGCGATCTCATCCGGGAAAGCAAAAATCCGGTGATCGGCCTATTGGCCTCACCGGGTGAGATACGAATTCGAATCACGGCCTTCGGCCGGGATAAAAAGGAAACCCAATCGCTGATTGACCCCATGGAAGCCAAGATCCGGGAGCGCCTGGGGGTCATGATTTTCGGTACCGGGGAAGAGACCCTGGAAGGGGTGACGGCCCGATTATTGGAAGAGAAAAAAATTTCCCTGGGAATCGTGGAAACCTTTACCGGGGGCAGGATCAGCCAAAGACTCAAGGCCACCGGATGTCTTTGTTTCAAAGGGGGTTTGGTTTTGGCTTTTGAGCAAGGCTGGCCTTCTCAAAAGACCATACTTAAACAGGAAGCCCAGGCCCTTTTTTTAGCTGAAAAAATCCGGAATTTTTTTGACTGCCAATTAGGCCTTGGTGTTTGGGTGGAAGGAAACCCGGGAGATCAGATTCTTTCGATGGCCCTGGCCGGGAAAAAGACGGCGACCTTTTCCCATCGGATCGGCGGGTTTGCCGAGTCCCTGCCGGACCGGGTGGCGGTCATGGCCCTGGATTGGTTGAGGAAGCAATTGTTACAGGGTGAAAATAGTGGACGGTGATGAGAAGATAGGAAATGCGGCTATGACTCCTTGGATGAAATTTTTAATTCGGGCTGTTTTGGGCATCGGCCTGGCCGTCATCTTGAGCCGGCTGTTTTTTTATCGTATTTCCATCCTTAGTGTCCTCGGTCTGGCGGTTTTCCTGGTCGGCATGGGCTATCTGTCGGAGACTATTCGAAAACGCAAGTAGACAAAACTAACCGAAGCGTAGTGTTCCTCGCATCTTTGTCAGTCCTTCACATAATATCCGTATTCTTTGGCATTCACATTGGTCCTCTTTTCATGACCGATGGTCGAGCTGGGAGTCGGGCCGTAATCATGGCCGGGCCAGACGATGGTGTCGTCCGGAAGCTTCATCAGGCTTGCGTATGGATGCCCCCAGGGTGGGGCGATGGCCGCCGGCCAGGTCGGTGCGGCCGCTGTCGCCCACAAAGAGGGTGTCGCCGGTAAAGAGCTGGCCCTGGGCGTAAAGGCAAAGTCCGCCAGGGGTGTGGCCCGGGGTATGGAATATCTGAAAGGTGATTTCACCCACCTGGAAGGTCTTTTCATCTTTTAAGCGAATGTCCGCTTTTGAAGGGCCTTTCAGAAGATCATCCTCCAGGGCATGCATGACGATTTTTGCACCGGTTAATTTTTTCAAGGCGGCATTCCCGTAAGCATGATCCCAGTGATGATGGGTATTGAATATGAATTTTATATTGAGTCCTTCTTCCTTGGCCGTGGCGGCGATCAGATCCACGTCTCCACCCGGATCGATAACCATGGCCTCCCTGGTTTTTTCGCAACCGACGAGATAACTGAATACATCCATGGTCCCTACCGGTATTTGCTTGACGATCATGATGACCTCCTTTTACTGGATACTGGATGATAGATTTTTTGTAACAAAATTTAGTGCCTTGATACTGGATAAAGACTATTCTGACTCCCATGATTTCAAAGGCTAAATCCAGCTCACTCCCCTTATTCCAAAGGGAAGCTTGCCCCTCCCTTTGGAAAAGCGAGGTTGGAGGGATCTCGAGTTGTTTCAAACGGCTAAACGGATACAATTCTTCAAACCTTAGATCTCGATAGGCGCCTATTCATACCGCAGGGCATCGATGGGGTTCAGGCGGGAGGCCTTGTGGGCCGGGTAGAAGCCGAAAAAAATCCCCACGGCCGCGGCAAAGGAAAAAGAGATCAATAAGGCCCAGTAAGAGATGAGGACATTCCAGCCGGAGAAAATTGCCGTCACTTTGGCCCCCAGGACCCCTATCCCGATTCCAATAAGCCCGCCGACCAGGCTCAGGACCACTGATTCGGTTAAAAATTGAAAGAGGATATCGATTCCCCTGGCCCCCACGGCCATGCGGATGCCGATTTCCCTGGTCCGTTCGGTCACCGAGACCATCATAATATTCATGATGCCGATTCCCCCGACCAGCAGGGAGACCAGGGCAATGGAACCCAGGAGCAAGGTCATTACCTTGGCCGATTGCTCGGCCGTGGCCATGATCTCCGTCAGGTTCCGGACCGTAAAATCCGGCAGTTGTCCCCGTTGCGTTCGGTGGCGTTGGTTTAACAGATTGTTGACCTGTTTTTCGGCTTCGGCCATGACATCGATATCCCGGGCCTGAACCATAATAATCCGCACCGTATTGGGAAGGGCGCTGCCGAAGACCTTTTTTTGGGAAGTCGTCAGGGGAATATAGACGACGTCATCCTGATCGTCCCCGCGGGCCGACTGTCCTTTCGAAGAAAGGACCCCGATGACGGTAAAAGGGACCTTCTTAATCCGGATAACCTGGCCCAGGGGATTGTCGGAACCGAAAAGATTCTCAACCACGCTTTGACCCACCACGGCCACCTTGACCGCCCCGGTGATCTCCTGGTCATTAAAGACGCGGCCTGAGGCCATGGGCCACTCCCGAATCTCAAAGAAATCAGGGGTCGTGCCGTTGACCCCGGTATTCCAGTTTTGATTTCCATAAACCACCTGAGTCACACCGCCCCAAATAGGGGCAACGGCCTTGACGGCCGAGCATTCATCCTTGATGGCCTTGGCATCGTCGGAGGTCAAGGTGGAGACAGAACCAAAGCCCATGCGAGCTCCCCCGGCCGTCGTGGCTCCGGGGATGACGATCAGGAGGTTGGAACCCATACTGGCGATTTGCTGGGCAATCATTTCACTGGCCCCGGAACCGATGGCGACCATGATAATGACCGCACCGACGCCGATGATGATGCCGAGCATGGTCAAAAAGGAGCGCATCTTGTTGATCTGTAAGGCCCGCAAGGCCACTTTGAGACTGGATAGGAGCTTCATGGTTAATCGGTCTTCCTGGGTTCTATGGCCCGATCCTGCAAGACCTGACCGTCCTTGAATTGAATGATCCTGCGGGTAAAAGTGGAGATGTCCGGTTCATGGGTAACCAGGATAATGGTTATTTTCTGCTCTCCATTGAGCTGGGTCAGAAGTTGCATGATCTCCAGACTGGTCTTGGTATCTAAATTTCCGGTCGGTTCATCGGCCATGATTATGGAAGGATTATTGACCAAGGCCCGGGCAATGGCCACCCGCTGTTGTTGTCCTCCGGAAAGTTGGTTGGGATGATGGTCCTCGCGACCGGCCAATCCCACGGAGGCCAAGGCCTCCATGGCCTTGCGACGACGTTCCCGGGCATGGGTGGGGCCGTACAACAAGGGCAATTCGACATTATCCAGGGCCGATGTCCGGGCTAAAAGATTAAATCCCTGAAAGACAAAACCGATTTTTTGATTCCGTAAGTGGGCCAGGTCATCCCGATTCAAGGAACCGATATCAAGGCCGTTCAGAAAATAAGAGCCCCTGGTGGGGACATCCAGACAGCCCAGGATATTCATGAAGGTTGATTTCCCTGACCCGGATGACCCCATGATGGAGACAAATTCCCCGGCTTGAATGGATAAGGATACCCCGTTGAGGGCCGGAATTTCAATGTCCCCCAAAGAATAAATCTTGTACAGGTCTTGAACCTGTATTAGCTGTTCCATGGCCGATTAAAACCGCATCCTTGGGGCGGATTGTTGACCGGGGCTTTTCTTGTCTTTGTCGGTCAATAAATCGGTGATGATGAGGTCCCCTTCCTTGAGCCGCCCTTGGGCCATCTCCGTATATTGGCCGTCGTTGATACCGGACTTTATGAAGGTAGGTCTCGGTTTATTCTCGGATTCAAGGGTCCAGAGCATGGACCAACCCTTCCATTTCTTTTTGAGCTCTTCAATATTTTTACTTTTAGACGGCGGTACGGGCATCTTAAATCGCAAGGCCGCATTGGGGATCTTAATAATCCCGTCTTTTTCTTCGATGATGACGGAGACGTTGGCGGTCATTCCGGGTTTTAATTTCAGATCCGGGTTCCTGACCCCCAGGACCACGTCATAGGTGACTACGTTTTGGACGGTGGTCGGGGCATTCCTGACCTGAGAGACCTTGGCCTTGAACGTTTCGCCCGGGTAGGAATCCACGGTGAAGGTGGCGTCCTGGTTCACTTTCAGGCGGCCGATATCGGCCTCGTCCACGTTGGTATCGACCTGCATATTGGTCAGGTCCTGGGCGATGGTAAAAAGGGTGGGGGCCTGGAGGCTGGCGGCCACGGTCTGGCCTACATCGACATTGCGGGCGACCACGGTGCCATTGACCGGAGAGCGAATGGTCGTGTAATTCACATTGGTTTTGGCCGAAGATAAATTGGCCTTGGCCGTTTCGATCTGGGCCTCGGCCACCTTCACCTGGGCAAGGGAAAGATCGTATTTGAGCTGGGCCTGATCCAGGTCATTCTGGGAAACCAGGTTGTCTTTAAGGAGTGCCTGGTAGCGCTTAAAGGTGCGCAGGTTGTCGGCCAGGGAGGTCTTTTCCTTCTCCAATGAGGCCCGGGCATTCTTGAGATCGGCTTCAGACTGATCCACCTTGGCCTGAAACAGGGCCGGATCGATCTGGGCGATCACCTGCCCTTGGCGGACCACCGAATTAAAATCGGCGTAGAGCTTTATAATCGTCCCCGAAACCTGGCTGCCCACCTGGACCAGGGTGACCGGGTTGACCGTGCCGGTAGCGATAACCTGGGAGATAATGGAGCCGCGGGTGACCGCTTCGGTTTTATAGCGGGGGGACTGCTTTTTGGCTTGATAAGTCCGGAATCCCCAAAATGCCCCTGCGCCCACTATCAGTATAATAAACAAGATGATCACGGTCCGTTTCATAACAATCCTTTTCAAGTTTTCTAATTGGACGTGTTGCTTGGCAGAAAGTTAAAAGAAAGATCGGGTTAAAAGGTCATTCTTTCTGACCCCTTGCGCCGGCTCGGGCCAGGAGGGATTTTCTGCTTAAAGGCAAAGAGATGGAAAAAACGGTCCCCGTGGGGCGGTTGGTCCGAAAAACCAATCGACCCTGATGCATTTCTATAATCCTTTTTGAAATGGCCAGCCCCAGCCCCGATCCTTCCTTTTTGGTGGAAAAAAAGGGGTGAAAAATTTTGTCCTGACTGGTCTGCGGAATGCCGCACCCTTGGTCTAATATTTCAATGATGATTTGACCCTTTTGCTTTTGGGTTCGCACCAAGACCGGCTGTCCGGGGTCCGAGGCCTGGATGGCGTTGAGAATCAGGTTATTGAGGACCTGGTGGATACGGTTTCGGTCGGCCTTTAGGGCCGGCAGGCCGGCCTCCAGATTAGCAACCAGGGAAACCTGTTTTTGTTCCGCATGGGGCTGAACGATTTTCAGGATCTCTTCAACCATGAAATTAACCTCTACCGCGCTGACCTCGAGGCTTATGGGCCGTGAAAAATGGATCATGTCCTTAAGCAACAACTCGAGTCGCTGACATTCCTGATGAATCACGGCCAGCCGTTCCCGATTGGGATCTTCGGGGTCGGTCTTTTTCAAGATCTTTTGGGTATAGGCCCCGATGGTGATGACCGGGTTTTTCAATTCATGGGCCACGGCCGCGGCCGCTTCTCCCATGCAGGCCATCTGTTCCTGGTCCTGTCTTTGTTGGGTCTCCATCCTTTCCCGGTCGACCAGCAGACCGATCAGGATTCCGAAGGCATAAAAAAGGATTATCTCATCGAAGTGGGCCTTATGGGAGACGGAGGAGTGGAACCAATGCAAACCAGTGGGGGAGAAATAAAAGGGTGACCACCGTGGCCGAGGAAATCCCCCCCTTCAGTCCGAAGAGGAGTCCGCTCAAGATGATCGGCAAATAATAAAGACGATGGAGGACCTCCGGATGGAGGGAGTTAGGAATTAATTCCTGGTCGAGGAGAAAAATAGCCGACAACAAAAGGAGGATGGGCAGGACCTTTAAGTACAAAGGAACAAATTTGTACCGGGTCCAGAGGGAATAGAGGATGTTGTTTTTATACCCAGGCATGACGGGTTCAACTCTGATCTTTCAAAGCGGTTCCTTGGTTGAGGATTTCCCTTAACTCCTGACCTTCGACCACCTCTTTTTCCAGCAGACGTCGGGCCAAGGTACCCAGTTGATCCAGATGTTTTTCTAATATTTGGCGCGTTACGCCACAGGATTGTTCGATTATCTTTTTTACTTCCTGATCGATGGACCGGGAGGTCTCTTCGCTGATGGACCGGCCGGTATCGTAGCCCAGGCCGGTTTCCAGAAATAAAGGCCGCCGTTCCCTCTCAAAAGTAACCACCCCTAAATCGCTCATCCCGTATTCGCGAACCATCCGTTCGGCAATATCCGTGGCCCGGACCAGATCGTTCTGGGCCCCGGTGGAAATTTCCTTGAACTGAAGTTCTTCGGCGATCCGGCCTCCGAAAAGGACGCTCATCCGGTCCAATAATTCGTTTTTGGTCATCAGATAGCGGTCTTCGGTGGGCAGTTGCTGGGTGTAGCCCAAGGCCCCGATCCCCCGGGGGATGATGGAGACCTTGTGGACCGGATCGGCATTGGGCAGGATCTGGGCGACGATGGCATGGCCCGATTCATGAAAGGCCACGATCTCTTTTTCTTTTTCGTTCATCCTGCGGTTTTTTTTCTCCAGGCCGGCGATCACCCGGTCAATCGCCTCATCGAAGTCCTTCATGTCCACGTCTTTTTTGTCTTTCCGGGCGGCCAGCAGGGCCGCTTCGTTGACGATATTGGCCAGATCGGCCCCGACAAAACCGGGGGTACGGGCGGCGATCACCTTTAAGTCCACTTCCGGCGACAGGGTAACGCCTTTGCTATGAACCTTGAGGATCGCTTCCCGGCCTTGGACATCGGGTTTGTCGATCATCACCTGCCGGTCAAAACGACCGGGACGGAGCAAGGCCGGGTCGAGGATTTCCGGGCGGTTGGTGGCGGCCATAATGATCACCCCTTTTTCGGTGTTGAAGCCGTCCATCTCGACCAAAAGCTGGTTCAGGGTCTGTTCCCGTTCATCGTGCCCGCCCATGGGGTTGATCCCCCGGGCCTTGCCCAGGGCATCCAGTTCATCGATGAAGATGATGCAAGGGGCCTTCTGCTGGGCCTGGGTAAACAGGTCCCGGACCCGGGCCGCACCTACCCCGACAAACATCTCCACAAAATCAGAACCGCTCATACTGAAAAAAGGGACAGCGGCCTCCCCGGCCACGGCCTTGGCCAATAGGGTCTTGCCCGTGCCCGGGGCCCCGACCAGGAGGACCCCTTTGGGAATTTTACCCCCCAGGCGTTGAAATTTCTGGGGCGTTTTTAAAAATTCGATGACTTCCTGCAATTCTTCCTTGGCTTCATCGATCCCGGCCACGTCATCAAATTTGATGTTGATATCCTTTTCCATATAGACCTTGGCCTTGCTCTTTCCGATTGACATCAGACCGCCGCCGGCCCCTCCCATGCGGCGCATGAGGAAGGTCCAGAGGACGACAAAGAAGATCATGGGCAGGATCCAGTTGGTAAAAAATTTGACGATCTTATTTTCCAATTTTCCGGTGAATTTCACCCCCACCGATTCCAGGTCCTTGATCAGGTCCGGGTCTTGAACGCGGGCGGTGATAAAGGGGCGGTCTCCTTTATCCTTGCCCAATTGCTTCAGAGTATCGGGAGAGACCAGTCCTTCGATTTCTCCGGTCTTGACTTTCCCGGTGATGATATCTTCATAAATCACGATGTCCGTTAATTTGTTGCTCTTTAGGAGTTTCTTGAATTCGTTATAGGGGATCTGGCCTACCTGGTCGGACAGGAAGTAAGTCTGGAAGGCCATCAAAATAATCATGGCCAGGACAAAATACCAGATGGAAAAGTGCGTCTTTTTTTCTATGGGCATGACAGGGTTCCTTTACAGATGGTCAAGGACGAAAATGCAGGTGATGGTCCTAATTAGATGCCCGATCGATTAGCTATCCAGTATATCATTTGGAACAAAACCAGTAATCAAAAATTTTACGTCCCATCAGGGCCACGGAGAAACCAAAGACCAGGATCAGCAGGATGGCCCATTCCATATTTTTGATCAGGATGTCACAGGATTCTCCAACCCAATAGCCCAAAGAGGTAAAAAGGATGGCCCAAATGAGGCAACTGAGCAATTGCAGGGAAAGGAATTTCCTCTTCTTCATGTCCAGGATGCCAAAGGCCAAGGCGCTGGCTAGGCGTATCCCGAAGATATATTGGGTGATGAACAGACTCATCATCTCATAACGGCGGATGATGTATTCGGCCTGTTGAATCTTGTGCCGCAATTTAGGAAATCGAAGCAGTATCCAGGCCGATGAGGTTTTGCCGAGGAAATAAAAAACCACATGGCCTAAATAAGAGGCAAAGGTGGCCGTAGCAGACGACCAGCCAGAAATTCAGATATCCCTGAAAGGAGAGCAGCCCTCCCAGGACCAAGGTGGTTTCACCTTCAAAAAAGGTCCCGGTAAAAATGATCAGATATCCATATTGTTGAAAGAGGTAGAGTAGCTGTAGGAACTTTAAAGACATGGAAAAATCTCTTCTATTCGGTCCCCGTTAGGGGCGCCTTCCCCGTCCGCCCTGGAGGATTGCAGGGCAATCCAGCCAACAAGACTAAAAAAATAAATCGATGCATTCTTATAGCACACATGACCCGTCCAGGGCAAGACGGGTTATTCGGCCCCTTGAAGGAAAACAGATCCTGCTTGACAGGGCCGGATATTTTTGACTAAAATATTTTATACTAATCTATTTCTTCGGCCTAAGCGAACCTCAATAGGGTTGTAACTCATTTTCTTGACCCAAGGCAACAAGAAAGAGACGATGCCCCGTAAATTTTTGGTCACCGGCGCAGCCGGTTTTATTGGTTTCCATCTCTGCCAACGGCTCTTACAGTCCGGAGATCAGGTGGTCGGTCTGGACAATCTGAATGACTATTATGATGTTCAGTTGAAGAAGGATCGCCTGAAACAGGTCGAAGCACATCCCCTTTTTCATTTTTATAAAACGGATCTCATGGATCGAGAAGCCGTTTCCGGCCTGTTTGCCGAACAGAAATTTGATCTGGTGGTCAACCTGGCGGCCCAGGCCGGGGTGCGTTATTCTCTGGTAAACCCCTATTCCTACGCCGATACCAACCTGATGGGATTTTTGAATGTCCTGGAAGGATGTCGGCATCAGCAGGTCAAACATCTGGTTTTTGCCTCTTCCAGTTCGGTCTACGGGGCCAATACCCGGATGCCTTTTTCAGTGCACGACAATGTCGATCACCCGGTGTCCTTGTACGCCGCCACCAAGAAGGCCAACGAACTGATGGCCCATGCCTATTCGACTTTATATCAACTGCCCTGCACCGGTCTGCGTTTTTTCACGGTCTATGGACCTTGGGGCCGGCCGGATATGGCCTTGTTCCTCTTTACCAGGGCCATCCTGGAAGGAAGGCCCATCGATGTTTACAACTATGGCCGGATGCAGCGGGACTTTACTTACATCGAGGACATCATCGAAGGGGTGGTGCGGATCATGGACAAGATCCCTGAGCCTGATCCGCAATGGAACGGCAAGCAACCGGATGGGGCTACCAGTTTCGCCCCTTATCGTCTGTATAACATCGGCAACAACCAGCCGATAGAACTGATGACCTTCATTGAAGTTTTGGAGGATTGCCTTGGGAGAAAGGCCCGGAAAAACCTGATGCCTATCCAGCCGGGGGATGTGCCGGCCACTTATGCCGACGTGGATGATCTGATGCGGGATGTGGGATTTAAACCAGCCACTTCCATTAAGGAGGGGATCAAGCGTTTTGTGGATTGGTATCGGGAGTATTATGGGGTATAATAAAAACAAGGTGCAAGGCTCAAGGTACAAGGTATAAGGTACAAGGCCCAAAGAAAACCAAAACTGCGAGTTTCAATTTTCAATTTCCGCGAAACAGGAGTGACAGTCCTTTGATTAAGATAGCGTTTTATAACTCATAAGACATAAGGCATTCGCTTTCAGCCTTGAACCTTGAACCTTGAACCTTGTGCCTTGTTATTGGAGGTGGTGATTGTCCGACTTGCAAAAGATTTCTGATGAATTGACCGAACGTCTTCACTTGACCCATGTGCCCGTAGGAGTGACTTTATATCAGGATGCTCCTTCGGTCCAAGTCCCTGAAACGATCGAAAACCTGAAAAGCTATTGTCAGGCACTGATCCTGGCCGGAGAAGGGCGCTCTTTATTATTAAAAAAAGAACAGATGGGTTGTAAGCTGGGGACTTCCGTCCTGGGCTTTGAGACCGAAATGGAGGCCTTTTTGGACGACGGGGTCTTGGAAAAATATGGCGTGGGCTTGTTTGCCACTGAAGAGGCTTCGGCCGAAACCCTGCTCAAGTCCACCTACCTGGAAAAAGGAAAAACCCGGTCGGTCCTGATCGCTCCGCTGACGGCCTTTCAAGAGGAGCCGCAGGTGGTGGTCTTTACAGCCGACAGCCAACAAGTGATGTGGCTGTTGTATGCCGTCAATTATGAAAAGGGGGGCAGGATGGAACTGCCCCAGTCCGGCGGTGCCCTGGGGGGTTGTGCGGACATTACGGCTTGGCCTCTGCTCAGCGGCCAGGCCAACGTGACCTTTTTAGGCCTGGGCTGCCGGGTGAAATCGTCCATCGATCCCGGGCATCTGATGATGGGCATCCCGGGCCGTATCCTCCGCAAGGTGCACAGCCATATCATGGCTATGGCCAAGCCCATAGCCATGCTGAACAATGCACGGCCCCCTCAGACCCAATGATGAGAAGGATGCGGTCTTAGAGTCTTGGGTCGGCCTTTCTCGGCGATTTGCGGGGAAGGTTAAGATGCGGAATCCGAATCAAGAAACCCGTTTCGGACTTGAATAGATCATTCCTTTTAAGGTTCTGCCAAAGCAAGGAGGTCTGTTATGCCACAGGACATCAGAAAATCCATCATTGCCGGCAGTTGGTACCCGGGTACACTGGAGGGCCTGCGCTCCCAAATCCAGGGTTTTTTTAAGAACGTTCCCGATAAACCGGGCTTATCCGGCGAACTGATCGCCCTGATTGCCCCCCATGCCGGGTATGCCTATTCCGGGGGTGTGGCGGCCCACGCCTATAAGCTTTTGCTCACCAGGCCATTTTCGCAAGTAATCCTGATTGCCCCCAGCCACCGGTATCCCTTCAGGGGGGCGTCGATTGACCAGAAGAGCGGCTACCAGACCCCCTTGGGGGTCATCCCGGTGGATCGATCTCTGGCCCGGACCATTTCCGGGGAAAGCCCTATTTTCAACTATGTTCCGGAAGGACATATTCAGGAACATTCGCTGGAGATCCAACTTCCCTTCTTACAGGAGGCGCTGGAAAGCTTTTCAATCGTACCCATTATTCAAGGGTCTCAGGAACCTTCGACCAGTGAAGAAATGGCCCGCGCCTTGGCTTTAGCCCTCAGAGGTAAAAAGGTTTTATTGGTGGCCAGCAGCGATTTGTCGCATTTCCATCCCTATGAGCAGGCCAAAAACTTGGATCAAAAGATCCTGGACCGGGTGGCGGCCTTTGATGAAAAAGGTTTGATGCATGACCTGACTCAGGACCAGGTGGAGGCCTGTGGCGGCGGCCCCATGGTTACGGTGATGAGAACGGCCAGACTCCTGTCGGCCGATGAGGCTTATGTCCTGAAATATGCCAATTCCGGTGATGTAACCGGAGACCGCTCCGGTGTGGTGGGCTATATGGCCGCAGCCCTGTTTAAATCCGGGCCGGGGAAGGAAAGGAGGAGTCCACTATGAAAATGATGCTTTATATCCTGGCCTCGACGGTGATTTATTGGGCCTTTTCCAAAGAAACCGAGATGGTCGAGGATGAAGAGGGTTTCTCCAACGAGGAAAAAACATTCCTGCTCAAACTGGCCCTGGGGGCCATTGAGCATCACCTCTTGGAACGGCCCATGCCGACCCGCGAAGGAGAAACCAAAAAGTTGTCCGAGAAACGAGGGGCTTTTGTGACCTTAAAAACCCGGGGCCAGTTACGGGGCTGTATCGGCCATACCCAGGCCATAAAACCCCTTTCTCAGACCGTGATCGACATGGCCCAGGCGGCCGCTTTCCAGGACCCCAGGTTCCCGCCTCTATCCAAGCAGGAACTCAAAGATTTGTCTATTGAGATTTCGGCCTTGACCCCTTTTCGTCAGATCGAAGACATCAGGGAAATACAAGTGGGGAAACACGGCCTCTTTATCGAACGGGGATTTAACGCCGGCCTTCTTCTGCCCCAAGTGGCCACCGAATACGGCTGGGATAGCTTGACCTTCTTGGAGCATACCTGTCAGAAGGCCGGTCTTCCAAGGGGTGCCTGGAAAGATAAAAATAGTAAAATTTATGTCTTCTCGGCCGAGATCTTTTAGTCCGAAAATAGGATTCGAGGATTCCAGGATTCGAGGGTTCAAGGGTTTTAACTTCCACGCCTTTCACTTGAATCCTTGACCCCTCGGCCCCTTGAACCCTGTTTTTCATGATTCGTGGTGCCCCAAAGGGCGCATGAGGGTTTAACACGAAAATAACCTTTGTCCACCCCCACCCCTTCCCCCCTCCGAGGGGGAGGGTGAGGGAGGGGGGGATTTTCATGTTTCGCGGTTCCCGCTTCAAGCTGGCATGAAAGCTTAATTTGAAGTATGACGGCCTCGTAAAAGGTTGAAAGATCCCAATTCGTCATTTCCGTGAAAACGGGAATCCAGTGTTTTAGAGGGTTACCAAATCATCTGGATTCCCGCCTGTGCGGGAATGACGACTTTTTACGAGTCCATTTTTCGTCTCAGTAAAGTTAGAAAGGAGGGAATCATGTTCGATTACTTATTGAATGAACCAGAAAAGGCCTTCTGGCAGGAGGTTCGTGAATTCGTCAAGACCGTACCCAGCCAATTGATCCGAGACATGGATGCCAGCAAGATCGAAACCGGTCGGCCATTCGTGGAAATGGCCTCGGCAAAAAAACTCTTGGGCCCGAGGTTCCCAAAAGAATACGGCGGCCGGGGATTGAACTGGACGGCCGAGGTGGCGGCCGTTGAAGAAGTAGGGGTATTGGGCAATTCCCTTTCCTGTGCCTATGTCATGCCCAGTATTGTCGGCGAGGCCCTCAATCTCTTCGGGACCAGGCAGCAGAAAGAAAAATACCTGGCCCCGACTCTGGCCGGAAAATATTACAGCGCCGAGGCTTTGACCGAGCCGAGAGGGGGCTCTGATTTTTTCGGGGCCACCACCACGGCAGTCAAAGACGGGGATTCTTTTTTATTGAACGGGGAAAAACGATTTGTGGTGGGAGCGCAGGACTCCGATTGGTTTCTGGTCTATGCCAAATCAGATCCCAAGGCCCAACCCCATGAATCGATCAGTTGTTTTATCGTCGAACGGACCATGGGAGTTCAGGTCCAGAATATCTACAGTTTATTAGGCACCAGGGGCGGGGGAACCGGCCGGTTGGTGTTCAAGGATGTGCGCGTGCCCAAGGAAAATGTCGTCGGTGACCTCCATAACGCCTATGCCATTTTTAACCGCATGATGGTCCCGGAACGGTTGCTGAGCGGTGCCGGCTGTGTGGGTGCGGGCAGGGCGGCCCTGGAGGTGGCGGCCCGCTATTCTACCAGGCGCAAGGCCTTCGGCAAGACCATTGACAACTTTCAGGCCGTTAACTTTATGATCGCCGATTCGGTGGCCTTACTCGATGCGGCCCGGGCCTTGGTCTATGCGGCGGCCAAGAAAGTGGATGCCGGTGAAGACGGACGCCGTCTGGTCTCCGAGGCCAAGAAAGTCGGCACGGAAACGGCCTGGCAGGTCATCAATAATGCCATGCAGATCATGGGCGGGATCGGCTACACCACGGTCTATCCCATCGAACGGATGCTCCGGGACTGTCGTCTGGCCATGATCTGGACCGGGACCAACCAGGTGATGAACCTGATGATCCAGCATGAATATTATAAAGAATTAAAAAAAGGGCAGGGCAAGGCCCGAGACATCGAAGGCGATGCCATCACCCCGGATGAGGAAGAAAAACATTACGGGTAGGCCGGGGATCTATTAAACTATATTAAGGAGAAAAATTTATGAATTCCAAAACCATCATCACCTGCGCCCTGACGGGCGTGCTTACCGATCCGGCGGTCCATCATGTTCCGGTCACCCCGGAAGAGATGGCCGACCACAGCCGACAGGCCTTTGATGCCGGGGCCTCTATTGTGCATGTGCATTTTCGGAATCAGGGCCAAGGGCTGGGGCATCTGCCCACCTGGGACCTGAAAACCGTCGGAGATATCCTTTCGGCCATCAAGGCCCGGGTCCCGGAGATCATCATCTGTATGAGCACCGGCGTGATGGGGCCGGATATCTCCGGCCCGGCCGCCTGTCTGGAGAAGTTCAAACCCGAGATGGCCGCTTGTAATGCCGGATCACTGAATTATTTGAAGCTTCGGAAGACGGTTCCTGGGCCTGGCCGCCCACTCTTTTTGATAATCCGGTCGATAAGGTCCAGCGGTTTCTCGAGGTGATGAAGGCCAACGGCGTCGTCCCCGAGTTTGAGTGTTTTGACAGCGGTATCGTCCGCAGCGTCGGACTCTTCCAGAAAAACAGGATGTTTGAAGGTCCGGCCCACATTTCCCTAGTCATGGGTGTGGCCAGCGGCATGCCGGCCAAGCCGCAATGGCTTCCCCTGCTTATCGAAGAAATGCCCAAGGGCGCCCATTGGCAGGTGATCGCCGTTGGACGGAAGGAAGTCTGGGACCTCCATCGGAGGTGTGTAGAGTTAGGAGGCAATGTGCGCTCCGGCCTGGAGGACACCTTTTATCTGCCCAATGGTCAGAAGGCCGGAGAGCAACGGCGTGTTGGTGGAGGCCTTGGCCAAGATTGTCCGTGAAGTGGGCAAGGAAGTCGCCAGCCCAGCCGAGGCCCGGACAATTCTTGGACTGAGAGCCCGATAGTACGAAACCAGGAGAATGATATGACAGAAACCGAAAAAAGTGTTCCATCTGATCGAAGTCCGGGCCCCCATGTCCGGGGTTTTTTACCGACGGCCGGCCCCTGATCAGCCCCCCTATATCGAAGTGGGGGACAGGGTCAAGAAGAAACAGGTGTTGGGGCTCCTGGAAACCATGAAGGTCTTCCAGAAGATCAAAGCCCCGGTGGATGGAAAAGTCGCCCGGATCATAGCGGAAAATGAAACGGCCTTAAAAGACGATGAACTTATACTGATAATCGAAAAAATTTGAAGGTGGGATAATCATGTTTTCCAAGATCCTCATCGCCAATCGGGGAGAGATCGCCCTGCGGATCATCCGGGCCTGCAAAGAATTGGGGATCCGGACCGTTGCGGTGTTTTCCGAGGCCGACAGCCATTCTTTGCACCTTGAGGCTGGCCGATGAGCGTATTTGTATCGGCCCGCCCCCGAGTGTCAAGAGTTATCTGAATAAGGAACGGATCATCCAGGCGGCCAAGGAAACAGGGGCCGCGGCCATACACCCCGGCTACGGCTACCTGGCGGAAAGCGAGACCTTTGCCAAATTGTGCGAGGATGAGGGCCTGGTTTTTATCGGCCCCACCCCGGAAAATCTCAGGATGGCCGGGGAGAAGATCCACTGCAAAAAGATGATGAAAGAGGCCGGGGTGCCGGTTATTCCCGGCCGGAACGAGGGGGTGGCAACGATCCAGCAGGCCCTTCTCGATCGGCGAGGAAATAGGCTATCCGGTGATGATCAAGGCCTCGGGCGGCGGCGGCGGACGGGGGATGCGGATCTGCCCTGATCGTCAGACCTTGGAAGAAGATTTTTCCGTGGCCAGGAGCGAGGCCCGGATGGCCTTTGGAAATGACGAGGTCTATGTAGAAAAATATCTGGAGGAACCGAGACACATCGAATTTCAGATCCTGGCTGACGGACAGGGGAAGGTGATCCATCTTGGTGAGCGGGAGTGTACCATTCAAAGAAGGTACCAAAAGCTCATCGAGGAATCTCCCTCGCCGGGACTCACGCCGGAATCTCAGGGAGGCCATGGGCCGGATGGCCATCCGGGCCGCCGAAGCGGTCAAATATGTTAATGCCGGAACCGTGGAATTTCTATCTGGACGGGAAGGGACATTTTTATTTTATGGAGATCAATGCCCGGATCCAGGTCGAGCATCCGGTCACTGAAATGACGACCGGTATCGATCTGGTCCGGGAGCAGATCAAAATAGCGGCCGGCGAGAAGCTCGCTTTGACTCAGGAAGCGATCCAGCCCAGGGGCTGGGCCATCGAATGTCGCATCAATGCCGAAGATTCGGAAAGAAATTTTCTGCCTTCTCCGGGGTTCATCCAAGTCTACCGTCCTCCGGGGGGATTCGGGGTGAGATTGGACACCCATCTTTACCAGGGCTATGAGTTGCCCATCTTTTACGATTCCCTGATCGCCAAGCTCATCACCTATGATCTCACCCGGGAGGGGGCAGTCCGGATCATGAAGAGGGCCCTGGAAGAGTTCCGGATTGAGCCCATTAAAACGACGATCCCTCTCCATCGCCGGATCATGGACGATCCTCTTTTCAGAAAAGGTCAATTCACTACCCATTTTATTCAACAATTCCTCCCGGCCGAACCAGAGGAGGAAGATGAGGAAGAATAACGATGGATATTGAATTTAGATACCAAGGGTAAGGCGAGAAACAACTATCTGAGGTTCCTCCCCCGGAGGTATCCCAAATCGGGGTTCCCCAGATATTATCTCCCGTTGTATTGATGTTTCCATCGGGACAGGCTATATTGGCAATATAAATTACTCCGTATTAACATCCTGAAATTAGTTGAAAAAATACTGCTGTTGTCGAAGAATTTATAACTGTTTATCTTCGCAACTCTTTTAGAGATGACCCGACTATCTGTTGGTGCCCGTGGCCCAGACCGGGACCACAGGTCTATAAATGACCACATTTCCGTCATCTTGAACGGCCAGAAAAGCCCCGGGATTTCCCGGGGTATTGGATGACCAGACCGGTTGACGGCCGTACCCGTATAAGACGAGATTCCCATCCGTCTGCATAACGCATTCCCGGACCTCCATCCCGGCAGTTCCGGACGACCAGTAAGGGGACTCATGGCGGTAAAGAACTAAATTGCCGTCATTCTGGCAGGACAGTCGAAATTCTCCGCTCGGTGCCCAAATCGACTCTCCTCTATGAAGGCGGGCGCCGGAAGGAAGTATCCCATTGGAATTCCCTCTTTGTGTCCGGAGACAATCCGTAGAAAGGCCCCTCTGGCAGGCAAGATCCCTTAAAAAATTAGTGTGGCCAGTAGTGGCAGACAGTAATGAAATCAAAACCACTGTCGAAATGAGAAATGATCGCATTTGTTTCCTCCTGGGTTAATTAATCTCCACTTTTTTGTCTATCGCTTCTTTGGCGAAGGTCTGGAAAATGACCGCTACACTCAAGGTCGCAGCAAAACGCAATCCGATGAGGCCCGTGCACAACCCGAGCACGACAATTAGACAGACCTGCCTGCCACACAGGGCTGACTGGGTCAGAACGGATATCCTGTCTGGGCGGGGCGCAAGACCAAGCAGAATTTGATAGAATTTACTTTTTGATGGGTAGAGTATAAAATAAGATAAATTAGGGATCAAGGAGAAAAACCGTCGTTTTATATTTGAAAGAAGAATTATGAACCGGATGGTCCCGGCCGAACTCCACCTGGAGGAATGAAATGAGCGCCGTATGGATACCCAACACCCTTACCCTGGGAAGTCTCACCTGCGGCTTCGTATCGGTGGTCTATGCCAGCCACAGCTCATCAGAAGGCAGCATCGTGGCCGCAGTCCTCATCCTGCTGGCAGCGCTACTCGACGGATTAGACGGCCAGGTAGCCCGCCGGCTTGGCGTAGTAAGCCCCATGGGGAAAGAACTCGACTCTCTTTCCGACTGTGTCACCTTCGGCGTTGCCCCGGGGTATCTCGCCTACAAGACTTACCTGGGCGGTACCAGCGTGGCCCTGGCAGGACACCCCATCGACCTGGGAATCCTGATAGCTGCCGTCTTCCCTGTCTGTGCGGCCTACCGGCTGGCGAGGTTCAATGTCCGGTCTTCTCCCGGTACCTTCACCGGCCTTCCTTCGACCATCGCCGGAAGCCTGGTAGCCCTCGCTCCACTCTCCTTCCCTACCAACGATGTCTCCAAGCTGGTGTTTACCGTCGTATTTCTCTTTGTGGGATTTCTTATGGTCTCGACGGTGAGCTACTCCAAGCCCCAGTCCTATATTCTCAAAAATCTGTGGGGACTTAAAGTGGGAGGGTTCATTGCCCTGGTTACCTTCCTTCTGCTCCGGTTCGGGTCCAGGATCATATTCCCCTTCATATTTCTCTTCGTCGCCGCCTATGTACTTTCTGGAATTCTCGGCTATATCATTAAGACCATCGAAGAGCACCGTTATTGACCCCTATAATACGACAGGTCTTCCCTGTCCGCCCTCGCCATCTCCGATCCGCTGGCCCTGGTATTCCTGACCCCG
The DNA here is from genome assembly GCA_963769305.1 of uncultured delta proteobacterium. Lineage (GTDB taxonomy): Bacteria > Desulfobacterota > RBG-13-43-22 > RBG-13-43-22 > RBG-13-43-22 > RBG-13-43-22. The sequence continues at coordinate 87,971 of CAVYLJ010000031.1, read as the reverse complement.
AGAATCCCGTGCTTTTCCTGAAACTGACCGGGCATTCTGCCAGACTGTTCGGTTCAATATAGGGTCATTTTCATTTTAAAATACAGTATTGTCCCTATGGATTTTTCTTAGGTTAAGATGATATTTTTATATCATCGGCCTTTGCAAAAGGCCTTGGCCCAGTCAATTCAGGAAAGGCAGGGAGAAGTGTTCGGTAATTCGGTAATAAGGGGTAATACTGCCTGGTGGAGTTGAAGCCCCGGCGGCGGCTTACAACAAAAGGGCAGAAATCTTTAAGGAAGGATAAGGAGATGAATATGGACAGGATGAAAAAAAAGATGGTCATTTTGATGTTTCTTTTTTTGGGGCTCTTTTTGTTTCCTATGGTTGGACATACCGATGGAAGTTTTGGCTTGGGAGTCCGGGGAGGCTGGTACAAATCCCAGGATGCCGATGAAGGAAAAGTTTATGGAGGGCTGCAGGCCAGGTGGAAGATCTTTCCGGCCCTGGCTATCGAAGGAGTGATGGATTACCGCCCGGAAGAGACCTTTTCAAACGATAGGAAGATTACCAGTTACCCGGTTTTGGTTTCCGCCCTGTTTTACCTCATTCCCGGGGCACCCGTTTCCCCCTATCTCCTGGGTGGAGTAGGCTGGTATTATTCAAAGGTGGAAGATAGACAAGGGAGTACCTGGACCAATGACTTCGGCGCACACCTTGGGGGTGGATTGGACATCCCCTTAACCCGCAAGGTCGTTTTTAATACTGATATACGCTATTACTTCCTGAACTATAATGACGAGAAAGTCAAGGACCTGTCAGCCAACGGCTATATTATCAGCGCCGGTTTAACCTTTTATTTTTGGTAATAACCTATCTAATTTGGCTCATCTCCAAAAGAGTTGGCGATGAGTGTAGGATTCAAGGAGTCAAGGATTCGAGGGGTCAAGGGAAATGCTGAGGAATTACAAAGAGCTTAAGGTTTGGGAGAAGTCCTATCGACTCTGCCTGGAGGTTTATCGGATTACCAAAGGATTTCCCAAGATCGAAATCTTTAGAGAACAAACCCTTGAAACCTTGACTCCTTGAATCCTCGCCCCCTTTCTCCCAACTAATTGGGAGAAGAACCTTAAATTTTTATTCCCGGAGAATAGTCTCCGGGAAAATTAACTTTGGTCCGCCGCCGCCGTCGTTATCAGCACCGTTTTCGATTGGAAATCGAAGAAGGACCGTTGCAACCGGGGAGAGCGGGAGAATGGGAGTGGAGAAATGAAAAAAATCATAATGGCAGGGATGGTCTTAGTCATCATGTCGGTTTTTCTTGGGGGATGTTTTATACCCGTTGAGGATCATGAAAGAGGAGGTCATAGAGGGGGTGAGGACAGAGGCGAAAGACATGAAGAACGCCATGAGGAAAGAAGATATTAAGGCAGGTTTGCCGCACAAATTTTCAGAGGAGGGAGACATGAGAAATCTAAAAGTGGCCAGAAATTTGGTTGTAGCCGTCGCCGTAATCGGAATCGTAATCTCTTCGATTTACGTAATGGCTGCGGAGAGCGGTAAGGAAGCGGTCAACAAGGAGATGGAAAGAATCCATCGGGATGCCGGTCCTGACCGGAGAGCTCTGGCAGAAGATGACGGAAGACTCCAAGGTGGCTTTCATCTGGGGACTCTGGCATACGGTAGCCATCGAACATTATTTGATGAATAAGTATCCGGACCTTAAAAAAGAAAATTTTTCCTCAAAAGTCGTCGAAGCGTATGATAAGTCACCTTTGACAATGAATCAAACGGTGGCCTTGATCAATCAATACTACCAAGAGAATCCGGATCATCTTGATAAGCCCGTGGTTGGTGTGCTCTGGCACACAGTGATCAGGCCGAACATAACGACCGGTATCGACGGGCGTCCTCTGAAGCCGGAAAATTAATCAAAAGGGAGGGAAAGATGAAACGCTTAATCATTGTCTTAACTATTCTCGTTCTTATATTTGCCTTTACCGGCTGCACAGGAATGTCCAGAACTCAGCAAGGAACTCTGAGTGGGGCGGCTATTGGAGCAGGTGGAGGCGCTTTGTTCAGCACTATTGTCGGAGGAAATACTCTCGGAGGTGCGGCCCTTGGTGCCGGCATAGGGGCCCTTGGCGGATATTTAGTCGGGGAGTCCGGGGGAGGTTACAGACATCATAGATGATAGATGGAGGAGGATCGAGAACGAAAATGAGCCGTTAACATGGGTAGGTAACGGTTCCGGATCTTCTTTAACGGTGCATAAAAAGATGCGGAAGGAAGAAGGCTGATGATGGTCATGACCCTTTACAACCCCATGCTTTCCTTGATTGCCGGGATACTGATCCTGATCATACCCAGATTACTGAACACTATTGTTGCCATTTATTTAATCGCTGTCGGGATTCTGGGTTTGATCCGTGTCCGATAGCCCGCCAAGTTAGATCCGATCTCCCGAGCGGGAAAGGGTTTCTTTCTCACGCTTCGTGAAGGATAGTCAAAATACGACTTTTCACGAGGCGGTGAAAACCCGCTTGTAGACGGGACTCTTCTGCCTAACGTGATAGCTCGCATCCCTCAAGTGGTTTCACCTCCACCCGGCCGGGACTTAATTGTCCTCGGCCTGTTGACGGACGTTATCCGAGTCCATCATCTCCGGATAGACCACGTTTTATAGTTGCACCGGAGTCGTTGGCGGGAGGATGGCCATTACCCGAGAAATCTGGACGTTGGAATTGGGGGCCGGCATTTTAAATGAGGGGGTTCACTTCAAGGTGTGGGCCCCAAGGGCCATAACCCTTTCCCTGAGAGTTGTGGGAGAATCAAGAGACATCTTGATGACCCCGGTAGAAAGAGGCTATTTTACTGCTTTTATAAAGGGTCTTGGTCCGGGAACAAAATATTTTTATCTTCTTAACGGAAACCAGCCCAGACCGGACCCGGCTTCCCGGTATCAACCCGAGGGGGTCCATGGCCCTTCCGAAGTCATTTCTCCCGCCGAGTTCAAGTGGCAAGACCATTCCTGGAGGGGAATTTCCCTGGAGGAAATGATCCTTTATGAGATCCATACGGGGACCTTTACGCCCGAAGGTACCTTTGGGGAGATAATTCCTTTTTTAGACTATCTTGGGAAAGAACTTGGGGTCACGGCCATTGAGCTGATGCCGGTGGCCCAATTTCCGGGGGAAAGGAACTGGGGCTACGACGGGACCTATCTCTATGCCCCGCAAAACAGCTACGGGGGACCTCTGGGGTTAAAAACACTGATCGATGCCTGTCACCGGAAAGGCGTGGCGGTGATACTGGACGTGGTCTATAACCATCTGGGTCCCGAGGGAAACTATCTTAATGATTACGGTCCTTACTTCACCGATCGTTATAAAACCCCCTGGGGACAGGCCGTCAATTTGGATGGCCCGGAGAGTGACGAAGTTCGCCGGTTCATCATCGATAATGCCCTTTATTGGGTGACGGAATATCATCTGGACGGACTGCGGACTGACGCCATCCATGGCATCTTCGATTTCGGCGCTCGTCACATTCTGGATGAACTGAGGGAGGCTGTCCATCGACAGGCCCGGAGATTGGGACGCCCCATTGTGGTCATGGCTGAAAGCGATTTGAACGATGTGCGGGCCATCACGGCACCCCGAAAAGGGGGATATGGTCTGGATGCCCAATGGAATGATGATTTCCATCATGCCCTGCATACGCTTTTGACCCAAGAGCGAAATGGATATTATCAGGACTTTGGTGATCTCAACCAGATGGCCAAGGCCCTTCGGGAAGGATTCGTTTACAGTGGCCAGTATTCTTCTTTTCGCCGGCGGCATTATGGAAGTCCGTCGAAAGGTCTGCCTCCCAGGAAATTCGTCGTTTTTTCCCAGAACCATGATCAGGTGGGAAACCGAATGAAGGGAGAACGGCTCAGCACCCTGGTATCTTTTGAAGCCTTAAAATTGGCCGCCGGGATGGTTTTGCTTTCCGCCAATATCCCCCTTTTGTTCATGGGGGAAGAATATGGAGAGGAAGCCCCTTTCCTGTATTTCATAAGCTCTTAGAGATCGATCTTTGATCGATGCCGTGCGTCAAGGGAGAAAAGAAGAGTTCTCCCATTTTAAGGAAGAAGGGGAGCCGGCGGATCCTCAGGCTGAGGTCACTTTCCTTTGTTCCAAACTCCACCTGGATCTCCGCCGGCAGGAAAAGCATGAGATCCTCTTGAACTATTATAAGAACCTGATCCTCCTCCGGAAACAAATCCCGGCCTTATCGCACCCGAGTAATACCAGGGCTGGAGGTCAAGACCGGCACAGAAAAATCCTGGCTGTTGATGAAGCGGAGCTATAAAGAAGATCGGGTATATGGTCTCTTCAATTTCTCTGAAAACCCTGTAACCGTCCCTATCTCCGTCGAGCCGGGAGTTTGGCAGAAAGCCTTGGATTCCTCATCGAGGGATTGGATGGGCCCCGGCATCTCAACCCCGGAATCCATCCATTCCAGCGGATCAGAGGTTTGTATCGAAGTGGGTGCCCATAGCCTGGTCCTCTACCGAAAAACTGAAACTATGCCGGCAGAAGCGTTAATCTAAAGTCCATGGAAAAAGAGTTTTCGGGATCCCTTGAAAAAGCGAAGGAGATTTTCCAGGCCGAGGTGGATCATCTCACGGTCGTCCGAAGACTGCCCGTATCGACTTATCGCCTTCAATTTAACCATCGGTTCACCTTTTCCCAGGCCAAAGGGATCGTTTCCTACCTCCACGAACTGGGTATCTCCGATGTCTATGCTTCCCCCTATTTTATGGCCAAAGAAGGGAGTCTCCACGGTTATGATATTCTCAATCATAATCGCCTCAATCCCGAAATCGGCACTGAAGAAGATTATCAGGACTGGATTGAAGAACTGAGGAAATATGGCCTGGGACAAATCCTGGACATCGTGCCCAATCACATGAGCATTAGCGGAAAGGGAAATACCTGGTGGCAGGATGTCCTGGAAAACGGCCCGGGTTCCATCTATGCCGATTTTTTTGATATCGATTGGAAGCCGGTCAAGGCCGAACTTGAAAATAAAGTCCTCCTGCCCATCCTGGGAGACCAATACGGCCGGGTCCTCGAAAATCAAGAATTGACGCTCCAATTCGAAGAAGGCGCCTTTTCCGTCTGTTATGGAGACCAAGAATTACCTTTAGATCCGATATCGTACACCCAACTGTTAAAATTCCGCCTTGACCATTTAGAAGAGAATCTGGGGAAAGAACATCCCGATCTGAATGAGCTCTTCAGCATCATCACGGCCCTCGAACATCTCCCTCGCCAGACGGAAAAAAACGAAGAAAAGGTCCAGGAAAGGCGGAGGGAGAAAGAAATCATCAAAAAAAGAATTTCGGCCTTGTTTGACGGTAATACAACCATCCAGGCATTTATTAATGAAAATGTGAAGACCTTTAATGGTGAGAAGGGCAAGAGCCGGAGTTTCGACCTTCTGGATGAACTTCTCAAAGATCAGGCTTACCGGCTCTCCTTTTGGCGGGTGGCCACCGATGAAATCAATTACCGGCGTTTTTTTGATATTAACGAGCTGGCCGCCATCCGCATGGAAGCCCTTCCCGTATTCCAGGAAACCCATAAGCTGATTTTCGACCTGATTCAAGAGAAGAAGGTGACCGGATTGCGGGTGGACCATCCTGATGGACTTTATAACCCGATCGAATATTTTTATCGGCTGCAAAAAGGCTGTTTTATTCGGATCTGCCTCAAGGCCCTGGAACAAGCGGCCCCTGTGAGAGGGGAACGCCTCCTTTTCAGATGAAGCGATTCGGGGTGAATTTGAACGCTTATACGATGAAGAATTGTCCCAAAATCCCTCCTCGCCCCTGCGGACGCCTTTTTATATTGTCGGAGAAAAAATTCTGATTAAAAATGAACGCCTTCCCGAAGATTGGCCTATCTTTGGCACCGTTGGCTATGATTTTTTAAACCCGGTTAACGGCCTTTTTGTCGATACGGAGAAGGCCCGGGCCTTTGAGGGGATCTATCATCGATTCATCGGGATGAAGATGAACTATCCGGAGCTGGTCTATGAAAAGAAGAAGCTGATCATGCTGGTGTCCATGTCGGCAGAAATCAATACCCTCGCCCATTACCTCAATCGTCTCTCGGAAAAAAATCGACATACCCGGGATTTTACCCTCAACAGCCTGCGGGAGGCTATTACGGAAGTGACGGCCTGCTTTCCGGTCTATAGAACCTATGTTAATTATTGTGGGGTGATCGAGAGAGACCGGCACTATATCGAACAGGCCATCTCCCGGGCCATGCGCAAAACCCCGGCCTTGAGTACCACTATCTTTGATTTTTTGAAAAATATCCTCTTGCTTCAATATCCGGAGGGTTTTGAGGAAGCGGACAAAATGGCCTGGCTGGACTTCGTCTTGAAATTTCAGCAGGTCACCGGCCCGGTTATGGCCAAGGGCGTCGAGGATACGGTTTTTTATGTCTACAACCGGCTGGTTTCTCTTAACGAAGTCGGCGGGAACCCGGAGAAATTCGGCACCCCCCCCGAGGCCTTTCATGGTCAAAATATCGAGAGAACCAAATTCTGGCCCTCCAGCCTGATCACCACTGCCACCCATGACAACAAACGGGGGGAGGATGTCCGGGCGAGAATCAATGTCCTTTCGGAAATACCGGATCAATGGAGGGAATCTCTCGGTCGATGGCGCAGAATGAATAAAAAAAAGAAGACCCTGATCGACGGCCGATGGGCCCCTGATCCCAATGAGGAATATCTTCTTTACCAGACCCTCTTAGGGTCCTGGCCCCTCAACCCCGATAATGAATTGCCCGTACCCTTTATCGAGAGAGTGGCTACTTCCCTGTTTGGCGCTTGGCCCTTCCATCCCGAGAATGAGGCCGAAATCGATCTTTTTAAAAAGAGAATAAAGGAATATATGGTAAAAGCCCTCCGGGAGGCCAAAATCCATACCAGTTGGATCAATCCTGATCCGGTTTACGAAGAGGCCCTGCTGCAATTTATCGATACCCTTTTATCCCCTTCTCCAGACAATGCCTTCCTGAAGGATTTTGAACCCCTCCAACAAAGAATGGCCTATTCGGGGATGTTTAATTCCCTTTCCCAGACCCTCCTCAAGATCACCTCTCCGGGGACTCCGGATTTTTATCAGGGTACGGAATTATGGGACTTCAGCCTGGCAGACCCCGACAATCGCCGTCCCGTTGATTTCAAAATTAGAAAAGAAATGTTGAAAGCCCTGAAGAAGAAAATGGGGACCGCCGGAAAAGGCTTGACCGGCTTGGTCAAAGAACTTCTCCGGAATTGGAGAGACGGCCGGATAAAGCTTTATCTGACCTTTAAATCCCTGAACTTTCGAAAGGAACATCACCGGCTTTTTGCCGAGGGTGCTTATCTGCCATTACTCAGCGACGGAAATCTGAAAAGCCATGTTTGTGCCTTTGCCAGGCAAGGGGAGGGTCAAACCGTTTTAGCCATCGTTCCCAGATTATTAATCCCCTTGGTATCCAGCTTAGACGCATTGCCGATAGGCAAGGTCTGGGAAGACTCCCGAATAATAATACCCGATGAAATACCCGGGCCTGAATTTCAAAACATCTTTACCGGAGAAATCGTTCGGGTTGCTGAAGAAGAGGGGAAAAGAGCCCTGCCCCTCAAGGAAGTCCTGGCCGATTTCCCCTGTGCCCTGTTGGAGATGTTATGAAGCTTTTTTATGAGTTTCTGGGGGATTATCTGGCCCTCATGGCTTATTTGGGATAGAGGAAAGGCACTGTCCACTCGTCCGCTTGAACGGACTCGTTCGACGCGGAGAACCCGAGTCAAGACTTTTCCTTTGTCCCCCGCGTCTCTGCGGTGAAAGTGATCTATTTTCCGCCCTGCTATTTAGGCCGTTTCCAGAAAGGGCCCGTCTTGCCGATCTCTTTCATGGTTTGGACCATCTCCCGGGCGTATTCAAACATATGGGAATGATAGTCTTCATCCCAACGCCGTTTGAAGTAGGGTCCGGAAAAAAGCTTCAGCAGATCAGGAAGTGGTATAATCCCTTCATCCGTTCCCTGGACAAAGGAGGCCCAGTGGCGAAGATGCTCTTCCGACCGGAAGAGATTCATGGTGCTTCAGGCATAAGCGGAATCTTCAAACCATTTCCAGAAAGGCACGGAGACATAAGCCTTGTATCCTGCCGATTCTTGGTCGTTGAGGATCTTACCGTCCTGAAGTACGACCTGGAGGGGTTGGCCGCAATCGAGACAGGGAAAATCCACCGTCACCGTCTTGCCGGGGAAAAGCCAGCAGACCGCCAGCGATTCAAAGGCTCACTGGCCGAACCATTTCTGTTGACCTTCAATAGTGATCCGGTATTGGGTGGGAAGATTGTTGAAGGGCGCAAAAGAGACAATCAGATCGGTTCGAGGGTAAAGCCATCCCGGTATGCCCGAGGAGAAGAGATCGTGGAGGGTTTTTCTGCCTTCTTCCACCGGAAGACCGAGTTCGGATGCCAGTTCGGTGTAAAACGGGGCCTGACCGGTTTCAACCAGGCGTTTCATGATGGTATGAAAGGCCTGGTCGAGCATCGTAAGTTTACTCATGGCTTGTTCTCCTTTCTGGACCCCGGCGCCTGCCCCGGACCCCGGATCAAGTCCGGGGCAGTACTTTGATCCGGGGTTCGCCGGGGTGACGACGGTAAGGGGTTTGGGTTTTTGTTTTGATCCCCTTTAAGAGGCTATTATTAATCAAGCCTCCTGCTATGCCGGAGATCATGCGACCGAAATGATCAAAGTATAGAATAAGGGGTGGAATCGGGTCAAGAACAAAGAAAGACAAATCTTGAGGCCCCGGAAATTTTTTCTCCTTCGATACTCCAAGGCCCTACAGGGATACGAAATAGATCGGCTTGAGAATTTACTCCAGCAGGGCCGCTTCCTGCGGTCCTCCTTTTGCTATTTATGCCAACCGTCTCTGTACAATTTTTCTTATTTTCCAATTGACGAAGCTCCCGGGAGACGCTACCATGACTCCCTGCCGGTTGTCCTTGGATCGATAAAGCGCCGGGATTTATTCAGGAGATCGGTCTGTCGTTCTTGAGAAAAGAAGGACTGCATTTATATGGCGTGCCGGGTTATAAACGGGGGTGAACATGGAAAACGAAATGAAGAAGTTTTATGTTCCGAAAAGCACCGCAGGCACCGGCAAAATTAATTTGGCCCTAATCGCTTCCGGGTCCGGGACGGATGCCAACTCCATTATGGAAGCCTGGGAATCGGGCTGTATCCCGGAGATCAACCCGCCCATGCTTATCAGCACCAAAAAAGGCGCCGGTTGCCTGGAAAAAGCGGAAATCCACGGAATACGTGGTTATGTGGTCGACTATAAACAATGCACGGATTCCGACCATTTCAATGCCGAGCTTGATCGAATCCTGAACCAGACCTTTACGGATTTAATTTTTCTGGTGGGCTGTATCCATAAGGTCTATCCGGTTGATGGGATCGATATTTATAATATTCATCCGGCCGATCCGGCCAAGCACGGGGGGGACAAGATGTATGGCCTGGCCGTGCATCACCATGTCTTAGAGGAAATCAAAGACCTTATTTATCGCGGCAAGAAAAAATGGTCGGATAAGTTTTACACCTATCCGACGGTTCATGAAGCGAATAAGGATTATGACGGCGGGGACATGGTTTTACGGCAGTCGGTTTTGATACCGTCTTCGATCATAGAAGATTACAGCCATGGGCGAAAGGACCCCCGAAAAGGGGCCAAAGACCTGCAGCAAGTCGTTTTGCCTTATGAATGGCTGATGCTGCCGGCGGCGGTCAGAATAGCCGCCAGGCGGATTCTGGAAAGAAGAAAGGATCAGGATACAACTGTAAAGCAGGGAAGCAGCAAACTTTAAAATTAAACCTCGGGCTTCATTTCTAAATCCCCTCTGACCGGGATCTTGGATTCGCATGGTACCCCGGTCTGGCACAAACCACATCCGTAGCCGTCAAATCCGTAATGGGATTTGACATAGTCGACCGTAGGCGGCTTCAGGTGGGCCAGGCATTTGAGCTTGTCATGGCCGGCTTCGCTCAAGGCCCCTACCGGACATCGATCGATGCACTTTCCGCAAACCCCCTGGGTAAAAAAGAGACAATAGGCCCGGTGATGGGTATAAGGCCGTGGCGTTGGAGGAATGGAGAGGGCCGCTACCACCGAGCCGGCGCGCATGGCCTTGCCGCGGGGGGTGATCAGGCCGTCGCACAGCCCGAAGGTCCCCAGGCCGGCGGCATAGGCGGCGTGCCGCTCCGACCATTTGGAGGCAAGGACGTATTTCTCCGATTGCTTCACTTCCCAAAGGGGCGAAAGCAAGGGGGCCACGGCCTGAATCCCTTTTTCTTCCAAAGCGGCAAGTGATAGTTTGGCGTAACTTGACATTCACTTCTTCACCGTAAATGCGGGCCCTGGCCCAGCGCTCCGAGGGATAAGGTCTTTTCTTTGCGGTTATCGGCCTTGGTGGCCCTGGTCTGGGGCAGGATCCAACTGATGACCGTCAGCTCTTCGGGTTTGATCGGTGTTTCGGGAAAGGTTAAAGAAAATATTTCCTCAGGGGTCCAATGGAAAGGTCCGACGATTTCCTTGTATTCCCGGTAAAGGGGATCGTCTCCTCTGGAGAAGCCGACCAAGGGATTTTCAAAGGCCTTTTCCTGATCCGGATTTTGTAAAGTATTTTCCGGAGAGCGTCCGATAAAGTTTTCGATGAGAGAGGTTATCCAAGGTCCCAAGTCATCTGATTTTTTTTCAGGCATATATTTCCTTTCCTAATCTTCCCCTCCCTTTAGTTGTCTGATGCGCGTACTGTGGCCAAAGGCTTTTTCGACTTGTTTGGATCATCAGGGATTCCAATCATTTTATGCATCTGCAGGCTGAGACGCCATGGGGGTGTTCGAGACAGTAACGAACGGTCATTTGGGTATTTTGTTTTATATCGGGACCGTCCTTGGGCTGCAAAAAGAAATATCTGAAATCGAGAGATTCAAACCCTTCGGGTTCGATTCCCTCCTGGGGAAAAACCAGTTTCAATTCATCCCCGGAGCGAAGCTTTAATTCCGTCCCCGCCTTGGGGCTGACGCAGATCCAGTCAAGGCCGGTCGGCGGCAGAAGGGTGCCGTTGGTTTCAACGGCCACTTCAAATCCAAGATCATGGAAGGCGGCTATCAGATCTTCATCCAATTGAAGCAAAGGCTCACCGCCGGTACAGACCACCAAGGGGCGGACCTGCGTTGAGGCTCGTAACCGGAAATTTATCCCGCACCGCAGCGGCCAGATCCACGGGGATTTGAAATTTTCCGCCTCCAGGCCCATCGGTTCCTATAAAATCGGTATCACAAAATTGACAGACCGCCTTGGCCCGATCTTCTTCCCTGCCCGACCAAAGATTACAGCCGCTAAAACGGCAAAACACCGCCGCCCGGCCGGATTGGGCCCCTTCGCCTTGAAGGGTGTAAAAAATTTCTTTTACGAAATAGGTCATGAAATTTATTTTGACGGGATTGACAGGATAGACCTGTTTTTATTGGCTCTGATATTTTCCCGGATCTTCAATCCCCGCCTCGGCAAATCCCTTAAGTCGGAGCAGACAGGCATCGCACTTTCCGCAGGCCTCTCCTTGCAGGGACGGATCATAACAGGTGCTGGTCAGGCTGAAATCCACTCCCAATTCCAGTCCTTTTTTTATGATCTGGGCCTTATTCAAATGAATAAGAGGGGTATGGATTTTAAATCCCCGGCCTTCCACCCCGGCTTTTGTGCCCAGGGCGGCCATCTGCTCAAAGGCCTCGATAAACTCCGGCCGGCAATCCGGATAACCGCTGTAATCCAGGGCATTGACGCCGATGAAGATATCCCGGGCACCTAACACCTCGGCCCAGGCCAAGGCCAGGGAGAGAAAAATAGTGTTGCGGGCCGGAACATAGGTGATCGGGATGTCCGTTGAGATCTCTTCCGGCCCTCGTCCTTTGGGTACTTCGATCTCAGCGGTCAGGGCCGAACCGCCGAACCGGTCCAAGGCCACGTCAAAAATTTTATGTTCGGCCACCTGAAAATGGTGGGCGATCCTTTTGGCCGCTTCGATTTCCATTTGATGGCGCTGGCCGTACCGAAAAGTTAAAGCATAAAGCTGCATAACCCTGTTTTTTGGCCACGGCCAAAGTTGTGGAGGAATCCAGCCCGCCGCTCAAAAGGACAACGGCCTTTTGTTTTTGATGGCTCATGGGCGATAGTTTACTTAAATCGGCCCCAAAATGCAAGGCCGCTTCTACAGGATTTTCGAGATATCATCTCCGTGTTTCTGTTTTCCCGGTATTTTATGCTTTTTATATTTCTCGACATCTTTTACAGCCCGATCCGGTCGGCCACTTGGCGCATGCCCATGATCACATCCTGGATGAGTTCCTCCAGGTCTTTCCCGAGCATCCCGGCCCCTTTCTCAATGACTTCCCGGTTGACCCCGGCGGCAAAGGATTTCTGCTTCCATTTCTTCTTGACCGATTTGGCCTCCAGGTCCATGACACTCTTGGAAGGGCGCACCAGTGCTGCGGCCGCCACCAGGCCGGTCAATTCATCGATGGTGTAGAGGGTTTTCTCCAAGGTGGTTTTCGGTTCTACGTCGGTGCATAGACCCCAGCCATGAGAGACGGCCGCCCGGATATATTCTTCCGGCCATCCCTGTTCTTCCAAAATAATTTGGGTTTGGCGGCAATGGGCTTCTGGAAATTTTTCATAATCCAGATCATGGATCAACCCGATGATCCCCCATTTTTCCTCATCCTCCCCGCTTTTTCGGGCCAGATAACGCATGACCGCTTCCACAGACAGGGCATGATGGATCAGGGCTTCGCTTTGATTGTATTGCCGGAGAAGGGCTAAGGCCTCTTCACGACTCGGTGGGAGACTGGCCATCCTCTTCGTCCTCCATGACATTTTTTGAATTACCCCATTCCACCACTTCCAAGCGCACCATGGTCTTTCCTTTCCTGATCATGCCTATTTTTTCCGCCGCCGCCCGGGAGAGATCGATGATGACCCCTTTTTTGCGTTGAGCCCTGGTCGGCCCCCGGTCTAAGATCCGGACTTCGACCTCTTGATCATTGCCCAAATTGGTCACCCGGACCAGGGTACCAAAAGGATAAGAGGGATGAGCAGCCATCAAACGGTTTCGGTTAAAAATTTTTCCGCAAGCGGTTTTTCGGCCATGAAATGGCCGGCAATAAAAGGAAGCCTTGCCGGTCTGGACTTTTTGCGTTTTGGTTTGGGGTTTCTTTTCTTTGGCAATCGCCGTTGTCTGATGAACATATAAGGCGGTTAAGGTGATGAAGAAGACGGCCGGTAATAAAAATCGGGAAGGCCTCGATAATTTTAAATGGGTCTTCATAACAGGTCCTCCTTTCACTCACGAACCATCGGGCCCTAACTAAAAAGCCCGCTGTCCTCGAATTCTTTAATTTCCTGATCGTCGTAACCCAGTTCTTTTAATACCTCCTTGGTATGGGTTCCTACCGACAAGCCCACCTGATCGTACTCGGGCGGGGTCTCGGAAAATTTGATCGGATTGGCTAATTGGTTTACTCTACCGCCCCCCGGTAAGTTCAGCTCAACGACCATCTTCCTTTCTATAACCAGGGGATCATTTAAAGCTTCCGAAAGGGTTAAAACCGGCTCAACACAGGCGTCCCATTGTTTAAACCATTCGGTCCATTCGTCTCGCGTCTTGGTTTTGATGATCTCTCTGACCTCCTGCTTAACCTGAATCACATTGGGAGGCATGACACTCCCGGCAATCAGGTCCGGGCGGCCGATGGCCTGGCAAAAGGCGGCGAAGAATTGGGGTTCCAGGCCGCCGAAGCTGATATGTCGGCCGTCTTTGGTTTCATAAAAATCATACAAGGAGCCGCCGTTCAAATAGTGGCCTTCCCTGCCCGGCTCCTGACCGGTGACCAGAAAAGAGGCCCCCACCATGGCATTGAAGGCGATCATGCCGTCGGTCATGGAAATATCCACATGCTGGCCCTTCCCGGTGGCCTGGCGACCAATAACGGCCGAAAGCAGACCGATGATGGAATTGTAGGAACCGGAGGCGACGTCGGCGATCTGCATGCCGGTCAGAACCGGGCCGGTGGCCAGGCGGCCGGAATAGGACATGAGTCCGGACCGGGAGAGATAATTGATGTCATGACCGGCCCGGCCGGTCAATGGGCCGGTCTGGCCGTAGCCGGTGAGGGAACAATAGATGAGAGAAGGATACTGCTCTTTCAATTGCGGATAATCCAAGCCGAACTTGGCCATGACCCCGGGACGGAATTGTTCGATCATGATATCATAGGCGGAGAGCAGTTGGTGGACGATGCGCACACCCCGGGGATCTTTTAAATTCAAGGTCATGGAACGTTTGCCCCGGCCTAAAAAGGCCGAACTGGTCGAAAGGCCGGTGTCTCCGATAAAAGGAGGACTCAAGGTGGTCAGGTCCGGTCGGGAACCGGAGACGATACGCAGCACATCGGCCCCGAGATCCGCCAGCATCATGGTGGCATAAGGGCCTGGTAATAAAGTGGTGAAGTCCAATATCTTTAATCCCAGAAGAGGTCCGGCCATTGAAAAGGCTCCTTTTGAATTATTGGATTAACTCACGGGCAGAGTGGGATAATGAGGTTAAAGACAGTTTACCTCGAATTGCAAAAAAAAGCAAGGCCGTTCTTTCGTTAATTATTTCGGGCTATTGATACGGTCTAGACAATCGAGGGATTGCGCTTCTCTTGCCCGGATTGATGGATCATGAGAGACCATCGTTATTATCGCCAGGTGATCTTAAGTTCGTTCCGTAGGGGCATCCGTTGATAGCGGAACTTCGGATAACCGACCATGACGGCCCCGTAGGTCAGGTGATCCTGGGGCAAGGCCAGGGCTTGTTGGAGCGGGAGATAGGCATTGGCCGCGGCGGTAAAATAACCGGCCCAACAGGTGGCCAGGCCGAATGACGGCGCGGCCAGTTCCAGGTAGGTCAGGGCAATGATACAGGCCGGTTGAGAAGCGGGCAGGGTGGATAGTCCATGGGCCACGATCAAATGAGGTGCGCTCCGCAGGATGCGATCCAGGCCCTTGTCCCAGGCCTCGATTAACCGGTCCATGTGTATGGAAAGGGCGTATTCCGTGTTTTCTTTAAGCATGAAACGGACCCAGTCGGCCACCAATCCCGCCAGGCGGTTTACTTCTTTGGCCTCTTCGAATAACCAGCCAGTGCACCGGCTGGCTGTTGGAGCCGGTTTGGGCATAGCGGGCGACTTCAATTAACCGGGTCAGAAGATCGCGAGGAACCGGTTTTTCCTTATACTTACGGATAGACCTTCGGGAGCGCATAAAATGCTCACAATGTTCGGCCGTGAGGAGCAGTTCTTTCCGCACCGGGGGGCAATCTTCCGGGGCCATGGTTTTTAAAGATAAGGCCCCCTGAGGGCAGATGGCCACGCAATGGCCGCAGTTGATGCAAAGTTCTTCGGCTCCGGCAATAGGGGTGGGAAAGCTTTCTTTCCCGGTGATTTCAATCAACATGGCCGGGCATTCGGCTGCGCAGAGCCCGTCGCGTTGGCATTTTTCCTGGTCAACAGTAAAAAGAGACATGAAACATCCTTTCTGATTTTTTTTGGCGAACTTTCCCCATTTAGTTAACAAAAGGTGTTGGAAAAGTCAAGGAGGTCAAAGAACCGAAGAATTTATCATTTGTTTTGTCTGATAATTCTGTGATAATATCCGGTTCTATTCCGGTTAGATTAATTTTTATTTTTTTTGTCAGAAGGAGGGGTAATGCAAGATAATATTTTAATCATTCATCCCCGGGACAATGTGGCCGTAGTTTTAAAGACCATGGGGGCCGGAGAGTCGGCCATCGCCTTGGGGAGAGATAGGATTTCCGGTTTTGGAAGGCATACCGGTCAGCCATAAAATCGCCCTGCGGGACATTTCCGAAGGGGAAGAAATCATCAAATACGGAGAGACTGTGGCCGTCAGCATCCGGAATATCAAAAAGGGAGAATGGGTCCATACCCATAACCTGGAAAGCAAGCGGTGGAAGAAATGATGGAGATCACCGGATACGAGAGGAAAGATGGAAAATTCGGCATTCGAAACCAGGTATTGGTCTTACCCACGGTTTCCTGCGTCAACGGGGTAATTAACCGTATCTCCCGGGAAGTGCCCGAGGTGATCTGTGCCCCCCATGCCCATGGATGCGGCCGCGGAGGTCCCAGGGACTTGGAAATTTTATTTCGGGTCCTCTCCGGATTAGTGAAACATCCCAATGTCGGCGGGGTGGTCCTCATCGGCTTGGGCTGCGAGGTTTCCAATACGGAAAGGGTGCTATCTTATATTAACGATGCCGGCAAACCCGTCGAGGTCTTTAATGTCCAGCAAGACGGAGGATCCCTGGAGACGGCCAGAAAAGGAGCGGCGGCCGCCCGTCGGATGCTTTCAGAAATCAGCCTTCAGCCCAGGGTCGCCCTGCCGTGGGAAAAGCTCATGATCGCCATGGAATGCGGCGGTTCGGATGCCCTGTCCGGCGTGACGGCCAACGTGGCCATGGGCGCTGTCTCGGACTGGCTGGTGGAGAAAGGGGCCACGGTGATCTTCGGTGAAAATACCGAGATGATCGGCACGGCCCATGTGCTGGCCAAACGGGCCAAGAATGAACAGGTGGCCCGACAGATTGACCAGATGATCGACCGGGCCGAAAAATTGACCCAGGAAGTGATGGGCGACCTGGCCGGCCTGGTCATCTCTCCGGGCAATATGGACGGCGGCATGAGCACCATTGCCGAAAAATCCATGGGCTGTATCTTTAAAGGGGGGACCACCACCATCAATCAGGTGGTTGATTACGGCCAGGTTCCGACTGAAAAGGGGCTGATCCTTCAGGATGGGCCGGGCTATGACGGAGACTCCATGGCCGGGTTGGCGGCCAGCGGTTCTCAACTGATGTTTTTTTCCAGCGGCCGAGGCACTCCGGCCGGATTTCCGGCCCTGCCGGTGATCAAGGTGGCCAGCAACACCAGGATTTATGAGGCCATGAAAGATGATATGGATTTCAATGCCGGAAGCCTGGTGGAAGGCCGATCATTGGATGATTTACGGGCGGAGATGATCGATCTGATGATCCGGGTGATCAACGGAGAAAAAACCAAGGCCGAAGAAAACGGCATGGAGGTATTCACCTTTATGACCGTCCATCCGCCGTTTTGATACGAAAATAAGGTTCAGGAGTTTCAGAGATTCGAAGGTTCAAGAGAGCTTTGAATAATCACCGCCTTTCATGGCGGCTTGTAGGGGCGGGTTTGAAACCGCCCTTACAGGATATTTTCTTGTTGGATAGCGCCCCAAAGGTATGAGGTTTAATGAAAATTTAGAAGAAAAAAATTCAAAAGAGGAGAAAATCATGGGTGACTATTTTTATCCCAAGGACGGCAAAAAAAACTATCCCAAGCTGATGGAGTTAAACAAGGATCTTTTTAATTCATTTGTGGGCTTCAATCAGAAGGTCTTTGAAGAAGGGGCCCTGTCCACCAAAGTGAAGGAACTGATCGCCGTGGGCTGCGCCCACATCACCCGCTGCCCTTACTGCATCGACGGCCATATCCAGAAGGCCAAGCAGGCGGGAGCCACTGATGAAGAGATCGCCGAGGTCATTTTTGTGGCCGTGGCCATGAACGCCGGGGCTTCCTTTGCCCATTCCTGCGTTTCCATGGAGACGCTGAAGAGATAATTCAAAATTTATGATGAACGTGGCCATTGATCTTCGGTTGACGCCTCTATCAGGTATCCTAATTTTATAGAAAACCTCAAGGGGAACAGACCATGAAAAAGAAACTGTTGGTCATTGCAGGCATTGTTGTCGGACTGACAGGCGTTGTTCTTATAGGGCTCACGCTCTATGTAAAGAGTTACCTTCAGAGCGACAAGCTCAAGGCTCTTATTATCCCCAGGGTCGAGCAGGCAACAGGAAGAAAGGTCGACATCCAGACAATCGATGTCTCGATTTTCAGTGGCATCTCGGCGCAGGGAATTCATCTTAAAGAAAAGGACGGAACCAAGGATTTCGTAGCAGCCAAGGAATTTGTCCTCAAATACGACCTCATGCCCCTCTTCAGTAAAAGGCTGGTGATCAGCTCCATCCGGCTTGTGGATCCCTCCCTGTATGTAACGAGGGATGAGAACGGCCAGTTCAATTTTGACGACATTGCTGCCACCATCAAAGCCGGCGGAAAAGGTGGGCAGGAGGCCCATGGCGCAGCTCAAAAGCCTCGGGCCGGGGGCGGCATGCCCTTCAGCCTGATCGCCGACAGGATCGGAATCAGCAATGCAAAGGTCGAGTTCGCGGATTCCAAAAAAAATTTGCCTCATTTAACGGCCATTTTAGACGCTGAGCTGAAGGTCTCTACCGGCGCAGAACCAGACGCATTAAAATTCTCGGCCAGGGTGAACCTGAAGAGTCTCGATGCAATTATGGGAAAAGTGAAAACCCATTCTGTCGGCACCATCGAGATTGATCCCCAAACCATAACCTTTGCCCTTAATACCGCCATCGACTCCGAAAGCGCTGCGACAAGCGGTTCCGTGAAAAACTATCTCAAGGATCCTGATGTCCATTTAGATCTTTACTCCAAGCAGCTCACTCTAACAAAGTTCATGGCCCTTAGAAGCGAAGTGGACCATGAAAAGAAGCCAGCCCCGAAGTCTGGCCACGGAAAGGCCTCTTCTGGCGGTGGGAAAGCCGGGGATGAAAAGAAGATCGACATAAAGGCCGCCGGCGAGATCAAGATCAATACTGCGCTTTATGAGAGGAATATCGTAAAGAATTTCATTGCCAGATATCGCTATAGCGATGGCCTGATGACTATTGATCCCCTTACCTTGAACTTTGCCGGGGGCGAAAAGGTTGACCTTTCTGGCGCCATGAAAGGCGATCTCATTTTCCACTACACACCGGTCAGAGGCGATGCAGCGGAACAGATCAAACAGACCCTCGCCGGGAAGATGGCTGTCGATCTTAATAAGGTGCGGATAAAGAAATCGGTGATAGCGGACGCTGTGGCCCTCTTTACCGGACTTGATGACCTTCGGCGTCCTGCTTTTGACCAGGGACACTTCGATATCAACATCAGGGACCAGAAAATGATTATTGCAGGATTGATGACTTCACCTCGACTGAAGGTCACACCTTCTGGTACCTTCGGTTTCAACAAAGCCCTCAATTTGCTTACCGATATCGAAGTATCTCCCGAGCTTGTTTCAAAGATACAGGTTGCCAGATATACCGGCTTCCTGGAAAGCAGGAACGGCTGGAGGCTCATTCCCCTGAAGATCACCGGAACTGCGAACAGTCCTTCTGTTGGACTCAATCAGGCTGCATTCAAGAAGCAACTACAAAAAGGCATTCAGAGCGAGATCGAAAAGCGTCTCTTCAAGGAAGGGTCCCAGAAACCGCAACAGCCAGGCGGAAAACTTGACGATCTCTTAAAGGGACTTTTCGGGAAGTAATCCGGGGTTAGGATTGGTGTTATCCATAGGTTAAATCTACTAATTTTTGATAATAGATTTTCACTGATTCCTAGATCCAGCAACGGAGTTGTAAAGGAGTCTTCGATCGTAGAAATTAGAAGTAAATTTTTTGGTGTTCTCTCGCTAACACCGCTGAAGTCGGGGTATGCGCTCCCAGTCCCTGTTTAAATTTTAGGATGGACTCGTATAAAATTTTCAATACCGTAAATCGTGCCTCACCATTTGCCGGTTAAACTCCAGTCGGGAACCGGACAAAAGGACCTGGATTCCTGCTACGGATTAAGACACTTTGTGTCCGGGCCTTGCCCGGAATAATGGTAAATGCCTAATCGGATCTTTTACAACATCATCAATTATTGAATTCCAAATTCCTTTCACCTACAAGTCCGGAATGTTGAGGTGGGCTTGAATTACCGATTACTGGTAGGAATAAGCAAGACGAATTAAGCGGAGATTCATCCAGATTAGGTCGTTATTACTTAAGCCCTGCCTTATGCAGGATCTCGGCAGCGCGATCTTTTGCCGCTTGATTCGGAATAAAAAATAAGCCATTCAAATATCGATCCACCTTGAAGTCAGGATCAATTCTCAGGACTTCCGCCCCCTCAGTTCGGGCCTCCTTTTCACGACCCATCGCCACATAGGTACGGGCCAGGTAAAGATGAGCTAATAATGTATCAGGGCCAAAGAGTTGAAGTTCCTTTTTGAGTGCGGCGATTGCTTCATCATAGCGGCCAAGGTTGGTATAAGAATTGGCCAGGGATTCCAGAACATTGCTACTTACGGGAATGGGGCTAAGGCGAAGGGATTTTTGGAGATAGGGGACAGCCTCCTGATGACGACCCATTATTCTGAGACACCAACCTAAACTATAAATGGCATAAGCAGAATTCGGATTGAGGGAAACAGCCTTCTCCGCTTCTGAAAGACTCTTGTCGAATTCTCCGAGAAACATATAAATCGTACTCAATATTGCGTGAATGTTCACATCAGATTCATCCAAGGCAAGAGCTTTTTTACTTAGGGCGAGGGCCTGCTCTAACGATTCTCGGGGAGACTCGACTACGCCAAGAGAGACCATATTTAAAGTCACACCAGCTAAGCCAGAGTAGGCCAAGGCGTATTGGGGATCGAGGGCTATGGCCTCCTCAAATAACTTTTTGCTTCTTTCAACATTCTCCTTGTTCCGTTTGTTCGCAATTTCCCTCGCCTGCATTACTTTCAAATAGGCCTCCAGGTTCTTCGTTCCTTTCCCAGAGAGGCGCCCTCCCTCACCCATGGTTAGTTTCACCTGAACCGCGTTCAGAACTCGCATGGTGATTTCATCCTGCAAGCCAAGAAAATCTTTTAGATCCCTGTCATATCGTTCTGAAAAAAGATGTTGACCGGATAAGGCATCGATAAGCTGAGCCGTTATCCTTACCCGTTTATCTTGCCGCTGAACGCTTCCCTCTAACACATACCGCACCCCCATCTCCTCGGCTACCTGCTTTACTTTTACCGCTTTGCCCTTATATGTAAAAGTGGAGTTTCGTGCGATGACAAAAAGATTTTGGGATTTTGAAAGGGCGTCAATAATACCCTCTGCCAAGCCATCGCAAAAATATTCCTGCTCTTTTTCTCCGCTGATATTAGTGAAAGGAAGAACGGCGATCGAAGGCTTATCCGGTAAAGCAAAGGCCATCTTTTCTTTAGAAGCCACCTCGGTCTTAGTCAAAGACGGTCGAAGGACAAAATGGTAAATGACCACTCCCATGGCTATTACCAAGACGGCAATTAAGCCGATTGCCCATTTGGATAATCCCTTCCAGGCAGGCTTTTTGACCGCAAGCTGTTTTGGGAATGTCGCTTCAGGATCTATTATTGCCCGGTATACACGAACAGGCCTGGCAATGTTCTTGACCTCATGTTCCCCCAGGAAATCGTAATGCAAGGGTATCTTGTTTTCGATGTGATCATAGGCAGTCCCTGATATACATATTCCTCCTGGATCGGCCAGACCTTCCAGACGGGCGGCAATGTTCACCCCGTCCCCATAGATCGAATCTTCTTCTTCAATCACATCTCCCAGGTTGATCCCGATACGAAAATCCATCTTGCGGGTCTCGGGAAGTATAGCGTTTTTAGCCCTAAGAATCTGCTGAATTTCAACGGCACACTCCACCGCCTCCACCACGCTGGCGAACTCAGCCAATACGCTGTCTCCCGCTCCACCTACAATCCGGCCCCGGTGTTCTCCCACAAGATTACGAATTACTCCTTTATAGGTGTTCAAGGTCCGGAGGGTCCATTCCTCATCCTCCCCCATGAGGCGACTGTATCCCTTAACATCGGCGCTAAGTATGGCGGCGAGCTTCCGTTTGACCTCATCCGGGGTCATGGAATTACCTCCTTAGAAATGATAGCTCTTGTTACCTTCCTTCACTTTAGGCCAGCTTTCCTGAGTGCAATCAGGCGTTTCTCAAGATTGGCCGGGTCCTTAAAGGGTTCGGTTTTGCTCCAATTCTCCAAGGAAAAGTTTGGATTTAGGCGAAGGATTTCTGAAGCTTGGACCTGGGCTTCCTTAATCCGACCCATTCCTGAGTAAACTTCAGTCAGCCCGATGTAGGCAGCTAAAGGGCTAAGGCCATCCTTCTGAGCACGATAGAGACCTTGTTTATAAAAGGCCAGCGCCTCTTCGTATCGCCTGACCATACAGTATGACCTTGCCAAGTCTGTCAAAAACAACCAGGGACAATATGGATGGAGACGTATCGCTTTTTCCCCAAGTGTGATGGCCTCCTCAAAATTACCTGTATAATACAACGTCTCAGCCAGAATCCTGGAATCGACGACGATGTTAGGGCCTAATTCAATTGATCTTCGCCCCATTTCGATGGCTTGTTCGTATTTTCCCTGAGCCAAATAGATTTGTCCCAGCATGGCGGTTGCGCAAAAGAGGTTCTTGTTAAGCTTTAGAGCCTTTTGGTTTAGCTCGACCGCCTTTTTGAAGTACTCTCTAAGGAGATTCAAACCATCCCATCTTTGCCTTATAATAGTAACTGGAAAGCCAAAAGGGACCAGGCGAATCCGTACCGGGGATGCCGAACCTAACTGCTTGTTCGGCCAGTTCTCCAGCCCTTTTATTATCCTCTCTGGTTCTTCTTGAAATTAAATCCCAGGCTTGCAAGTATCAACTTCCCAAGCCTCCAGGTTCGCGGTGTATCTGTGCCAGATCCTGGCCTGTCCTCCCCTTCCGTCAGTTTGATCTGGAGAGCAACTGCAATTCTCCGAGTGACCTCATCCCGAAGTGCAAAAAGATCCCTCATGTCCCGATCGTACTTTTCTGACCAAATATGGTGTCCAGAGGTGGCATCAATCAACTGGGCGGTTATTCTAATCCGTTCCTCGACTTTTGGATACTACCTTCCAAGACATACCTTACGCCTAAATCCTCTGCCGCTTTCTTTACATCAATACGGCTTTCCCTTATATTTGATCGCCGAATTACGATCGATGACAAATAGCTCCGGAAATCTTGGCGAGCGTAGTCGTAATGTTTTCGGTCAACCCGTCGGTGAATGGACTCCTCGCTGCGGATCTCCTGCTCATGTTCATCGAAGCGGCAGTACCACAATCGAAGGCTTGTCCGGTAAGGTGAAGGCCATCTTCGGCTCTGGAAGCTAACTCATCTGGAGCGAAGGAGTAGGCCGTAGGTATAAACGCCGGGTCGCCATAGAGAGTAGCTATAACCATTAGAATAATGCCCAATGAAAGGGCTACCCTCTTCCATGGTCTAATTTCCCCCCTTTTTTCTCTACCCGGTTCTAGTGACTTTATCACCAGGCTCTCGTCAAGAGGCGATAGACCCGAACTGGCTCCTTTATGTTCTTGACCGTCTGCTCGCCAACATAGACATAACCCAAATCCAATTTATTTTTGATCTGGTCGTAGACCGTACCGGTAATACAAATACCACCTGCTTCAGCAAGACCTTGTACCCGTGCCGCAATGTTAACCCCATCTCCCAAAATAGTATCCCGTTCTTCAACAATATCCCCAAGGTTTACCCCAATCCGAAACTCCAGGCGTCGATTTTCGGGCAACTTCTTATTTTTATCCTTAAGCTCTTCCTGGATCTTAACAGCGCAGCTTACGGCATTCCACCACACTGATAAATTCGGCCAAGACACTATCGCCTCCGGTTGCAGACAATCCTTCCTTTATGTCGCTGGATCAACCCAGAAATGACCTCCAAATGGGCTTTTAATGTACTTATGGTCCCTACTTCATCCTCACCCATCAGGCGGCTATACCCCTTGACATCGGCACTCAGGATGGTCGTGAGCTTACGTTTTAAATCATCCGGAGTCATAGGATTACCTCTTTAGGTCGAAAATAAAAAACCCCGGCTCTCTGTTAAGAAACGGGCTTTCCTGAATTCCTCCATATGCTTGCCTCCCTTTTAGGGTAAAGTGGCGTTGCTGGAAGACAATTTATTACTGATTCTGACTTTTAAGATAAATCTCAATTATACACCATTTTATAAAAAGCAACTGGAAATTTTTTCCCGGAAAGGGACGGAACTAGGGAGGTCTTCAAATGAATATGGTTTGTACTCTTCGGATTTTTCACAAATGGAACTTACATGATTTCAGGAAGAAGTCATGGAGGGGTCGGACCCAATGCCGTTAACTTAGCGGGAATGCGCTCTCTGTTCATCGCGGTACCGGTCTCTAAAATTGAAGGACCGGACCATAGTCTTTTAAAAACCGGCCGAAGGCCGAGAGGGCCTTGTATAAATCCTCTGCCGGTTTGGCCCCGGCCGTTTCCATTTGAAAAAAGGTTTTCATAAAAGAGAAATAGGCCCCGTCATCGTCGGGTCTGAGGGGTTGGGGCGGTTTTGGGGGGGTATCGGTCAGGACCTGATGGGCCAGGTACAGGTTGGGGTCGAATAAGGGAAACTGATGAGGGCGGGCCAGATGGAGGATGAAGATCCGAAGGATCAAATCCTCCGGGACCCAGAGGGCTGCCTGTTCGTAAAAATCAAGGACCTCCTCCTCCGTGACCTTTGTTTTCATCCGGAAGGCGTTGATGGCTTCCAATGACCGGCCTAAGCGATTAACCGAATCCAAGGCCTTTTGGTCCAAAGGTTTCTGCAGCCGCCAGCGGATTAAGGGTTCGAGGTGACGGACCTCCAATCTTTGGCCGGGGTTTAAATTTTGTTTTAAGACCCCATCGCCTACCGGGCCTTCCTGGTAAAGAGGAGACCAGAGACGCAAGAATTCTAAAGGGGAGCATTCTTTCAAGACTAACCGATAGGAGGTTAAAAAATGGCATAGTCGGTACCCTTCACGGAAAAAGGTCTTAATTTCATGGAGATATTTAAGCATGGTTCTTGCTTTATATAAAGTCGCAGGATAAAAAATCAACCAAAAATTATAAAAAATATAATATTATAATATTTAGCTTGACAAGGATTTTTGATTTGATTAAATGTTTACCCTGGGATTCACCCAGGGCCAGTTAACCCCGGAATGACCGAATGCCGATCCGAAAAATTTCTCGGGAAAAATCGTTGTTTCAAGCTGCCCAAAAAACATCCAAAATTTCCGATCAGATCATTGATCAGATCCGGGATGCCATCCTTTCCGGCAAATTAAAACCGGGAGATCGTTTGGCCTCCGAAAAAGAGTTGGCCGATCAATTTGGAGTCAGCAAGGCCTCGATGCGGGAGGCCCTGAGGGTCCTGGAAGTCATGGGACTGATCGAAATGCGCAAGGGCATTTCGGGCGGTATTTTTATGGCCGAAGTGGGCATGCGGACCACTATTCACAGTATTATCAATTTCCTCCACTTTCAACCCATATCCATCAAAGAAATTACCTTGCTCCGCTATCTGATTGAGCCCGCGGTCGCCCGGATCGCCGCCGCTAAAATAACCGACTCGGATATTCGAAATCTGAAAAAGATGGTTGGAGAAAAGATCCCCCGGGCCGAAGATCAGGGCTCCAAAGAAATCGGTTTTCACCGCTATCTGGCCCGACTGGCCGAGAATACCTTATTGATTCTGATCGTTGATTTTGTCGATAATCTGTTGGATTCCATTAAATCGAAGATTGAATTGAGCCCGGATTTTTATCAACAGGTTCGAAAATCACACCAGGAAATCCTGGACTGTTTAATCAAAAAAGACGACCTGGGGGCCGGGAAGGCCATGATCCGGGACCTGTTGGAAGTGGATAGATACCTCAGCCTGGTGATGGGCTCCATTCCATTTGATCCGGTCGAACTCGATCGATACCCTGTTCTAAGGGTAGTAGGCGGATAGAGGTTTTCTACCTACCGCCTTAAGAAAAAATCGTTTTTCTTGCGGAAAAAGGGACGGCTCTGGAAAAATAATTGAGTGGCATCATTTGGTTTATACACAGTAAATAACAAAAGATAACATGGGAGGATAAGGTATGGCTGGCAAACGTTTAAAACCTTGTGTCAACAACGAGTGGAGGGAATCAAAAACCGTCAAATACATGCCCGTGACGAATTCCAGCACGGGGGAAATTATGGCCGAGGCTCCCTGTTGCACCGTTGATGAAGTGGAAAGCGCCGTGGCAGCGGCTAAAGCGGCCTTTCCGGGATGGTCGAGCAAGCCCGTCCAACAGCGAACCGCCTTGATGTTCCGTTTCCGTGAACTTCTTGAAGCCCACCTGGAAGAGTTGACCCTTTCGGTTTCCATGGAACTGGGCAAAAACCTGGATGAAGCCCGGGGGGATATCCTCAAAAGCATCGAGGTGGTGGAGCTGGCCTGCGCCGCTCCGGTGCTCATGCAGGGGGACGCCCTGATGAACGTCTCCACCGGTCACGACACCGTCATGTACCGCGAACCGGTAGGTGTTTTTGCCGGGATCGTACCCTTCAATTTTCCGTCCATGATTCCCTTCGGCTGGATGATACCGCTGTGCATCACCATGGGCAATACCTTCGTCCTCAAGGCGGCCAGTTTGACGCCCCAGACCGCAGGACGGGTTCTGGAGTTGCTCATCGAAGCCGGGATGCCCCCCGGGGTGGTGAACTTGGTGACCTGCAGCCGCGATGAAGCGGGATTGCTTCTCAAGCACCCCGACGTCCGGGGGATTTCCTATGTGGGGTCCACTTCGGTGGGTTTGCATGTCTATTCCACGGCCGCGGCCCACGGGAAAAGAGTTCAGGCCCTTTGCGAGGCGAAAAACCACGCCCTGGTTATGCACGATGCCGCGCTGGAACGATCTGCCCTGGGAATTATCAATTCGACCTTCGGATGCGCCGGCATGCGCTGTATGGCCTTGCCGGTCCTCTGTGTGGAAGAGGCCTGTGCCGATGAGTTCGTGGGTTACTTGGTCAAGTTCGCCAAGGAGCGCAAGGTCGGATGCGCCTACCATCCCGACACCGAATTGGGACCGGTGGTGTCCGCCGAACATAAGAAATCCGTCATCGATTGGATCAACAAGGGTGTCGCCGAGGGCGCAAAACTGGTTCTCGACGGTCGGGACATCGTCGTTCCCGGATTCGAAAACGGTCATTTCATCGGCCCCACGATTCTTGATCACGTCAAGCCGGGTATGAGCGTGGGCGACATCGAAATTTTCGGACCCGTGACCACCGTCAAGCGGGTGAAGGACTTCGAAGAAGGCCTGGCCATCATGAATGCCAATCGTTTTGCCAATGGGTCGGCCATCTTTACCCAGAACGGCCATTACGCCCGTGAATTCACCCGGAGGACCCACGCAGGCATGGTCGGTGTGAATGTGGGCATTCCCGTTCCCATCTCCTACTTCCCCTTCGCCGGTCACAAGGATTCGTTTTTCGGCGACCTGCACGTCATGGGGCGGGACGGTGTCGCCTTTTATACGGAAGCCAAATGCGTGACCTCACGCTGGTTCGGTGAAGAGGAGAAAAAGGAAACCAAGATCAGTACCTGGGAAGGGACGATTACCCGCAAGTAATACGTAATACAAGGATTCAAGGGGTCCTGGGGTCAAGGATTCAAGTGAAAGGCGCTGAATTAAAACCCCTTGGTTCCCAGGAGGGGAACATTTTCTATAGCTCGACGAATCGACTCCCGAGAGTGGGGGCTTCTTCGCGAGTTGGCGGAGCCGAAGGGGCCAAGAGCCTGAACCCTCGAATCCTCGAACCCTATTTTCGTATGTAGGGGTTATCAGGGGAAGGTCAAGTTCCTTGATAATCGTTTTGCCGGCAGTGCGAAATATTTCATTTTTTAAAAATTGGTCTGTTACGAAAGGGGGTGTCTGGCAGAATATACGGGCTGAGGTTGCATGAGGTCTTATATTAAAAATTCTTACTATTAAGGGGGTTTTTATGAAGGACGAAAAGAAACAAGTTAAAGAAAAAGAAATGGAAAACAGCCAGGGGGTCTCCAGACGTCAATTCCTGATCAGCACCGGCGTGGTAGCCGCCGGTCTTTCAGCCTTTCAATTATCCGAATTTTTGAACGCCCCGCATGTCAAAGCCGCCGGCGGGACCGCCCATCCTGATCGGAAACATCGAACCTTTGTCCGGACCTTATGCCGATTCCGGCCAGGACGAGATGGAAGGGGCCATGATGGCCAATGAGGAATGGAATGCCAAGGGTGGGGTGCTGGGCCGGGAAATCAAGATGATCACCGAAGATGCCCCCAGCAATCCCGGTATCGGCGTGCAGAAAGCCATTAAGTTGATTAAGAAGGACAACGTTAACTTCCTGACCGGCACCCTGACCTCCAGCGTCACCATTGCCATAGCCGAAGAAGCTTTTAAGGAGCATAAACTCTTTATGGCCTTCGGCAGTCATTCCGATGACACGACCATGGAGAAATCCCACCGGACCACCTTCCGGACCACCTCTCAAAACTGGATGCTTTCCACGGCCGTGGGTTCCTGGCTGGGGAAAAACTGGAAACCCAAAACCATTTATCATATCACCGCCGATTACACCTGGGGCCATACGGCCCGCACCTCCATGAACCGGGCCTTGTCCAAATACGGCTGCAAGGAGATCGGCAATGACTTCACTCCCCTGGGGACCAAGGATTTTTCAGCCAATCTGATCAAGGCCCGGGGTCTTAAACCGGACCTCTTGAGCTGCAACTGCTATGGGTCCGATCAGGTCAACCTGGTCAAACAGTTTAAGGAATTCGGGCTGGCCAAAGAAATTCACCTTTGCGGTCCCCTTTCCGGTGTCCCCATGATGAAAGGCATCGGACAGGCGGCCGACGGCGTCTGGGGCCTTTCCTGGAACTGCACCGTCGATACGCCGGGCAGCCAGAAGCTTCGGGCCGCCTTCAGGAAACGGTATGCCGCCGGTAAAGTCCCTCAATGGGAACCCTCTTACCGTCATTACCTGGGGTACATCACCCATAGTCAGCTCTTTGAAGCCATTGCCCGGGCCAAGACCATCGACATGATCCCGGTCATCAAGGCCCTGGAAGGCTGGAAATTCGACGGCTTGAAATGGACCCCCAGCTACTGGCGCAAATTCGACCATCAAAACATCCAGGATGTGATCGTGGCCAAGGCCCAATACCCGCCCAACTTCAAGACCTGGGCCGATCTCTTCAAGATCCTCGGCCACTTCCCCGGGGATGAAGTTGCCCCAACCTATGAAGAGTGGAAGAAAGCGGGCGGCCATGAACTGGAGCCCTATGACATGTTCAAATAATTAAGCCAACCTTTTTCCGGGACGGCAGGGAGGACTTCGTCCATTTCCTGCCGCCCCAACCACCAAATCGGGGCAGCTTATGATCAGTTTTAATCTCTCCCTTCCCACCATCATGAACCAGTTGCTCAATGGGTTCGCCCTGGGGACCTTGCTGGTCCTTATGGCCATCGGGTCTAACCATTATCCTGGGGCTTATGCGGGTGATCAATTTTACCCACGGGGTTATCTATGCCCTGGGGGCCTATTGCGTCGTTACCTTGTTCAATTACACCGGCTTTTGGCCCTGCCTGATCATCGGACCGATCGTAATAGGCCTCTTTGGCATGGGGTTGGAAGCCACCCTCATCCGGCCCCTTTACAAGCGGGACCCGCTTGCATACCATGCTGTTGACCTTCGGGCTGGCCCTGATGATCGAAGACCTTATCCGGATGACCTGGGGCGATGCCGCTTATCCCATGAGTCCGCCGGAGATCTTGTCCGGCATCATCGATTTAAAATTGTTTATTTTTTCCAAATACCGGCTTTTTATCATTCTTTTTTCCGGCGGTCTTTTGTTTGCCCTTTGGTTTTTCTTCCAGAAAACGGCCATGGGCAAGACCATCCTGGCCGGGACCTTCGACCGGGAAATGGTCGAGGCCCTGGGCATCCCCATCAACCTCCTTTTTACCATCACCTTCGGGATCGGCTCGGCCCTGGCGGCCGTGGCCGGGGTGTTAAACGCCCCGATTCAGGGGGTCTATCCTCCTATGGGCACAACCATTATTATGTCCTGCTTTGTCGTGGTCATTATCGGAGGCATGGGCAGCTTCTGGGGGGCGGTGATCGGGGGTTTATTGGTGGGTGTGGTCGTCAGTTTCTCGGTGGAAATTTTTTCGGCCATGTCCGATGTCATCGTCTTTATTCTCATGGCGGTCGTTTTATTGGTCCGTCCCCGGGGGATCGCCGGAATTGAAGGTTTATTAGAATGAAACAACTCCCTGTTGAAAAAAATTGGACCATGGATTTTCTCAAGATGGCCATTCTCTTTGCCGTCGTGGCCGCCTGGCCCAAAATCATTCCCCTGGTCGGCGGGTATACCGGCCTGGCCATTGAAATGGTCATCTTTGCCATCTTTGCCCTGGGCTTCGACCTGCTCCTGGGCTATACCGGGATCCTCTCCTTCGGCCAGGCGGCCTATTTCGGGGTGGCTGGATACAGCATGGGGATTATCTGTATCCATTTTAAGATCCCGGTTTTATTGGGTATGCTGGCGGGGGTCGCCATCGGCACCCTGGCGGCCCTTCTCATCGGCCTTTTGATCATTCGCAAGACCGGGATTTATTTTGCCATGCTGACCATTGCCTTTGGCCAGATGTTCTTTTTTCTCGCCTCCCGCTGGAAGACCGTAACCGGCGGAGAGGATGGCCTGACCGGCATCCCCCGCGGGGAGATTTCCCTGGGGGTTTTCAACTGGAATCTTAAAGGGGACCTGAGTTTTTTTTATTTCGTCTTTGTCTTTTTCATCGCCGCCACCCTGATAAAATATTGGCTGATCGAATCCCATTTCGGACAGGTCTTAAAGACCATCCGGGAAAATGAAAAAAGGGCCCAGGTGGTGGGTTACAATGTGCGCCGTTATAAGCTCTACTCCTTCATCATCTCCGGAATATTTGCCTCTCTGGCTGGGACGTTGTATGCCATGTTTCTCCGCTATATGTTTCCCCAGACCCTGGACTGGGTCCGGTCGGGCAATGTGGTCATCATGGCCCTGGTGGGCGGTCTGGGCACGTTGTTCGGTCCCATCCTCGGGGCCGGCGTAGTCACCTACCTGATGAACTTTGTCTCTTATCACACGAAATACTGGCAATTCTTTGTGGGGGCCATTTTTATAATTTTTATCCTTTTTTTACCCCGGGGGATTTGGGGGCTGGTGCGGAGAAAACGATAAGGACAAGCTAAAAGCTCAAGGTTCAAAGCTGAAAGCTCACAGGAACCGGGGCCAAGAACCTGGATTCCCGCCCGCGCGGGAATGACGAGTTCTTTCGAATTCATCAAAATAAAAAACCATTATTAATGTTCGATGGGAGCGGTGTGGGGATAAACACTATGAATTTATTGGAAACAGAAAAATTAGGAATCACCTTCGGCTCTCTCGTAGCGGTTCATAATATAAATTTTTCCATCAAACCCGGAGAGTTGAAATCTATTATCGGCCCGAACGGGGCCGGGAAGACCACTTTTTTTAACCTCCTCACCGGTATCCATCCCCCCACAAAGGGGAAGATCCTTTTCAAGGGGGAAGATATTTCCGGCCTCTCCCCCCATCAAATCGCCCGGAAAGGGATTGGAAGGTCCTTCCAGATCACGGCCATCTTCCCGGAACTCACCGTCTATGAAAACGTCTTCATCCCGGCCATGCATTACTGTAAGGGTTCCCTGGCCCGGGACCGGGTCATGGAGATCCTGGAGGAATGCGGTCTGGCAGACAAAACCCGTGAGGTCGCCGGCAACCTGTCCCATGGGGATCAACGCCATCTGGATATCGCCATCGCCCTGACCTGCCAGGCCGAATTGCTTCTCTTAGATGAACCCACCTCGGGCATGCCCCCTGAAGAATCGCTGCGCACGGTGGAGCTAATTCGCAACTTGAAGAGTAAAAAGGGCTACAGCATCATCCTGATCGAGCATAAGATGGATATTGTTCTCCAGGTCTCGGATGCCATCACCGTGCTCTATTTCGGGAGGAAATTGGCCGAAGGAACCCCGGAAGAGATTCAGCAAAACGAAGAAGTGCAAAAGGCCTATCTGGGGGGTATGGAAAAGGGGTTTTCTTTGAGCCAGGGGAAAAACAACCGCGCCGTTTCCAAGAAAAAGGATATCCTGCGCCTGGATAAGGTCAATACCTTTTACGGGGAAAGTCATATTCTTCAGGATGTTTCTCTGGAAGTCAAGGAAGGGGAAATCGTTTCCCTGTTAGGCCGAAACGGGGCCGGCAAGACCACCACCTTACGCTCTATTTTGGGCTTGACTCCCTCGCGTAACGGAAAGATTACTTTCAAAGGGGAGGTCATTAATGAAAAATCCACCAACAAGATCGTAAAAAGCGGTCTCTCTCTGGTGCCGGCCGAACGGCGCATTTTTCAAAATCTGACCCTCCATGAAAATTTGGAATTGCCTTTTTTCCTCAGGGGGATCCCCGGACCGGAAAAACGCAGTCAATTGGACCGGGCCTACGAATATTTCCCGGACCTGAAAAAACGCTCCCACCATAAAGGAAACCGACTTTCCGGCGGGGAACAGCAGATGGTGGCCGTGGCCCGGGCCCTCATGGGAAAGGTGGACTGCATGCTCTTAGATGAACCTTCCCAGGGATTGGCCCCCCTGATCGTCCGGAACGTAGCCGAGATTATCCTGGAGATCAATAAGGCAGGGATGACCATTTTGTTGGTCGAGCAAAATGCCCTTATGGCCCTGGCCTTGGCCGACCGGGTTTATGTCATCGATCAGGGACAGATCGTTTATGAAGGCACCCCCGAAGTCCTGCTTTCCGATCAGGAATTATCCCAACGGCTTTTAGGGGTTTGATTCGATTCTTTCATATTCGTTTTTCGGATTCATAATTTCAACCTCAAAGTCCCCTCTGCTTAAGCCCGGGAGGGGCTTTTTATCATAGAAAGAACTCCGCCCATGACGGAAAAAAAGAAACCCGGCCTGTTTGATCCGGCTCATCTCGACCGGATCGCTGAGGCCTATAAGGATTGGGATCATAACTGTCTGAAGCCTGAAGATTCGGAAAAGGATCAATCGGACCAAACCCATTCGGGCCTGCCGGTTAAGCTGCTCCATACCCCGGCGGACCTTCCCGCCCTGGATTATATAAAAGACATCGGATTCCCCGGGCAGCCGCCCTTTACCCGGGGAATCTACCCGAACATGTATCAGGGCCGGCCCTTTCACCATCCGGCAATTGGCCGGTCTGGGTGCCCCTGAGGATTGCAATCAACGGGTCAAGTATCTGCTCGGGCACGGGGCCACCGGGGTAAGCATCCTTTTTGATCTGCCCACCATTCGAGGCTACGACTCCGATGATCCTCAGGCCGAGGGCAATGTGGGGCAATGCGGCGCGGCGGTCGATTCGCTCTGGGATATGGAGGCCTTTTTTGCCGATATCGATTTGTCCCGGATCAGCACTTCCATCGTCACCCATCTCCCCAGTACCAGCCTGGTCATTCCCGGCATGTATTTTTCCCTGGGCGAGGCCCGGGGTCTTTCCTACCGGCAATTGGCCGGCACCTGCCAAAACGATTTTTTGATGGAGACGGTCATCGGCAGCGCACCTGAGACCCTGCCGCCGTCCGTTTCTTTTCGCATGCAGTGCGATGTGGTGGATTGGATCACCCAAAACCTGCCCCGTTGGAATCCCATCAGCCTGAACGGGTACAACCTGCGTGAGGCCGGGACCGATGCCGTGGCCGAAACGGCCATCGCCATAGCCAACGGGGTGGCTACCTGTGAGGAATTACTCAGGCGGGGCCGGGACATCGACAGCTTCGCCCCGAGGATCTCCTTTTTCTGGGACCTGCACAATGATTTTTTTGAGGAGATCGCCAAATGCCGGGCCTCCCGAAAGGTCTGGCATAGAATCATGCGGGAGCGATTCAAGGCCAAGGACCAGCGCTCCTGGTTGATGCGTTTTCACGTCCAGACGGCCGGGATCACCCTCCCGGCCACCGAGCCTTTGAATAACATCGCCCGCTCTTCCATCCAGGGCCTGGCAGCCGTTTTGGGCGGCGCCCAATCCCTGCATATCGATTCTTTTGATGAGGCCTATTCGGCCCCCACCGAACAGGCGGCCCTGGTGTCCTTGAGGACTCAGCAGATCATCCAGCAGGAGACCGGGGTGACCAAAACGGTCGATCCTTTAGCCGGGTCCTATTATCTGGAATATTTGACGGCCGAGATGGAAAAACGAATCGAGGCCTATATCCAAAGGATCGAAGACCGGGGGGGGATCGTGGCCGCAGTGGAAAGCGGCTGGCTTCATAAGGAGATCGCTTCTTATCAGTTCGATTATCAGAGAAAAATTGAAGCAGGAGAAATCAAAATAGTGGGGGTGAATGCCTTCCCCCATAAAGGGGCCTCCCAGCCTATCGAGGTTTTCGAATATCCGGAGACCGAGAGCCGGCAAAGAGACAAACTGAGGCGACTGCGTCAGGAACGGGATACAGCGCGGGTTGACAAGGCCATGGACACTTTGCGAAGCAAGTGTCATACCAAGGAAAATCTTTATCCCTATGTGCTGGAGGCGATCAAGGCCTTGGCCACCCTGGGGGAAATCGAGGGCCTTTTTCGAAAAGAATTCGGCCTGTGGCCGTCACCGCTGGTTAGTTAGATGCTGGATTGTTTTAGGGAACGGTCTGTTTAAACCTGCATCGAGTGACGTCTTTGTTTTTATCCAGCATCCAGCAACGAGTATCCAGTATCTGTCTTTTAAAAGGAAACACCATGGCCAGAAAAATTCGTGTCCTCATGACCAAATTAGGTCTTGGACATCCATTGGCGCGGGGCCGTTACGGTGGCCCAATTTTTAAGGGAAGCGGGAATGGAAGTCATTTATTTGGGCAACCAGTTTCCGGAGCAGATCGCCCAGGCCGCCCTTCAGGAAGACGTGGATGTGGTGGGCCTGAGCACTTTGTGCGGCAATCACCGCGTCCTGGCCCCCAAGGTCGTCAGGCTGCTCCGGGAAAAGGGGCTGGATCAGGTCAAGGTATTTTTGGGGGGGATTATCCCGGAAAGGGATTGCCCCTATCTCCTGGAACAAGGGATCGAAAAAATTTATGGCCCTGATACGCCCATGAAGACCATTGTCCGGGCCATTCAGGAAGCCGTAAGTTATGATTGATGATTGCGCATGCTTGATGCGTTTGATAGGAAAGTTTAATCCAGTATCCGGTATCTAATATCCAGTAACCAACAAAGGAGGTTTGCATATGTCTTTTTCCTGGCCGCCGGAATACGATTCTCACTATCGGCCAGCCCTGTCCGAACCTTATTGGAACCGGGAATGGGAGACCATGGACCCGGAAGAGCGAGAGCAAAAGATCATCCTGCCCAAACTCCGGGCCCAGATGGCCTACGCCTATGAAAAGGCCCCGCTCTATCGAAACAAATGGGACCAGGCCGGGTTTAGACCTGAAGATATCCGCTCCCTCAAGGATTTTCAGAAGGTCCCCTTCCTTTTTAAGGAGGAGATCCGCCGGGATCAGGCCGAGCACCCTCCCTTCGGCAGTTATAGCTGTCGTCCCATTGAAGATATCCAACGCCTCCATGGGACCTCCGGGACAACCGGCCGTCCCACGGCCTTTGGCATCAGCCGGGGGGATATGGCCCGCATCGGCGAGGCCCATGCCCGCATCATGTGGGGCTTCGGGGTAAGGCCGAGGGACATCATCTTTATCGGTTCCTTTTTCAGCCTTTATATGGGCAGTTGGGGGGCCCTGGCCGGAGGGGAGCGCCTGGGTGCCGTCTGCTTCCCCTTTGGGGCCGGCGTACCCGGGCAGACGGATAGGGCCATCGACTGGATCAAACAAATGAAACCGACCGTCTTTTACGGCACGCCCTCTTACAGCTTATACCTTGCCGAGCGCTGCCGTTCCTTGGGTGTGGACCCAAAAACGATTTTGCCTTTCGGGTCCTCTTTTTTTCCGGGGAACCCGGGGCCGGCATCCCGGCCACCAAACAACTGATCGAAGAGACTTATGGGGGCATGTGCATTGATTCAGGGTCTACGGCCGAAATGTCCCCGTGGATGTCCAACTGCGAATGTGCGAGGCGGCAGGGCATGCACCTCTGGCAGGATATTGTCTATACCGAAGTGGTGGACCCTCAAACCAAAGAGCCCGTTCCTTTCGGCGGGCAAGGGGTGTTGGTTTATACCCATTTGGAAAGGGATTCCCAGCCCATGATCCGTTTTTGGTCCGGGGATATCACCACCTGGGTCAATGATCCCTGTCCTTGTGGCCGGACTTATCCCAGACTCCCCCGGGGTATTTACGGCCGATCGGACGATATGGTCACCATTCGCGGCGAGAATGTCTATCCCAGTGCCATTGAAGATATTATTCGGGCACAGGGGGAATGTGGCGATGAGTACCGGATTATCATCAGCCGGGAAAGGGCCATGGATGAATTGATGGTCCAGGTCGAGGCCGCCCCTGAAGTCAAAGGTCCGGACTTGTCGGAATTAAAAAAGAAACTGGAAGGAAAATTTAAAAAGATCCTGGGGATCAGGGCCGTGGTCCGAGTCTCCGCCCCCAACAGCCTGGAGCGGACCCAATTCAAGGCCCGCCGGGTGATTGATAAACGGGAACTCTACGAGGAAATGAGTGAAAAAAAGTGACGGGTGACAGAAAGACTTAAGGTTCAAGGTTCAAGGTTTAAGGTTAAGAGAAAAACCTTACACATTGCACCCTGGATGTTATCCTGACTTTACAATAAATCATCGTTAATGGTGATCACCTTTAAGTAAAGGCAACCAAAGGAGGAAGCATGAGCAAGGCAAAAATCTGGTTTATGGACGCCAGGGCCAAACGGTTTTTGGAATCCACGGCGATCAAGGCCCGTCAGATCCTGGAATATTCAGGCTGGCTGGACAATCTTAAAAAAGGGGATATCGTGGCCGTCAAGACCCATATGGGTGAGGCCTACAACGTCGGCTATCTGCGGCCCATCATCATTCGCACCATGGTGGAGGCCCTGAAAGACCGGGGCTGCAAACCCTTTGTGACCGATACGACCACCATGCCCTATCATCCCTGGATCAGCCGGACCCTGGCCATCGATCATCTGGAGACGGCCAACAAGAACGGCTTCAACCACGGGACCATGGATTGTCCGGTGGTCATTGCCGACGGCTGGCTGGGGACCGATGACGTGACCGTGGATCTTCAGGGCCGGGGGAATTATCTGAAGAAACAGTTTGTCGCCCGGGCCATCGCCGATGCCGATGCCGTGCTTTCCCTGGCCCACTTCAAGGGCCATCCGGCCGGCGGTTACGGCGGGGCCATCAAAAATATCGGGGTGGGCTGTGCCAGCAAGCGGGGCAAGATGAACCTCCATGGGGCCCTGGCCGGAGACAAGCCGGTCTTAAACCTCGCCGTCTGTCCGGGGAAAGGCTGTGACTGGTGGGAGACCTGCCAGGATTGCTGCCCGGAAGGAGCGATCCGGTTTACTGAAAAGGGAATTGAGATCGACCAGGAGGCCTGTGTCTATTGTTTTGCCTGTGCCAACCTGTGCGTCAACATGGCCGGTATGAAAGGGATTCAGCGCTTTGACCACTTGCCCACCCTGGCCCGCCGCATTGCCGATTCGGCCCTGGCCACCATGATGACCAAAGAAGCGGGGATGGTCTTTTTCATGGATTTTGCCATGGACATCACCCCGGTCTGTGACTGCTATGGCTGGACCGATACCCCCATCGTCAACAACCTGGGCATCCTGGCCTCTTACGATCCGGTGGCGATCGACAAGGCCTGTATCGACCTGATGAACGAGGCCCCGGGTCTGACTAATTCGGAGGCTGAAGAATTCGGGGCCATGGCCCCGGGGTCTAAAAAACTCAACCTGATCAAAGGCAAAGACATCGAACCCCAGATTTACGGCGGGACCGAAAATGGATTAGGGGTTCCCGAGTATGAATTTGAGCCGGTCCCCCTGGACCGCAGCCAGGCGGCCATCAACCGCTTCTATCCCGAGGTGCGGGCCAGGAAACTGAAACCCATGTATGCCCGAAACCACCCCCTGGCCGGGCTGGATACGGCTTCCTTCGGCCGGACCACCGAATTAATGGAAAATCCCATCCATCCTAAAAAATGACGTGGCGTCGGTTGAAGAAAAAAACCTTTTTTAGCCACGGACAAAGACATACACAGATTTATTAGTCTGTGCGTGTCCGTGGCTAATTCAAATCAGGAAATGCATGATGGATGAACAGATAAAAAAGGCCCTGATGGCCATCGTCGGGGAGAAGCGCTTTACCGAGGATTTGATCGATCTGGTCTCTTATTCCTATGATTCTTCGGAACACACGCCACCGTCCTGATTGCGCCGTCTGGCCCGAATCGGTGGAAGAGATTTCCCAGATCCTCAAGCTGGCCAACCAGGAGAAGATACCGGTCATCCCCCGGGGGGCCGGCACCGGTCTTTCCGGCATGGCCGTTCCGGCCAAGGGCGGGATCGTCCTGGACCTTAATCACTTAAATAAGATTGTGGCCGTCAACATTGAAGACCGGTTGGCCATTGTCCAGCCCGGCGTGGTCTATGCCGACCTGGACCAGGCCTTGTCAAAGCACGGCTTTTTTTTCCCCCCCGATCCCGGCAGCGCCAAGGTCTGCACCCTGGGCGGCAATGTGGCCACCAATGCCGGCGGGATCAAAGGGGCCAAATACGGGACTACCCGGGATTACGTGTTGGGGCTCCAGGTGGTCCTGCCGGACGGCCGGGTCATGAGGACCGGCTCGAAAACCATGAAATGCGTTTCCGGTTATGACCTGACCAAGCTTTTTGTCGGCTCCGAAGGCACTTTGGGGGTGATCACCGAGATCGTCCTCAAGATCAATCCCAAGCCCTTGGCCGTCAGCACGGCCATGGCCACCTTCAACGACCTTGCGGACGCCGGCCGGGCCGTCAGCCAGATCATGCGCAGCGGGATCATCCCCAGTGTCCTGGAGATCCTGGGAAGGCATACCCTGAAGGCCATCAACCAGAATACCGATTTGAACCTTCCGGAAGTGGATGCCATGCTCCTGACCGAAACCGACGGCTACACCCGGGAAGAAACGGATTATCAGCTTAATAGAATCATCGAGGTCTTTAAACAAAATAAGGCCCAGGAGATCCAGCGGGCCGAATCAGCGGCCATGGCCGCCAAACTCTGGGAGGCCCGTAAATCGGCCTATGGCGTGCTGGCCCGGATCAAGACCCATTTTGTGTTGGAGGATATTACCGTTCCCATGTCCAAGCTGGCCCAGCTCCTTCAAGGGGTGGAGGCCATCGCCGAAAAATATGAACTGCAAATCGCCACCTTCGGCCATGCCGGAGACGGGAACCTTCATCCCCAGATCCTTTATGACGGCTATGACCCGGACCAGGTG
Organism: uncultured delta proteobacterium; assembly: GCA_963769305.1. Classification (GTDB taxonomy): domain Bacteria; phylum Desulfobacterota; class RBG-13-43-22; order RBG-13-43-22; family RBG-13-43-22; genus RBG-13-43-22. The sequence goes on along the minus strand of CAVYLJ010000031.1, from coordinate 48,562 downwards.
CGCAGGGTGGAAGCGGCCAGCGGGGAGTTATTCAAACTGGCCATCGATCTGGAAGGGACCTTGACCGGCGAGCACGGCATCGGTCTGGCCAAGGCCCCGTACATGGGCCTGGAGCATGACCCGGTGGCCATGGAGGTCATGCGCTCCGTCAAAAAACTTTTCGATCCCAATAATATTTTAAACCCCGGAAAGATGTCCCTGGAGATTTGAATGCCGGCCAAATATAATTTTGAAAAAAAATTTCGGGACCAGATTTTGAAGTGTTCCCGCTGCGGCTTTTGTCAGGCCGTCTGCCCGGTCTACGGGGCCACCCTCCGACCGGCCCTCAATGCCCGGGGGAAGATGCTGGTCTTAAAAGAAGTCATGGACGGCCGGATCGAGCTGAACGACGAATTGGTGCCGACCCTTTTTCAATGCACCACCTGCGGCAGTTGCGCCCATAGTTGCCCTTCCGGGGTCATGGTGCCGGATATCATCAAAGAGGTCCGCAAGGACATGGTCGGCCTGGGCACCTGCCACCCGGCCTTTGAGGGGATGAACGAGGTGCTCCATAAGCACACCAACATTTACGGCGAAGATGCTGGCCGGGGATTTTGGAAAAGATAAGAATCGTCAGGCCGAATATGTCTATTTTATCGGCTGTGTCGGTTCGTTCCGGGAAAGGGAATCGATCGAGCAGACCTTGAAACTCCTCGACCGTCTGAAGGTGGATTATACCTTGATCGACGAGGTCTGTTGCAGCGGTGTCCTGGAGGACGTGGGTTACTCCATGAATGAGGAACTGGTCAAAAAAAATATCCAGGCCATCGAGGCCACCGGGGCCAAAACCGTCATCACCGGCTGCCCTTACTGTTTCCGGACCTTTTTTCAAAAGCCCCAATACGCGTCCTTAAAGGAAAAGGGAATCCGGGTGATCCACATCGCCCAGTTTCTGGCCGGGTTTGATCTGGGGGTGACCACCGATAAAAAGGTGACCTACCATGATCCCTGCGACCTGGGCCGCCACTGCGGGCTCTATGAAGAGCCCCGGCAGACCATTCAAAAAATCGCTCCCCGTTTTATCGAAATGCCCCACAACCGGGCCGAGGCCTTATGCTGCGGCGCCGGCGGCGGTGTGCGCGGGGCCTTTCCTTCCAATTCCATTGTCATGGCCCGCCGGCGGCTGGAAGAGGCCGTGGAGACCGGGGCCGACGTGATCCTTACCGAATGCAATTCCTGCGTCCACAATCTGGCCAACGCCAAATCCCGCTATTCCAAACTCCGGACGCTATTCAAACTCGCAAACAAAAAGTGGAAATTCTTAACACCACGGTTTTTATCAATCAGTTGATGGAAGCCGCTGAGCAGAAAGAATAAAATCCCTAATAATGTTCATGCTACTGTAAAGTTACCCTTAACGTTTTTGTGGGTTTTGGGGGTTTCACTTGAATCCTCCCGTCATCGTCAACTCTTTTGAGGATGATTCAAATATATTTTCAAGAGTGACCGAAGACTTGACCGATCGATTTTGGCGGAGGGTAGACCGGGTTAACGACTGAGCTTTATCCGGATGAGTGAAATCTTCAGCGGCAACCTCCTAGATCTGGTGGCTTTGGTCTGATCTAAGAGGTTGTCCTTTTGAATTGTAGAGTTGGATAGTGCCACGGCACCGTTTATGACCGCCTCAACTGCTTTGTCCGGAACCACCGGATACGGGTTTAACCATATTCGGACTGGGTTGGGTTTCGTTCCGCTGCTCTGGCCGGTGCTTGCCTACTCCGAGGTGGTCGCGATAGTGCTTTTGTCCTGGCAGCTATTTTCATGAGATTACCGGCACCCAGGTCTTCGCCTTGATTGAGGGTAAAAGGAGAATATGGGGGATAGATTTTGACAGTCAGAGAGATTGGCATATACATCCAATAGAAAATCCTGATAGTCATATTCAGACCCATCCCCTGGACATCGAAGAAATTTTAAAACATCTATCAGAAGTTTGGGATCTCCTTCCTTAATGGTTTTCCGAGGCCTGACGCCCGAAGAAGTCCGTTATGTCACGGAAATGGTTCGGCGGCTGGCGACTCTGGTTTCCTTGAAGACATCCTTGGACACGAACTATCGGGAAGTGACTCAGACGACCTATCCGTGGACGAACCAATAGACCTTATGACGGATAAGCGCATCGAATGCTACGCTTTATGAATTCATTGGATTTCATCAGCTATAAACCCATCATCTTGGCCACGATGGTCTTCATGATCTCGTTGGTGCCGGCGAAGATGGACATGACCCGCGTATCCCGCCAGGCCCGGGCAATGGGATATTCCTCGCAATAGCCGTAACCGCCGTGAAGCTGCAGGCAATGGTCGGCCACCCGGTGGGCCATGTCGGTGGTCCAGTACTTGGCCATGGAAACCTCGGTGACGATATTCTTTCCTTCCATGTGATCGGCGACCAATTTATCCACAAAGGTCCGGCCCAGTTTGATTTCAGTGGCCATCTCGACGATCTTGAACTGATTGGCCTGAAATTTGGAAATGGGTTTACCGAAGGCCTTTCGTTCTTTGACATAGGGCAGGGTCACCTCCAGGATGTACTCGGCCGCGGCCACGGCCCCGATGGCGCAGACCAGGCGTTCCTGCTGGAGTTTCACCATGAGCATGTAGAAACCCATGCCCCTATCGCCCAGGATATGGTCCTTGGGGATGCGGCAGTCGGTAAAAAAAAGTTCGGCCGTATCCTGGCTGTGCATGCCGATCTTTTTGATCTTTTTCCCCTTTTCAAACCCAGGGGTCCCGGCCGGAACAAGAAAGAGAGAGAGGGAGGCATGGGGGTCTTCGACCTTGAAATCTTTGGCGGCCAGGATCAGCAGGTCGCAGTTGAGGCCGTTGGAGATAAAGGTCTTTTGACCGTTGATGACGAAGGAGTCGCCATCTTCGACGAAATTGGTTCTGATGGCCGCCAGGTCCGAACCGGTGTTCGGTTCGGTCATGGCAATGGCCGTAATGGTATCTCCGGAAACACATCCCGGTAGATATTTCTTTTTTAATTCCTCTGAGGCGAAGGCGGTGATGTAGGGGACGACGATATCACTGTGCAAGGGGGCGGCCAGACCGGCAAAATTGGTCCGGGGAAGTTCCTCGCCGATGATGACCGAATAGAGAAAGTCGGCCCCCAGTCCGCCATATTCTTCGGGAACATCCATGCACAAAAATCCCTGGTCCCCCATTTTCTTCCAGACACTCCTGGGAACGATCCTGGCTTCTTCCCATTCTTCAACATAAGGGGTGACCTCTTTTTCCAAAAACTTTCGGACCGACTCCCGAAAGATCCGATGCTCTTCGGTATAATTTAAAATGTCCATCAGGTGATCCCTCCCTTAACGCTTAAGGTTGATAGCTGAAAGCTTAAGGCAACCTCTTTTTATTGAGCTTTGAATTTCTGAGCTTTGAGCAGCAAAAATTTTCATTCTTCTCTTCAATGTAATATAGTGACAGAATAGGATTTTCCTTTTGTATCATAAAAGGTCATCCTCTTGGCCTTGTTCCAGAGGGTTTCATCCATGCAACAATAAAAGGCCATGAGCTCTCCCGGCTGCAGCAGGTGCTCTCCGGCAGGGGTTAGGGTGGCGATTCGTTTTATCCCCTCTTCCGTTTCCAGGTCGCAATAACTGGGCACAGTCAGCGGATCATCCCCCTGGTTGGTGAGATGGATTTCCAGATTCTGATCGAACATCTTCAGGCCGCAGCAGGTCTTGAAGGCCAAGATGTCCTCCACAGCCGAGTTCATGATGCAATGGATCTTGAGCAATGTCTCACCATGCACAGGTTCAAGGTTCAAGGTATAAGGTTTAAGGTATAAGGTTTTTAACCTTGCACCTTGAACCTTGAACCTTGAACCTTGAACCTGCATTTATTAATTTTCGTATTTCCCCACGATGGCGATACTGCAGACGTTCATATGGGGCACACCGCCTAAATTATGGGTCAGACCGAAACGGGGGTTTTCGATCTGCCGCTCCCCGGCCCGGCCGTGAAACTGGAGATACATTTCATAAAGCATGCGCAGGCCCGAGGCCCCGATGGGATGGCCGAAACATTTTAATCCGCCGTCTACCTGGCAGGGGACCCCGCCGCCCCGGAGATCATAAAATCCGTCCAGGGCATCCTTGACCGCCTTGCCCCGTCCGGAAATATGCAGGTCTTCGTAGGTGACCAGTTCGGTAATGGAAAAACAATCATGGACTTCCATCATGCTGATTTCTTTCCGGGGGTCGGTGATGCCGGCTTCCTGATAGGCCCGGGTGCTGGCCTTGTCGGCGGTAACGAAATGATCGCCGTCCCATTCGTTGAAGCCCATTTCCTCGCCGTTGCTCAAGGCCAGTTGCAAGGACTTGACGGTGATAAAATCTTTTTTCCCCATGGCCTTGGCCTTTTCCACGGTGGTGACAATGGCGCAGGCCGATCCGTCGCTCACCCCGCAGCAGTCAAAAAGCCCTAAAGGATGGGCAATGATCGGTGCGGCCATGATTTGATCTTCGGTAACGGCTTTCCGTAAATGGGCCTTGGGGTTGAGTACACCGTTGGCATGGCTTTTGGCCGAGACATGGGCCAGTGCCCGCTTCAGTTCCTTATCCGGGATGTTGTATTTGGCCGCATAGGCGCTGGCCAATTGGGCAAAGGCCCCGGGGGCCGAGAGATTGGGCCACCACAACCAGTTCAAGGAGCCGAAGCCGGAACCGGGGTTGGGCAGGCCCCCATAACCGGTGTCCTTAAGTTTTTCCACTCCCAGGGCCAGGCAGATGTCATAGGCCCCGGAGGCCACGGCGTATACCGCCCCCCGGAAAGACTCGGTGCCGCTGGCGCAAAAATTTTCGACCCGAGTGACCGGGATATATGGAAGACGCAGGGTGACCGATAAGGGCAGGGCGCTCTTGCCCACATTGATCTCGTCCATACAGGTGCCCAACCAGGCGGCCTGGATTTCATCAGGCGTTATTTGGGCATCTTCGAGGCATTCGGTAAAGGCCTCGACCATGAGTTCTTCGGCCCCCATGTCCCAACGTTCTCCAAACCGGGTGCAGCCCATGCCTATGATCGCTACCTTGTCTTTGATACCTGTGGCCATTTCTTCCTCCTTAAAAAAGGTGCAAGGTATTAGGTATACGGTTCAAGGTATTCGAGGTTATTTCCGTCTTTAACCTTAAACCTTGTACCTTAGACCTTAAACCCGTAAATCAGAATTTAAATAGTTTTTCTATAAGTTGGGATTTCATGATGTCCCCTTCGATCTTCAGTTTCCCCGAGGTATAGGCCACCATGGCTTTCAGTTTCCCCTCCATGAGGGCCAGAAAATCGTCATCGCCCATTTTGATCGTTGTGGTCGGGGCATCATGTACCCCCTGGGTCACCTGACAGGTCCCGTCTTTGATGATGGTATACCAATCGCCGCCCTTGGGACCGGAAATACGATACTGAAAGATCACATTCACCCCGCCGGCCTTATCAGCCTGGAAGGCCTGGGGCATTCTTTCGAAAATCCCTTGAACCGAGAGACCTGCTCCGGCCTGGGTTTCTTCCCCCGGCGGGGGAGAAGCCATCAACATGTCTCCAAAGGCCGCGGTGACATTGGTGAATTCTTTGGCCCCTTCCAGGCTATTGATGGCCTCCCAATGCCGATCGATTTCTTCCACCGTAGGAATGGTTTTCCCGTCTCCGATGGTGATTCCCGGTCCGGAAACAACGGCCGCCCGACTGAAATAGCCGATGCCGGCATTAAAAACCGCGCCGTTTTCCTTGCAGCCTTCAGAACATAGATATAAAACGATGGGGGCAACGAATTCGGGTTTGAGTTTTTCAAAGAGGTCCGGGGGAAGGACGTCCTCGGTCAAGCGGGTGGCGGCGATGGGGGCCACGGTATTGACCTTGATATGGTGTTTTTCCCCCTCCAGCTTTAAGGTGTTCATAAAACCCACCAGCCCCAGCTTGGCGGCCGAATAGTTGGATTGACCGAAATTTCCGAAGAGCCCGGCGGCCGAGGTGGTCATGATGATCCGGCCATAGCCGTTTTCCCGCATCTTCAAAAAGGCCGGACGGGTCACATGGTAGGCCCCGTTCAGATGCACATCCAGGACCGCCCGCCAGGACTCGGGTTCCATCTTGGCCAGGGTCTTGTCCCTGAGGATACCGGCGTTGTTAATCAGGATGTCCACCCGTCCGAAGGCATCAACAGCCGTCTGGATAATGGCCTGCCCCCCTTCGGGGGTCGAGACGGAATCATAATTAGCCACGGCCTGTCCGCCCAGGGCCTTGATCTCTTCCACCACCTGGTCGGCAGCCCGGGTGGAGCCTTCCCCGGACCCGTCCCGGGGACCGCCCAAATCATTGACCACCACCTTGGCCCCCCGCTTGGCTAATTCCAAGGCATAGACCCGGCCCAGGCCGGCCCCGGCCCCGGTCACCACGGCCACCCGGTCGTCAAAACGCACCTTAACCTTTTCTTCTTTTTTAACCGGTTTTCCGGGAATAGGGATGGCCTTCCAGAAATAGCCGGTAAAGCCCCGGTCTCTATCGGTGTAGCGTTTTCTGAAAGACAGGCGGATCGGTTGGCCGACATAGACCTCGGGCAATTCGCAATCGGTGAAGTCGGCCATAAACCTCCCGCCGTTGTCGAACTCGATCATGCCGTAAACAGCCGGGGGATCCATGGAAACGGTCAACAAATCTCCGGTGAAGGTTTTGACATGGGCCGGTTGGTCGGCAAATTCATAATCTTCCTGGGTGTACCTCTGATGACAGGCGGGATTGACGCAGATGTCCATTTTGGGAAATTGGGGAGTCCCGCATGCTTTACATCGGCCTCCGACCAGCCCGAAGAGCATCTTCCGTTTTCGCCATAAGACGGTCATGGCCGTCTGGGTGGGGGCTTCGGCCCGGATACCCATCTCGGTCTGGATCAGATCCCTGAATTTCAAAAACTTGGGGTAATTATCGATGGTCTTTTTGTTTTCCAAAGAACCCCGGATGCCGTTACGATTAGGGAGTTTGAGGATGTTCTCGGTAACCTGGAAAAGCAAGGCGTCACACCCCTGACCAAATCCGGCTAACAAGATCCGGTCTCCCGGCTTGGCCTGTTCCAAGGCCGACACCATCATGACCAGGGGATGGGCCGTGCCGGTTTCGCCGCAGACCTCATGGAGATTATCCTGGGTTTTATCGGCCGGGGCCCCGAGTTTTTTGGCGATATTGCGGTGCTCGGCCTTGAAGAAGCAGGGGAAGACCAGTTTATCCACGTCGGCCATGGAGATGGAGAGCTTCTTCAAGAGACCGGTCACGGCCTCGGGGATGATCTTGGAATAGCCCTCATCCCGTACCCACCGTTCTTCCCACATATAATCGAATTTGTTTTGGGTCCCTCGGTAGTGATCGATAAAATCCAGGGAGACCGAATAGGAGCCTTTAAATTCGGCGATGACATCCCTGTCGCCCACCAACAAGGAGGCGGCCCCGTCCCCGAACCACATCTCATAAAAATAGGCGGATTTGGTCTCCCTCTTGTCCGAGGCCGTGACCAGGACCTGCCTTCTGTCCCCGGCCTGGACCGCCGACAAGGCCGAGATCAGGGCGCTGGTGCCGGAACGAAGGGAGGAAGTGAAATCCTGACTCTGCAGGTCATCCTTAAGATTTAAGGCCCCCCGGACGATACCGGCGTTGGAACGGTCGGCAAAGGGCAGGGTGGTGGAGGCCAGGTAGAGGGCGTCCACCGTATTTTTATTGACTCCCCTTAAGCAATCCTGGGAAGCGGCGACGGCCATGGTCAGGCTGTCTTCGTCCCAGTTGCAGAAGGATCGTTCCCCCTGAGCCACCATGACGATGGCCGGGGCAAACCAGCCCATGGTCTGAAAGATGCTCATACGGTCGAGTCTCAGTCTGGGAAGATAACCGCCGTAGGAAGTGATGCCTATCATGATTCCTCCTTAAAAAAGGTCCAAGGTCTAAGGTTCAAGGTTCAAGGAATAGGGTGTTGAGGCCCACGGTTGAAATTGTTGGATAATTTCTTTTCCTTTAACCTTAAACCTTGTACCTTAGGCCTTATACCGTTTAATCAGAATTTAAAAAGTTTCTCGATAAGTTGAGACTTCATCAAGTCCCCTTCGATCTTCAATTTTCCCGAGGTATAGGCCTGCATGGCCTTTAGCTTTCCCTCCATGAGGGCCAGGAAATCGTCATCGGCCATTTTGATCGTTGTGGTCGGTGTATGATGCACTCCCTGGGTCACCTGACAGGTCCCGTCTTTGATGATGGTAACCCAATCGCCGCCTTTGGGACCGGAGATCCGATATTGAAAGATCACATTTACCCCGGCTGCCTTATCGGCCTGGAAGACCCGGGGCATCTGTTCGAAAATTCCTTGAACCGTGAGGAGCGGAGTAGTCCCGGTCTTCGGCCCCTGGCCTTGGGATTTGGAGGTCACCGTGGCCAATATGTCCCCTAAGGCCGGTGTGACGCTGACAAATTCCTTGGCTTGGGACAGGGAAAGGACCTGATCCCATTGCTCGGCCAATGCTTCCGGTGAAGGGGGGGCCTGTCCGTCGCCGATGACCACTCCCGGACCGGATACCACCGCCGCCCGATTGAAAAAACCGGCCCCGGCATTATAAACAGCCCCATTGACCGGGCATTGCTCGGAGCATAAGTAAAGGACCAAGGGGGCAACGAATTCGGGTTTGAGTTTTTCAAAGAGGTCCGGGGGAAGGACGTCCTCGGTCAAGCGGGTGGCGGCGATGGGGGCCACGGTATTGACCTTGATATGGTGTTTTTCCCCCTCCAGCTTTAAGGTGTTCATAAAACCCACCAGCCCCAGCTTGGCGGCCGAATAGTTGGATTGACCGAAATTTCCAAAGAGCCCGGCGGCCGAGGTGGTCATGATGATCCGGCCATAGCCGTTTTCCCGCATCTTCAAAAAGGCCGGACGGGTCACATGGTAGGCCCCGTTCAGATGCACATCCAGGACCGCCCGCCAGGACTCGGGTTCCATCTTGGCCAGGGTCTTGTCCCTGAGGATACCGGCATTGTTGATCAGGATGTCCACCCGTCCGAAGGCATCAACAGCCGTCTGGATAATGGCCTGCCCCCCTTCGGGGGTCGAGACGGAATCATAATTAGCCACGGCCTGTCCGCCCAGGGCCTTGATCTCTTCCACCACCTGGTCGGCAGCCCGGGTGGAGCCTTCCCCGGACCCGTCCCGGGGACCGCCCAAATCATTGACCACCACCTTGGCCCCCCGCTTGGCTAATTCCAAGGCATAGACCCGGCCCAGGCCGGCCCCGGCCCCGGTCACCACGGCCACCCGGTCGTCAAAACGGAATTGTCCTTTTGGGATTTGTCCTTTCGGGATGTCACCCCATTCAAAGATACCGTTGTCGATAATCACTTCTCCGGTGGAGGCATTGACCAGCTTCCAAAGGGCCTTTCCCTCTTCTTCCTTCCAGATTAGTGTCTTGAAGGGGGTGCCGGGGTAAAGGGGGCGGTGGAAGCGGCAGACCATTCTCCGTACCATTTCCGGCTGACCGGGAACCAGGTGCTGGATAAGTGCCCGACAAGCAAATCCATGGGTGCACAGTCCGTGCATGATCGGTTTTTCAAAACCGGCCATCTTGGCGAAATCTTCATCCACATGGAGGGCGAAGACATCACCGGAAAGACGATATAACAGCGGCTGGTCGGCCGACGGCTTAGCCTCGACTTCAAAATCCGGTGCCCTTTCAGGAAAGGATATTTCTTTTTTAGGGGCCTCCGGGCCTCCGAATCCGCCGTCCAGGCGAGCGAAAACGGTTACGATACTGGTGAACAGTTTTTGGCCGTTCTCATGATGGGTATCGAACTCGGCTATGATGAGGGCTCCCTTGCCTTTTCCTTTGTCGTAAAAGTGGGTAATGGCTCCTTCGGTGATCAAGGTCCCTTCCGTTGGGATCGGATTGTAAAAAATGAGTTCCTGTTCGCCATGAAGAACGCCGGCCAGGTTGACATTGCTTTCAGCGGCCAGGTGGGGCATAAAATCATAAAGGGTGACGATGCCGAAGCTGGGCAGGACCTTGAGGTCCTTCTCATAGCAGTAGGCCAGGTCATCAAAACCGGCCCCAACTCCCAGGGCATATAACACCGGATCTTTCCAGGTATAGGCCTTTTTGAAGGGGCCTATTTTTTTACCGATAGATTCCAGATTAAGGGCCATTCTTTTTCCCTCCTAAATTCTTTTGAACTTTCAGCCTTGGGCCCCGTGCCCGGTAAAGGCCGGAATGAGGATAAATTTTAAGGTTTCTTTGGTCAGGGCCATATATTCCTCCCTGTCGATCTTCAGCATGGGCCGAAAAAAGTTCTCTCCGGAAATAAAATTGTGAATGGCGTTCATCATGGCCAGGACCTGCATTTTAATCCGGGTAGGGACGCTTTTTTTGTCCAGACAAAGGCCCATGGAACGGGCGATATCGGAAATAAACTCGGGGACCTTAAAGTCAAGGCTGGTTTCCCGCCGGGTTTTGCCGAAGTAGCGAAAGAGGATCAGATTGGAGATTTCAGGATGTTGAAAGAGATGGTCGGTTATCATGTCGATGGAGATGTCCATCCGTTTCTCCAGGGGAAGGCCGTGAATAACCGATTCCACTTCCTGCAGTTTGTGATGAAGGTCCTCGTTGATATCCAGGATGACCGCCTCATAGAGGTCCCCTTTTTCCCCCCAATGGTAATAGAGGGTGGAAATGTCGATCCCCACCTTGCGGGCGATCATCCGGGTCGTGGTGCCGTGGAAGCCGTATTCTCCGAAACTCCTGCGAGCCCCTGTAAGGATCCGGGCCTTCATGGAATCCGGATCTTTGCGGGCTTTTTCCAAGGGAGTGGACATCGTCGAGGATTCTCCAATACTTGCTTCCATCAAATGATGGATACAGGAAATCATACCAAGAACCCCTAAAAAGTCAAGCCTAATTTCTTTCACCGTCCGGTGTGAAACAGGTTCTCTTTTTTTGAGAATTCCTTGCCCACCAATACTAGCGAGATGCGGGCATTATGGGAAGGCCGGGGTTTAAAACCAATCGGCCGGCTTTTGACCGTAATGATTTAACCGGAAGATAAATTTATAAAAATAGAGGTTCCTTTCCTTAGAAACAGGCGCCTATCTCTTCCCTGAAAAGGTATCTGAGATTTGGTATCGATCTTGCGATTAATTGAATAAGTGTTTTGAAAAACCAAGAGGGGGGACGGTATTATGAGCGATAACAATCTTGCTGATAAACAAATCTTGGCTGTGGATGACAATCCGGATGTCTTAAATATCTTGACGGAAGATGGTTTGGGGGGCTCCTCCGATGATCAATCTAAAAAAGCCACATTCTTTCTCCAGGCCGTCGCCTTATTGAATTCCTGGACTTATGATCTGGCGATCCTGGACTTTTCCGGAATTAGAGGTCGGGATTTATCAAGAAAATCAAAACAAAGGAACGGATTTTCCTTATTGGAACTCATTATGGCCCTTGGTATATTAAGTATCGGCTTCCTGTCTCTCTCCAGTTTATCGATTTCTACCATGAAAGCCGGTAAACACAGCCAAAACCGGACAGCGGCCCTTCAACTGGCCCAGGAAAAATTAGAAACGATAAAGACACTCCCTTTTACGGATTTAAGCGGAGAAACCGAAACGGGACTAAAAACCGGTAATTTAGGAACCATCTTTCAACGGGAAACGATCGTTCAAAAAGGGATTGATTCTTCTTTAGCGGACATAAAAGTCAGGGTTCTTTGGCCGATGGCCTCCAATCCCGTCCATTTCCATTCCTTAGAACTGAGCACCCGGATTGCCGGTTGAATCAGAGTTCTCGCCTTTTACCTGCGCTCAGGCCCACTTCATCAAGGGAGAGGAGGTTTCGCAGAAAGATTTGACTCTTTCGAGGTTATAGGACAGAATGTCACGGTCCGGTTGAAATTCTTTCTTATCCGAGACGGAGGGAATCCCCCATGCCGAAGTCTGCCAAGCCCAAATCAGAAAAAAAAGAAGGCTTGAATCCAACTAAAAAACTCCCTAAGAAAATAGGATCCGGATATCAGAAGGCGATCCAAAAATTGCACCTGTCCGAGGAATTGTTAAGGGCTTCGGAGCGAAAGTATCGCTCTCTGGTGGAGAGTATTCCGGATATTATTATTGCACTCGACCTGGACGGGGCTATCAATTACGTGGGGCCCCGCTGGGAAAAAATCCTGGGGCACGAACAATCCGAGGTATTGGGAAAATTTTTTATCCATTTTGCACCGGTCGAAGACCATCCTCTTTTGGTTCAGGTTTTTAAGGAAGTCCGAAATCACAAAAAGAGCGTGGAGAATATTCGCTGGCAGTATTATCGAAAAGACGGCCAGGTCCGCTATTTTTCCGGGAGCTCGGCCCCGATTTTAGATGAACAGGGGAAGATGGTGGGGGCCATGGCCATCGCCCGCGACATAACGGATTATAAAAAATTGGAAGAACAGCTCCTTCAGGCCCAGAAAATGGAATCCATCGGGAATCTGGCCGGGGGTATCGCCCACGATTTTAATAATCTTTTGGGGGGAATTTTAGGGTACGCCTCTTTCGCCAAGAAGAAGATGTCTCCCGGAGATCCCTTATATCAGGCGGTAAACTCCATCGAACGAACGGCAGGACAGGCCGCTGACTTGACCAGACAGCTCCTGGGGTTTGCCCGGCGCGGGAAATATCAGGTTAAGCCCATCAACTGCAATGCCCTGATCCAGGATCTGATACAGTTTCTGGGCCGGACCATTGACAAACGGATTACCTTGCAGGTGGAACTGGATCCCCACTTGAATTTAATCGAAGGAGACGAGGCCCAGTTGCAGCAATCCCTGATCAATATCTGTTTGAATGCCCGGGATGCCATGCCTTCCGGGGGCACCCTGAAATTAGTCACCAGCAATCAAGTTCTGCCCCAGGAGATTTATTTAAATCAAAGAGGCTGGAAGGAAGGGGATTATGTTCGGATCACCCTTTCGGATACCGGAACCGGCATACCCCAGGAGATCCAATCCCAGATCTTTGAACCTTTTTTTACCACTAAAGAACCGGGCCGGGGGACAGGCTTGGGATTGTCCATGGTCTATGGGATCATTCAAAACCATGGAGGGTATATCGATTTTAAAAGCGGACCCGATCAAGGGACTACCTTTGAACTTTTTTTGCCGTCCATAACTGGAGCAGTGATTCCCGAGGAATCTCCGGTTTTGCATCCGGCCGGTCCTCCGAAAGGGTCGGGAACCATTTTAATTGTGGACGATGAAGATATTATTCGTCAATTAGGGGCTGACATCCTTGAAGATGTAGGCTATAAGATAATTTTGGCGTCCAGAGGGGAAGAGGCCATCCGGTTGTATCAACAACAAGGACAGGATATTGATCTTGTGGTTCTGGATGTGGTCATGCCCGGTATGGGGGGGAAGGAGACCTTCAGGAAACTAAAGGAGATCAATCCGAAAATAAAAGTGTTGCTATCCTCCGGATACAGTACCGACGGCGAGGTGGGGGAGATCCTCAAGGAAGGGGTAGAGGGGATGGTCCAAAAACCCTACAAGGACGAAGAATTGATTGAGAAGGTCAAGGAGATTTTGGATTTATGAATCGACTGTTAATCCATAACGGAGTTGGAAAGTATGCATCAGGTTTCAGAAATAACCATAACATTTTCCGGGAAATCTTTTGTACAAGGTCATCTTTGAAACTCAAGGGTCATTAGAAAAGAGAGATCCCTTTTTTTCCAGGGGATCCTGGTCAAAGATAAAAGGAAATATTGGCCGGGAGGGGTGTGGGGAGACCCGACCAAGGCCAGTACCGGAAAAAGGGACCCTTTGTCTGGAGGCCGTAGTCAAGGCCTTGGTGGCCTTGATTGAAAAATTAGAAAACTGGAAGGAGTAAAAGAGCACAATGAGATTAAGAAAGAAATGGTTGCCCTTAATAATGGCCGGATTAGTGATTGGGATCGGGGTCGGTTTATCCTATGGTTCTCCGGTTGCAGCACAAAAAGCCCGTCCGGCGAAAGAATTTACCTTAAAAGATTTATCTTCAAAAAAGGTGAGCCTGTCCGATTTCAGAGGGAAAGTGATCTTGTTGAATTTTTTTGCCACCTGGTGCCCCCCTTGCCGCCTGGAAATTCCTGAGCTGGAAAAAATCCATCAGCAGAACAAGAATAAAGGATTGGTAGTCCTGGGGGTATCTTTGGATAAGGACGTGGTCCCTTTCATGCTCAAAAATTTTGTCAAAGAGATGAAAATTAATTATCCGGTTCTGGTGGGAACGGAGGAAGTGGCGGACCACTATCTCGTCACCGGGGTTCCGGTTACCGTCGTAATAACCAAAGATGGAAAGGTCCATAAACGGTTCGATGGCCTTGCCTCCCCCGATCAGTTGGAAAAGGCCTTAAAAGATCTTCTGGAAACACGATCATAAGAAATCATGGTACAAGGTTGAGGTGCAAGGGACAAGGTCCAAGATCTTAAGGGGATTACCTTGAACCCGGACCTCGAACCTTGTACTCTTCTTTAGCCCCCCTATTCATTTGCCCTGATGGTGTTACCGAAGGACCTTCTCGATACTTTTTTTAACCATGAAGGGATCTTTGACCCCAAACCACCAAAGGTCCGGCCGCCCGGGGTCCTGGGAGCGGAATTGCAAATGGCCAATTCCCAATAGGCGATGGACAACGCCGCGACGCACCTCAAGACCGGCGATCCCTTCTAAAGGCAAGGATTTTTTGAAGACTTTATCGGCGAAGGCGGTTTCTCTTTGGATTTCATCCTTGGTAAGACGATAAAAGGTGGTTTTTCGCCTATAAATAACCAGGAAAATTAAAAAAATGGAGACAACCCATCCAAGAAGCTTGTTTATCCCCGCCTCGGGATTGATGCTGGGTCCAATCCCAAAGATTAGAATGGCCGCATAAAAGACGAAATAGCTTCTCCAGGCCGGTTGTAGTGTCATCATCATTATTTGCCCTCTCTTCTATAAAGCTCTATCTCATGGATCGACCAATAATAGGTTTTGTCTTCTCCGGTTTGAACAATTCTAAGAAAGCGCATTGACGTCGGGGGAAAGATAAAATCCAGATCCGGACCGTTTCCTTTCAAAAGAGTCTCTCCGGTCCAATGGAGAGAAACAGGGCTGAGGATAGGATTTAGCGATGTCCAGGTCTTGCCATCGGTCGAAGACTGGATCAAATATCCCCGGGGAAAATCGTTGCGAGAGTTTCCTACCAAAAGACGCAACCGGGCGATCCGTTCCTCCTTCCCTAAATCGATTTGAAAAAAGGCCCCGGGGACTTGGGGCCTATCCGTGGTCCAACGGGTGGTCACCTTTCCGTCTGCGGCCAAGTATGCATTTTGAGGATTATAATTGGTTTGAAATCGCCAACCCTTGGAGGAAAGGGGTCGATAGTCATCAGAGGAGGAAGTAAGAGAAAACACCGTCTGATCGCCGATTTCATATTCCTTAAAAGGCCGCCTTAAATTATTGATTAAAAAATGGGCCAGGGGGTAGGCATTTTCTTTTTCAACAACCAAAGCCAATCTCGAAAGGGTCTGGAAAAAGCCCCCTTTCACTTCCTGAGAGAAAAAGTTCCTTTCTTCGGCCTGCCATTCCCAGGGGAAGTGGGACTGTATCCAGGGTGTCGTATAAATCCTGCCAACGCCAAACTGCTTTAAAAAGGGAATCAATTTTCCGAAATCGTCAGAAAACTGCCCCGATCTGGGTTGGGCCTGGTAAAAAAAGCATTCGGAAATGGACCAGGAATACGTGGGGTCATGGCCAAGCTGGGTGAGTTTTACATAACGTACCGCCTGGGGAAAAAAGGTGATATCCATTCGACCGTCCTGAGGGCGATAAAAGGGATGGGGACCGGACCAGAAGAGGTCCCCCCAGAAGCCCTTAATTTC
Source organism: uncultured delta proteobacterium (assembly GCA_963769305.1). Classification (GTDB taxonomy): domain Bacteria; phylum Desulfobacterota; class RBG-13-43-22; order RBG-13-43-22; family RBG-13-43-22; genus RBG-13-43-22. Next base: position 32,624 of record CAVYLJ010000031.1, on the reverse strand, counting down.
CCGAACTGTTTGCCACTGACGACCATCAGGTGAGATTTCAAGACGAAGGTCTCGCGGCAACTCTGCCGAATTTCCCGACAGAAGGGTAATCCGGCCCAGACTCGGAATGATTGTGCCCAAATCGATTTGAAGGACGATTCCCGCTTCTTGGGGGGCATTAGAAGACCAGCGGGTGGTCAGGTCCCGGTCAAAAATATTCATCGCTGATTCCGGATTAACATTGGCCGTTGCCTGCCAGTTAGCTGGCAGAAGTTCTGTGAACCGGTAAGGGGGGGGAGAAAAGTCATAATAAATACTATATCCGGAGGTTCGACTTTTCTGATAGGTGCCCCCGATGCATTTTAAGGTTTCTTCAAATTCCTTATTCTCTCCGCGGAATAGAAAGGCCGGCAGGGAATCACGATCGATTAACCAACTGTAAAACGGGTAACGGTCTCCAACGGGTTGGGCAAAAATGATTTCTTCCTGGGAGTCAAAGGTTAATTGTACAGAAATCCAATAGTCGGGGGTATAAACCGATCTGATGTTTTTTCCCCGAAGAAATGAAAATAAATTTTGATCATTTTTTCTGGCTTCTTGGTAATGTCTGGCCTGGTTATTGGAAATCAGGGGCAGCACTTTTATTGTGCCATAGGTATTCGAGAAGAGATGCAGGAGAAGGAAAAGAAGGGCTATCCCGAAAGAATAGGATTTTAATTTTTTGGTAAAAGCGGCAAACAGGATGGGCAGACCGGAAAAAGACGGGACGAGATAGCGGCTGGTGTGGCCGGCGGCAAAACCGCTAAAGGCGAAAATAAGAGGGAAGAAAAGAAGAAAAAGGAGTAATAGATCCAGGCCGGTATTATGGCTGGTTCTGAATTTAATCATATTGACAAAGTTTTTTCCGTGGCCCAGAAGGAGAAAGAGAAAGATAGCCAGATAACCGATATAGATAGGGAAAGAGAAAAAAGGGACAAAAAACTTCTGCGTTTCATTATTCCTGACGCCCAGGGCTTCGGGAAACCGGTAGAGAAAGAAATCCTTTAAAGAGGTCGAGACGGCCGCGGACCCCCCTGATGTTTCCATAAGATAATGCCAGGTGACCAGAGGGTGGGTAGTATTATGGACCCAGAGGGGCAGGCCTCCAATAACAAGACCCAGAAGGAAAAAAAGTATCGTTGTCCGTAACCAGAACCATTTGTCTTTGAAGAAGAAAAGAAGAAATATGGGAGGCAGATAGAATAGGATTAGAAGATGGGTCCACACTCCAAGACCGGTTAGAAACCCTAAGAAAAAAAAATTTCTGAATTGCCGTTCATCCCGGTACAGGATGGTGTGGCTAAAAATAAAAAGTAAGACACCGATAATCGGTATTTCGATATAGGCGGCCCTGGCCAGAACCGAGTGGAAGATGAGATAATAGGAGGAAAGGGCCGTAAACAGGGCTGAAAGGAGGGCGGTTTCCCGATTAAAAATGCGTCGGGCTAAATAATAGATGAAAAGGATGAAAAAAAGAGATTCAAGAACAATGGTCAAGTCCAGCGTAAAACGGGTTGCACCCAGGAAGAGAAAGATAGTCGAAACGAGATAGGCTTCGATGCTTCCACAATAATCCTGTCCGTAAAAAAAGAAGGGGAACTCCCCGCCTAATATATGGCGGGCCATCAGACCGGTAAGGGCCTGATCCGAATCCATGGAGGGGGTAAAAAGAAAAAGAAGCCGGAGGAGTCCGCCCAAAATCAGGATTAAGGGCAATAAAAATTTGAGACTTGATTTCTTAATAGACATAGAGAAATCCGTCATTCTTTCTTGAGATCAAGGTTCAGGATAGTTGTCTTATCCTTCTCCACACGGACACTTGACTTGGTCACTTGAAAACCGGGTGAGTCGGCCCGGACTTCGTAAATATCCGGAGACAGGCTCAGGCGGGAGAGATTAAAAAATCCCCGACTGTCCGTCAAGGCCGTTGCTATGAGGCTTTTCCCTTTGAAGGCCTTCAGCGTGACCTTTGAAAGAGGATTTTTCTCCTTGCCGTCCAGGACACGTCCACTGACGGCCACAAAATGATCCTGGAGAACAGACAGATATTTATCGCCATAGCCCTTGTAAAAATATCCCTGGGTATAGGCGGTTTTGGAAGGACTTTGATCCTGGTTGGTGGAATCTGTTTCCTGGGTAGGTTCAATTTGAGTTCCCTCATTCCATTCATTAAAAGTGGTAATTAGGGCCATCCCTACCTCCGGATCAATAAAGGGGGTGACCGTACGATTAAGGGCCTGGCTAAAAAAAGACCCTTCTTCTCCGCCTGGTTGAAACTGGCGGGGAATTACCGGATGTCCTGCAGAAAGCCGAACCCCCCGGTCGTTATAGCCTGGAATAATGGCCGGAATAAATTTGACTTCTTTACCGATGGCTGATTGGTATTCTTGGTATAGGTTATGAACATCCGAAAGAAAGGTGCTTTGACTTCCGTACCCCATCTGTTTCGGATTGGCCCAATCATACATATTGTAAGCCGTTATCCCGTCCAATAACCTGATTCGGGTCATGTAAGGATGGGAAGAGGGAGGAAGTGGGTCTGAGCGGATGACATACCAAAATATTTCATCCCCTATTAGAAAAGGATCAAACCCCATTTCTTTGAGGCCCCTTCTTAGACTGCCGATGGCTTCCGGGTAATTCCCCTTAAAAGTCCGGGTCAAATAGATAATAACCACCGGACGCCCTTTGATTTTAAGATAGGATGGGTGGGAAAAATAATTTTGGGCCAGGTATTTAAAGTCTGAGACCATTTTTTTTATCTTGTCCGGGGTGAAATTAATTCGATCATCAGCCAATCCGAGACCGGAGGTCTCATAAAAGATGCAAAATCGAATGTCGTTGATATTTTTTGCCTTAAGGATTTTGTTCTTGATGACCCCATCAATTTTAGGTTGGTCCGGCCACCAGCTGACGGCCCAGAAATTAATGCCGAATTGCGATGACCAGGCAATGTGTTGCTCGATAACCTTAGGGTCCGAGGAATCATACTGTCCCAGGGCCGGCAATTGCGGTGGAATTAATCGGCCATTCAGATAACCCTGACGCCAGTTTCCCGGATACCAGGGGTAATAGTAAGCGCCCACAAGGTATTGTTGGGCCTTTTGGGGTTCTCCTGAACCGGTGGTTCCGGGTGTCGGGGAGCACCCGACGGTAATGAAAGTTACATAAAAAATAATTAAATATGTAAAATATTTTTTAACCATTTAGAGAAGTTTCATGGAGATTAATGATAGTAAAAAAACAATGGGGATAAGGGTCATGGGAAAGAGGTTAAGCTTACTTCCCTCCTGTGTAAAGACCAAAAGGTTAAAAACCAACAACCCCAGGGTGGCCCGGGCATAAGACCAGGGTTCCACCCAAATCAGGTGGTTTAATAGGGAGGTTAAGAGGGCATAACCCAGGAAGGAGACTGTCAGGGGACTGTAATATTTAAAGACTTCATAGACGGCGGTTATAATCAGAATAAGGACCAGCACCAGGAACAAGAGCTCGGCGGATCTTTCATAAAGGGAACCGCCCGGGCCGAAAGATAAAAATTTTTGGATAATTCCCCAAAAAGGGAGGCCAAAATTTTGAGTGCCGCCGACGAAGGAAAAGGTCTGGAAGCGGCTATGGAGATAAAGTTGCCAACCGGAATAAATTAGAGGGGGAAAGAGCATAGACAAGGATCTTCTAAAATCCTTTCTTCCCAAAAAGTAAAAGAGGAAGGCCATAGTGACCAACAGAGTCGTTTCCTGGGTGAGGGCCGCTAAAGAAAGGACGACGACCTGTCGGACGGTTTGTCCTTTAAGGTAAAAAAAGACGGCCATGACCACAAAAGTTATCGCCAACGGTTCCGGCAGGCTGCGCAAAAGGCAAAGCAAAAACCCCCAAAAGGTGGGATAAAACAAGCTGTACCAGGGACTGCGTCCGTAATGTTTGAGTATAAGAATGATAAAATAAGTCCCTAATAAGATTCCCAGGAGATTCACCGCCACCATCATATAGGGGATCACATTCGGTTGGCCAAAGGACAGAAGCCAGGCCGTCAGGGGGTAGATGATGCGTTGATAGCGATAGGCCGGGAAATCGATGTGGTTGTAGGAATTTCCCAGGATAAAGGGGTCGTGGGCGATATAATAATAAAATTGTCCGTCATAGCCCACGCTGCCTTTATGGATGAGGGTCCGGGGAGTCCAGATCTGCGGGGCCTTAAAGTAATCCCCAATGACCATAAAGCCGGTGATGTTTTTGTCAAACTTAAAGGAATACAGATAAAGGACGGACAGGAAAGTGGCGCCGACTAAAAAGAGAATGACAAGTTCTCTTTTTCTAAGGATTCTTTTAAAAAATTTCCAAAAGGGTTGAATAAGCATCTGGTTCCACTTTGATTCGGCAAGGTCCCTCAAATTTGATTCGGGAACTACACGAAAGGAACCATAGCAAAAAGGATTTGGTTAGTCGAGTCTAAAAAGTGTGTTTCGGGGGTCCGATTTTCCAAGAAAAGATTGCCTCAACTTCCACTAAAGGCTATGATCTTAACGAAACATCATCCCCCACAAACGGGCTTTCATGCCTTATGGACTTATGAAGAAAATTTTTTTGCTGGGCCTTTCCATTAGCGTCACAGGGATACTGGTTTATTACCTTGTAACCGAAAGCCATTGGACCGATTGGCAGCGGATCTTATTCGATCTGAATCCGATTTATTTGGCCTGGTATCTTTCTCTTTATATTGCCGGTCTCCTGTTAAGGACTTTTCGTTATCATCTCTTGTTGAAATCATCGCAAAGTTCGGTCCTTCCCCCTTTTGGCAGCTTAATCCTGGTTACCAGTGTTCGTAATATGCTGGTCGATTTCCTGCCCGCCCGAACAGGCAGCCTCTCTTATATCGTCCTTTTAAATAGGGCCTTCAAGGTCGACCTGTCTCCCTGCCTGAGTTCTTTTACCTATTCCTTCCTTTTCGATCAATTAGCCATGGCCCCCTTATTAGCCGTGGCCCTCATGGTGGAAGGCCTGACCTCTCATAAAAACTACCCCTGGTTATGGGGGTTAGCCCTGACGATCTTAATAGTCGCCTTGACGTTGATACTATCTTTAGGGCTTCTAATTAAACTCATTTCCCGATGGACCGGCAGAAAGGCCCATTGGTGGCGGAAATATGCCCGGTTAAGAGATCTGGACAGGCAATTCCAAGATTTAAGCCTGTCTTTTTTAAAACTCAAACAAGCTCAGGTCTTTTGGCCCACCCTGGGTCTTTCCATCTTGATTCGAACCTTTAAATATCTTTGCCTTTATATTCTTTTGTCCGCGGTCCTTCAGGCCTTATCCGGACATTGGATCCAGCTCCCTTTTTGGGTGGTGCTCTTGGGGTTGGTCGCCTCGGAGGCTACCGCCGGATTACCTATAAGCGGGATTGCCGGATTTGGTTTTTATGAAGGCGTATTGGGTGCCGTCTTGTCCACCCAGGGGATCCATCCTTCCCAGGCCGTGCTCGTTTCTTTTGCCATGCATTTTATTACCCAGGTTGTCGATTATTCCTTGGGGGGAGGGGCCTTGATTTATATTCTGACGCGGGTGATGAGAGAAAAGAGTTAATGAAAAATTAATGAAAAAGGATCATCTTCTTTGGATCTTTCCCCTATCCCGATAACTTTCAAATCAGATAATGCCTTTTTTTGAATTTTCCTACATAGTTATCAAGGTATTCATTAGCCAGCTTCTCTAACCGGGACGACAAGGGGCGAACCATACGCCCCAGATTTTTTTGTCCCAGAGATTTTCCGGTCCAGTGCTCAATCTGTTTTTTTAAGTCCAGGACCATATAAAATTCAGCGTGGTTAATGGTTAACTTGAGTTCATTAAAGTCGATAATAGATTTTTTTTTCTGGTTTTCGAATCTCCTGATGGTTTCCTGTTGTTCAACCAAGATTTTCCATTTTTTAAATACAGTTAAGCCATTTCTCAAAAGCCGATTTACCCGACGGCGTGCTTCGGGTGTATCCAAATGAAAAAGATAAAAGCTCTTTCTGGCATAAAAGAGATGGTCGTCGAAATAGGTGTGAATATTTCTTTCCAACGCTTCGGACCTGATCATTCCATGACGTTCGAATTGCTTCTGCCACCATTCGGTATGAGACCAAATGAGATGACCACTGGCGGGTATAGGTGGGACAATGGACTCGGCATTTAGATAAGCAAAAGGTAATCTTTGCTCGAATTTTTCTCGGTTCTCCTCTAATTCCAAAGGGAAAATTTCCCCAAAAACCCTGTCTTCCCCAAAAGCTGGGATATTAAAAAGAAACAGTGCATCATTTTCTGCTAAGGGAACAATAGAGTCAATATAATCATGGAGTTTTTTGGGGTGGAGGTGTTCCCAAAAATCAAAGGCACAAAAGGTGTCAAAGGTTGATTTTTGAGCATGGTATTTCTTGCAGACTATCCAAGATATCCCCCAAATCCACTTTATTAGTCAAAAGTGGCCAAACTCTTTTTAAGACATCCTGGCTGAAGTCGATTCCTCTCACCTTGTCTCTTAATACTAAGGCTCAACAAGAAGAGAACATCCCCTCGGCCACAGCCCAATTCCAAAACAGATTTGGGTTTAAGGAATTTTATAATCGAAGAGAGATAAAAGGAATCAAACTTTACCTTCCTTCCTTATAATCGATATGGCTGTCAAAATACGAGCTGTCGTAATAATTTGAGTTGGTAATATTATTCAATAAGAGGTCAAAATCCGCCTCTTTTTCAATCCGGATCAGATCAACGGGACGGCCGTCATTGAATAATTTTCCATCATTGAGGTAATTGGATTTTACAAGACGCATGATTGAATTATCCTTTTTCCCCAAAAACCTCTACTTCATAGATGGACCACCAGTAAACCGGATCTTTACCTTCTTGGACCAATTTAAGGTCGTGGAGTCGGATTGGCGAAAAGAAATAATCCATTTTTTTATAAATCTGGTTTTCAGCAAAGGCATAACAGGTATGAGAGGTGGTTTGAATTCCTGCCAATGTCTTCCATCCAGGGACCCCATTATTTTAAGATTACGCGGGTAGTCATTGATCGAGCTGCCAAAAAATAAAGAGAAGCCATTTACCACATAATCAGCGCCCAGATTTACCTGGAAAAACATCCCTGGTTCCTGGCCTCTGAGACTGCTCCAACGGGTAAAGAGGATTCCCATCAATAGCCAGGCCGGCATCGGCATTATTGGTATTCGCGGAGACCCTAAATTGGGTGGGAGGGATTCGAGTCAGCTTTTCCGGAGGAAACAAAGTACTATAATTCAACGGCTTCTTTTTATTTTGTTTTCCCCCCATATTCCACAGCGCCCCCCAATCAACGGCCTCTCCGAATAGTTGATGCGCATCCTCCCAATCCGGGGCTTCTTGAATAGCCTCTTGCAGGGAATGAATTACTGTCTGCCAATTGACCTGTCTCCGTCGTGTCTCTAAGTTAACACCAGGAAAGAGAGGATGGGGTCCGGTAGGATCATCCATCCAATGATCCAAGGCCCGATTGGCTTGATTGTAAGCCTCCGCTGCTTTTTCTGATGGTTTGACCGGGGCAGGAGAGACTTCGTAGATGAACAATTCTGCTATGGTCCAGGGTTCTTCGGGGTCTTCCGGGTTAGCGAGGTTGGTCATGCGGATAAACCGGGCCGGGCGAGGGGCAAAGGTAATCTGGAGGCGGGGGTTCTGGTCCAGTCGGGGACGTCCTCGATACCAATAGAGACCGGTCAGCATATCATTGGCCGAGAGTTCTGCAATCTTTTCCCATTTCTTTTGATCCAGGGATATTTCAAGCTTAAAACCTGAAGGCAGCCCGTACCCGATAGGGCCAGGCAGGAGAGATATCCTTGCCAGCCGTTTTGGTTGTCCCAGGTCTACGGCTAAATAGTCTCCAGCCTTTTTCAGAATCTTCCAAGAGGTCAATATGTCCCGATCTTTAATCAGCCTGACTTGTCCCTTGCCCTTGACTGGCGGTGATCCGCCAATCCTGGGGGGGCAACGACCTGAGATTATCAGGTCGGTTCTTTAAAATCATACCAAAATACATAATCACCAACTTCAGCTCGTTTATAGGACCCTCCGAGGAGTCGCAGGGCCGCAGCCATGGTTTCCGGATAGGGATTTCCCAGTTTCTGGTGGGTTATTATGGCTACTTCCTTGGCAGGGGCGGCATCAACAATCCGGAGATAATTAAAATTGCGCTGCCCGTAGTAATCAGCACAGATGATTTTTTCTCCGCTTTCAAAGGTCAGGACTTGCGATATACGGTTATCGGCATAGGCATAGCGGATCCCGTGGTCCTTCAAGGCCTTGATCAATTTATCCACCGGTCTGTAAGGGCAGGTTTTTAAATTCGTCTAAGAAGAGATGATGAAGGAAGAGGTTAAAACCCAGCAATCCGATCAGGGTCGCCACCCCCAAGGTCTTACGTAATTGAAAAACTTTTCCCAACCAGAGGGCCAATAGGATCGTAAAGGGGATATACAAGGACAAGGAATAACGGAGGGACCCATTGGCCCCTTGTTCGCTGGTGGAAAAAGCCAGGATGAGTATCCAAAAAGCGGCGACAACTAAATCCTTCGGCTCCTGAAAAGGGTTTCGAAGAGAGATGATCCTTCGGATCCATTGAACAATAATCAGCAAGGATAGAAAAAAAGCCGGTAGATAAATAAGGATGAAGACGATCCAGGCCAGAAAAGAAGGGACCGAAGGAAGGACGCTGTGGCCATCCCACCAATCGCCCAAGAAAGATTGAAACAAAGAGAAACGAAGGACCGTATAGAGGCCTGACCAAAGCTGTTTGAAAATTCCGACCCCATGGCCTTCAAAAAAACCGAAGGTGGAAAAATCGTGCAGGAATTCCCAGAGCCAAAAAGGCGATGATCCCAGAAGAAAACCGGCCAAACCCATCCAGGGAATCCTGCCCAGGAGCAGGCGGGGTCGGGCTATGGCCAAAACCAGAACCCCTGCCAGCAGAAAAGGGGCGGACAGCAGGCTTGACCACCAGGCGAGCCCGGCGATGATTCCGATAAGGCAGGCTAAGGCAACCGAGTTTTTTGATGATTTGAAAACGAGCAGGGAAATACTCAAAATGATAAAGGCACTAAAGGCACAGGCCTCCACATGTCCACCGGTTGCCAACAATCCAATGATGCTGAGATATAAAGGTCCCAGCGCCCAATAGGCGGCGGCCAGAAGTCCGACCTTCCAATCTCCCGCCAAGGTCCCGATTCTATTTACCAGAAAGAGCATGAAAATGGAAATCAGGGTATCAGACAGTCGAAGGGCAGCCGCCGATGGTCCGACAAAGAGAATAACTATGGCGTTGAGATAGGCCTCGAGGGCCCCCATATAAGGTTGGCCCCAGAAAAAGAGTTGGTGCTCCCCCTTTAAAATATGGAGGGCCATTTCCCCGGTAACGGCCTCGTCATAATAACTCTCAGCCAGGAAAGGAGAATGGGCCATGATCCAGCGGAGAATGAAAGTGGACTGATAATCAAGGCACTTAAGCTTGAGACGACCAGGAAACGATGAGATTTAATTTTAGAGGTCACGAGGTTGTTACCAGGAGAATTTCTATTCCGGTTCGGATAAAGGCCCAGGCGATGGTCTGTGGGTTTCGACTTGATCCAAGAGTGAGCAAGTATATGAATATTGATGAACCAGGGTAAACAATTGAGATTCTAATAATTCTTTTATTATAACGTTAAAAATATAAAATTTATATAATTTTAACATTAAAAATACTTTAATGCAAGATGAATTTTAGCTTTTTAATGTTTATTTTTTCAAGGCCAGTTGCGAAGAATATGGCCTGATTCGTAGCGGCTAATGGTCAGACTGGCTCTGTCTTGATGGCCGCCTTAAGTAAATTACGCCTTAATTTTAATGTTGTAATTAACCTGATTTTAAAACAACCCGACAGCAGCCGGGTACTCCAGTCCGTAAGAATCAGCTTTCCATCAGGATCAGGTGGAATTATCGGGTGGGATCTTAGAGGACGGCCAAAAAGATAAAAAAGGCGAGTAAGTCACCATCATCGGGGAAAAAGGAATTGAATAACTACGGTATCTACTTGACTCCAATGACTACCAGATATAGTAGGATTTTCCGGGGAATAATTTGGACCGGTCCATCAGGTCTTCTTTATTTGAGAAAATCATGGCCTTTTCTGGACTTTTTGATGCGGCATCAAGACGTTGATCGGACAGTTTATTTAAATAAAAATAAGGGCTAATGATCCAAGAGGATTTGGAGCCGAGAGAGTCTATCCTTGAAAACCACGGAATCTCTGCTTGTCTTATTTATTAGGTTCGACTCGACCCGATCAAACGCGGGAATGAGGTAGCCGATGTTCCTGATTATCGAGGTCCCACTTTTTGGTCCGGCCCCAAACCCATGACCAAGATCCGCAATGGAAGAGTGGAAACCGTTTTCCCTCCCCATCTTTGCCGATTTATAAGAATAAGTAAAAATTGACAAATGGAATGAATACATGTTTAAATAACAACTGTAAAGCTACTCCCCCTTTTTTTAATATTTCCTGATTTCTCAGGTATATGGAGTTATTTGATGGTAAGTGCGGACGAAATAAATGAAATTGTGAAAAAGGTTGTTTCTAATTATCATCCGGAAAAGATTATCCTCTTCGGATCTTATGCCTATGGGGAGCCAACAGAACAAAGCGATCTTGATTTATTGATAATAAAGGACAGCAACCTGCCCAGATATAAGAGAGGTAGAGAGGTAAGAAAGTATATTCGTGGGATGAAAGTCGCTGTTGACTTGGTTGTATATACGAAAGAAGAGGTCGAAAGGTGGAAGGATGTAAAACCGGCATTTATTACAACGGTATTCGAAAAGGGGAAAGTCCTTTATGGATAAATGGGATCTTGTTCGAGAATGGATGCACAAGGCCGAGCACGATATAGGTATAGCGGAACTGGCCCTTTTGAACAAGCCCGAGTACACAGATGCAATATGTTTTCATTGCCAGCAAGCTGCCGAGAAATACTTAAAAGCATATCTTGTTTTCCTCAACATCGGGTTCGAAAGAAAACATAACCTCAGCTATCTTCTGGACTTGATAAATGAACGGCAGCCGGTACCGGGAGCTATCTACGATCTGGCGGATAAACTCGAAGATTATGCGGTAGAAACCAGGTACCCGGACGACTGGTTAGAAATTCCGCTTGATGAGGCACAAGAGGCCTTCCAAGTAGCTAAGAATATAAAAGAATTTGTTTTGGAAAAAATGAACTGGACGTCCGCCCCGAAGGAAGAGCACCTGTGAGCGAAGGCAAGACCACATCTGATCTTTTGGAGACATTAAAAGGTAACAGGTAGCGTCTGTTTATTTTTCCAGATATATATCCGGCCAACGATCATTGGCCGGGTTATAAGTCAGGCGAACGGCTTGAGAAAATGGGGTTCCAACCTTCCATAAAAAAATTTCATAGTCGGCAATGTCATGCTCATGACCTCCGGCCGAGGCTCCCCAGACCAGCCACTTACCATCACGGGAAAGCCGGGGAAAATACTCATGGCTAAAGGGGCCGGGTAGATCCATGAAGAGGGTTTGTTGGACATGGGTTATTGAAGATTTAAGGATCTGGGTCCCGCCATTTCCACCATTTTCCATCCAAATCACTTCTTGACCTGGAGGGACCCAGGTGATCTCACATCCCTGGCCGAATTTAATAAAACGATTAGTGACTCTATTCAGGACAAAGACCCCGTCCATCTTCCCTCTTGAGGAAAAGGCCAAAAGATTTTGATTCTGGGGAGAAAATTCGGGCTCACCGATTTCAGCCGAAACAGGATCTTTGCTGCCGTCTAAGACCATTTCTTCTTTTCCGGTCTCCAGGTCCTTAATAATAATTTTATTTTTTCGGATGAAGCTGATTCGATCCTTGCTGATCCATTGCGGCCAGTTAGCATCCCGTACCAATAAGATTTCCTCGTTCCTGGATAAAAGAAAAAAGATAGACATCCCATGGATCAACTTCCCTTTCCGAGACCCAGGGCCGTTGACTGCGGCAAAAAAGAATTTTTTCGCCGTCCGGAGAAAAACGGGGAAAGTAATTCACGTGCTTAGTATGAGTAATCTGATACATCTGGAGATCCGGCAGGGTCAGCAGAAAAATTTCATGATTGCCTGTCCGGCTGGAGGACCAGACTATTTTGGCCTTTAGTCCCTGAAGACCTTTCTGGATGTCATTCGATTTGTTTTTCCGTCAACGGCTTTCAAACTTATCCAGCCAGAGATAACCAAAGAAACGATAGAAATAACGAGGACCAAAGTGTATGACTATTGCTGATAATAATACAAGCACCGTCAGAAATAACAAATACTTTCCGTATCTTCCAGGGAATAATTTGGGTCGGACCATCGGTCCTCCTTTATTTGAGTAGATCATGGCGTTTCCCGGACTTTCTAATGAGGGCATCAAGATATCTATTGGTCCGTTTGTTTAATAAATATGAGGAATAGGTTTGGTCTCAGACCCCCTACACGAGGACTATAAAGATAGCATATTAAGATGAGACAGTAAATATTCCATGGTCTTAATCCAAGATTATGTTATTATGCCGGTTCCGGATTTTAATAACCCTACCACAACCATCTAATTTTTTATGGGAAAAAGCGAAAAAAAATTATTTTTCTTTAATCATCGGGATTTCGATCCTTTCCCGGGGGCTGACCCTTATCACCCCTGAACTCTGGTGGAGATGAAACCATTGTTGGTCTGATGAGTCTTCGGGTCCAGGCTGGGGAATTCCCTGTTTTTTTTTACGGTCAGAACTTTATGGGGTCCCTGGAGGCCTTCCTGGCGGAGTTCTCTTTTCCAACTGGTCGGATCATCCCCTTTCGCCCTGGAGCTCTTGCCGGTCATCCTTTCTATTGTGTTTCTCGTTCTCTTGTATCTCCTGGCCAAAACATTTTTTGACTGCCGCACCGCCCTAATAAGTATGGCCTTGTTGTCAATCCCGCCTTTATTTTTATTGCGATGGTGTCATGAGGCGCGGCCCCATTATCCCCTGACCCTTATGTTCGGCAATTTTATTTTATTAATCTCCCACAAGGCTAATTATCGGGAGCTGACCCCTGAAACAAAAAAGCCCTTTCTTTATATTGCTGGGATTATTATCCGGGATCGGTTGGTGGACTAATTATTTAATTATAGCCTACATCCTGCCGGTAGGGCTGTTCCTTTTTATGAAGGATAAAATGGTCCTTTTCCGAAAAAATTTTTGGTGGTTGTTATTTTTTTTCCTCGTCGGCGGTTCGCCCCTCTGGTCATATAATGTTTTTCATCACTTTCCCATAATCGGCATAGTGACCACCCGGCTCCGGATTCAATATTATTCATTATCTGAGCGATTTTTTTACCAATGCCTTTCCTATTATTTTGGGATTTTTGCCACCTTTAAATAAAGACCGGTTTGATTATGCCGGTTATGTGATTATTGGCCCCTATTTTCCTTGCTGCGATCATTTATTACAGTTATAAATTCCGGCAGTCACTCAAGTCAATTTTTTTACTCGGTCTGCCCAGAAACGAAAGGCGGGGAAATCCTTCTTTTTCTTTTTTTTGTCACTATCTCCTTAAACCTCTTCACCAATTATGGCATCCGCCTTAGCGATAACGATCAGAAATATCTCTTGCCTCTCTATAGCTGCCTTCCCGTTTTTGTTTCGATAGCATTGGTAGACCTATGGAAGAAATATTCTCTTTTATCTCTGATCCTTATCGGAATGCATCCTGTTTCTCTAATTTGACCGGTAATATCAGGTATGATGGCTGGACCATTTTTAACTCCAAACAATTTCAACTATATCAAAAAAATGAAGAGGCGGAAGGTCGTCTGATAAATTTTTTGATTAAAAATGGATATGACCGCTTTTACAGTAATGACCCAGGTAGTCTATTAACCTTTAAAAGTAAAGAGGCCTTGATTTCTTCCAGATCCCTACCAGGAAGATTATCTTAAAGCATGCCGACCTGGTCGATAGCCTCCGACAAATCAGTCTTATATGTTTCCAGGGGAGAAGATAAGGTCTTTGAAGAAAATATAAAGGCCATCGGGGGTTCTTATCGAAAATCAAGCGCTCCGGATAATTGTTTTATTTATACCGACTTCAAACCCCCGGAAGAAGTCTCCCGGAGGATCTCACGGAATCTTTGGACGGGTACCTCAAACCTCTACCCGGATGAGGTAAAAAATGCCTTTGACGGCGATGTCTCCACCGGCTGGGGAACGCGGGGGCCTCAGAAAAAGCGGGACTTATTTTCTGTTAGATCTCGGAAGAGTAGAAAGGGTTGGGAAAATTTCCTATATTCCGGCCGGCTACCGCGAGGTTCCAGGCGGGTATCAGGTGGCCCTTTCTTTAGATGGTAAAAACTGGCAGAAAGTGGCCGATGTTCCTGATTATCGCGGTCCCACTTTCTGGTCAGGCCCCAAACCCATGACCAAGATCCGCCACGGAAGAGTGGAAACCGTTTTCCCTCCCCGTCTTTGTCGTTTCGTAAAAATAAGCTTATTGAGCAGCAATAGTAATCCCTGGTCAATCACTGAATTATTTTTATTCAGCCCGGATGAGCGCCCGGGAAAAATAAGGACTTTAATCCCTAATGAAGAGGAGATTGACCGCTTGCTGGCTTTTCTTCAGGCCCAAAAAATCACTTTTGTCTATACCGATCAATGGCTTTCAGCCATTATACGGGTCAAAAGCCAGGGCAAGATAGGGGCCTTGATTTCGAATCTGTTTCTGGGAGATAACGGCGAAAATGAGCCTTCGGCTGATAATTATATCGGTGTTAATCTCAAAAAAAAGGTCGCCCTGATTGTTCAAACCAGGGATAACGGCCTCTTCGGAAAAGGTTTTGCAGGAATCTAACACTTTCTATCGCCAAAAAGAGTTGGGACCTTTTATGGTCTTTTATGATTTTTCAAGAACTGAGAGTCATGGGCCTCCTTCTGCGGGCAGTTGGGAAGTTTCTTCCAATGCCAATTCCCTCGAGGCCAAAAAGGCCATTGACGGGTACCCTGCCACCCGCTGGACCAGCGGGAAACACCAGGAGCCAGGCCTTTATTATCAAATCGATTTAAAAACGGTTCAGTTGGTTAAAGGCTGTACTCTTTTATCTGGGGAAATCCATTCATGATTACCCCCGTTCGCTCAAGCTGTCTCTACTCCCTCGATGGCCGTTCCTGGAAAGAATTAAAGACGACCGCCGACTCCGGACTCTATTGGACAGGGGATACCCTTTTGATTTTAAAAAAGAATGCAGCAAAAGACAGATTACTGCTTTTCTCCCGTTTACCTGAGATATCTCCGATTGGTTCAGGAAGGGCAAGATCCGGTTTATTGGTGGTCTATACATGAGTTGAGGTTATTTTAATAATATAGGAATTTGCATTAGTCAATCTTCTTCCGTGATAAAAATTTTTTTCAATAATTCTGGTTAGGGAAAGTTGCAATGAAAATAAAAAATAATCACGAACTCTTGAAGCCCCTCCTTATTTATCTTTTCTTCGGATTCCTTGTTCTTTTAAAATTCTGGGACTTTTTAATACCAAAGGGCAAAATCTATTTCGCTGGAGATTTTGTGGTCTTCGCGGGTATGCGGGATTATTTCTATGAGCAGCTTAGAAATGGATCTCTGACCCTTTGGGATATCCATCTGGGCACGGGTTACCCTTATCTTGGGGGCGATCTCGGGGCATTTTATCCTGTCGATCTCATAATGGGTCTCTTTGCTTCTTTTTATAACATCGACCGGCTTCAGGTACTCATGGCCATCCATTATTGGATGGCCGGTATTTTTACTTATCTTTATACGCGTCAGCTCGGTTTTTATAGGATCTCGGCCATAATCAGCTCCCTGTCCTTTATGTTTGGCGGGTTTTTGTTAGCCAATCCTCATCACCGGGACTATATTCAAACATTTATTTGGCTGCCTGTGGTTCTTTATTTTTTGGACAAAGCCCTTATTCAAAAAAAAATCATGTGGGCCGTATTGGCCGGTCTTGTCCTGTCTTGCTCTTACCTGGCAGGCCACGCCAACATTTTCTATTATATCCTCTTGTTCATTCTCTTCTATTATTGTTTCCGGATTTATCTGGGGGTCAGGGACCGTTCTCTTAAAAATATCATTCAGGACAGCACTGCCTTTTTGGTAATGGCCCTTTTTTGTTTGGGATTTTCATCCATTCAGTTGGTACCTCTTTTAACCGCCGGGGCGAATACTTACCGGGATACCCTTGACTTCGGCTGGGCGACCCAAGGGTCCTACCCCTTAATCAATCTCATCGGCCTGCTTATACCCAGGGGGTTTATCTGGACGGCCACGGATCTTTCGGATCAATTAAGTTATATCGGAATTCTTCCCTTGCTTCTCGCTTTTTGGGCGGCCCTTCAACCCAACGAAGTGAGGTCGAAATTTTTCGCCCTGGTAGCCCTTTTTTCTTTGCTGATGGCCTTTGGTTCAAACACTCCTTTTTTTAAGGTCCTCTACGACGTGTTGCCGGGACTGCATTTATTTCGCATACCCGGCAGAAGTAATTCTCTTTTGACCTTTGCCCTGGCCATATTGGCCGGATACGGGTGCAATTATTTTTTCATGAAGGGATCAGGGGAAAACTTAAAGGGACTGGCCAGCGGTACGAAGGCCCTATTATTTTTCTCCATCGCCGGAGGGATCTTTGGGCTCCCGTTGCTTTTATTGATAGCCCAACAAACCGGGGATACAAACTTTTACAACTCCTGGGGGCAGTTGGCCGAAGAGGTTATCCTTTTCTTGATGGTTCTCGGGGCGGCATACTTCATTATCCTGGGGAGGATCAGGGAGTTTTCTCCAAAGGCCCTCAAAGGGTCGATCATTATACTGGTGAGCCTGGACCTTTGGCTGGTAAGCTTAAATTTCGGCCCCGACATAGGCGGGCACATGTCCGCCAAAGATCCGGCCATATCTTCTAATCAGGCGAAAACCATTGTCCGGGAATTAAAAAAAGACAAGGATCTTTTCCGAATAAGCAACACCGAAGGTTTGCTGCCTTATCTCCTTCGGTATCAGGAAGGGTTGACTACCTATGATGTAAGTAGTATGCCCGATTGTTTATCGACGCAGTTTCCCATGGAATATTTAAATCTTAACTTTCGGGTAGATAACAATCCAAAACTACTGGATCTGTTAAATGTCAAATATCACGTGGGAGATAAACCGCCTAAAATTCCGCCCCTTCCCGCGGTTTTAAAAATAGGGGCCGACGTGGGAACAAAAGAAGAATTTGAATTGAACAGCTCTGTTCCTATTTCCAGTTTGACTCTTTCTTCCTTATTGGCTTTCTCCGAATCTTTTCGACAGGGGGAGGAAGTGGCCCAAATTATTTTTTCTAAAAAAGACGGAACGGAGAGCGTCGTGCCCATCCGGGCTGGGATGGAGACGGCCGAGTGGTCTATTGATCATCCCAAGGGGCATTTTTTGCATCGGAAGGCCCCGGTTGCGGAATCCTGGGAAGTCGAAGGGGAAGGATACCAGGGGCATGCCTATCTGATGACTTACCAGTTTCCTAAACCGCAATTTATTCAAAAAATAACCTTTCGGTATCTAAAGCCCCGGGGAAGCCTGGAAATAAAAAAGTTGTTACTTAACCAACAGGATATAAAAAATTTTATAAAAGAACGATTTGAATTAGTGGCCCCCTTTATTTATAAAAATGCTTCCGCCCTTCCACGGGTTTTTACCATTGGTCGGGCCAGGGTCGTCCCTTCGGAAAAAGAAACACTGAAAGAATTGGAGCGGCTTGATCCCAAGGAATATGTGCTGCTGGAAAGGCTTCCTGTGAGATATCGGAATCCCTCTGCCGCTTCTTTTTCCACCAGCGAGGCCCAAATAGTTCACTATTCCCCTCAGCAAATTAAAATTGCCGTCAAGACCGAGGAAGATAAGTTTTTAATCCTAAGTGATACCTATTCTCCTTACTGGAAAGCCACGATTGACCAAAAACCATCCACCATACTGAGAGCAGATTATGGCTTGAGAGGGCTCTATGTCCCCAAAGGGAAGCACCTGATCGAATTTTCCTTTCATTACTACCCGTTTTATTACGGTTTAATCTTAACCGGTCTCAGCCTGGCTTTTCTTATGGCCATGTCAATAAGAGAGTTTATAAAAAAACACTCATGGATTTAACCGAAATCAATGATCGGAATTTCAATCGGCATCCCTGGGAAATCGCCCGGGTAGGGGCCTTAAAAAAAATTCTTCATCCAATTTTGAATAACCAGAAACACCTGAAGGTTCTGGATGTCGGCTGTGGCGATGGTTTTGTAAGTTGTTCGATGTTTAAGCAGAATTTCCGGGTTTCGGTTTCTTGTTTGGATATTTTTTTCACTCCCGAACAAATACAGGAATTAAAAAGGCGTTGTCCCCGATTCAACTATACGAATACTTATGAATCGCTTCGAGACGAAAAATTTAATCTCATCCTTTTGCTGGATGTTCTCGAACATGAGAAAGATGATCGGACTTTATTGAAAGTAATCGCAGAGCATTTCCTGGCCCATGAGGGGAAACTCCTTATCTCTGCTCCTGCTTTTCAGGCCCTTTTTGGCGCTCATGATCGCCTTCTTAAACATTTCCGCCGTTATTCCCGGCGGGAATTAATGAATCTCTCAGAAATTCACGGCCTCGAAATATTAAACTCAGGGTATTTGTTTCCCCTCCTGATCTTTCCCAGGGCCCTATCTGTCTTACTCCAAAAAATCAGACCCTCTTTTATAAAGGGGCGAGGAGTCGGAAATTGGAATTACAGCCGAAAAACCACCGACCTAGTACCATGTAACACTTATAAATTCGGGTAAAGGCGTTTTAGTTTAATCCGAGCGGTCGATGTCGTGAATTGCCAGACAATTTTTTTGGCTCTGTTATTTCGGTTTTTTTCCCATGCAGCCACTGCGGACTGCATAGTGGTCATGTCGGGAATCCTGCGGTCAAGGCACTGGCCTTTTAGAACGCTGAGTTCGATTTCCGCCATGTTTAGCCAACTACCGTGTTTCGGCGTGTAATGGATATCCAGTCGTTCCGCCAAACGTCTGGCTTCCTTCGGTTCGAATGTTTCGTAGAGTGAGGCGATATTATGGGTGTTCAGATTATCCATAACCAAGCGTACCTTGATAGCGCTCGAATAGCGTTCATCGAGCATCTGTTTGATTTGCATCGCCCAATCGGTTCGGGTCCGATGTTCAGTGACCGCCACATGTCTTTTACCGGCCAGCGGTTCCACTTCCATAAATATCTCGGCCACTCCGTTTCTGACATATTCATCGTCAATGCGCGCCGGCTTTCCAGGTGCGCACGGTATCGGCTCGCGGACTTCGCCGATCATTTGTTTGCAGGATTCATCCATGCACACCACCGGGTAGTCAGGATCATACGGCAAGTGATAGACCTCCAGAACATCCTCCATATGGGCTACAAAGGCCGCACTCCCTTCGGGAGGAATTTTCCAGTACTTGCTGAGATGAGGCTTAAGTTCGTTTTTTTTAAAACCCGCTGTACCGTCATATGCGATACTGACTCAGCAAATTTAAGCTCGACGGCCTTGTCGGCCAGGAGTCTGACAGTCCATCGCCGACGCCCATCCGGGGCGTCTGAACAGGCCAAGGCTATCAATCTTGCTTCAAACGCTCCATCAAATATGATTTCTCGTGGCGGTTTTTCCCTTGGCTTACGTTCAATCGCTGCTTCCAGCCCATCTTCAACAAATCGTTGCTTGAGATGTTCGATCGTCCGGCTGGTTAATCCAAGAGCTTCTGCAACATCGGCCACATTCCAGGCCGGTCCAGCCTCACCGGCATCACACAGCAGCAACGCACGGGCCTGGAGAACTCTTCTGGCGTGGGTCTTTCCCCGGCGAGTTATCGTCTCAAGCTCTTTTCGTTCTTCCTCGGTCAGAGTTACTCGATATCTTGGCGGCATGGCAACCTCCTTTGTTGAATTGCCGCCAGTATATCATATTTTTAACTTATACGAAATATAAAATGTTACACGCCTTTTTATTAAGCCTTGATAACAGATTATTATTGTGGTTAAATAAATTTCATATACCTTTTACCTTTTCCAGGATTAACCGCATGGGTTCTTTGTCAAAAACAGCCGTCATTTATCGTTTGTTTTTGTCAATGACGGTAGTAAAGACCATACTCAGCAGGTTTTAGAGGAGCTAAACGCCCTCTGTCCCCACCGGGTATCCCTTTTGAAGTTAGATGTGAATCAAGGGAAATCCGAAGCCGTCCGCAAAGGGTTTTTGTTCGCCATGTCTGGTCATTATGATTACTTAGGATACTGGGATGCGGATCTGGCTACTCCCTTAGAGACCCTTGACCGATTTATCCGGATACTGGATTCCAACCCCACTGCATTACTGATTATGGGAGCCCGGGTGAAGCTCTTGGGGCGGAACATTAACCGCCGGAAGGTGCGACATTATTTAGGCAGGTTTTTTGCCACCTGGGCCAGCTTCGTTCTCCAAATGGAAGTTTATGATACTCAATGTGGGGCTAAATTATTCAGGAATACGGAAATGGTCCAAAAGGTCTTTTTATCCCCTTTTATCTCCAAATGGATTTTTGATATCGAAATCATTGCCAGACTGATCCGACTTCTAAAAAAGTCGGGTGAAGACATAACCAATCATCTCATTGAATATCCTCTGGAGCAATGGGAAGATGTAGAGGGCTCAAAATTAAAACCCTGGAATTTTTTAGTTGGAGGGGTTGATTTGGCAAAAATAGCTTTCAAATATGGCCGTGAATGAGGGCCTTGCAGGAAGTCTAAAAAGCACCATTGCACTCCTGTCCGTCATTCCTGCTGCTCAACGGCGACACCCAAGCATCTCCAATCCTTCATACTGCTTGACATCTGTTTGATTTCATAATACCTTTACCAAAAAATAAAAAGGGACAACCCGATTCGGGGATCGAACCATTGGCCGTGAAAAAGTATAAGAAAGTTCAAGAGGCTTATCTGGAAAAAGGGGCTGTCGCCTTATACCGGGAGTATGTCGTCGGGGGAGCCTCCTTCTGGAAGCTGGTCACGTATGAACTATTCATCAATTTTACGGCTGGTATTCCCGGGGCTTTGGGCCTATTGATCAGGAAGATTTTGTATCCGAGGATGATTTCACGATGCGGAAAAGGGATTGTCTGGGGCCGGGACATGGTTCTCCGGTACCCGCAGAAGGTCCGCATGGAAGATTATTGTATTTTTGACGACGGTTGTGTTCTGGATGCCAAGGGTGAGAGCAATCAGGGAATTTCTATCGGCAGCTCCTGCATGTTCGGACGCCAGACCATCCTCGGCTGTAAAAATTCGGATATTGTTATCGGAAATCATGTGGGCCTGGGCGCTCATTGTATCCTTCATGCCGTGGATACCAGTCCCGTGAATATAGAAGATCATGTGGTCATAGGGCCCAAGGTTTATCTGGCCGCAGGTGGCAATTATCACTTTGATCGGACGGATATTCCCATAGGGCAGCAGGGGATCGATTGCAAAGGAGGCATTCGTATCGGAAGAAATTGCTGGATCGGAGCCAATACCGTGATCCTGGATGGGGTCAGCCTGGGGAACGACGTCATAGTCGGGGCCGGCTCGGTAGTCGCCAAAGACCTGCCTTCCTGGTCCGTGGCCGCCGGCAATCCGGCCAAGATCATAAGAATGAGGACGGATTCGACCTAAAGATGGACCAGGTTCAAAATCGAGGAGATGGCGATCTCAGAAAAAATCCCCGCCCCCGTTTCATAATCCTTTGTCTTGCCCTGTTCCTGATCGCCGGTATTTTATTTACCTGGCCCATGGCCGGCCATTTTTTTTCGGCTATCCCCTTTATGCTTTACCCTGCGCCGGAGTTCGCACGGGTTTCGCTCATGCCGGGGGATCATCTCCAATCGTACTACTGGTTCTGGCTGTTATCGGACAATCTTTGGGGACATTCGCATCTTTTTACCAATCCTTATGAATTCAACGGTCTATTAGGACCCATGAGTACGGTTTATGCTAATTTCCCCTTTTCCCTCCTTTATATTTTTCTGTTGCCCTTGGGGCCGATTGGGGCCTATAACGGATTAATACTGCTATCCTTCCTCTTCACCGGCCTGGCCATGTTCCTTCTGGCCTGGACCTGGACCAAAGACCCCTGGGCTTCCTTATTAGCGGGTTTGGTCATGGCCGTGGTCCCTTACCGTGTTTCCCATGTCGCCGGCGGCCAACTCTTTGGGTATGTGATCTTCTTATTGCCCTTATGCCTCTATTTTGTGGAGCAGACCTTAACCACCGGGCGTTGGATTTATGGAGGGGCCGCCGGTCTGTGTCTAATCATCCTGTCATTGATGGAACCCCACGCCAGTTATTTGGCCGCCCTGACCATCGGGGTCTATCTGCCGAATCGCCTCCTGCTATTTCAAACCGTTTCGTCAGCCCAAAGACCGGAAGTGGACGTCAAACCCCTTTGGCCCGGGTTGTTGGGGGCTTTATTCGGCGGTCTATCGATTTCATTTTTTCTCTGGATTCAGTTCCTGAAAAGATCCGGCCTGCCTTTCTGGCAACTTAACCTGGTTCAACTCCTGGTCATAGGGGTAACCGGGACCCTCATGCTCTGGTTTTACCTGTCGGCCTTGGTTTCAAGATGGACGATCCTTTCTTTTGCCGAGGCCCGTCATCAGGTCGGTAAAACTTTTTTTCTTTTTCTGCCTCTGTGGCTTTATGTTTTGAAATTTTGGCTGGAGATCCCCCACCTGGGCCTGATCCTGCCCCTATTGTGTTTGGGCCTGTTCTCGGTCTCTCTTTTGGCTCAAGGGATAAAACAAAGGGATCGGCTCTTACTTCTTGACCGCTCCGGAATTATTCCCGTTATCATCGGAATCGGAGTGGGTCTGGCCCTGGCTTCGGCCTACTTGATTCACCTGAGGGCCACTGTTTTTTTGCCTTCCATAGCCGGCCAGGGGCGGACCATCCGCGAAGTGCTCCTCTTTTCTCCCAAAGTGGGGAATTTTTTTTCCCTGCCCTATTCTTATAACGAGAAATACATCTTTTTAGGTCAGGGATTGCTCTTGTTGGCGGCATGCGGTCTGATTCCTCTCTTCAAACGCAAGCCTAATAAACCTGGGTATGCGGCTCTGGCCGGACTTTTGGCCTTTTTGGCCCTTATTTTGACCCTCGGTCCCACCATGCCCTATTTCCCCCTCTATCAGTTTTTTTATGACCACCTCCCTTTCTTCAAATACCCACGGGTGCCGGCCCGGTTCGTGATGATCGGTTTTATTTTTTTAAGCTTGTTGGGCGCCATGGCGTTGACCCGTTTACGGGAATGGTTGGCTACAAAGGGGTGGGTTCGTTTGAGAATAGGACTTACCCTGTTGATTATTCTGGCGGTATCCGCGGAATATCATACCTATCAGCCCGTGGGACTCTCGCTGATGAAGGCGGACAACCGGATATATGAAGAGATTCAAAGGGTCCTGCCCAAGGGCCGGGTGGTCCTGGAGCTGCCCATTTGGCCCGGAGATTCCCATCAGTCCTCGGTCTATGAATATACCGTTACCCGGACCCGGAGACCCATGATCAACGGATATGCGCCGGTGGTCTCCCGGGATTATATCAACCAGGTTTTCTGGCCCCTCTATCCGCTGGATCACGGAGAACTGACCCCGGCCATGGTCAAGTTAATGCAAAGGCTGAAGGTGGGGCTCCTTACTTTTCATGACAATCCTCTCCTCTATTCCGAAAAAGTAAGTCCCTTTCCACGAAGGTTGGCGCTGAAGCGTTTAGAGGCTTCTCCCTGGCTGAAACTCATTGACCACGATGGAGATATGTACCTTTTTAAGTTTGATGAAAATGCTCGCAGGCCTTCAAATAATTCGGATATTACATCACCGGTCCAATCAATCTTGTACAGTAATAATATGACCCTTAAGACGGGACGATACCAGCTTGATCCATCTGTTTCGGGATATAACTTTCTATTTGAGGAAAATAGTTTAAACCAGGGAAAACCCGTGCTGCGGCCCAATGTGCGGGGCGGGAATGTGGTTATGGCCATACCTGGGCAAGACCGACCCGGATATTTACTATTTGGACCGAACCGGTTTTATCCCTACGGGAAATACCGGGCCAGGTTCCGAATGAAGGCCGGACCTGCCGATCCTCAAAAGGAGATCGGTCGGATAGAAATTATCGAAGGCCGCACAAAAATTATTGCCCAAAAGACCGTGTTCGGTCACGATCTGCTTCCTTACCGGACCTGGATTGATATCCCTCTGGAATTTGAGATCCCCCGGAGTAGTGAGATCGGTTTTCGAATCGCCTTTTCCGGCCAAGCCCCGCTCTATTTCAACCTGGCGGTAATTGGTTTCGCCGATCAAAAAAACGGGCCGGGCCTGATCGAGGCCGAGGATTTGTTCCGGCCCACGGGGATAGTCGTCTCCGATCCCCTGGCCTCAGGCAAAGAAGCGTTATTCGGGAAGGTCGCCTTCAAGCCCCCCAACTTTCTCTGTTACGGCCCTTACCGGACTTTTGAACCCGGTTCATATCAAGCCAGCTTTTTTTTAAGATTGGACTCCCTTCAGGATCTCCCCGGGGATTCGGAGATAGCCGTCCTTGATTTGTGCACCGATGGGGGGAGACGTATCCTGGGGAGCCGCAAGCTCAGGGTCCGGGATCTAAAGACAACCGGATATACGCCTGTTGTGGTGGATTTTAAGGTGCCTTTCCGTTGTGAACTCGAGACTCGGGTGCTGTTTTTGGAGAAAAAAGACCTCCTGGTGGACTGTATTGAAATACGGCCCAACAATAAGGATTAATAATAATTCGCCTTGTTAAGCCTTCATGCCCGGCGCGGGCATCACGAAACAGAAAATGGAATTAAAGGACCAGGGGCCAGTGTTTTTTCCTCTCGCCTCGTGCCTCGTCCGATTTTTTAGTTGCGATATTTCTCCAAAAACCACTATAGTACCTCTAAAATATGTACACCCCGGAGAAGATATGGTGAAATACCGTATGATTTTCAATCTAATACTTGGGGCGCTTATCTTTATTTTGCCTTCCTTAAGCCACGGAGAAGAGCTTAAACTGAAGGATTCTCAAAGCGAAACCCCTGTTAGAGACCCAAGATCCTGGGGAGTGGCCGTAGGGGTCCGTTCGACCTATTTTCGGATGCAACAAAACAGTGGAACAAATGGGGGAACGATATTCGGGAATATTAACCTGTTAGACGAAGAACAGAATCTGGCCCCTTACAAGCCGGTGCTCCAGTTTAATTTTTCAAAATATTGGGCCCTTGAATTTGGGTATGATCAATTCAAGGCTACTGCCTTGAATAGAGGGTTGAATGGAGTCGCTGACCATGACAGGCGCTGGGCCGATGGGGCCGTGGAATGGCAACCCATCATGATGGCCTTACAGTTCCGTTGGCCCCATTTTCATAAATCCATTGTCCCCTATGTATTAGGAGGAATCAGTTACACCAAAACCTCGTGGAGCAGGAATGAATGGTATTATTTTGGGTTCCCGAGCCTCGCGGATTATACCAACTGGACAAGCCAGGGAAACAAGCCGGAGGATTTTCCGAATAACGGCTACCGTCGTATCTTTGATGTTGAGGACCATACTATGGGGACTTTGTTTGGCCTGGGTGTAGACTATTTTATATGGAAAAATCTGGCATTAAACCTGGATTGGCGGTATCACTGGGCCCAAGTAAATTTTAAGTATACTCTTGCCTTTGATGCCGGGCAGGATATCATTCGTCAGCAAGAGGGAACCTTTGTCCTGGATTCCTGGATCCTTGGCCTGGGTGTTAAGTATTTCTTTTAACTTGACAGTATAGGAATTTGCATTTTGGACGCAGACGAACTCGGATCGGCAGAGGGCCGATCGTGCAGGTTATTAGAATTTTGAATATAAAGAACAGTTATCTGCGGGTATCGGCGAAAATCTGCGTCCTATTCCCGGTTTCCCTGGGGAAGATATTGAAAAAACTCTATGGTCGGGGAAACAAAGTACCCCCCAAACATGGGGTCTAATCGAGTATAAAAGGATTTGTTGAGAAACCATCCCTCAAACTCCTTGATTTTATGAAATGTTTCAGGGTTTTTTCTTATAGAGTCCCATATTCGGATCCCGCTTTGATCATCCTTTTTTCGGTAATACCGGTCATAATCCAAACTACTTAAACAGAAGATACTCCGGGGAGAAAGGAAATGATTTTTTATCTTGCTCTCCATACTGTGAAGAGAGATCTTCACAGGGCGAAAAAGTTTCGAGTCAAAAATCGGGGTGTAGGAAAATTCGAAATGGGGATCCACAATAACAACCTCCGAGCCGGGTTTGAGGTTCCGGACGGCCCAGGCCGCGGCCTCAAGCCGGGTATCATGGCTGAAACGGTCCGTGGTCGTTACGGAAAAGACCAAGGTATAGGCAAATACCACGGCAAAAAAAACTGGTCCCCCAACGGGGGCTCTTCTCCAATAACTGACTAAAAAAATAAGCAGTTATTATAACCAAGATAGGCAGTATGGGTAGATAATATCGAATCGGGACGAATTTCCAGTGGCCCAGGATCAAAAAATAAAGGGCCGCAAAGGATAATCCCAGTACTTTCAAAGTTAAATTCGATTTATAGATGAAAAAAAATAGCCCAATAATCATCGCCAGCCACAAAAGAAAGCCCAGACTGAAGGGAAAGGCGGCAAAGAGTTGATAGACATAGGGATAATACTGCCACCCCTGGGCGGTAAGGTCGAAACCGAAATGACCGCTATTCGTGCTGTGTTTAAACTCAGTAAAAAAAGCGGCTATGGAATGATGATAATCCAGAAAAGTGTAGGGTGAGGCTATAAAAAAGGCGATAACTACCCCCAAAAAAGCCAGGACCAGGTATTGAAAGGCCTTTGGCCAGGACAGCCTCCGCTCCAGGGAGGTCATTATGGCTGCCGCCATAAGGGAAGCAGCCGCCAGTGCCCCGTTAAATTTTACCCCCATGGCCAAACCGATCACCGCCCCCGCCAGAAAATAATATTTGGCGGAGGCCTTATGATAGGCCTTGATGCTCAACCAAAAGGCCAAGGTTGTCCAAAAGGTAAGCCCGATATCGGTTGTGCCGAAATGGGAGTCCCAGATATGCAAGGGCATAACGGACATAAAGGCTGCCGCAATAATAGCGGCTTTTTTGCTTTTAAATAATTCCTTAGCCGCCCCATAACAGAGCAGGATGGTCAGGGTTCCCCAGAAGACACTCCAGAGCCGGTAAACCAGCATCTGGTGAACGGGGTCCATATTAAAATGGAAAAGGGAAAGCAAGTGGGTTGAAAAATAATTAAGGTAGAAGGTCAGGCCTGAATAAGAAAAAAAATGAGGGTTCAGATCTCTCAGGGTCAGTCGTGAAGATATCTCAAACACATTGAGTTCATCGGGATTTAAATCGATGCGCGGGAAGCCCCAGGTGATACCCCACAGGCGCAGGCACAGTCCCAGGAATACAATTAAGGATAAAAACGAGATGTCTTTGGAATTGGATTTTACTCTGTTCTTGATTACATTAAGGGTTGTCATTTTGATTGTTCTTCTTCGTTTCGGCGTTTTTTTATCTTAGGGACGAATTCAGGCTCAAAAGGCCCAATAGGTTTTAACGTAGAAACTATTAAATTATTATATTTTATAACATAAAATTAATTGACACAAGATGAATTTTTAGTTTTTCATGGTAGATGTGCGCATGGGCGATCGGCTATGATAGGACTTCCTGACAGGGAATTGTTATCCATTTCGTTTCTCACAGACGATATACCAGCCGCTGGAGCAGACAGTCGGCCCGAAATCCGCCAGCCATGAGTCGAATCTCGCTATCAGGTTTGTTCCTGCCTTGGCTTGACCGAAAAGGCTCAACAGCCAAAAGGAGTTCACCCAGTCGATCACTTGCAGGCCTCCCGATTCAATCAATTGCCTCATCCTCCAGGGAGTAAACTTCTGCACATGGTCCTGATCTGGATTTGAGGTATGCATCCGGCATTTCTCGGCAGCGGAACACATGCGCAAGAGCCTCCGAAATCCTTCAACCAAAGGGTTAAAGGCCCGGCTTCGTTTTAATCGGCGTTCCAATCGGCCGAACACCTCTCGGGGACCATAACCGTTTGGAACAGTTATCACCATCAGACCGCCGGGTTCCAGGACTTCGGCCATGGCCCGCACGAGTGAGTTCCGGTTCCGGCAAATGTTCGAGGACCTCGGAACAGATCACCAGATCGAATTTTTCGGGAAGCAACTTCTCCATCAGATTGTGAACCATGAAACGGGCATTGGGAAAGGGATTTCTATGGCTGGCAAATTCAACCGATTCAGGGGATATATCAATCCCAAGGAGGGAATGATCGAGGCTCGCCACAGGAAGGCTAATAGCCCCATTGCCGCACCCTACATCCAAAACTCTGAGTCTGCGACCGAGCCGCAGGGATCTTTGCTCACAGTATTTTATGATTATCCGAAGACGCTTCCGGCCTCCAGGGAAAAGATGGTAAGCCGTATATTGAAGATATTTTTCCTCAAGCCCATTTATCTGACTATTTTCGCTCATACTGACCTACCCGTTGATGTTCAGTGGTATGACCAGGGACGAAATCGTTCAGGAGAAATCCCTTTCTCCTGCTCAAAACAAAGTATAGATCAAAGGGGCCAAGGCTGAAGACTGGGTCAACACCACCAGGAGGCCCAATAATAACAGCAAGATTATTATAGGACCGAGCCACCATTTTTTTCTGATCCGCATAAAGGCCCAGATCTCCCCCAGGATATAAAATTTTTCCAACTTTGGCATAAATCCTCTCTTTTCCTTTTGGTTAAACCAGTATATTCAGAACAGATGCCGGTAGTGTTCAAGATCCCGGTCTATCCGTTCACTTTTGATCCAGTAGCTCGGCGTTGATCGATTACTCTTTTGATCCAGCAGATCCTTTCCGATGAGTTTTAGGACCAAACCGGCCGGGGTGATAACAAGATAAAAAAATAAGCCCAAAAGTATCCTGGTGTTAATCCAGGCCATTAAATAAGCCAACGACATCCAGCCGATGTAAATCGGACGTAATAGTGGATAACCCCAAAAGGCGGAAATCAGGAAAAAGAGGGCTCCGGAAAGTGACCATGGCCAATAAAGGCGATGATGATAAAATAGAAAGATGGTCACAATGATCCCCAAACAGCCGAATAATAAGCCGAAACCCCTGACTTTTTTGGGTGAAACTTCTATCCTTTCAATCCAGTTCATAGGTTTTCATCCAGTCCATTTCCGGTTCCATCAATTGTTGTTCATTTTTATCAATAAGGAAATTCCCCATGACCAAGTAGTCCATTTGGGTTCGAGAGAAACACAGGAAGGCTTCCTCCGGTGTGCAGACAATGGGCTCTCCCCGGACATTAAAAGAGGTATTAATCACAACCGGGAAGCCTGTTTTTTGATAAAAAGACGTCAATTAGATCATAAAATAAAGGATTTGTATCCCGATCGACTGTTTGTATACGTGCCGAATAATCGACATGGGTTACCGCCGGTATGTCCGAACGGACTATTTTTTGCTTTTCTAATCCTATAAGCTTTTCCTGTTCCGGGAGCAGATTTTTTTTCCTTTCTGGAGCGACCGGGGCGACCAAAAGCATATAGGGACTTTCTCGATCAATCTGAAAATAATCAGAAACGTTCTCTTTAAGAACTGCGGGAGCAAAGGGCCGGAAGGATTCCCTGAACTTGATTTTAAGATTAATCAGGGACTGCATTTCAGGAGAACGGGCGTCACCGATAATACTTCGTGCGCCAAGGGCGCGAGGACCAAATTCCATCCGTCCTTGAAACCAACCGATGACTTTTTGTTGGATGATCAAATCGGTAACGACATCGGAGAGCTTTTCCGGAGATATCTTCCGGTAAACCACTCCTTTTTCTTTAAGCATCTGCTCAATGTCCTGGTCAGAATAGGCCGGGCCCAGATAGGAACCCCATTGGGCATCTTTCCCATCTTCAACAACACGCTGGTTGTTTAAAGGTCCATACCAAACGGCCAAGGCCGCTCCAATGGCCCCCCCGGCATCACCGGCTGCCGGTTGGATCCAGATATTGGCATAAGGGCCTTCACGGAGAATGCGTCCATTGCCGACACAGTTTAAGGCCACCCCTCCGGAAAGGACCAAATTTGTTTCCCCGGTTTCCCGGTGGACATGGCGGACCATGCGCAGCATGATCTCTTCCGTCACTTCTTGGACGGAGCGGGCCAGATCCATTTCCCGTTGAGAGAGTTTTGATTCCGGCCTTCGGGGAGGACCGCCGAAGAGTTTATCGAATTTTTCATTAGTCATCCGCAAACCGGAACAATAGTCAAAATATTCCATATTCATCTTGAAAGAGCCGTCTTCTTTCAAGTCAATGAGATGATCATAGATGGTTTGAACGTACTTTGGTTCCCCGTAGGGGGCCAGGCCCATAACCTTGTATTCCGCCGAGTTGACCTTAAACCCGGTATAATAGGTAAAGGCGGAATAGAGCAGGCCCAGGGAATGGGGAAACCTCTGCTCCCCTAACATTTCCAGCCTATTATTATTACCATGGCCGTAGCTGGTTGTGGTCCACTCCCCAACCCCATCTATGGTTAGAAAAGCGGCCCGCTCAAAAGGTGAGGGGTAAAAAGCCGAGGCGGCATGAGCTTCATGATGTTCGGTAAAAAGCACAGGCCCCTTATATTCCAGATGATTTTTGATCAAGGAAGGAATCCAAAGTTTTTCCTTCAGCCATAAGGGCATGGCCTTCATAAATGAGCGAATTCCAAAGGGTGCGTAGGACAAATAGGTTTCGATTATACGATCAAACTTAAGCAGTGGTTTGTCATAAAAGACCACATAGGACAGATCGGCAGCAGTAATCCCCTCGTCTTTGAGGCAAAAAGCGAGGGCCTGACTCGGGAAGGAGGAGTCGTGTTTTTTTCTGGTAAACCGTTCTTCCTGGGCAGCGGCAACGATCTTTCCATCCTTGATTAAGGCGGCCGCCGAGTCATGATAAAAACAGGATAGGCCAAGAATATACATGGACTTCATTATCTTTGTCCGCCAAGCGGCAATTTCTTACTTGAAAGCAGTTTGTCGGTGTCAGCCTGAACCGATTTCCCGGCCGATTCGATGACCCAGGGATAAAGGGTGTCCGCAATCAACTGGTCACCATAAGGGGTCAAATGGGCATCATGTTTCCAGAAAACCTTTCCCCGACCGGCCGAGGACAAAACAGGGCCGAGTTCTATAAAAGGAACTTTATGATCAAGGGACCATTTTCTGATCCAGCGTTCCGGCTGATGAGGATCAATCCCCTTTTCTTTACCCTTCCGAAGTTTTTCCAGTCCCACGTCGCCTATGGCCTGTGGTCCGGCCAGGGAGGCGATGGCCAGGATAGCCCCCATTTTTTTCGATTCGGTTTTGATCTCGCTCAGAAGAGAGGAACTCCTTTTCCAGGCCTCCTGCCATTCGGCAGAGGGGGGATATTGATAGACCCCGAGTTCAGGACTGGTAATTTTTTCCAAAGGCAGGGCGGGATGAAACAGGTTCAAATGCTGGGCATAAAAGTCGGTCAGGCGTTCAGCGATAAAACCATTCAGCCTCGACCGAGGAAAATAGATCAACCTTGAGAAAAGAAAGCAATTTTTCTGGGTGCTATTTCTTTCATATAAAAAAGGGCAAACTTCTGGGCTTTATTAAAAATAGTCGGCGAATTTTCCATGACATCATTTCCGCAAAAAAACAGGATCAGGACCATGTCCGGCCGATAGGCCGGTCCGTACTGCCGAAGCCAGTTCAGCTCTGTTTGTTGAGCCGTGTTTCCTTGCCCGAAGGCAATGACTTGATAAGAATGGCGGCCTAAGGGATCTTCGGCCGTCAGGCGCTGCTCAAGCCGTTTATGGAAATTTTTCTCCAATGGCATCTCGTTGGCGGCTACGTAAGAGTCGCCAAGAACCAAGATGCGAAAAGTCGAAGGGGAGGGACGGGCGAAGGGATAGTCCCGATCGTGAAACCCAAACCGGTTTAAAACGACCGGATTTTCAAAGTCCTCAAAAGTTCCGGGAAGGTACCCTTTGTAAACAAAATGCCCATCAGGGATTTCTAACTTATAGGTGCTCCTGATGTCCAAAGGTAAGATGACCGGTGGACGATAACCGACTAATCGTAAAAATATCTCGGCCGCTCCCACAGTCACCCCCAGACCGAAGGCCACCAGGATAACTATACCGAGAAACTGCCGAAAATTTTGTTTATTTGTCCGGTTTTCATGGAATAAAACATCGGAAATTCACCTTTTAAATTGAGTAAAATAAATGAAAGTTAAGGGTAGTCACTCAAGTTTTAACAACGGAGAGAGGAGAATTTTCTGATCCGAAGAAGGTGCTTCCCAAACAGGAGCTCGATTAAGTGTAAAAGATGCCGGTTTCGATTAAGGACAGGAGTATAAGAAGGGGTTGTGATGTAAAGATTAATAAGCATTCCTTTTGAATAAACTGAACTTCCTGATCGGGGGAT
>CAVYLJ010000030.1:0-140987 GCA_963769305.1 uncultured delta proteobacterium | reverse complement strand
CTTGACTTTTCACCGTGAGATGATTTAAAAATTAAAAAAGCGAACGAGCGCTCGGAAGAAAAAGGCCGATCGCTCAAATAAAGAAATAACCACTATTCATTAAATGGAAAAGGAGGCAGCGCAGATGGAATTTCAAAACATACTGTACGCCAAACAGGAACACATCGCCATCCTAACCTTGAATCGCCCGCCGACCAATTCGGTGAATCTGGCTACCCTGCTGGACATCGATAAGGCCCTTGACGAGGCGGAAGCCGACAGGGAGGTCCGGGTGCTTATCGTCACCGGTGCCGGTGACAAGGGCTTCTCTGCCGGTTTCGACATTACCGATGCGGCCAACGCCGAGAAGATCGGACCCAAGGGGCAGGAGTTTGGACGCGGATCGACCGATTTTCCAAGCCGGTCATCGCCGCCATCAACGGCTATGCCTTCGGCGGCGGCTGCGAACTGGCCATGGCCTCCACCTTCAGAGTCATGCAGGAAAATGCCAAGATCGGCCTTACCGAACTCAATCTGGGCATCATCCCCGGTGGGGCGGAACTCAGCGGATGCCCAGGATATTGGGGAAATCGAAGGCCTTGGAACTCATCCTCTTCAGCAAGCGCCTGCCGGCCCGGGAGGCCCTGGAGATCGGATTGGTGAACCGGATTTCTGCGGTCGGCGAATTGATGAAAGACGTCATGGAAATGGCCGAATTCCTGACCACCCGGCCGCCCTTAGCGGTTAAGGCGGTATTAAAGGCCGTCAATGCCGGCATGGAGAAAGGGCTTGAGGAGGGGACCAAGGTGGAATTGGAGGGAAACCGATTAGTATCCAAATCCAGCGATGCCATCGAAGGTTTCACGGCTTTCATGCAAAAACGGAAACCTAATTTTAAAGGGGAGTAAAGAGGAGGATCATCATGAAAACGGAAGATGTCAAGAGAATTGCCATGATCGGCGCCGGGGATATGGGGCACGGAATCGCCGCCTGCTGTCTCCTGGGCGGTTATACCGTCGTGCTGCGTGATATCGATCAGAAATTCGTGGATCACGGAATAGCCGGGATCAAAAACAGCTTTACCAAATTCAAGGAGAAAGGGAAGATAACCCCTGAAACCTATGAGGATGCCCTGGCGCGGTTGATCCCCATGGTCGACCTGGAAGCTGCTGTCAAGGAGGCCGATTTTATCATCGAGGCCGTTCCGGAAAAATTGGGGCTCAAAAAGAGCGTCTTTGCCGAACTGGATAAATACGCCCCCAAGCATGCCATTCTGGCCTCCAATACCTCGAACATCAGTATCACCGAAATCGCCAAGGCGACCAACAGGCCGGATAAGGTCATCGGCTATCACTTCTTCAACCCGGCCGTCCTGATGAAACTGGTGGAGGTCACCAAGGGGGCAAAGTCCTCCGATGAATCGATCCGCATCGGCTATGAGATCGCCAAGAAGATCGGAAAGGTCCCGGTCATCGTCAAAAAAGATTCACCGGGTTTTATTTACAACCGGGTCAACGAACCCACCCTGGTCCTGCTTTCCAAGATCCTGGAGGCTGGACATCCGACTCCCGAGGAATTCGACGCGGCTTTGAAACCCATAATGCCTATGGCCCCCTTTGAGCTGATGGACTATGTGGGCATCGACATCGCCGTCCACGGCCTGGAATACTTCGCCCAGGTTCTATCACCGGATTACAAGCCTTCCGAGGCCTTCCTGGCTTATCTGAAATCCGGGATCCTGGGCAAAAAAACCGGGAAGGGATTCTATGACTGGTCCCAGGGGAGGCCCAAGATCGATCTGTCCAAGGCCACCAAGGAATTCGACATCAATCATCTGATCGCCCTGCAGGTCAATGAGGCCACCAAGCTCCTGGAAGAAGGTGTGGCCGATGACCGCAAGGAAATCGACTTGGCCATGGCCAACGGCGGCGGTTCCCCTTTCGGGCCTTTTGCCCTGGCCCAGGGGATCGGCTACCCTGTGCTGCTGGCCAAGTTGGAGGAACTCTACCAGAAGTTTCCTCTGGAAATCTTCAAGGCCACTAAGACCATGAAGGCGGGAACGGTCAAGGTAT
Source organism: uncultured delta proteobacterium (assembly GCA_963769305.1). GTDB lineage: Bacteria > Desulfobacterota > RBG-13-43-22 > RBG-13-43-22 > RBG-13-43-22 > RBG-13-43-22. The sequence goes on along the minus strand of CAVYLJ010000030.1, from coordinate 138,936 downwards.
AGACCTTCTCCATTATTGCATTGACTGCGGAGCGGCCTTGATTTCTGAAAGTGAACGCTTGCCCGGAAAGAAGAGGATGGAAGTCCAGAGCACCATCAAAAACAAGGGCCTGATTTTAAAAAGGCGTCAGCAGATCATCAAGGCCGCCTCCAGGCTTTTTTTTGAAAAGGGTTTTGATCGAACGACCATGCGGGAGATTTCCCGGGCCTCCGGTCTGACCATGGGCAGTCTGTATGATTATGTGCGAAGCAAGGACGACATCCTGGTTCTGGTTTATCGGGATGTGGTGGAGCGCTTCCGTTTCAGTCTGAACGGAAAAGAGGAAAAGGATTGGGTGGACGATCCCCAGTATCTGGAAATCCTCTTGCGCCGGATTATGAAGCAGATGTATGAGATGTCCAAGGCGGTCCAGCTTCTCTACCGGGAATCCTGGACCAGGCGCAGGGACGTTCATTTACAGATGAGGGAGATCGACCGGCAGGAGATCGAGCGTATCAGACGGCTATTGCTGAAGGGGCAGAAACAAGGCCTTTTTAAAGTCAGAAACGCCGCGGCCACGGCTGACGTGATTTTCTTGTCCCTCGCCCTGCCGGCCCTCAGGGAATGGAGCCTGTGTGATCTCAAGCCCGAGTCAGTGATCGACACGGTGGTGGGGTTTATCATGAAAGGTTTATCCATCGAAAACCATAGAGGGCTTCCGGCACCAACCCCTAACAGGATACCCCGATGAAGAAGCCCCGCCTGCCTCACGAATTGATCCGAGGGGTCAAAGGCTTTCTGGATGAAGAAGAGGGCCTCTTTCTTTTTCAGGCCGCCCGGGAGGCTTCGCTTAAAGGCCCCTGTCTGGAGATCGGCAGCTATTGCGGCAAGTCGGCCATCTATCTGGGGCTGGGGTGTAAGGAGCGTCAGGGCGTTTTGTTTTCCATCGATCATCACCGGGGCTCGGAAGAGCAGCAGCCGGGCCAGGAATATTTCGACCCCGAATTGCTGGACCCGGCAAGCGGGCGCATCGACACCTTCCCCTTCTTTAGGCGGACCATCGAAAAGGCCGGTCTGGAAAATACCATTGTCCCTATGGTCTGCAAATCCGCCCTGGCCGCCCGTCATTGGTCCACTCCCCTCAGCCTGATTTTTATCGACGGCGGACACGCCTTTGAAACGGTCCTTACGGATTACAACTGCTGGGTCAGTCATTTGATACCCGGCGGTTATTTGCTGATCCATGATATCTTCGAAGATCCGGCCCAGGGGGGTCAGGCCCCCTTTCGGGTGTACCAGTTGGCCCTGACCTCCGGGCTGTTTGTCGAACTGCCCAGGGTGAAGACCCTGGGGGTGCTCAGACGGCGGACCCCGGAAGAAATCCTCTGATCTTCCAGCAAAGTTATCCTTTCCCTGCTTTCTTCCTGAAATCCTCTAAATGCAATTTTTGATAGACCGGAAGAGTACAAACGCAAATAGTTGACGGCTTCCTCTATTTAATGGTCCCTTAAGATACGGGATGTGGACAGGAAGAATACCTACCCTCTAATCACTATTTTCTTGACAATCATCAGAGGTTATGCCTATATAAGAGCCATAATTCTCCCAATTGAATTGGAATAGGCCTCATTGTTATAAATTTATAACAGTTCGTTTGGATTGGAAAAATGGAAAATTTTTCCCGCCAAAGGCCGAATAACGTACTTTCCTTTTTATCAATCTGCTTTTTAGTCGGCCTCGTTTTTTCAGGCTACTATGAAATGAGCGAGGTTGATATCTTCTCTACTAATCCCTCCTTTGAGAACCAAGACCTGGGTACTCTGACCACCGTTGAAAAGGTCAAACCCAATCTATCCTATTACTATTTTGAAAACCCTTTAATGCCAATTTGTAATTCATTCTCCCTTGTTTTACCAATCCCCCTCGACAACCAAATAAACTGCCCTATTCGTTGTTAGCCTCCCTTTATTTTTTCTGATTAGGTTTATTTATCCAGTCACCTCCAAACCTTTTGGAATGAGATATGAAGTGGAAGATTTTGAAATATCCAATACGACTCTATAGGGGATCAAACCCCTGTGGAGGCTTTTTTAGTTGTAACTAAGCCCAACTGTAATATTTTTTCAATTAAAGGAGGAAATAAAAATGAGAATTACCAAGAGAATGATGTTGTTGTCCATGCTTTTTATTTTCATAGCTTCGATAGCCAGTGCCCAGGGTATCCCTAAAGCAACAAGCCCTGAAGAGGTGGGGTTATCAAATGAGCGGCTGCAAAGAATTTCAACATGGATTAAGGGAGATATTGATAAAGGAATCGTTCCTGGAGCGGTCGTCATGGTTTTGCGCAAAGGCATGATAGCCTATTTCGAAGCATTTGGGTATCGGGATAAGGAGAAAAAAATTCCCATGACCCGCGATTCAATTTTTCGTTTGGCCTCAATGACAAAACCATTCACTTCACTCGCAATCATGATGTTGGCGGAAGAAGGGAAAATACAGCTTAACGTTCCCGTTTCCCGATATCTTCCAGAGTTCAAAGATGTGAAGGTGGGAATCGAGAAGAAAGATCCAACAACTGGAAAGGCTGAACTTGTTCTCGAAACGCCAAGTCGTGAGACGACGGTGCAGGATTTACTCCGCCATACATCAGGTCTCACTTATGGTTTTACAGGGAAATCTATGGTTAAGGATCGCTATAACGCGCTCAACTTATGGGGCATGCCTCCGACAAATGCTGAACTGGTTACAAAACTCTCGCAGTTACCACTACAAAACCACCCTGGCACTGTATGGGATTATTCGATGTCCTATGATGTGTTAGCGCGTATTGTCGAGGTTCTTTCAGGTGTTGAGTTTGATAACTTTATTGCAGAAAGAATCGTTAAACCGCTTAAACTTGCGGACACTGGGTTTTGGGTAGAAGGGGCAGAACGGCAAGCGCGGATAGCCGAGCCCCAAATTATTCCGGCAACCGGCAAAAGACCGGCTGTTTCTAATGTGACGACAAAGCCAAAATGGTTATCCGGTGGAAGCGGCTTAGTATCAACAGCATATGATTATGCCCGTTTCTGCCAAATGTTTTTGAATGGTGGGATCCTTGATGGAGTCCGTTTGATTTCGCGCAAGACCGTAGAGCATATGACTTCCAATCATATACCTCCAGGATATAAGTATGCTTCTCCAGTGCAAATACAAATTATGTGGGCAAGTCCCAGTATGGAGACTGGTCAGGGATTTGGGTTGGGGTTTGCTATAAATTGGGAGTCAGAGCGAAGTCCTTTGCCAGGTTCCAAAGGGGTTTATTATTGGACTGGAATTTATGGGACCAATTTCTTCGTAGACCCGAAAGAACAGTTGATTGCCATTTTGATGATACAATCACCACCGATGACTCTGGTGTTTCCTTACCAAAATCTTATGCGGTATTATGTATATCAGGCCTTCCAGGATTAGGGGGAGTGAATTGGGGAGTTTTAAGATTACCGTTATGAAACCTCCACGAGGGTTATAGCCCACGGATTTTAAATCTTTAGGGAGTATGGTGTGCAAAATCACGGCGAGTCTTAGATTTGAAAAAGGTCAATATGAGTTAAAGGCTGGGGCAGAAACTGCCCGGCCTTTAACTCACAGTTCAAGTAGTAATTGTTAATATTAGGGATAGCGTCGGTGGAGGACTTGTAGGTGCAAGCCCCAAAAAAATAAAGCTAATCTGTGATTTCAATCCTATTGGCGGGGGGTATGGAATGGATAAAGATCATTTGTTAGGCAGCACTCAATAAACATTTTTTAAGGAGGCTTTATGAAATGGTATCACTATGTTGCTTGCTTCTTCGCTGGTCTCTTCTTAACCAACGCAGTTCCACATTTCGTTCACGGGGTATCCGGTGACAGTTTTCCCTCACCATTTGCAAATCCACCAGGCAAGGGATTGTCATCTCCAATGGTAAATGTTTTGTGGGCACTAACTAATGTAGTCATTGGGTACATTCTATTGAGAATAGGTAAAGTCTCCCAAACAAATAAATGGAGCCTTCTTGCATTTTTTGCAGGTGTCGTTTTCATCAGTATAATGCTAAGCATTGCATTCGTTGACAAGATGCATTAAGTGCTTAATCCCAAACCAAAAACAATTGGTAGTATCTGATATACTGGAAAACACTGGGTCTAATCTATAAATTCAAACCTACAATCCAATTGGCAGGGGGTAATGGAGGGATCGGGGAAAAATAAAGGTGAGGGATAAAAAGAGGACCAAGTCATGATAGACATGGATCCAACTTTAATGAAATTCTTACCAACCATAATCCACTTCTATGCTTGCTTTAGATTCCTCAGCTAGATTTGGAATTTTATTGGATTCTGAATTTCTTGGTTCCGATCCTATAATCATCTTCTTAAATTCAGCAAAATCATAATATTTCAATTCCTTATTTCTATAAGCTTTACTAAAGAAATCAGGAGCCCTCAAAAATCCATCCAAGACAGAAAGATCCATGGTACCGCATCATCTTAGGTGTCAAGCGGATTTTGATCTTTATCGTGGAACCGGAAATTATCGATATGATATTAAGAACCAAGAACTTCGTATAATAAGCTATTTGTGAAATATGGGAACCCATTTAGTTGTTCTATCTCCCGGAAGGATTTATCACCCGCCTGTGTATACCCGATTCAGTCTGTTTTAATTCTTCCTCCACCTTTTCTAACCACCACGCCTGCCACGATGGGGCGTAGAATAAAGACGTGTCCTTGTCGAACTCCAGGTGTCGTTTTTTGTTGACCTCCATGGCAGAATTAATCATCTCTTTTATTTGTCGAAAGATTTCAGCATAGACCTCTTGAGGAGTCTCCTTTACCACCACTAAATTGGATGCCCATTTTTGAGCATCCCTTGTCAGTTTCCGAGCGGCAAGCTCAATGAGTGCGAAGTGGATTTGTTCATGCTGAAGAACATAGCTTGTTTTTTCTGCTTTGATTTTCGGGTTCCACCATGAGTAGTTAGGTATCATGACCGCCTCAAAGGCAAGATGGTTAATGCTGCCAAGATAATTAACTTGATCCAAAAAAGGCCAAGGGGCGATGCTGAAGATTGAATCGGATGTTATGCGTATTAGAATTGCTGATTGGGCGTTAATGTATTCCCCGTGCGTCGACAAATTTTCTGGCAATGAAGTCGCGCGAAAGTCTCCGAGCATCAATTTCCTGTAGGTGAAACCAGTTGGGCTGCCCTTGTGTATTTCATCCATCTGCATCATACGCGGTTTAGCATACTCCGGCAACTGGGCACAGTTGGTAACCCATATTAATGACAGTGATAACACCGCATATCTGAGAAAGAGATTCCTCATAACAAAAACCCGCACCAAATGATATGAAAGTAATCTATAAACCCAGAATAACCTGGTAATAATAAATTATTGATGCCATAAAATGTATTTTTCTTTTTCCGATATGGTTGGTTTCAGAAGTCTTAAATTTTTCCCGTTTTAGATATCTAAAGGGCTTTCGTCGTAGGTTTTTAGCTTTTATGTTAACTTTTTCGAGAGACTTCGTCAAAAAGAAAATCAGAGGGTTTGACACCCTGACCATATAGGAATTTAGCCTTTGCTCCGCATCATATCTCCCCGAGGGGAGCAACTCTTCAACCCGAATACTGTCAGAACACATAATTAATATAGAAGGATACCCCATGATTGGAGAGATAACTATCGAAACCATATATGGCGAGGACGACTTTGGAATTATCATCCCATTCATCACGGCGACCTTAATCGACATTGGAGGGGCGGTCACGGGAGAGATGACCGTGGAGGGGAACATCCTGGTGGGCATGGCGGAAACGGTGGTCCTGGTGGGAGAGACCAAAGATAATTAAGACAAAGGAGAGTAGGGTAATTTCAATAAAATCCAGCATGACCAAGGTGCTAAAATTTGAAGAATCTACCCATTCTTCTCGGACCTCTTGCAAATAGAACTATCCGGCTAATCTGACTCTTACTCCTGGGCTCGGTGATTATGATTGCCCAAACCACCGTTCCAGTATGCTTTCGTATCCAGAACACCACGAGATGTCCAATCATTGCTATCTTACGGTATACCCTCGGGCATCAAGGCAGGCACTTATCGCCCGAAAATAGTCCCTACTCTTTTGGATAGTCTGAGCATCAGGGGAGCCAGCGGGTGTTCTTGCCGGATCAAAGCCTGTCTGATCAACAGCCCACTCGTGGCAATTGTTAACATCTTCGGCCTTTTGCTTTTCACTTTGACCTTGGCGAGGATAGATAAACATCTTACCGCCCGACCCTTGACTTGCCGAGGGTGGCGCCTGACTGCTTTGGGCCGGTGGTGGATAATAAGAATCTTCTGGAGGCGGATAATAATCTGGTGACGGTGGATAATAATAGTCTGGCGGCGGTGGATAATAATAATCGTCCGGCGGGTAATAATAAGGCCCCAAGCCCCAGCCTAAGACACCACCGATAATCAATCCGGGCAAGAACCCCCCATGCCCATGGAATCCTCCATGGCCTCTAAATCCTCGAAATCCTCCATGCCCTCCAGACCCACGGAATCCTCCATGGCCTCCACGAGATCCCCCCCGTCCCCCAGATCCATGAAATCCTCCAGAGCCACGGTCGGCTTCGGCCTGTTTAAACGGCACGAAAAGGGTTATCAAAAAAAGGATACTTAACAGACTAATGAGTTTTTTCATATTCTATTCTCCCGCCCAGTCTGGAAAAGGCAACTGGTTCAAACTGGTCTTTTTTAAATAAGACTTTAAATGAACAAAAAAGTTAAAAAATACCAAACAAGATTATTTATATCACCTGGTTAAGAACATTCTATATAATAGATACCCACGACCTTCCGCCCGTCGTCCTAAGCGTTGTTTTTTATAGGGATGAAATGATGATAATAGATTTTCAGAGCAGCGACTGAGTTGTAAAAAGAGCTTTCGATTATAGAGAAAATATCTTTGCAGAATTTTAAGGATACAGAATGGGCAAAATTTTGGGGGAGAAGGGATTATTTCCTTGACAGACGGGCGGGGAAGTCCGAAAATATCAACATATGAAAAAAATCCTGTTCTTATTGGCAGTCGGACTAAGTCTGGTTTTATCCTTCGGATGGCTGGGGGAACCAGGTTATTCTTTGTCCGGCCCCTCCATTTCCATTTCACCGGATGATTATAATGCCGGTGATTTGACCAGTGCTCCTGCCATAGTCCAGAAAGTGTTCCAGGTTTTCAATGCCGGAGATTCCCTCCTCTCCATTACCAAAATAAAATACACTTGAAGTATGAAAGTAGTACGGTATGATCCGTACATCCAGCCCGGCGGGCAGGGAGAAATAGTCATCGCCCTGGAAACGAATAAGCTTGACGGCAAGTTCAAGCGGTACTTCAGGGTCTTGAGCAATGATCCACGCCACCCGGAAATTATCATCAATGTGTATGGCTTCTCTACCCCTTTCGGGTATAAAAAAGAAAGGATTCAATTCCCTTGAAACGGCTGGTGTAATGGCTATCTGATTTTCCCGAACAATGACGCCCCGACAAAAAGCCATATCCTCTAAATCCTCCTTCCGTAGATCCACCAAAGGAAATCAAGTTTTTTTATAATTCAATAATAAACTGTCATTAATTATTTTGGATCATCTCCAAATTTGTTGGCAATGATCCAAGGATTCAAGGGGTCTAGTGTTCGAGGATTCAAGGGAAAATCGCTAAAGCGGTTGAATCTCTTCGGTTTCATTTAGCAGAATAACCGTGCGTACGATATTTGATGGCAGCAAGGAAAACAAAATTTATTTGAATTTTGCTTGAAATCGAGAAGGGGTAAGAGCCTTGGCCATTCAGATGATCCCTTTTGCCCCCCCTTGCCTTTTCCCCATTTCTATCTTATATCCGAACTTAGCTCAACGTAGCAAACCTACATAGATGCCTGTGATTATGGCCGTGGTAATCACACCGGCCACATTAGGTCCCATGGCGAACGGCAGGATGATCGCCCGTTTATTAATAGCAAAGGCACACTTCTGGGCTACTTTGGCCGTCGTTGGCACACATGAAACGCCAGCTATGCCAATGAGAGGATTAATTTTCCCCCCCGATAGTTTATAAGCGATCAAGCCACCGATAATCCCGCCAATACCCGATAACAACAGGGCAATAAATCCCAGAATCATAATAAGAACGATGCGAGAGTCGGTGACAACATAAAAGCTAAGCAAAGCACCCAATACAAAACCGAGAAAAAAAGTTGAACCGGTGAGCACGACCTCGTCGAGGAACTTTCGATACCGTGGAAGGTTCGCTTCTTTAACCATGACACCAATAAAGAAAGAAGCAAAAAGGGGTGAAGCCACAGGAAAAAGCACCGACAGCAATGCCGCCGCCAGGACAGCAAAGACGAGTTTCTGCCGGGAGGACACCTTGGGAATGGAATGTAAATCCATCTGGATGCCCTGCATCCGCTTGGGCACCAGCAGTTTAATCAAATACGGATAAATCGCATAGGTAACGCTCAGGTAGACGTAGGCAACCACAGAGATGGGTACAAATAGGTGCTTGGCTAACTCCAGCGATGTGAAGAGCACCATGGGGCCGTCAGCGCCTCCTACGATAGCAATAGCGGCGGCTTCCTTATAAGTAAACCCAAAGGCCACCGCCAGCGGGAAGGTGAGAATCGACCCTAACTCCGCCGCTACGGCTAATAGCATGCTGGTCAGGGGACGGGCAATTAGATAATCCAGGGGTGTGATTACCCCAATACCCATGAATACGAGGCAGGCGATAAGCCCGTTGGAAAACATCAGATTGTATATGGGCTGCAAGAAAAGGATCTGCATATTATTGACCACCTCATCGGGATTGGCCAACATGGGATTTAAAAAGAGATTGGCCAGCTTGCCTTCGATTGTAAGGGTGGCGCCATTCACCAAAATCATGGCCAAACCCATTGGCATTAGGACCATTGGGTCCAGGATGTCCTTAGCGCTGAGATAGACGAGAGAAGGCCCACAACGATAAGCCCAAGACGAACCAATAGAGTATGGGCATCCATCTGCCCAAAGGTAGAAATTCCTTCAAAAATATGTCCAAGTTGATCGATCATGTTTTTCCTCCGTTCTCCTTCAATATTACTCTCCGGTTTAGGACTTGATGCGATCTGCAGTAGCCCTGCGAATACCCATAATAATCAGGACGACAAACAGAGAAATGACTGTAGTCAGTACATAGATGCCCATTACATAAAACAGTGCATAAATAGTTTTCATTACGTCCCCTTACAAATGTCTATGTTTGAACCCAAAATGGATTTGGTACCCCCGATTTTTTGATGAGGGAAGGGCTGTTAAATAAAGTCGGATGAAAAGAGGGATATCTTAACAACGCAGGGAAATACTTTTTTGGTCAAGGGCGGGTATCAGACCGTGAAAAGTCCGGGAATCTCTAAATAGATGGTCCATCCATTGAATAAAAACTATATTGGACCCCCATAGTGGCAATAGTAATTTTGGGCTGGCCGGGAGAATATTCAAATCCGTATCTTCAAAAGATAGGTTAGAGGTTAAAAAATCAGCTTCAATTAAGACGTAATAGTTCATAAAGACAGGAAGCCATAGATAAATGGACCATATCGTTATGATAACAACCAGTTTGGGTAGATGAGTCGGCCTCTTCAAGCTGATAATCCTTTTTAAAAATTTTCCTGGATAGAATAATAATTGAGTGATGAGATAAGTCAACCCTTATTCTATTTAACCTCCTTGGCTATGTCCGTCCCTCCGGTAAAGATCTCACAAAATAATGGCGTCATTCTATGATTCAGAAACTTTGGATGTCGACCTCAATCCCTTCCGTGTTTAAATCGGAGTTCCGCCACCTGGAAATCACATTCCCGTATTTTAAATCGACTTCGATTTCTTCTGGACCCCGGCGGGGCGTGACGACTTTTTATGAGTCCGTCAGGGTTGAAACAAAAAAGGGCGGGTTTTATCCCGCCCTTTGAGTTGGTTGTCGATGGGTTAATAAAAGAAAATCGATTATGGTTCTTTAAATTCCTTAAAGCCGTCTCCCTGGGGGTCTTCAAGAATAAACAGCCTTTTGGCCATGACAAAATTTCTATTATAATAATCGGAGCCTTTCAGACTGGAGATAACGACCCCCTTTTTGCTGGCCGAATGGATCATTTTGCCATCGCCGATATACATTCCCGTATGCCCGATTTGAGCACCCCGGTTCCGTTTAAAAAATAACAAGTCCCCGATCTTCAAGCGACTCAGGTCCCATTCGGTGGTTACCAGCGATCCCAGCTTGGCCTGCTCCCGGCTGGAGTGGGGCAAGGAAAGGGTCAGGGACTGATAGATTTTTTTCATATAGCCCGAACAGTCGATCCCCTGTTTGCCCTGCCCGTTTCCACCGAGGCGATAGGACTTACCCAACAATTGTTTGGATATTTCGACTAAGAGATTGGGAAAGCGGGTCAAAGGATTCAAACTCTTCTCTTGATGATCCCCCGGCTCCAACTCTTCCTCAAAGACCGGTTTTTTGATCAGGTTTAAGGACTCCGCTCCTTTATTCCTATGGTTAAGAGAACTTTTCATGGGCTCCAGGAGATATTTTCCGTTTTCCAGCGGAGTAATCTTCAATAAGGGAGGGGCACCTTTAACCGCTGGGATCTTTTCGGTCTGACTGCGGACGGAATCGGGCTGGCGTACCCAGTTTCCTTCAAGATCTGTTTCCTCACCGGGTACGGTAATGGTCCGGACCCCTTCACTGGAATAGATCTTGATCTCCCCGGCCAGGACCGGAACAGACATGAAAAAGTAAAAAGCCATTACCAGAAACAACCAATTTCTTACCTTCATGATTTTTTCTTTTCCCACAGGTGCGAATAATCCCCGGATTTTAAATTTTGGGTTGCTCTGCCGAGACCCAGGGGCCCCGGATTATTTTCCTGGCTGTTAAAGATAACCTAATTTTTTATTACTATATTTGGATTTGAAAATTTTGTCAAGATTGGCGCCCGATTGGCGCACGGCGTAGAAATCAGTCTCGCTGGCGGGCATAGTCTGGTCTAGTGGGTAGTTTAGAGATGCCTCGATGTTTATTAACAAAAACGCCTTCTGCTTCGCCCTTGTGGGGCAGGAAGAAATTTTTTTAAAATTTCTTCCTGAAGTCCTCGGCCTCCCATTCGGAAAAAATGGAAGAGTACAGACCGTCATCGTCGATAAAAAGGCCTTGATATGGGTTGGACTTGGAAAATGACCAGGGCCTGAATCAGCGAGATTATGGCATTTTAAAAAAAGGTGGTTGAACAGAAACTGGATAATAGTAAGAAGAGGATATTAACCGGTATTGTAAAAATAACAAATTTAAGCGGTTACTCTTTTTAGAATTTTCTATTTCATTGGAAATGTTAAAACTTTTTGGTATTATCCAGAAAACTGTTCAATAATTTGTTGACCCCGCCGCGGGCGGTCGCCAACCAGGCCATTGGACGCCGACCGGGCTGAGAAGCGCCCGGGCGGGTCAACTCCGCTTTTAGGTGTCAGAATGATCGATCAAGAATCTGCTTACTCCGATAGCCTTCTGGAAGTCTCCGAAAGCGGAATTCAATTTCGGAATTACTACTTCCCTATTGGAACAAAGTTTGTTAGGTTTTCAGACATTCTTACCATTGAGAAGAAACCCCTTACTCTATCGAACGGTAAATGGCGATTGTGGGGAACAGGCGATTTCAGGACTTGGTTCCCGAAAGATTGGCCCCGACCACAGCGAAGCTGCATTTTTTTACTTCGTCTGGCAACCCAGAAGATACGCAGCCTCCTGGTGAAAGTCGTGCTGACGGCGACTGCCGGCATCACCGGGTGGTCACAGCGCTGGCGACCTCGGGGTGCGTTTGTCTGGGTTCTCGGGGCGTTGTCCGGCTTCTTCGGCGGTGTCGTCGGGAACCAAGGCGGGTTGCGCGCAGCTGCGTTGTCCGCCTTCGGTCTCGAGCCGGCCGCCTTCGTAGCCACGTCGACACTGGTAGGCGTTCTAATCGACCTCGTGCGTACGCCCGTCTACCTCTATCGCGAGAGTTACGGCCTCGCCGAAAAGTGGCCCCTCGTAGCGCTTGTCGTAATCGGGGTCCTATCTGGCACGTTGGTCGGCGAGCGGATGTTGCTGGGCCTATCGAGCGAGCGCTTCCGCGTCATGGCTTCCGTCGCGGTCGGCCTGCTCGGGCTGTGGTTCCTTTTCGGCCCTCAGCTGGTTCGCTGAGTCATGTGCCTGACAACCGCTTGAACCCGAGGCGGACATGGTGCGAGGAGTGATTCGCTATGGCTCCGGAAAATCGACCCGGTTGTTATGGGTCCAGTACCAGCGGAGGCCACCCGCTTCGGGCCTGGTCTTGATATAGCCGCTGTCGATAAAACTCCGGATGGTTTTTTGGATCAGGTCGAGGTCCAACCCGGTCGTCTCTTGGAGGCGTTGACAAAGAGGGTCGAAAGTATCCTCCCTTCCGCCGTTCGGAAAGAAGCCGCAGGCCTCTAAAAGATCTTCGGAAAGAAGCTTGTAGACCAGGTTCATCCGAAAATGCCCGGCCACCCGGAAATCCTCTTCCGGGGTGTTGGTTTTATCATAATAACCCTGGACCTGTTTTCCCCAGGCCTCCTGTATTTCCCGTTCGAATTCGGCGACAAATTGATTAATCGCCTCGGCCGTCAGGGACGATGTCCGGACGATGGCGCTGTTGGCATCATAGCGGGACCAGTCATCGGTCAGGATTTCCAGGTCGTATTGATCGATCTGTTCCCTCACCGTGGTTCCGGGAAAGGGGGCCAGAAAATGGAACCCGTAGAGCATGTCCAGGCTCTTGGAAAACTCCGCCGTATCCCGTAAGGTCTCGGGGGATTCGCCCGGGAGGCCGACCATGAAAGAGGCATGGGGCAGGATGCCCACCTCCTTACAAAGCCCAACGGCCTTCCTGGCCTGATCCAGGGTGATCCCCTTTCTAATCCGCTTCAGCATTTCCGGATTGCCGGTTTCGATGCCGAAACTGACGCAATCACAGCCGGCCTCATACATCAATTGCAGGGTTTCCTTATCCACGGTGTTGACCCGGGAAAAGGCCGTCCAGGTCAATTTCAGCTTTCGCTTCCTGATCTCCTCGCACACCTCCCGGACTTTCTCCTTGCGGGAGGTGAACAGGTCGTCGGTGATATTGATGCGCGAAAATCCGTAAGCGAGCAATTGTTCCATTTCATCGACAACCAGCGCGGCCTTTCTGGGACGGGGTTTGCTGCCGACCATCTTTCTTCCCAGACAAAAAATACAGGAATAGGGGCAGCCCCGGCCGGTAATCATGGTCACGGGAAAGCCCAGGGCCTGATAACGGGACAAGGGAAGCAGATGCCGGGCCGGCAGGGGAAGTTCGTTCAGATCCTCGATCAGTTCCCGTGGGTCGGTTTTAACGATCTCACCGTTTCGGCGGAAGGCCAATCCCTTCACCGACGACCAATCCCCGCTGTTTTCGAAATTCCGGACCAACTCCTCTATGGTCCTCTCGCCTTCGCCGATAACCAGAAAATCGATTTCCGGACAGGCCTTCAAGGTCCGGTCGATGTCGAAGGAGACATGCGGACCGCCCATCAGGGTGATCAGGGAAGGATCGATTCTTTTGGCCCTCATTATGATCTCGGCCGCGATCGGGAAGGTCATGGTAACCGAGGTGGCCCCGACGACATCCGGCCTGAAATCCTTCAGCTCCCGCTCCAGCTTGGCCGGTGTGTACTGGGTGATGATATAGTCCAGAATTTTGACTTCCGCCCCGGCCTGCTCGAAGGCCGAAGCGACATAGGTTACCCCCAAAGGTGGTGCCGGGGCCTCTTCCAAAGGATAAGGTGGTGCGATGATGGCTACTCTCATGATGTAATCGCTCTTTAGGCTAATTTGGATTAATATCTATCATTAAGTCGTCTGGCTGAGGCCGGAAGCCAAAGGGGTCAAGGGGCCGAGGATTCAAGGGTTCGAGTGAATGGCGTGGAATTACCCCCCCTGAATCCTGATTTTATCCAACTTAATCTCCTTTTAGAGGATAAACTAGTGTGCGGAGCCAGCCCCTGATAGTATTGCCCTTGAAATCGTTTTTCCCTTTCACTTTAATCTCGGCGGTCAGTTGGGACATGAACTTAAACCAGTCCTCCCGGGTCTGCATGGGCCTGTCGGGGTCGAGGGTTTTCAGGACCCCGGCCGGATTGCCGGCGGCGATCACATTGGGCGGGACGTCTTTGACGACCACGGCCCCGGCTCCGATGATGCTGTTATCCCCGATGGTCACCCCTTTGCAGACGATGGCGCTGTCGCCGATCCAGACGTTATTCCCTATCCTGACCGGTGAAGACTGTCCGACAAACTGGCCCCGATTATAAAGATCATGCCAGTCGGCATCGGTGACATAGACCCGCTGGGCCATCATGCAATTGTCCCCGATGGTAATTCCCCGGGCCGCGCTGATTCGCACACCGGCGCAGATCAGACAATACCTGCCGATGACGATGCGGCCCTCCCCGGCTTGATTCGACCAGACCGTAAAGCGGACCTTGTTGTCCGGGGTGGCGATGATGTTGGCGTAATCGCCCAGGGAAACAGGCCCTCCGTTGATTTCCACATGCCAGGGCTTCAGCACGGTGATTTCCCGGCCCAGCTCTTCAAACTGGGGACGCAGGAAATGTTGGATATAGCCGACTTCGATCCGGTTGATCAGCCGTCTGATGATGTAAGGGCGATGATCTCTGCGCACCGGCAATCATCCTTTTTCTCGGAACAAGGTCATGAATGGATTTTCAGGCCTTATCAATCTTTCCCCGTGAGTGATCTGCCCAAGGTAAATTCGAACCGGGGGGAAGCACCGGAGGCGCTTAAGTGCCAAAACTCGTGATTGAACAGGCCGCTGGCCGGGGTCAATTCGTTCAGGGCGTCATAGGCCAGAAGCACGGCCGCGGCCGTCCAGGAGGTTTTCTCCTCCGGCCAGATGACGGCATCGGGAAAGGTAACGCCCATCCAATAGGAACCGTCCTCGTATTTCTTGTCCCGCAGCCAGCTGAAAACCATTTCCGCCCGATCAAAATCGTCGATGGCCGCCAGGGCCAAAACGAGTTCGGAGGTTTCGGCCATGGTCACCCAGGGCTGGTCGGAAACACAGCGGACCCCCCAATCCGGCACGGCAAATTTATCCCAGAACTTATCGATCCGTTTTCGGGCCTCGTTTCCGCGGACGGCCCCGCAAAGGATGGGATAGTACCAGTCCATGGAAAAGCGGGATTTGATCATGTTGAAACAATCCGGTTTGTACCGGATGGCCTCTCCCAATTTTTTAAGGGCTATGTACCAGTCCGGCTGGAATTTGCCCAGGAGCGAGGCAATGGCCAGGGCGCACTTCAGGCTCATATAAATAGAGCTGGAGCCGGTCAAAAGGGACATGGGGTCGACCGCCCCCTCCTTGTTTTTCGCCCAGTAAATCTCGCCGGAGGGGGCCTGCAGGCCGACGGCGTAATCGATGCCGGCTTTAACTGCCGGCCAAAGGCGTTTGACAAAGGACAGGTCGTCGGTAAGCAAATAATAATGGAATACCCCGACGGCGATATAGGCCGCCATGTTCGTTTCTCTGGTGGTATCTTCGGGAAGGCCGTTGCGGGTGGACGACCAAAAGCTTCCATCCTCGAGCTGGTTTTGGGCCAGCCATTCATAGGCCGATTCGGCTTCCTTTAGATATCCGGCTACGCCGAGGCCCATGGCGCTTTCCACATGGTCCCAGGGGTCGGTCTTCCCTCCTTTGGACCAGGGGATCTCTCCGTTGGGTTTTTGAACGCTTAGAATGAATTCCGAGGCTGAGGCGATATCAACGGCCGAATAGGGGACTCTACGGGAGATGACTGGTTCCAATGTCTCTTTCCTTCCTCAGGTATAATACGATGCTTTTCCCAAGAAGCGGATTCAGCAGGCGATCCAAAAATCGGGTCAGTCCGGGCTTCTTCATCATGTCCCAGACCAGAAATCGATGGTATAAGTTGACCACGACTGAGTCTTGACGGGCCGGGCCGACCAGGCATTTCAGCCACCAATAGGGGGTATGAAGACCATGGGCGAAATGTGAGGCCCAGAGCTTCGAGCCCGCGTCTTCCAATAGGGCGATCAATTCTTTTTTTTTGTAGATCCGGATATGCCCCTTAGGCACCCGGTGGTAGCTTTCGGATAAGGCCCAGCAAATGCGTTCCGGCAGATACCTGGGGACGCTGACCACCAGGTCCCCTCCGGGCTTCAGGACCCGGATGACTTCCTGGACGGCCTTCTCCTGATCGGGGATGTGCTCCAGGACTTCCGCACAGATGACCATATGGAAAAATCCGTCGGGGAAAGGCAGGCCGGTAATGTCCGCCACCAGGGCGGCGAAGCTTCCCCCGCCGTTTAAGCCGAGTTTTTCCTGTTCCTCCAGCCGATTCCTGGCCTCGACCGCTTCATCGAAGGAAATATCCGATCCGATGACCACGACATCTTTTAATCGCGAAGCCGCAGAGGTGTGCCGGCCGGGTCCGCAGCCGATATCCAGTATCCTGTAGCCTTCCTTGACGGGCAGCTTATCAAAGTCAACGGTGATCATGATCGATCATTCCGTAAAAGGCTGTCCGCCATTACCCTGCCGGCCAATCGATCTTCTCTGAACCTTTCTTTTATGGTTTCCCGATAAACGTCGACCGTGGCCTGGGCGGCCTTTTCCCAGGTGAAATATTGGTGGACCCGCTCCAGGCCGGCCTTTCCCAGGGCCCTGGCTTTTTCGGGGTTGTCCAGAAGCCCCCTGATGGCTTCGGCCAGGGCCGATGAATCGGCCGAAGGGACGACAATCCCGGCGTTGCCGATCACTTCGGGCAGGGCACCTCCCGAGGTGCTGATGACCGGCACGCCGCAGGCCATGGCCTCACCGGCGGGCAGGCCGAAGCCCTCGTACAGGGAAGGGATAACGGCCATGGTGGCCCGGGCGTACCAGCGGACAAAATTCCCGTTATCGATCCGGCCGGTAAAGGTGACCAGGCGGTCCAGCCCCAGCTCTCCGATGAGTTTAAGGATCCGACTGTCCTTCTTGGGTTCCCCCACTACTGTCAGGTTCACCGGATGGGTTTGGGAAACCTCATGGACCGCCCTCAATAAATAATCCAGCCCCTTCAGCGGGGTATCGGCGCTGTTGGTGACGATAAGACGATTTTTTTCTCTTTCTATTTCGGGAAAAGGGTAAAAAAGCTCGGTGTTGATGCCGTTGGGGATCACCGTGAACCGCTGCCCGGGGATTTCGAATTCCCGGCTGATGTCCTCCCTGGCACATTCGGAGACCGTGATGATTTTGGGGATTTTTCGCGAGACCTTTATCTGCATGCCCACGAAAGAGTACCAGCGCACCTGTTTGAGCTTCTTCCAGGGCGACCGGGCGGCTTTGATTTCCAGCCTGCGGTCAATGGTGATCGGATGATGAATCGTGGCCACGGTGGGCGCCAACTTTTGCATGGCCAGGAGGCTGTAAGAAAGGCTCTGGTTATCGTGAATAATGTCGTACTGGTCGTATTTGTCCCGGAGAAACTTCCTGGCCCTGAGCCCGAAGGTGTAGGGCTCGGGAAATCCCATGGTGGAGACGCCGATCCACTCCAGCAGATTGATGGGATCGGACAATTCTTTCAACGAGGGGGTCCGGAAAAGGTCTTCAGGGTTATAGAGGTCAAGGCAGGGGAGCCGAGAGACCCGGATGTCATCGTCGAGGAGCGGATCCGGGGGGCCGGAGACCACGTGAACGTCATGGCCCAGGTCCTTTAGTGCCCGGCTCAAATTCTTCAGATAGACGCCCTGTCCGCCGCAGTGGGGATTACTTCGGTAGCTTAACAGACATATCTTGAGGGGGGCTTGAATATCTCTTGTTGCCATAAGATCTCATGGTGAGACGACGGTCATCTCCGGCCGGGTGATTCTACCTCTAACTACTTGGATGCCGGATAATTCGCCCCCGACATCTCTTTCCGAGCGCTCGTTCACTTTTTTGATTTTTTTATCACAGGGCAAGTTTCAGAGTCAAGGCAAAAATCGGAAAGATTTTGCTTGCCATGATCCCAGAAAAAATTCAGAATAAGGAAACCTAAGGGGAGAGAAGCGATGAAACCAAAAGAATCCATTGTCAAAGTCCGGCAAATCATGGCCCGGTTTGTTGAGGAAACCGGACTGTCACCCGCTGGAAATCCGCCCCGGCGTTACTTATGGACCGATGCCTTTGCCCTCTGCAACTTTCTGGAACTCTATCGACAGACCGGAGAGGAAGGGTACCGGGACCTGGCCTTGCGTCTCGTCGATCAGGTCCATGGCCTGCTCGGCCGGCACCGGGAAGATGACCGACGAACCGGCTGGATCAGCGGCCTTAGCGAACAGGAAGGGCAAAGGCACCCGACCCTGGGAGGACTTGCGGATCGGCAAGGAAATGAACGAGCGGCGGGCCGACGAACCCCTGGATGACCGTCTGGAATGGGACCGGGATGGGCAGTACTTTCATTATCTGACCAAATGGATGCACGCCCTCAACCGCCTGAGCCGGGTCACCGAGGATTCAAAATACAATGAGTGGGCGATTGAGTTGGCTAAAACAGCCCATGCCCGATTTACCTATATTCCCTCTTTCGGCCGCCGGAAACGGATGTATTGGAAGATGAGCATCGACCTTTCCTATCCCCTGGTACCTTCCATGGGACAACACGATCCCCTCGACGGTTACATCACCTTCTGTCAGCTTCAGTCCACGGCCGAACGATTTTTTAAAAAATCAACCGGGGCGGATTTGAAGACCGAGATCGCCGACCTGGCTGAAATGTGTGAAGGTCAGAGTTGGGTCACCGACGACCCTCTGGGCATCGGCGGTCTGTTGTTTGATGCCAACCGGTTGACGCAATTGATGGCCGGGGGCACTCTCCGGCAAACCGACCTGCTGAAGATCTTGCTGGATTCCGCCCGGATGGGCTTGGAGTCCTACGCTCGAACGAGTCCCTGGAAGCTGCCGGCTGAATATCGTCTGGCCTTCCGGGAACTGGGATTGTCCATCGGCCTGCGGGCTGTAGAAAAGGTGCAGGCCATGGTCAAGGAAAATGCCGACCTGGTGCCGATGGCTGATGCGGTTAGGCCATCGATTACGGCTCTCATGGGCTTTGAACCGTTGATGGAAACCATCGAGCAGTTTTGGCTGGAACCGGCCAGCCAGGCGGCCAAAAGCTGGACGGAGCATCTGGAGATCAACCGGGTGATGCTGGCCACCAGCCTGGCCCCGGAAGGCTTCCTGAGCCTTTGAGTACCCTGTAACCAAGATTTTTCCCGCATCCGGCTAAAGGGCAGGGCGGCATTTTCTTCCTCCTGCGGACTTGGGGCCGGTCTCTTCTGCGGACTTAGCCGCAGGGTTTTATCTCAGCCGATCCGCGCACATTGGCCGCCGTCCACCGGCAGGACCGCCGCGGTGATGAACCTGGCCTCATCGGAGGCCAGGAAGAGGGCGGCGTAGGCCGTGTCCCAGGCCGTACCCATTCCTCCCTTCAAGGGGACCCGGTTGTTCCGCTCCCGGATCAGTTCTTCTTTGCCGATTCCCCGGGCCTGGGAGATCCCTTCGATGGCCATGGGGGTATTCATCAGGCCGGGCATGATGGCATTGACCCGGATCCCTTTCCTGGCATACTGCATGGCAATGGAATGGGTCAGGGCATTGACCCCGGCCTTGGAGGTTTTGTAGGCCAGCATGGGGATGGCGCAGACCGCCGCCGCCGAAGAGATATTGACGATGGAGCCGCTCTCTTGGGCCTCCATGTAAGGTAGAACGACCTTGCAGGTTAAAAACATGCTCTTCAGGTTCACATCAAAGATCCGCTCCCAGACTTCCTCTTTCAGCCTTACGGGCCCCTGATCTCCCTGGCCGATTCCCACGTTATTGACCAGGATGTCGATACGCCCGTAGGTCTCAAGACATTTGGCGGCCATTTGTTCGCAGTCAACCGCCCGACTGACATCGGCGGAAAAGGCCAGGGCCTCGCCTCGTTCCTGTTTGATCATGGATTGGGTTTCCCGGGCGGATTCAAGATGGAGGTCCACGGCCAAGACCTTGGCCCCGGCCCGGGCAAAAAGAAGAGAGATCGCCCGTCCATTCCCGATGGTTTCTCCCGGAGTCTGACCGGCCCCGGTAATGATAGCTACCTTTCCTTCCAATCGCTTGTTCATTCTTCCTCCTATATTACCCATCGTTTCAAGATATAAAGGGCCTCTTAATAATGTCCACTTAGTCCCCTCGCCCTCGCCCTCTCCCGCCAGGGGAGAGGGAATTAAATTAACTTCCTCCTTGATGGGGGAGGTGGGGGGGTTACCTGTCGAGCTTATTCTGAGACTGCTAAAGTTATTTTCTTCAGCTTTTTTAGAAATAGGGATCAAAAAAATTTTCTGACTCATCCGTTATAAAGCGAGTCAGGAAGAGGGTCAAGGAGATAAAGTTAGAAAAGGGCCATTGCCATTTTCCTGAAAAGGACTTATTCTAAAACTAAGCCCACATGCGCCCATGGGGCGCCGCGAATCATGAAGAACAGGGTTCAAGGGGCCGAGGGGTCAAGGATTCAAGTGAAAGGCGTGGAAGTTAAAACCCTTGAACCCTCGAATCCTGGAATCCTCGGACCCTATTTTCGTATTATTAAAGGAGTTCCTATGTTCGGACGATCACGCAGAAAATTTCTTGGGGAGATTTTTTCGGCCCTGGGCGCTCTGGCCGTAATAACGGTCGAGCCGGGGTTTTCCCTTTGGGCCAAGGCCTGGGCAAAGGTGAAAAAAAGGATTTTGCCCCGGGGAACCGGGCGGGACAGCCTGATTAATGAAAATCCCAAAGACATCGATGCCCATAACCTGGAAATCACCCCTTTAAAAGACTTTGGAATCATGGGGCTGTCCGATCAGAAGGTGAATATCGAGCATTGGGCCCTCAAAGTGGAAGGGTTGGTTACGAACCCTCTGCGTCTCTCCTACAACCAAGTCAGGGGCTTGCCTTCCATAGAGCGAAAAGTCCTGTTGATTTGTCCGGGATATTTTGCCAATCAAGGGTTGTGGAAAGGAGTCTCGATTCAGACTTTGCTTGAAAAGGCCAGGGTCAAAACCGGGGTAAGTCATGTGACCATCAGCGGACCGGAAGGGGAGTACAGTAAACCGGAGCGATTTCCGATTCAAGACATTCTCTCCGATAAGGTTTTTTTAGCCTATCAGGTCAACGGATCGGATTTGCCTCAAAAGAACGGATTTCCTTTACGCCTGGTGGCTGAAGATTATTATGGCTCTTTCTGGGTAAAATATGCCGATACCATTACCGTGGAAAAGGTTTAGCTTCGTTTAGGAAAATCCCTATTTATGGAAACTTTTGCTATAACCCACCAGGGGTTGATACGAAGAGAAAACCAGGATCGATATCTTATCCGTGAATTTGAAGACCAAGTCCTCTTAATGGCCGTGGCTGACGGGATGGGGGGTGAGGTCGGCGGCGGTCTGGCCGCACAAATCGCCATAGAGGCGGTCGGAGAGTTTACTCCTCCGGACTTGACGGTCATAGAAGCTTCTTTGATCGAACTATTCCTGGCGGCCTCACGAAGGATAGAAGAAGAAGTCCGAAAGGATCCCCGATTAAAAGGAATGGGGACGACCTTGACCGCGGCCTGTATAAAAAACGGGATAACCTCCTGGGCCCATGTGGGCGACAGCCGGCTTTATCTTTGGCGCACAGGAACACCTGATCCAAATAACCGAAGACCATACCTTCGTAAATAACCTTGTAAAACAGGGGGTGATAACCGAAGGAGGAGGCCAGGGTCCATCCTATGCAGAATATTCTGCTCCAATGTATCGGCTGTCAACCCATCGAGATAAGTACGGGTCAATTCAAAAATTCCAAAGGGGATTTGATCTTTCTTTCCACGGATGGACTTCATCACGAGGTGGCCGAGGGAAAGATCGTTTCCGTCCTGGCCAGGGAAGCCAGGGTCCAGAAAATATTGGCAGACCTTATCACGGGCCGCCCTGGAGGCCGGGGGGCGCGATAATATTACCCTGGCAGGGGTGAAGATTTAACAAATAAAACAAGAATCCAGAATTCAGGAGTCAGAATTGAGAAAAAAACTCTTAATCCGTTGATTCTATGTTTTATTTTCATGCTTCGTCGGTGTCCGCTTCAGGCAGGCATGAGTGCTTATTTTGAAAATAAAAATCAAGAATTCAGTACCACTAAGGGGCAGCTAATAGCTAACGGGAGGAAAGCAGAAAAACCATGACCAGAACGATAAATTGGATTTTGGGAATTGCAGCCTTGGCACTTTTGGTGACGGCCTCTCCGGTACCGGCTCAAACCGGTGCCCTCAAGGCGGAGGACCTTTGTCTGGGCGGGAGTCCCGGCGCACCTGTCCGGTTGGAGGTCTTCTCGGATTATCAATGTCCCTCCTGCCGGGCATTTTATCTTGAAACCATCCGGCCCTTACTGAAAGAATATGGACAGGATAACAAGATCTGCTTCATTTATCACGATTTTCCCCTGAACGTCCACAAGTATGCCTTCGAGGCCTCCCGGTATGCCGTGGCGGCTCTTCGACTCGGCCGGGATCAGTGGCTGCGGGTCTCTGAGGCCTTGTATGTGGATCAACCGAAGTGGGCGACGGACGGAAAGATTGAGGCCACGGTGGCCCGAGTGCTCACAGCCGATGAGATGGCCAAAGTCAAAACACTCCTGGAGGACCCCTCCTTAGATCAATTCATCAACCAGGAAATAGCCCTGGCTGGCAAACGTCAGGTGTCGATGACGCCGACCTTTTTTCTTTACGCCAACGGAAAGGAGCAGAAGGTGGTCGGGAAGATTTCCTATCCCATCCTTAAAGATTATCTGGACCGTTTGCTAAAGTCAGCAAGATGATTTGGCGTATCCTGCACTGGGCCTGCCGTCTTTTCCTGGGCGGGATCTTTATCTATGCCGGCTACACGAAAATGGAAAATCCCCTGCAATTCGCGGCCGCTGTCGAAGCCTATCAATTATTGCCGCCTCATCTGGTAATCTGGGTTGTTAAAATACTTCCTTGGTTTGAGATTGTTTTGGGGGCGGCTTTGGCCGTCGGTTTCGCCATCCGATACACGGCCGCCGTGGCCGGGGGATTTTTGGCCTTTTTTGTCGGGGTCATGTTTGTGACCTATCTCCGGGGCATTGAAGCCGATTGCGGCTGCTTCGGGGTGGGGGAACGGATCTCACCTTTTACACTGGCCCGAGACGCGCTTTTCATCCTGCCGGCCCTTTTTTTGATAATCCAGCCGTGGTTGGAAAGGCGCAGTAAGTCGAGGACTGTTGAGAGATAAAACAAAAGGGGTCCCGTTCTTCGAAACAATTGAGACCCAGACTGGAAGTTACGGCCAGACACCCTCCGCAGACCGGGCGGATCGGGCAGGAAGAACAGGCCTGAGACCCGGCCCGATATCTTTCGGCCCCTTCTGACCTGTAAATCTCCTCAAAAGATTGGTGCAAACTATTTCCGATGGGGGAAGGAAACTTGCGACAGGCATGGACTTCTCCGTCGGGCAGTAAGGTAAGAAAATTGAAGGCCCCACTGCAGCCGTGACCGGCACAGCCCCCAAAGAGGTTCTTTCCGTTTTGATAAAAAAGGATATTGAATAAATTATCCTTCAGCCCCAGGAGCGGATTTTCTTTTGAGGCCTGAAGATAGGTTTGTAAAAATTCTTGAAAATCCTCCGGAGTAGGCATGAGGAGTTTGGCCCCTTCTCCGACCATGGAAAGCCGGTTAAAGAAAAAGGACTCGGTCTTGTCCCGCAACAATTCGGCCAAGGGCAAAACCTGGGGAAGGTTGTCGCGGGTCAGGGTGAGCATCACCATGGAATAGATGTCGAATTGTTTAAGAAGGGAAAGGAAGTCCATGGTTCGGCCGAAGTGACCGGTCCCGCGGATATAATCATTGTGCTCCGGTAATCCCTCCAGGCTGACCTGAAAAAATTCGGGTCTTTGAAGGGCCGCCATTTTTTCAATCTCTTTCCGGGAAACCGGATTACCGAGGATGGCCGTGGAAAACCCTTTTTCAACGGCCGCCTGGTAGACCTCAAAAAAGTGGGGATATAAAAAAGGGTTGCCGCCGGTAAAGGAGATGTGCCCTTTGACGTTCATGGTGCGGCAAAAGGCCTTGAGATCCTCCAATACTTTCAAGGATTGCTTCAAGGATAAGGAGGTCCGTGAGCTGCGATCATAGCAGTGCCGACAATGAAGATCGCAGGCTTGAGTAATATGCCACTGGAGGGTGAAGACCGGGGAAGAAAAAAACGCCTCATTATTAACTTCCCCGTGTGGAAAAGTCAGGGGGTCCCGCCGAATCTTTGAGGGTGGCAGGATAACAATTCCTTTCATTACGGCCCGGTCGACGGCCTTCTCGACAGCCCCTGTCGGAAATATTCCCCATTCGGGCCACATCTTCCACTTCCAGGTCCTCGGCCAGCATTTTCAGGACCAGGAGATCTTCTGCCGATCCTGCTTCGACCTGCAATTCCCGGGAGGTCGGCTCTTGCCAGACCAAAACCCATTCGGGGCCTGGTTCAATCGGAGAAGAGGTCGGCAGGCCTTTTGTTTTTATGATAAAGGGCAAATTCTTCCAGGAAAGGGAAAGGACCTGCAGGGTGGGGTTAAGGGATAACCTTTCCGGCTCTTTTGAAAATTCCGGGGATAGTCTTCGGGCTTGGTCAACGGCCCATTCCAAACGGATCAAATCCGGCAGGTACTCCGGAAGGAGCAGGGAGGCTTTTTCAGCGGAGAGGTTATTGAAAACTTGATCCAGGTCCGGGTCTTTATTCCAGACCATCTGTATTTTTTCCCAGGTGGTTTCCGTCACCAGGGAACTACTGATTGGAAATAATTGTCGTATGTCCATTCAAGTCAGGATGAAAACAGGATTCGAGGATTCGGGGTTTCACTTGAATCCTCGATTAATAGAAGTCCGGTAATCTCTAAACATAACCCCTCAAAGAACTGAAAAGACTGCCCTGAAAGGTCTGGAAAGATCGGATAGCGCCGACGGCGCTATTTGTTCCCGCTTCAACTGCTTGGGGCCGGGGCCTTTTGTTCCTGGGTGCTACCTGCACCCGGCTTGCTTCCAGTTCAACTGCTTTTTCCGTCAGCGGCGCAACCGGATACCAGGAATGTTTCCCCGGCGAGCAGGCCGACGATACTCAACCCGGCCAGGAGTTTTTTTAGCTCCTTCTTATCCATTCCCTGTTTACCCCCTTTTTAACCCTACTTCTTAATTTTAACAAGAAAAATTGAGAGATTAAATAAGGTGTGGGCTGTCCGGTCAGACAGCCTACATGACCGTTACGTCGATTTGATGGATCCCTTTTGACCCGGCTGGGTAAGACCCGGTGATCCTTCCCAGGAGTCCGGCCGATTCCTGCACCTTGCCGGAGCGGTCTATCCCCCTGACCTGGATCTTGTAATCTCCTTTTCGCCCGGGCGTCCAGTCATACTCCCAGAGTGACCAGGCCCATTTGGACAGAGGGGGTTTTACGTGGGCCTCGGACCACTTATTGCCGCCGTCGACAGACACCTGAACCCGGCTTATCCCGTACCGGCCGCCAAAGGCGACGCCGCCCACCATATATTTGCCGAGCGGAATGGATTTACCGCTCATGGGCATCAGTATCTGGGACTTGACGGGCATCACCGCCTCGTCCGACCAACCCCTCTTTTCCCAGTAACCCTTAAAGTTATAATTAACGAGCTCGATCTTGGAAAGCCATTTCACGTTTTTCATGCCGTAAATGCCGGGGACGATCAATCGTAAGGGATATCCGTGCTGCCTGGGCAGAGGCTCCCCGTTCATACGCCAGGCCAGGAATACGTCGTCCGAGCGCGCCAGGTTGTAAGGGATGCTGTCGCTGTACCCGTCCTCGCAAAAGAAGGCCGCCTTGACGATGCCCGTGGCCGGGCCGGGCCAGGTCCAGGATCTTCCTCAGGGTGACCCCTTCCCAAAGGGCATTGCCGATCGCGTCGCCGCCCACCGGGTTTCCGATGCACTGGAGGGTCACGAACTCCTCCTTATCCTTCAGGGCTTCGAGGTCCTTGAGCGTCATGACGGATGGTTTTCCGACCAGACCTTCGATCCTGAGCCTGTGTTTGTCCGAATCTATTTCAGGCTCCACCGTCGAATAGGTCGTGATATAGAACTCCTGGTTCGGGGTGATCTCCTTGGCCTTAAAGCCCATGAAATCGACCGTGCCGATCATGATGAGCCGGTGTTGCATCTCCTCTTCGGCTTTTTCCGCCGCCGCACTGGCCGAACCACTTTGGAAAATGGTATCGAAGATGGAAACCCCGAAGCCCAGTCCGAGGGCCCGGAGCCCTAAAAATTTGAAAAAACCGCGGCGGCCGATCGTGGTTCGGATTTGCCCTTCTCTTTCACGGTCTCCGGCACTCAGGGGCTGCCCGCTTCCGGCCCATTTTTTATCCTGCTGATTGACTTTACCCATCTTGGCCCCTCCATTTTATGTGCCATGTCCCGCCAACCACACAACGAGGTTAACGTGTTCTTGATTCTTTAGCATCATTAAGGGGGAGCATGGAATAGACTCCCGGGAATTCGATTCCTTTTGAGACAGACCATTTTACTACCGGGATTAGGTCCTAAACTCTTCCTGTTGGGATAATATCATTGAGGAGGATTATTCTTGAATGAGGCTGGAAAGTAAATAATAGGAATTAAGTATTTTTTGGGAATGGAGGCTGTATTTTTATTTTCGATCGAATGAAGGAAAGAAGAGTATCCAAAATCTATTTCTCTTTTTTTGGATCTCCATGCCCTAAGGGATCGATCGTTGTTTGCTTAGTTCGCTTTTTTCTCTTGAGAGGGAGGCTAACTTCCTGAGACAAGATAAGACGCGGGAGAGTACTATCGACGCCCAGAATCGAAACCAACCGTTCCAGCCCTTTATTAATCTCCTTAAGTCCCTTTAACGGTATTTTTTCCAACCCCATGACCAATAAACCCTGAGCCACCTCCGGGGCGGCGGCCACCAGTTTTTTCCCTTTGAGGGTCAATTCCACCCAGACAACCCGGCGGTCTTCTTTCGACCTGGTTCTTTTGATCAGGCCGTGAGACTCCAGGCGGGTGAGGACCCCCACAACGGTTGCCGGATGAAGATACATTCGGCGGGCCAATTCAGAGACCATCATCGGGGCGCCCTCGGCCAGGGCCTTAATGGCCCAAAGCTGGGGACTGGTAAGACCGGTGGTGTGCTCGACTTTTTTGGAATATTCCTGGATAACCTGAAAGACCCTTCTTAGATTATCAATGGTATCAGCTATTAATTCTGATTGGTCCATTTTTCACCTTGAGAAACAAAAAAATCCTTGACATCATTATGTTTTGATATAATAATTTGTGTACCAATCATTTCTATAAAAATCAAGAGCTATTATTTTAGTATAATCCGGAAAAGGAGGTGAGGGAAAATGCTCTCAATGAGGGACGTGATGAAATTGATGGCGGTCCTATCCATTTTGTCTCTTCTATTTGCCTTCAGTTCGGGATGCTCGGCTTCTAAAGAAGCGGTGGCGGCTCCCATGAAAGTTACCCCGGTTCCTGCTGCTGCGCCGGCCCCGGCGGTAGACTATGACAGGATTGAAAAGGCCTCCAAACGGGCCGAATCGGCAGCCAGCTTATCCGAAGCAGCCGCCAAAAAAGCCGAAATGGCTTCTCAAACGGCTGAGATGGCCGCTGGCAGAGCCGAAAAGTCCGCTGATAGAGCCGAAGCCGCTGCCAATAAGGCCGAGGCTATTTTTATGAAAAAAATGAAAAAGTAATAAACTGTTTCCCCTCACCTCTTCGGGTTGGCCGAGAGACCTCTGATGGTTTCTCGGCCATTTTATTATTCTAGTTTTCATCCGGAAATCCAAGATTTCCGGATAGCTTTCAGCAGTCAGCGGTCAGCATTTAGCCCAACTCCCAAAGATAAAGGGTTTTGCTGAAAGCTAAAAGCTGATGGCTGAGCGCTCCGTCCGGAAAGTTATAGTTTCCGGACGGATATTATTCTAATAGGCGTTGAACCGACAATGATCAAGTAATCAGTCAGAAATGTCGGATTTTTGCTTGATATCACGAGTAATAATGACTAAATATAACTTTTAAAAGACCCTGTGCCTATTTACAGGCGGTTATATCGCTGTTCCGATATTCAGGAAAAGAATTTTTTCCAAGATGACATTAGACATCAAAAAAAATCACGACCGGGTTAAGATAAAAATAACCGAGGAATCGGTTATTTTTATCAGTATCTTGAAATGGTTCGTCCTGTCCACGGCCATCGGAGTGGTCGTTGGCCTTGCCACCGCCTTCTTTTTAAAGCTCTTGGAATGGGGAACCATTCGGACACATGTATTCCCCTATTATTTTCTTCTCCTGCCCATGGCCCTTTTTTTAAGCGCTTTGATGATTAAATATCTGGCCCCGGGGGCGGAAGGGCACGGGACCGAAAAGGTGATCGAAGCCGTCCACAAACAATCCGGTAAAATTAAACCGATGGTCGTTCCCATTAAACTGATCGCTACGATAATCACTCTGGCTTTCGGAGGATCGGCCGGAAAAGAAGGTCCTTGCGCGCAGATAGGCGCCGGCCTGGCCTCCATCTTTGCCTCCTTGTTTCGTTTTGATGATTTCGACCGGAAAAAGCTGGTCATCTGCGGAATCAGCGCCGGTTTCGCCAGTGTCTTCGGGACCCCCATAGCCGGGGCCATTTTCGGGGTAGAGGTCCTGATGGTCGGCAGCGTCCTTTATGAAGTCCTCTTTCCTTGTTTTATCGCCGGGGTCACATCTTATCAGGTTTCATCGGCCATCGGGGTTACCTACTATTATCATCCCATGAATTTTGTCCCGGTTTTTAAGGAATTGTTTTTTATCAAAGTGGCTCTGGCCGGTATTTTTTTCGGGATCGTTTCCTTTATCCTGGTTGAATTATTAAAGGTCGGGAAGGATCTGGCCGAGCGCCTGCGGATCTGGCCTCCCCTTAAGGGGATAATCGGGGGTCTCGTCCTGGCTGGTCTGGCCCTGGTCATTTCGGATCAATATTTGGGGCTGGGATTGTCCACCATCCAGGCCTCCCTTCAAGGTGTAAAGATGGCCTGGTCTGCTTTTATCCTGAAAATCATTTTCACCAGTATCACCCTTAATTTTGGAGGCAGCGGCGGAATCGTTACCCCCATTTTTTTTATTGGGGTCACCTCCGGAAGTCTTTTTGCCCAAATCTGGGGCTTGGATGTGGCCACCTTTTCAGCCATCGGCATGGTGGCCCTGTTGGCCGGGGCGGCCAACACCCCTATTGCCGCCAGCATCATGGCCGTGGAACTCTTCGGTCCCCAAATCGCTCCCTATGCGGCCGTGGCCTGCGTTATCAGCTTCCTGATGACCGGTCACCGCAGCGTTTATCCCTCCCAGATTTTATCGGTCAGCAAGTCGCCTTCCTTTGAGTTGGAGATCGGAGACGATATCGACAGCACCCATGTCCACTATAAACCAAGAAAGAAAAGTCTGATCGGGGCTTGTTTGCTGGCCCTTGAATCTCTAAAAAACAGAAGAAGTCGGAAAAAGTGAGAGCAGCGAGAAATTTTAATATGACGAACGGAGGTAGGTTATGAAGTCTCCATGGGGGGCTTCAAGTACTGCCCGATATGAAGGTGCTGGTTTTTATAGAGCGGCCCTCGACCCAATCGACGTATTGGTTAACCCTTGCTCTTTTAGAACCTGACCAGATTGAGGACCTCTTTTGCCACGAGGCGGCCAATCGGTCCCGTACTGCAACAGGCGACAGCGACTGTATTATCCGTGCGAATGACATGTTCTATCGAGAAAGCCAATAAAATAAGAGTGGTGGGCGATATGATTTGGGCCATGCGAAAAGGGTGGGACTTGGCGGCTCTCAGGGTTTTGGAAGAAGCGCCAAACCTATTGCCTCCTATAGAAAACGCCCTTCTTCTCTGCCAATACAGCCTGGAGGATTTCTCCGGCGCAACTATCATGATGGCCGCCGAGTTGCATAGCCATACGATTTACAATGGCAGATTGGAAAAAAGCCCGTATTATATTCATAAAAAGAGGGAATAAAGAAAAAGGTGGACAAGGTTATGCCTTAAGGGCCTTTGCAGGAGGTGCAGGTTATAGGCACGACTCAGACGGCGGTAACGGAAGTTTGTACTTTGAAGGAAGGAGAACCCCATGGCAATTTATGACTATGACATTGGAATCATTGGCGGAGGGGCAGCAGGTCTGACGGTAGCCTCCGGGGCCGCTCAATTGGGCGCCAAAACGTTGCTGGTTGAAAAGGAAAAGGAACTGGGAGGCGACTGTCTTCACTTCGGGTGTGTGCCCAGCAAGACCCTCATCCGCACCGCCCAAGCCTATCATATCATGAAAAATTCCCAGGCCTTCGGGCTTCCTCCCGTGGAAGTGCCGCCTGTCGACTTCACCCGGGTGAAAGAGAGAGTCCAGTCGGTGATCGCCGACATTCAGAAACATGACTCGGAAGAAAGGTTCTGCAGCCTTGGCGCCAAGGTGGAATTCGGGGACCCGGCCTTCGTGGATGATCACAGCATTCGCCTAAACCATCAGACCCTTTCGGCCAAGACCTGGGTGATTGCCACCGGTTCATCCCCGGATAGTCCTCGCATTGAAGGTTTAGATAAAACCCCCTATATCACCAACCGGGAGATTTTTTCTCTGGAACGTCTTCCGGGATCCATGATTATACTGGGCGCCGGGCCATTGGCTATTGAGATGGCTCAGGCTTTCAGCCGCCTTGGAACAAGGGTCAGTGTTGTCCAGAGGAGCGGGCAGATCCTCAGTAAAGAAGACCAGGACATGGCCGATGAAATCATGCGGGTTCTAACTTCGGAAGACGTGATCTTTTATCTGAATGTTGCCGTTCTCGGCGTGAAGGATCTGGGGAATGAGAAGGAAGTGCTCGTCAAGGACAAAGAAGGGAAAACCAGCGCCTTGAGGGCGGAACACATTCTCGTCGCCATGGGGCGGGATCCTAATCTGAAGGGTCTCAACCTGGAAAAGATCGGTGTTGAATTTGATCCTAAAGGCCTAAAGATTGACGAACGGATGCGAACCACCCGGAAGCACATCTATGGCGCGGGCGATGTGACCGGGGCCTTTCAGTTCACCCACGCGGCGGGCTATGAAGGCGGGATCGTGATTAGTAATGCCATTTTTCATTTGCCGAGAAAGGCCGACTACACCTTCATGCCCTGGTGCACCTACACCGATCCGGAGTTGGCCAGCATCGGAATGAATGAAAAAAGCGCCAAAGAAGCCGGCCTGGAGTACACCGTCTGGACCGAAGCCTTCATTGACAACGATAGAAGCCTGGCGGAAGGAGAAAGGGCAGGGAAAATCAAGATGATCCTGGATAATCATGAGAGACCCTTGGGCGTTCAGATTCTCGGTCCCCAGGCCGGGGAGTTGCTGAGCGAATGGGTCGCCGTTCTTAACGGCAAGGTCAGGCTTTCCACCCTGGCCTCGGCGGTCCATCCTTACCCCACCCTGGGAGAGATTAACAAGCGGGTGGCCGGCACCTTTTTTTCGCCGAAAATATTCTCGAACCGGATGAAGAAAGGGCTCAAGTTTTTCTTTCATTTAAAAGGCAGGGCTTGCGGATAAAAAAAGCTCGGTGGTTGGGAAATGCAAAAAGCATGATAAGTCGAGATAAATGGGATAAAAAAAGAGAAATGATCTCCGAACAAAATTTTCAAGAAACGGCGGATGTCTCCTTAATAAGGCCTCTCGATCCGCAGCTTTTGCTGCGGCCACGGGCTCATCAATAGGTGTTGCGCGGTATTTTGAGTTTCAGAGGTGTATTCATAGCCCTGAAGATGGGATGAAGTGATGAGAAATTATCAACTGATCGAGGAGGACGGGCAGGGGGTGGAGTTGGATTCCGAAACAAAACTGGTTGAAAAAACAAAAACCCGTAAAAGAGGAATAAGGAGCCACAATGAAATATCTCGATTTTATGGTTTTCCACCGTTTCCATAAACCAAGAAAGAAAAGTCTGATCGGGGCTTGTTTGCTGGCCTTTGAATCCTTTCTAAAAAGCAAAAGAAATCAGGGAAATCGCTAACAAGGGAAATTTTACTCAAGTAAAAGGAGGCAGGTTATGAAGTTTTCAGGAATGGTCTTCAAGATTTTTGTGGGTATGTTGACGGTATTTTTATTCAAGGGAGTCGCCCTGGCCCAATATAATAATTATAGAGGTTATGGGGGTTGGGGAATGGGACCGGGAATGATGGGCTGGGGGAATACGGGCTGGTTCGGCCCCATTTTTATGATTATTTTTTGGGTCCTGTTGATCGTCCTGATTGTTTTGCTTATACGCTGGCTTTTATCGGCAGGCCATGCCGGAAATCGGGACCATCATGTTGCGGGTGAATCGGCCCTGGAAATCCTCAAGAAAAGATATGCAAGGGGAGAGATCGACAAGGAAGAATTCGAAGCCAAAAAGAAAGATCTGAGTTGAATCGAAGTTCCTTTGCCTCGCTGACACTTTGGCCGGCTGTTGCTGTGGGGAGACCTGCGGCAAGAGCGGCCGGGTGAGGGAAGGTGACTGGAAAGGATCGGAATAGGCATCTTTTTTATCTTAACTCAAAAATACAGGATTTTCTCTCCCAAAATACGTTCCTTCTTGTATTTCCTTATGGATCTATTTAAGTTAAAATCATTTTTTATTCCATCGATACCAAATCCTTATTTCCTTGAAGAGGGAAAAATTGCTCCAGTTAGGCGAAAAAAGTCCAAAAAACCGGCGATCGCCCGCTTTCCTCAAAGCGGGTTTTCGCCTGTTGCCGCCAGGGTTTTCTGCAAATCTCTGTTTTCCCTGCCCTCGGTCTAACTGAGCGGCCCAAGTGACCGGAGCAGGGGATGAATTGCTCCTGAGTAGGCTGTGAGGCCTCTTTGTTACGGCCTGCCCTATATCCAAATTGACGGCAAATCAAAGGAGGAAATGATGACAGCTTTACCGATAGTGATCGTATTGATTGCCGCACTGGTTATCTTCTCAGTTCAGAATGCGAGCCCGGTATCGGTGACTTTTCTTATATGGCAGTTTAACGCATCCCTGGCAATAGTGGTCTTTCTCGCCCTCATTACAGGCGTAATCATAATGGCCATCATCTCTTTCGTCGTGCGGCTCAGAAGGACCCGGAAGCGATCTTTGTCTGAGGATCGTTTTCCAGAAAACCGTGACGCTGTAAGGTAGTTCTTGAAGCGCCGCTATCTCTGATACCTCTCTGCGGCGGCGAAAGTAAGGTCTGAAAGCGCAGGGTCAATGACACTTCCAGGCGGATTTTGCCCTCGCTGCCTTAATCATAACTCGCTGCTTTTAGGATCACCGGGAAACCATTTGAAATGGACAGTGACACAACATCCTTATGGCAGTGTGCCGGTCTATTTTGGCTTCGATAAGAAGTCGGTATCAGCGAATCGCGATGGAGCAAGTCAAGGATGAGGGATGATCTGCGATCGTCCTCTCCATCATCAAACAAACTAAAGGAGGTATCATTATGAAGAAGTTGAGCGAACATTTTCGGACAGACGACTGGAAAACCGAGAAGCATGTGCCGGTCATTGAGTGTCCCGACGCGGTCAAGGCCGAAGAAATGTTTGAGATTAGAGTCTCGGTCGGTAAGGAGGTTTCTCACCCCAACACGACCGAACACCACATCCGGTGGATTCAGGTTTACTTCCACCCGGAAGGGGAAAAGTCCAGCTATCAGCTTGCCAGTTGCGAGTTCACGGCTCATGGCGAGTCTGTACCGGGGCCAAACCAGGGGCCCGCCTATACACACCATGCTGCCACACTGACTGCCATGCTTAAGAAGCCGGGCACGATCTATGCGATCAGTTTTTGCAACATTCACGGGCTTTGGGAGAGCGGCAAGGAGATCAAAGTCGGCCATAAAGGTTAGCTGTCGGTCCAGGAGCCTATATTTTTTGCCTTTGACTTGGGTCCGGGCAAGGGAGATCCGTCCGCCCTTAAGCTGGTGCCCTTGAGTCAGAAGGCCGATTCAAAGTGATCGACGGGTTTCGATGATTATGGCCTCAAAGCAATAGACCCCACATCGGCCTTGCTGACCTTGGGCATCATGAAAAATTTCCACGGGTAGGCAAGAGACTCACCAGCATGCCGGAAGAAACGGTCTTTATTTTACTGTTTATCGTGGCTACGGCTGTTGCCATTGCCGTGCAACGCCTGTCGATTCCATACACGGTCGCTCTGGTGCTTGCCGGTTTAGGGCTGGGGCTGGTTCATGCCTTCGAGCCGCCTCATCTGACCAAAGAGCTGCTCTTCGGCATCTTTCTGCCGGGTTTGATCTTTGAGGCAGCCTTTCATATCGAGTTCAACCAGCTCTGGCGAAACCGCCTTGCGGTTGCGTCGCTGGCCCTGCCCGGCGTAGTGGCGGCGACTGCACTGACGACGATCATCCTGACTCCGATGGCCAGCTCTCTCTATTTTGTAAAGAGTTTTACCTGGGAGCATGCGCTCGTTTTTGGAGCACTCATATCAGCCACAGATCCTATTGCGGTGATCGCTATTTTCAGGAACCTGGGCGTACCGAACCGGTTGGCGGTTCTGCTTGACGGGGAAAGTCTTCTCAACGACGGCACTGCCATCGTTTTCTTCACACTCAGCCTGGCGTTGGTGGCGGGGACGGAGATAACGGCGCTGAGACTTTTCTTCGATTTCGTTAAGATGGTAGGCATCGGGGCAATCATCGGGATAGTTATCGGTCTGGCCGTCTCCCAGATCATCAAGCAGGTCGACGATCCGATGATTGAGATCACGCTGACGACGATTGCCGCGTATGGCTCCTTTCTGGCCGCCGAACACTTTCATTATTCAGGGGTGATCGCCACCGTTTCCGCCGGTATGCTTTGCGGAAACTACGGCGCTCGGGTTGGAATGTCCCCTTCTACACGGGTCGCGGTAGAAACCTTCTGGGAGTATATGGCTTTCGCCCTCAACTCTATCGTCTTCCTGCTGATAGGTCTTGAAGTAAACTTTGGGAAATTATTCGCCTCATGGCCAGTGATCATAGTCGCCTACCTGGTGGTGACCCTGGGCAGAGGGCTGATCATCCTTATGGTATGTTCGGTGTTACGGGCGACCCGGGAACGGATACCCTGGGCTTGGAGCGCTATCCTGACCTGGGGCGGTCTGCGCGGCGGACTACCTATGGTGCTTGTGCTCAGTTTGTCTTCGGATTTTCCGCATCGCGACCTGCTCGTTTCCATGACCTTTGGAGTGGTCGTTATTTCGATCCTTGTCCATGGATTGACGATGTCGTCCTTTCTAAGATGGTTCGGCGTCGTGCAAGGGTCCAGGGCTCGGGGTGAGTACGAGCTTGCTCGAACCAGGCTGCAGTCGGCCCGTGCGGCATTAGAGGAGATCGACCATATGGGCCGAGTCCACTTTATAAGGACGGAATTGCTCGACAAGCTACGAAACGAATATGATGAAAAAATAGAGGAGGATAAAGCAAAACTGGACGAAGTGGGGTCGGAGAAGGGACAACTTTACACCGAGGAAATACGATGGGCCAGGCGGCGCCTGCTCCTCGTGGAAAAGCGCGCAGTTATCAATGCCTTTCACCATGGAACCGTGGGCCGGGAAATATACGAGAAACTGCTTGCCGATATTGACGCACGAATTCTGCAGGTTGAATCGGGGGAACTGGATGAGCCGGCAGGAAAAGAAGTCTCGCAGGAGACGGCCGGCAAAATATGAATTTGTAATACGCATCTCGGCGAAAATTGACCCCCTGGCGCGGGCCGACCGTAAGGCATGTCACTACTATAATCGGACTGTCAATCCATGTCCAAAGGGGCAGCTTATGGTTTTTAGCGATCTGATGCACGTTATCAATAGCGTATTTCATTACAAGCTTTTTGAGATTAACCGGACTCCGGTAACACTTTCTTCGATCATCATCTTTATCCTCCTCTTGCTGGGATTCACGATTCTGTCCCGGATCCTTCGGCGCGCAGCCCTCCAGAGGGTCCTCAACAGGGTCCACATGGATCAAGGGACCCAGTTCACCGTGCTGCGCCTGAGTCACTATGTTATCATGGTTATCGGGGCCATAGTCGCTTTTCAATTTGTAGGGGTCAATCTGACCGGACTGGCGGTGATCTTCGGCCTCCTTTCCGTCGGCATCGGCCTGGGGCTCCAGAATGTAACGAGCAATTTTGTGGCCGGCCTCATCCTACTTTTCGAGCGGCCCATACAGATCGGGCACCGGGTTACCATCGGAGGGACCGTGGGTGACGTTGAGGCCATAAACATCCGCTCCACGACCATCCGTACCTTGAACAATATTTCGATCATCGTTCCAAACTCCGAGTTTGTTTCCTCCCGGGTCGTGAACTGGTCCCACGGTGACTCCACCGTTCGACTCGATTTGCCTGTGGGGGTCTCCTACGATTCCGATTTTGAAACGGTTGTAAAGGCCCTGCGGGAAGTGGCCGAGGAAAACGACAAGATTCTGAAAGAACCTCCAGCCGAAGTATTTTTTGCCAATTTCGGAGATTCTTCATGGAACCTGGAACTTCGGGTCTGGCTTTTTGATCTGACTCATTACTATCAGATCCAATCGGAGATCAATTCGGCCATAGTCACCAAATTCAGGGAGTTTGGTATCGAGATGCCCTATCCGCAACGGGATTTGCACCTGAGATCGCCGCTTCCCTTCCCTGTCGAGGCAGAGAGGGGGGTATCATGACAACCCCGGGAAAATAGAGATCGGCTGTCCATTGCCTACCGCGCCATTGCTCAGCTTGAACTGCACAGACGCACCTAACCCGTGTGCGCCCGACTCCTCCGTGGCCTTTGGGGAAGATCTGGAGAGATTCCCGGCTGTTCAACCCAAGGGAATAGCCGAGAATCCCTTCTATAATATTCTTACCAGCGTGGTCTACTTTCATACCTTCGAGGCCATGCTGCGTCTTGGACGCCGGGAAGGCGATTTTCCCCTTTGGATCAAAAGCCAACTGGGAGAGACCCTGTTGGCCTCAGCCATTTCCCGGCTTGATTTGTATATGTCTAACCTGGAATTCATCCGAAAGCAGATCATCACCCTGTGTGGTACCGTCCTGGAAAAGGAGGGAAAGAATGGACCGTCTTGAGGCCTATAAAGAAGTGGTCCCCAAAGGGACCGTGGAGTTCCTGATGCTTCTGGCTGAGAAAGTTCGGGGGAAACGGATACCGGAAATCAATCCACCCAGGTGGGCGGAGGTGGGGTCCGGTTTTGCCCGCAGACTGTCCATCCCCGGAAGGGTGCACGGAATGACGGGGTAACCTCCTGGATTGCTCTAAAAATTTGTGAGGGTCCGTGCTATCCATCTATTGCGGGGACTGACAAACCAATAATCATCAAAGCCGACGATGGATTTCTTCGAGTAGTCTGGCGACTTCCGACTGCTTCCGTAACCGGTATCGGGCTCGACTCCTGCCCCCGGTTCCGACGCGTATAGTGAGGAGGCGGTCTCCGTCCAGCCTGAACACCTCTTCATCGGTGGCATCGTCGCCGATGTATATGCCCATAGAAGATCCGGACAGGTCCATAAGATAACGTATGGCCGTCCCCTTGTCCGGCGCAGTGACCGGCAAAAGATTTTCAACACACTTGCCCGGAATCCGCCGGGGTCTGGGCGTCAGCTTTTCAAGACCCTGGAGCAGGAGGGCCCGGGTCTGCCTTTTATTATGGGCGGCTCGATAATGGATGGACAGGGTTGTTCCCTTGTTTTCGATGTAGATTTCGGAAACTTTTTCCGGGGGGAGCAGCAGACGAAGCTGCCTTTCCCAGGCCAAAGCAATATCGGCAAAATCTTTTTCCCGTGCCTCCCAGTCGGGAAGGCCCTCGGCCCCGTGATTACCGATAAGAAACTGGGGAACAATACCCAGGTGGGCCAGGGCATCACTCCGCGAACGACCGGTGACAATGGCGACGGCAGCCCGGGCGATCAGGAGGGCAAGTCCTTTTTTGATTTTTTCCGAGATTCGGATGGTTCGGGGATCGGGGGTGATCGGGGCCAGGGTGCCGTCGAGATCAAAGGCAAACAGGGTCTTCTTATCGACAAAATGGTCTAAATCCCTGAGCCCGGAGTCGGTGAACAGATAGGGTAAGGTTATCCCGGGCTTCATAAGGGGCATTTGATCCGTCGGGCGAGTTTTTCCCGCTGTCGAATCCGGGCGGCATCGATCAGCATTCTCCCGGCCCAGCGATAGACATTGAAGTCTCGAACCAAGGTCCTCATGCTGCGCATCCGTTCCTGCTGCTCGTAAAGGGGCATGGTCAAGGCACGATACAAGGCCTCGGCGGTCTGCTCGATGTGGTAAGGATTGACGATCAGGGCCTCGTGCAGTTCGTGGGCGGCACCGGTAAACTGGCTGAGCAGGAGCACTCCCTGTTCGTCGTCCCGGGCAGCCACGTATTCCTTGGCCACCAGGTTCATCCCATCATGCAGGCTGGTGACCATACAGACATCGGCAGCGCGGTAATAGCGGTTTACCGTCTCGGGTTCGTGATGTTCGGCCTTGAGAATGATCGGATGGTAAGAACCCGTGGAAAAACGCCGGTTGATGCGCTCGCAAAGGGCGTGGACCCGGGCATCAAAGGCCTGGTACTCCTCCAGGGCGGAGCGGGAAGGGGAGGCGATCTGGATAAAGGTGAATCGACCGATCATGTCGGGATGAAGCTCCAGCAACCGCTCAACGGCCTGTAAGCGTTCAAGAATTCCCTTGGTATAATCCATCCGATCCACGCCAAGCCCGATCAGGTTGTTTTGGGGAAGTTTCAAGGAACGCTCGACCTCGGCCCGACATTCATTGACCGAGGGCTGGGTCTGCTGCCAGGGAGGAGGCCATTGAATGGAGATGGGGTAGCTCTCCACCAAAGTCAACATGCCGCCGTGAAAGATGGTGGAGGATTCATGTTCGATACGGGTCTCGAGATAGCGGTCGACCGTCTCCAGAAAATTTTTACAATGGAAATTCGTATGAAAACCGAGGATCGTACTGCCGAGCATCCCCTGGAGCAACTCTTCGCGCCAGGGACAGATGCCGAAAGATTCAGGATTGGGCCAGGGGATGTGCCAGAAGGTGATGACCGTCGCCTTGGGCAGTAATCCGCGGATCAAGCCCGGCAGGAGGGCGAAGTGATAGTCCTGAACGAGCACGACCGGGTCATCACTTTTGGCCTCTATGGCCACCGCCTCGGCGAACCGTTGATTGATTAAAACATATTGTTCCCAGTCATTGGTGCGAAATACCGGACGCACATGGGCGATATGGCAAAGGGGCCATAAACCCTCATTGGCAAAGCCGTAATAGTAGCCCTTTTCTTCCTCCTCGGTCAGCCAGATGCGCCTGAGCGAATACTCGGGATGATCCGGAGGGACCATGACTTTTCCCTGCTTGTCCACGACTTCCCGATCGGCCGAGCCGCTGCCGTGGGCGATCCAGGTACCCGAGCAGGCCCGCATGACCGGTTCGACGGCGGTAACCAGCCCGCTGGCCGGCCGTTGAATTTCAATACCCTTTTCTCCTTTTCTATGGATGTAGGGCTCCCGATTGGAGACCACGATGACCTGATCACCGGTCAATTCCTTATGCAGGAGGTTTCTCAAACTCTCCGGTGTCCAGGAGATGGTCGCGTCGTCGGCGAAACGTCTTTCGGCATCCAGGGAACGCAACAGGGCGCGCAGATCTCCGACCAGGGGTTGAATCTCCGAGGTGGGAGGCTGGCGAAAAGGGCGGACCAGGCCCTCGCCGTGGAGCATGGCCCGCACCCCGTTCATCCAACCCCGCCAGCTTAAATGGGCGACAAAGACCGTAATCAAGGAGATAACCACTCCGAGCACGGCAAAGAAGATGATGATATACTTTCGGGTGTCGGAGCTGCGGCGCTCGACAAAGCTCATATCGTGGACCAGGACCAGAGAGCCGACCCTCACCTCGCCGTTCATGATCGGATTGATGGCCACATGGACCGGGCCCTGGGGCAGGCGGACCATCGATTTTGGGTCGTGTGGGGCCTTGGCCGGCAGGGTGCAGCCCAAAGTTTTCGGGAAAGTAGGCGTGCGATAAAGTATCTTTTCTTCTTCGCTGCAAAAAGCCAGGGCAAAAAGACGTTCATCGCTGATGGTGCGAACCAGCAGATGGTTTATTTTTGACCTGTTGCCCTGCTCCAGGAGATCAGTCAGGGGCTCTTGAAGGGTACTGGTAATAAGCTGGGAACGCATGTCCAGGTCGCGGACGGACCAGCGGAGATTGAGCTTGTCCACCAGGGGTACCACGGCATAGGCCAATAAGGCCAAGGCGGCGACCAGAGGCAAGACAAAGCGCAGAGAAAGTCGAAGGGAACGAAGGGAGATTTTTAGAGCTGGACGTGACTTCATACTCTCTTCTCAGAAGGCGTTATCCCAGCGTTTGCTGAGCCGGATGGCTGAGTTGATCAGCCCGACCATGCTGTAGGTCTGGACGAAGTTGCCCCATTGCTCGCCGGTATGGGGGGCGATGTGTTCGGCCAGGAGACCGTGGCGGTTGCGGCTGGCGAGCAGGTTTTCGAAAAGGGCCCGGGCTTCATCGATTCGACCGAGGGCCACCAACGCATAGATGTACCAGAAGGTGCAGACCACGAAGGCGTTTTCCGGTACGCCGAAGTCATCGGCCTCGACATAACGGTACAAGTAGCAGCCGCGCTTGAGTTCCCGTTCAAGGGCCTCCACTGTTTTGACAAAGCGGGGGTCGTCAGCGGCCAGGAAACCGATATCATGAAGCAGAAACAGGCTGGCATCAAGGGCCTCTCCCTCGAAGGCCGAGACGAAAGTCTGCCTTTTTTCACTCCAGGCCCGGGCACATATATCGGCCTGCATGCGGTTTGAACAGCCGCGCCAATAGGCGGCGCGTTCATCGAGCTTGAGCTTTGCGGCGATCCTGGTCAATCGATCGCATGCCGCCCAGCACATCACACTGGAAAAGGTGTGTATGCGTGACAGACCCCGCAACTCCCATAGCCCGGCATCGGGCTGGTCATAAACCGCCAGGGCGGTCTCGCCCAGGGGTTCAAGGCGTTTAAAGAGTGCCTCATCTCCCCGGTGCACCAGTCGTTGGTCAAAGAACACGTGGGTGACGGCCAGGATGGCCGATCCGTACACGTCATGCTGGATCTGTTCAAAGGCCTGGTTTCCGACCCGTACCGGCCCCATGTTCCGAAAGCCGGGAAGGGAATCAATCTCCCGCTCTTCCAATCTTGGCCTTCCATCAATGCCGTACACGGGCTGGAGACGTCCATCCGGTGCACCAGCCGCCACGTTGACCAGATAGCGGAGGTACCGTTCCATCGTGGTGGTGGTTCCCAGACGATTCAGGGCGTTGACCACAAAATAGGCATCCCGCAGCCAGCAGTATCGGTAATCCCAATTGCGAACCGACCCCGGTGCTTCTGGTATGGAGGTGGTCATGGCCGCGATGATGGCTCCGGTATCCTCAAAGGTGTTAAGCTTAAGCGTAATGGCAGCCCGAATCACTTCATCCTGCCATTCGAACGGGATGGCCAGGTCGCTCACCCACTGGTGCCAGTAGGAAAGCGTTTCCGCCAGGAAGCGGCGGGCCAGATCGCCGATGGCCTCCGGTATGGTTTCGTCTGGCCCGAAAATGAGGGTCGCCTGGTCTTCCAGGAAGAAGGGAATTTCCTCAAGAAGGTTGGTCAGGGAGGAATCCGTGGTCAGCCGCACGGTCCAGTCCGGAGACACATAACGTATATGATGGCTGCCGTAGGTGATCGTGCAAGGCTGTCGACCGTAATCATAGGCCGGCCGGACACGCAGGCGGATGCGGGGAGTGCCCTGAACACGCCGGATCTGCCTGACCAGCATTATCGGGATGAACATGCGGCCGTATTGACGGAAACGAGGGGCGAAGTCGGTTATTTCGACTGACCCGCCTTGGGAATCGGTGAGACGGGTTACGAGCACGGCCGAGTTGGTTAGATAGAACTGATCGGTGATCGCTTGATCGACGAGTTCGGCAGTGCAGTAACCAAAGCCTTCACCGGTGCCGTGTTCCCGCAATAGGCTGCAAAAAACCGGATCGCCGTCAAAGCGAGGCAGGCAACACCAGACCATTTCGGCGGTCCCATCGATCAAAGCCCCAATGTGGCAATTGCCGATTAATCCCAGGTCAAGCGTATTCCTCATAGTAAAATTAATATAAATAAAATAAAAACGGGAATCAAGGAAAAAACCGGAATCGGGTCTTCCCGTCCAGGCCCTTCGCGACCAGACCCGGTAACCGTGATCATGTTTAGGTCATAGGTCGTGGTGATCCTGTCGAGGTGGACATAAATGCCATGATAGATATCTCCAGATATCTTAAGCGGTTTGGAATGCCGACAGATCGTACTTGACCAAGTCGCCAATGCTTTCGATGATGATGTCGGGCCGGGGGTATGATGCGAGGCTTCCGCGGCTTTACCCGGTGCATATTCGGACAAAATTATCTAATCCTTCCCCCGGATCTTTTCACCGTCATAGAGGCCCTACTGTGAGCCGTCGGGAATAGATTGTTTGAAGAATTCAGCGACTTTTTGTGATAGCTTTTTAAGTTCCGAGAGATGGGTATACATTTGATGTCCCCCATCAAAGTAGGCCTGGGTGATTTGGTTCTGAAGGACCGGATTAATATGGAGATGATCGATCATGTATTGGGTGGCGAAATAAGCCGTGTCGAGATCGAAATAGCCGCTGGCGATAAAAACTTTCAAGGATTTATTTTCATTCATGGCCAGGCCCAAGGTTTCGGCTACATTGACATATCCTTCGGCCGCCGATCCCCAGTTCCATGATCGGTTGGCCTTTTCAGATAGGAATATATAAGGAAGATCATTTTTATATTTCAATTCGGTTCTCACATAATCATTCCAAGCAGCGACCAAAGGGCCGATCGTTTTAAAAAAACTGGGATCTTCCATGAAGGTATTAACCGGGTAATCTCCGGTGATTCGCGAATCGAGAACGCCCAATTGTCGGTTTTCCCTCCAGAGCAGTTCATTCAGGAAATCATCCCTGTTGATTCGCAGGTTCGAATTTTTGATAAAGGTCTTCCGCAATCCGGTGTAGTCCGCCAGTTTATCGATCATTCGATTGCGCTCCGCCTCGGAAAGCCTGTTTCCCTGTCCCAAGGCCAGAAGATATTCGGTCATGGCGAACTGCTCGACCTCGCGTCGAGTTTTGGTGATATCAGCCTGTAAGGCCGAAGGGAGCTTTCGATGATACCAGGCGGCCATCGTATAAGAAGGCAGATACAAAAGGTATGGCAGATCATTGCCGGGGGTGAAGGTAACCGTTTGAAAATTTAGAACGGAAGAGATAAGGATCACTCCGTTAAGATTCATTCCCAATTTGTTTTGAAGATATCCGGAGAGCCCGGCTGTTCTTGTCGTGCCATAGCTTTCCCCGGTAATCATCTTGGGGGAGAGCCACCGCCCATACCTGGTGATATAGACCCGGATAAAATCCGCGACGGATTGGATGTCTTCTTTCACTCCGAAAAAATCCTGAGCTTTTATTCCGGGAGCAGGGCGGCTATAGCCCGTGCCAACGGGGTCGATGAAAACTAAATCCGTGAAATCGAGCCAGGTACAGTCATTCGTAACCCATCGGTAGGGAGGCGGCAGCGTTTTCCATTCCGCCAGGACCGCGCGTTTCGGGCCCAGAGCGCTTAGGTGGAGCCAGGTCGAAGAGGCCCCGGGACCGCCGTTATAGGCGAAGGTGATCGGGCGCTTCGACTTGTCCTGGTGTTCTTTTTC
Organism: uncultured delta proteobacterium; assembly: GCA_963769305.1. GTDB lineage: Bacteria > Desulfobacterota > RBG-13-43-22 > RBG-13-43-22 > RBG-13-43-22 > RBG-13-43-22. The sequence continues at coordinate 94,990 of CAVYLJ010000030.1, read as the reverse complement.
ATAGGCCACAAAGAAAATATGGGCCTTCAATTTCCCGGAATCGTCTCTTATCGGCAGGTAACCGGCCGTGGCCGTATAATTAAGATTTTTATCGTTCACTCTAATAGAGTGGCGGGTAATCGACGGGGGTTCTTCCGGCGGTTCCTTTGGAAGTTCCTTTTGGGTTGTTTTTCCCGGAGACGGAGGAATACTTTTTCCCGTCTCCTGGGCCGTTGGCCCAGGAGACGGGATCAGAACCAGGAGGGAGATAAGAAGGAGAAAATTTTTTATTATTCGAAGGGAATGGAGAGACCGCCTCATCTTCTTCTATTTCTTGAAAGATTTTATTCTGAGAAAATAAAACTAAATATCCAGGCTTATTTTCTAAGATCGAACGGTGAGAGCCCCGTTATTCCGTCGTCATTTTTTATCGTATGACAACCTGAACCGTTCCTGTATTTCCGGTCCGGTGATCAAGAGCGAGGATGGATATTTTCGCTTTCGGTTTTAAAAGACTTACCAAATCAACAAAGCTCTCCATGCTTTCAATGGGTTGATTCTCGATGGCCAGGATGATGTCCCCCTTCTCAAAACCGGCCTCTTTAAGGGGGCTTTTCGGATCAATCTCGATAATGACTACCCCTTGATTTTGATTCAGGCCGTATTTGCTTGCCTCTAAAGAATTCGGAGATCTGACCTCTATTCCTAAACGCTCTTTGACCGAGACGGAAAGGAGCTTTGTGGCCTCCTCCAGATTTCCAATTCTGACCGTTAAATCTTCTTTTCTGCCCTCCCTGAGAATCGTAATCTTGGCTTCCGTACCGATGGGGGTCTCAGCTACGGCATTTCGGAATTCATTGGTGCCGATTACCTCTTTCCCACGATAGGCAATAACGACATCGTTCTTTTTTATCCCGGCCTTATCCGCAGGGCCTCCCTTGGTTACTTCCACTACCAGCGCGCCGGTCAGGGTCTTGACCTTAACAGACGTGGCCAATTCGGGGGTCAGGTTCCGAATGGATACCCCAAGCCAACCCCGTTCCACTTTTCCGTGGGCAATAAGGGTCTTGGCCACGTATTGGGCCATATTACTTGGAATGGTGAAGCCGATCCCTTCAAAACCACCCGACTGGGTGGCAATGGCGGCATTCACCCCGATGACCTGACCATATAGGTTGAGAAGGGGCCCGCCGCTGTTGCCCGGATTGATGGCTGCATCGGTTTGGAGAAAGTCCTGATAACTGGTTGGATCCGTTATTCCGCTCCGATGTTTGGCGCTGATTATCCCCTGGGTCACCGATTTCTCCAAGGCCCGGGGGGCGCCGATGGCCACCACCCATTCGCCCACTTCCACCTGGTCAGAATCCCCAAAAGTGACATAGGGGAGACTTTCCTTGGCTGAAATATGGATCACCGCCAAATCGGTCTTACTATCCCCTCCCACCAAACGGGCTGGAAATTTACTCCCATCGGCCAGGGTCACTTCGATTTTTGTTGCTCCTCCGGCCACATGATAGTTGGTTAGAATGTAGCCCCTGGAATCGATGATTATTCCCGATCCCAGGCCCTTGGTTTCTTGTTTGAACTTCTTGGGCATTTTGGGACCGCCAAAGAAGTGACGAAAGAATGGGTCGTTTTCGAACGGCATCATAGGATTCGTGACTTCCCTGCTTTCAGTCACTTCAACATAGACCACCTTGGAAAGATTTTGTTTGGCGACCTGGATAATGGCGGTTCTTAAATCAATGGATTTTTGAGCCGACCAGGCCGGGGTAAGGGTTGCCGCCCCAAAAAGAATAACCATGACCAGAATAAGAGAATAATACCTCCGATTGACTAACATAAATTTCTCCTTTCTTGAATTTGATAAAGAAAAACAGTTCGATCCTGCAATCTCCCTGAATTCGTGATTAAGGCTAATTTTTTAAAACGAGCCTCTGCGCATTGGACTTCGGAAATGATCCTATCATCTCATTTTTAGAGAGTTAAAAAAATAGGGTCGTTCCTGTATTTTATTCGGGAAATCAATGTATTTTATTGAAATTCCCCCAATAATTTCTGGCAGTAAGACAGGATGGGCGGGGGATGGGAGGACTACCTAATTCTTTTTGGGTTAATCCAAGATGGCTTGTTAGGTCAGCGAGGCGACAGGTTACAGGCGTTCGAGATATCCTTGCTGTTTTTGAGTATGGCGAGCTGTGGTTGAGGCGCTTGTCGCGGATGAACGGTTTGGCATAGGCGGCCCGGGATCCCAATCTCAGGACACGATCGATCAAGAACCGATCTGGACAGATGGGAAGAGAAAAGGGTATAAGTTAGCTATAAATTTGCCGCCCTTTACAGGAAGAGAAAAATGTTTCCCTTCGGCTTCATGAAACCTCTGATTAAAAAATTGAGACTGCCTCTATCTTTTGATCAAATAAGATCGGTGTGGCGCTGGATTTTCTTCGGAGCGGTTATCGGGGTGGTTTCCGGCTTTGGGGCCATTTTTTTAATTATCTTCTTCTAAGGGGGAGCCAGTTCTTTATGGTCGATTTGGTCTCTCTGGTACTTCCCGAATCACTTCGGGAAACTTCTTTTCTCTCCATCCCTCTTCAGCGGTGGATGATACTCTTCATCCCTGCTTTAGGAGGACTCCTATCCGGCCTGATTGTGTTCAACCTGGCCCCTGAAACCGAAGGGCATGGGACCGACGCCATGATCGATAGCTTTCATCGAAAAAAGGGGAAGGTGCGGAAAAGTGTCCCGGTGATCAAAACGATTGCCTCGGCCATCACCATCGGATCCGGCGGATCTGCCGGAAAAGAAGGACCGGTGGCCCAGATCGGCTCGGGTTTTGCATCCATATTGGCCACCCTCTTGAAATTGGGGGATCGGGAAGCGATACCGAAGCACTTTGATCGCCTTAAATGACAGACTGAGGAAACTGCGCAATCTGTTATCCTTCCGGGAACTCCATAGGCATCTCTGCCGGGTTCTCAAGGGGTATTACAACTACTACGGATTTGCGGGAAATGCAGCGACGCTGAATAAATTTGCCTATGCGGTCGAGTCGTATGTGGTTCAAGTGGCTTAACAGGCGAAGTCAGCGGAAGAGTTTCAACTGGGAAGAATTTCAGGAGAGACTCAAGCGTTTTCCCTTACCGAGACCCAGGATAGTGAAAGGCTACTCTTGGATTTATGCCACAGGTCTGTGAACCTGACTGAAGAGCCGGATGCGGGAAATCCGCAAGTCCGGTTCTGTGAGGGGCCGGGGCCAACGGATACATGGTTGAAATATTGTGGCACCGTCGGGAAACCAGGCGGCTAACAAGGAAACAAACCTCAACCTACAGTATCGGGAGAAACCGGTCTACTCGACTCAAAGATATTTTTGGACGGGTTTACCCGAAAGGTCTTTGCTGAAGAAGTCCTGCTGGCCCTGACCGGTCTGAAGCCCCCGCCCTCGGTACAACTCGGCAACCGGCTGGGCACCGAAGCCCTGACCCTGGAGCAGATGGTCCGGGAGCTTCGATCGTGAATATCTTTCTTTATACCCAAAGCGAAACGGACTTTTTATTACGAGCTCCGCCTGAAGCCGGTGGATTATGGGGTCGTGATTTTCCTGGCTTTACTCAAAAAATACTTTCTTTGTCCTCAAAAAATACATCCTTCACCGTATTCCTTTCCCGCCCCCTTTTGTGAGAAAATTTAATTGTTTTTTAATGAGTTGCTTTTCAGGACCTATCCTCTATCCGATGGTGATCAGCCGCAGGCCCGCCTCGAGGATTGTCCTAATCCCGCTCCGGCTGGAGCATCCGGTCCGAACCTAATAAGCAAGGTGGCTTTACGGAAATTATGGAAAAGAAGGTTTTGGCTCTTGAAGTCTCGGTCTTCCTTTTCCTCATCGTCCCCTCGATGATCTTTTCGTTTTTTGCGTTCAAGCAGGGAAAGCTGAGTTTTTTGCTGGTGGCCTTTTCAACCATTCTACGTGACCTGGCCCTGGTCAGCCTGGTTCTCTTCTTTATCTGGCGCAATGGCGAACCCCTTCAGCGGATCGGCTGGACATCTAAAAACCTCCGGAAAGAGATCGGCCTGGGAATCGGGCTCTATGTCCCTTTCTTCTTTGCCGCCGGCTTATTCGAAAAAGCCTTGCAAACCGCCGGGTTTTCGGTCCCCTCGACCCCTTTGCCTTCTTTTATGTCCGCCAGAGGATCGATCGAATTTTTACTGGCCCTGCTTTTGGTCGGGGTTGTTGCCCTGGCGGAGGAAACCATCTTTCGAGGTTATCTTATACTCCGGCTCAGGGCGGTTACGGACAGTCCGGCGGCGGTGCTGCTTTCCGCGGTCATCTTTTCACTCGGGCACGGCTATGAAGGATCGTCCGGGGTGCTGACCGTCGGGGCTATGGGGGTTGTCTTCGCTCTCGTCTATCTGTGGCGCCAAAGCCTGGCCGCACCGATGGTGATGCACTTCCTCCAGGACTTTATCGGCATTGTGGTGCTCCCCTTCCTCGGGAATGGGTGAGGGATGGCTTTAAGCGGCAGTGAGCCTAAGCGATCAGAGGTGAGAAGATGAACGGAAATGCCATTCCCCTGGGGCGTATTTTAGGTATCCCCATCCGGCTCGACCTTTCCTGGTTTCTGATTTTTGTTTTGATCACCTGGACGATGGCGGTGGGCTATTATCCGGCTGAATATAAAGGTTGGCCGATCATGCAATACTGGATCTTGGGGGCTATGACGGCCATCCTGCTCTTTGTGAGTGTCTTGATCCATGAACTGGGCCATTCGGTCGTGGCCATCCATTACCGGATCCCGGTCCGGAGCATTACGCTCTTCATCTTCGGCGGGGTCTCCCTGATCGGCGCCGAGCCTCCCAACGCCAGGGCCGGATTCTGGATATCCATCGCCGGTCCGGCGGTCAGTTTCGCCCTAGCCGCGCTTTTTTATCTAGCACACCCTCTCTTCGCGGGAGCTGTCCCCTTGCGGGCCCTGGCCGAATACCTGGTTTATATCAACTTCGTCCTGGGACTGTTCAACCTCATCCCCGGTTTTCCCCTGGACGGGGGGGGCGTCCTGCGGGCCATCGTCTGGGGTTTCACCAAAAAAATGCAGCGGGCCACCATTATCGCTGCCAATGTGGGCCGCTTTATCGCCTTTCTTTTTATTCTTTTAGGGGTCTGGCAGATGCTTATCGGTAATTTCTTCAACGGCCTCTGGATCGCTTTTATCGGCTGGTTCTTGGAGAGCGCCGCCACAGGCCAGGTGCAGCAACTGGCGCTCCGTGATCTGCTCGCTGGCCATAAAGTAGCCCAGGCCATGAATCCCCATTATACCGCCATCCCCGGGGACACCACCTTGCAGCAACTGGTGGACCGTCACATCCTGGGAGCCGGTCAACGCAGTTTTCTGGTCACCAGCGGCCGGCAGGTAATCGGCCTCTTGACGCTTCACCACCTCAATCAGGTCCCGGTTTCCGAATGGCCGACCACCCTGGTTTCCCAAGTCGTCATCCCGGCGGCGGAGATGAAAAAAGTTCGGCCTGAAACCGGAATCTGGGAGGCCTTGGAAAAAATGGACCGGGACGGGGTTAATCAGCTTCCGGTGATGGCGGACGGGCAGGTCCAGGGCGTGCTGAGCCGGGAGGATATGGTCAGCTACCTGCGCACCCTGCGGGAAATCGGCCTGCTCCGGGGACGATGATGGTTCCATGACTATTTTCGAATTCACCCTGTTGCTCTGGTCGGGTTCTCTGCTGGCCGGGTTTCTGGGGTCCTTAACGGGCCTGGGCGGAGGAGTCGTGATTGTCCCGCTCCTGACCCTGGTCTTCGGGGTGGACATTCGCTACGCCGTCGGCGCCTCGCTGGTCTCCGTGATCGCCACTTCCTCGGGGGCGGCGGCGGCTTATGTTAAAGAAGGATTCACGAATATACGAATCGGCATGTTTCTTGAGGTGGCCACCACCTTGGGCGCCTTGGTTGGAGCCGCCTTGGCGGCCAGGATCTCGAATGCCGCCATTGCCTTGGTCTTCGGGGTGGTCTTGATCCTTTCGGCCTTCTGGTCCGGCCGGCCCCGGCCCGATCGGCGTCACCAGGACCTTCCGGATCCGCTGGCCACCCGTCTGAAGATGAATGCTTCTTTCCCGACCCCCGAGGGACTGCGGCCCTACCACGTTCACGCCATTCCAGGCGGTTTTAGTCTCATGTTCCTGGCCGGGACGCTCTCGGGGCTGCTTGGAATCGGATCCGGGGCCTTGAAGGTGTTGGCCATGGATCGTGCCATGCGCATCCCCTTTAAGGTTTCAACCACCACAAGCAACTTCATGATCGGCGTGACCGCCGCCGCCGGGGCCGGTATTTATCTGAACCGCGGCTATATCGATCCCGGCCTTTCAATGCCGGTCATGCTGGGGGTGCTCCTGGGTTCCCTCTTGGGGGCCCGGGTTTTACTCAGCACCAAAACCCGTGTCCTGCGGATCGTCTTCGGCGGCCTGATCTTCCTTCTCGGGGTCGAAATGATTTACAGCGGCCTGACCGGGAGATTGTAACATGCCGCCATCCGGAAAGACCTGGACAGAAGAACAATTGGAGCAGATGATCGGCACTCTCTTGAGGGGCGGGGTGGTCATCGCCGCGGCCGTGGTGCTGACGGGAGCGATTTTTTATCTGATCCACTATGGCAGCGCCCGTCCGAGTTATCTGCTTTTCCGTGGAGAGCCCACCGACCTGCGGAACGTCTTCGGCATCCTGTCGGATGCCCTCTCTTTTAACAGACGGGGAGTGATCCAGCTTGGGCTGCTGCTGCTAATCGCGACTCCCGTGGCCAGAGTGGTCTTTTCGGTTATCGCTTTTGCCATGCGGGGTGACCGTACTTACGTCCTGGTGACCCTGATGGTCCTGGGTGTGCTCATCTACAGTCTCTTTAGGGGGGGCCTCTAGCCAGCAGGCTATCGGCCTCGCAGGGGGTTCATTATGCATCATGTACTTTTATTTTTGCCACTGCTGGGTTTGCTTCTCTTCCTTTATCTGGCCTGGCAGGCTGCTCTACCGCTCTATCTAATCATCCTCATGGGCTCCCTCGGCCTTTACTGGAAAATCATCCAGTCTCAACGCCGACGCCCCATTACCGGCAGAACGGCCATGATTGGTGGCCAGGGGGTGGTGATCATGGCGGAGGGTGATAAGATCGAAGTAGAATACCAGGGTGAAATCTGGCGGGCGGGATCAAACCGGCCCCTGCGCCAAGGTCAACCGGTCATCATTGAGGGAGTGGAAGGATTGTTTTTAAGGGTGGCGCCCTTGACGCCCGAGGATAAGACCACTGTCTGATTGTTACTTTCCATGATTCCCCTTGAAGCCATAACCTATTCCTTCTTCTTCGGACTACTCCACGGCATTCTGCCGGATAAACATACCTGGCCTATGAATTTCGGGTATCTCTGCCGGGAGCGCATCTTTAAGCCTTTGGGGATGGAAAACACGTACATTTATGTCCCCGAAGAAAAATTATCATAGGTTGCTACCTCTTATCTAAAAACTAGCCAAAGATATTTGAAATTTGGAGTTAGAGGGTCTTGATTTTTGCGATTGTCCACCCATACGCCTGAGCTTCTTTGCCATGCCAAGTTTTGAATAGGCCAAAGAGCTGGCCGCCACCTTCTCTGTTTTTGCTCTACTATAGCTTAGGCTGCGGCTCCTTCTTGACGAGAAGGATCGAGCAGGGCATCCTGCGAACCAGTTCATGGTTGCTTCTCCCGAAAAGGAAGTGTTCCAGATGGCCTTCCTCATGGGCAATTATGACCAGGAGATCGATTTTCTTTTCCTTGACCGTCTTTATGACTTCTTCCGTCGGGTCGCCCTCGGGCATGAGTACTTCGATAGGCATGCCGGATTGGTTTTCTTTTTTGATGATCCGGTCCATCTGCTGTTTCGTCTTTTTGAGAAGGTTCTGGTAGTCCTTTTCCAGGTCCGGTAGAGGGAGGTTCCATCCTTCCAACCCGAAGGGGTCGTGAATCACATGAATGACGTACAGGGTGGCCCCGTACTGTTTTGCCAGGGACAGGCCGTAATGAACCGCCTTTATACAGGAGGTGGTCATCCTGCTGACGACAAGAATACGATTGACGTCTTGCATAGTCTACATCCTTTCTGGTTTATTATTCGTCATCGCATAAATAGGTTAGCAAAATGTTATTACTTTGCTTCCCTCAAAAGGCAAGATCAATCCATGCTCCTTTTCCATGATCGAGCGATGAAGGTCCTGAAATTCCGTCTTTATCGTATGACAACCTGAACCGTTCCTGTATTTCCGGTCCGGTGATCAAGAGCGAGGATGGATATTTTCGCTTTCGGTTTTAAAAGACTTACCAAATCAACAAAGCTCTCCATGCTTTCAATGGGTTGATTCTCGATGGCCAGGATGATGTCCCCCTTCTCAAAACCGGCCTCTTTAAGGGGGCTTTTCGGATCAATCTCGATAATGACTACGCCTTGATGTTGATTCAGTCCGTATTTGCTTGCCTCTAAAGAATTCGGAGATCTGACCTCTATTCCTAATCGCTCCTTGACCGAGACGGAAAGGAGCTTCGTGGCCTCCTCCAGATTTCCAATTCTGACCGTTAAATCTTCCTTTCGGCCATCCCGGAGAATCGTAAGCTTGGCTTCCGTACCGATGGGGGTCTCAGCTACGGCATTTCGGAATTCATTGGTGCCGATTACCTCTTTCCCACGATAGGCAACGACGACATCGTTCTTTTTTATCCCGGCCTTATCCGCCGGGCCTCCCTTGGTTACTTCCACTACCAGCGCGCCGGTCAGGGTCTTGACCTGAACAGACGTGGCCAATTCGGGGGTCAGGTTCCGAATCGATACCCCAAGCCAACCCCGTTCCACTTTTCCGTGGGCAATAAGGGTTCTGGCCACGTATTGGGCCATATTACTTGGAATGGTGAAACCAATCCCTTCAAAACCACCCGACTGGGTGGCTATGGCGGCATTCACCCCGATAACCTGGCCATACAGGTTGAGAAGTGGCCCGCCGCTGTTGCCCGGATTGATGGCTGCATCGGTTTGGAGAAAGTCCTCATAACTGGTTGGATCCGTTATTCCGCTCCGATGTTTGGCGCTGATTATCCCCTGGGTCACCGATTTCTCCAAGGCCCGGGGGGCGCCGATGGCCACCACCCATTCGCCCACTTCCACCTGGTCAGAATCCCCAAAAGTGATATAGGGGAGACTTTCCTTGGCTGAAATATGGATCACCGCCAAATCAGTTTTACTATCCCCTCCCACCAAACGGGCTGGAAATTTACTCCCATCGGCCAGGGTCACTTCGATTTTTGTTGCTCCTCCGGCCACATGATAGTTGGTTAGAATGTAGCCCCTGGAATCGATGATTATTCCCGATCCCAGGCCCTTGGTTTGTTGTTTGAACTTCTTGGGCATTTTGGGACCGCCAAAGAAGTGACGAAAGAATGGGTCGTTTTGGAACGGCATCATAGGATTCGTGACTTCCCTGCTTTCAGTCACTTCAACATAGACAACCTTGGAAAGATTTTGTTTGGCGACCTGGATAATGGCGGTTCTTAAATCAATGGGTTTTTGAGCCGACCAGGCCGGTGTGAGTGCCGCCGCCCCAAAAAGAATAACCATGACCAGAATAAGAGAATAATACCTCCGATTGACTAACATAAATTCCCCCTTTTTGTATTTGATAAGAAAAACAGTTCGATTCTGCTTTCCTCTGAATCCGTGATTAAGGCTAATTTTTTAAAACCAGCCTCTGCGCATTGGACTTCGGAAATGATCCTATCATCTCATTTTTAGAGCGTTAAAAAAATAGGGTCGTTCCTGTATTTTATTCGGGAGATCAATGTATTTTATTGAAATTCCCTCAATAATTTCTGGCAGTAAGACAGGATGGGCGGGAGATGGGAGGACCAGCTAATTCTCATCCGGAAATTCGAATTTATGGATGAAGCTTACAGTATTCAGCGATCAGCATTCAGCTAACCCGTTAGTGGTAAAGGATTTTGCTGACAGCTAAAAGCTGACGGCTGACCGCTCCATCCGGAATATTGCCTTTTCCGGATGGACACTACCTAATTCTTTTTGGGTTGATCCACGATGTCTGGCAAGTCAGCGAGCCGTACAGGCTGTGGACGTTCGGCATATCCTCAGTATATTTTGAGTAGGCAGGTCATGTAATCGAGCAGCCTGTCGCTGTTGAACCGTTTGGCGTAAGCGGCATGAGGTCCCACTCACGGGACACGGTCGATCAAGGCGCCTTCGTTGCGCCATAGGTCTGCCGGGCGGATAATTTTCCTGGAGGACATGAACTGGTGAGGGCGCTCATGCTTTACCGTCCCCCGAAAAACAGAAAAAGGAGGGGAAAAGGATCAGCGGGGCAGGCGGAGGGGCTCGGATGCCTCTCCCAGGTGGGCACCCCGGTGAGGTCTTTAGGCAGCCTTTGGCATTGCTCCATTTGCCCGGGAGTGGTAGTAGCCCATGATCTCACGTTTCGAGATCATGGAAACGATCTTATCCGGCTCCTTCGCCTGCACCACCGGCAGCTCATCGACCTTCAGCAGGACCATCTTATCGAGGGCCTCTTGCAGGGAATCTTCGGTCAAGACCCGCACCACCTCGGGGGTGGCCACGTCCTTGGCCGCCTTCACCCGATGCATGTTTTCCTCGAACATTATGGGGCGGATATCATTAATGGAGAGGATGCCGGTCATTTGGCCGTCTTGAGCCACCACCGGAAAATGGAAGTCACTGGAGCCGGTGACTATGGGGATAACCTCCTCTAAGGGCAGGTCTTCAGGGATCTCGGTCACCTGCCGGGGGGTGATCACCTCGGAGACATGCATCTGCTCCAGCAGACCCCGAGCGAATTCGGTCATGTGGGCCGGCGAGGCCAGCCGGGTCACCACCTGCTTTTCGTAGAGGCTGTGTCGCCGCAACAATGCGAAGGAGACGGTGCAGACCAGCATCAACGGCACCAGCAGGACATAGCTGGCGCACATCTCGCAGGCCATGATGATGGAGGACACCGGCACCCTGGCCACGCCGGCAAAGAAGCCGCCGATGCCCACCAGGACAAAGGCATTGGGATGGATCACCCAGGTCGGCGCCACCTGATGTCCCAGAAAGCCGAAGGCGCCGCCCAGCATGGCCCCCATAAACACCGAGGGACCGAAGACGCCGCCGCTGCCGCCGGAACTGATGGTGCAGGAGGTGGCCGCAATCTTCATCAGGGCCAGCAGCAGCATGACCCCCCAAAAGAGCTTTCCTTCCATAGCGGCCTGCACCCAGCCATAGCCGCCATCCATCACCTGGGGGGTGAAAAAAGCGATCATGCCAATCATGAGCCCCCCCAAGGCGGGTTTCAAGGCCTTGGAAATTTTCAACCGGCGAAAAAGGCGGTCCCTGGCCACATCATAAAATACCTTTATGTAAATGTAGCCCACCAGGGCACAAACCACTCCGAATAAGGCGTATGGTATTAGCTCCCTGGTGGCGAAATCTACCGGCCCCGGAAAAAACAGGGCGGTCCTCCCGAAAAACCGGTCGAAGATGGAGGAGGCCACGATGGCGGAGATTATACAGGGTATGATCGCCTCGAATTCGAACTCCGTCTCCCGGTAGAGCACCTCCGGGGCAAACAGGGCCGCCCCCAGGGGCGCATGGAAGATGGCCCCGATGCCCCCGGCGGCGCCGGCCAACATCAGGATGCGCCGGTCGCGAGGTGTGAGCTTCAAGACAGTAGCCAGGAAGGACCCGAAACCCGCGCCGATCTGGGCAATGGGACCCTCCTTGCCGGCCGAACCGCCGCTGCCGATGGTAATGGCGGAGCCCACTAACTTCACCAAGGGGACCCGTTTGCGGATAAGGCCGCCTTTGCGATGAAAGGCGTCGATCATGGCATCGGTGCCGTGCCCTTCGGCCTCCGGGGCAACAAAATAGACCAGCAACCCCGATACCAGGCCCCCCAGGGCAGGAATGATGAGAAACAACCAGGAGCGGGTCACCCCCAGGAAGGGTACCGACGCCGCCCCTTTCAAAGGTTCGGCATAGCCCGTAGTTTGATGCAAAAAATGATAGAAGGCATATCTTAACAGGGTTTCAAAGAGGATGGCCCCGAATCCGGAGACCACCCCCACCAGGATGCTCATCGCGGGCCAGCGGAAATGGCCCAGCAAACCGTACCCTTCAGATTTGGCAAATGCCTTTTGCAGCCGGGATAACATTATGTTCATAATGTTCATAAAGGCCCCTCTAAAATACATTCGGATTCCTGTTTAAGGCTTGATCAAGCGCACTTTTACCTTGACGCCGCTCAGGTTATCGCTGATTTGCTCGACCTTGGCGATCATCTTCTTTTCCCCGTCCCAGGCGCTGCCGATATTGACCACCAGTTCTCCGCCCTCCACCGCGACCTTGGCCGAGGGGATCTCCTCCACCAGGGCCGCCTGCACCTGGGCCGCCAGAAACAAGCTTTCCATGGCCTTCTGAGACTCGGGCGTGGTCTGAAAACGAGGGTGCTTCAGAGCGTACTCGATGATGCCGACCGCCTCCTCAACGCTGATGCATTTCAGGTGAATGACCAGGTCATAAAGGGAGGGATCCCGGGTATCAATCTCCATAAAGATGATAGCTCCAGCGATAGCGCTCCTCATCATCCTTCTTGATAATGGCCCGGGCCTCTTCCGCGGAGAGGCCCTGACGCTTGACCTCTTCGGTCACCCGGTCTTCCAGGCCGGCCAGGATCCTGACCTTGAGGACATGGCAGACCCCCTGTACGAAGAAATGTCCGGCCAGGCCATGATAGACCACGTTATCCCGGACGAAGTGGTGCAGGAGGGCCTCGCGTATATAGGCGATATACCGATCCCGGCCATAGGTCAGGCGGTCAAAAACTGACGGGGCGTCATGAATGGCCCGGGTCAGCTTGATCTCGGGAACATCGAAATGCTCCGAGGCCTCCAGGATAACTTCCCGGGAGATACAGGCATAGCCCAATTTTTGGGCCAATTTTTCCGCCACTTCCTTGCCATGGCTGTAAGAACCTCGAGAGATGGTAACTATGGACATGGGTTCTCCTTTTACATTTGCTGCCGTGATGCCTTGCTGGTTCGCTTATCACAAGACATCAAGGAACATCTTGACTCCCGCTGCGGCTATGGCCAAGGCCAGGCCGCGAATAACCCAGGGGCCCTTGATCTTTTTGGAAAGGTAGCCTCCAACCTGGGACCCGCTCAAGGCCCCTATTCCCATGGCCGCGATGCGGTGTACCCCATGATGGAAAGCCCCATGGACGATATTCGACAGGGAGGCGGTAAAGGTTATAATGGCCACGATAAACATTGAAGTCCCCGTGGCGATGAATACCGGGAAATTGACCACATAAGACAAGGTCGGCACGATCAAAGCGCCCCCCCCGATTCCCAGAAAGCTGGCGGCGAACCCCAGGAAAAGAAAGGTTGCCCCTGCCAATACCCAATTATAATGGTATTCAAAGGTGATGCCGTTCGTGGCCTTAAAGACCCGGGTGACGCTGCCGCTGGCAGGGGGGTGCTCTTTCCCGGCGGGCCCGGTGTCGGACTTCGGCCGGAAAAACATAAAAAGAGACAAGCCGATCAGGAAAAGGCTGAAGATGGCTTCAAAACCCCGGCGGGGAACAAAGGGAACGGCCATAACGCCTAAAATGGCCCCCGGAATCGTCGTCGCCGCGAACAGCAAGGCGGATTTATAATCGATTCGCTTCTGGCGAACATAGGCTGCGGTGCCGGAAATGGAGGTGAAAAAATTGACGGCTAAGGCGATGGCCGTCAGGGTACCGGGATTGTTGCGGGGATAAAGCAAGAATAACAAGGGCACATAGAGAAAGCCGCCGGCAGCGCCGACGATGGTACCATAGGCGGCGATGATGAAGGCCAGGGAGATTAAGCCGAGGTAAATAATGGTCGTTCCATGAGGCGCCACGTTAATCTACTCCTTTGTCAGAGAAAGAATTTTTTTTGACGTTTCCAGGGGCTTCACCCAAAGGAAAAATAGGGATGACAACACGACGCATAATCACCCTCGCCGAAACCAGTATGCACACTCCGAGCAGAGGACGGGTGAGAACCCCCGACATCACCGGCCGGGTAGGCGGGAAGCTGGGCCGGAAATGACAAGGAAACCAGGAGACGCTCTCAGTGCGCCATCCCCCGGACCGTGATTTTGACGTCTTCCTTTTCACCGTCCATTAACTGATCGAGCCTGGCGAGCAGCTTCTTTTCTTCCCACAGGTGGCCGTCGACAGCGACGACAATCTCGCCTTCTTCGACCTCGACCTTGACGAAAGGATTAGTATCAACCAACATCTTTTGTATGTGAGCGGCCCGCAAAAGCATATGGATTGCATTACAGGATTCAGGTGTGGGTTGGAAACAAGGTAATCCGGCCATCTGGGAGATGATCTTTACTGTTTCTTCCATGTTTAAGGCCTTAACATGAAAGGCCGCATCATACAGGCTTGGGTCGTCAGGATCGATGCCAAATTGGTAATGGCTCCAACGCTGGCTTGTCTCGTCTTCCTCCAGCAGGGTTTTTCGCGCTTCTTCGGCTGCCAGCCCTTCCAGCCTCATCGCTTCGGACACCCGGTCTTCAAACTCGGCAATAATCCGGACTTTTAGGACATGGGAGACCCCCTGGACGAAAAAATGGCCGCCCAAACCATGGTAGACAATGCTTTCGTTATTATTTTGGAGGCGGGACAGGAGGACTTCACGAATATAAGCCAAATATCTATCTTTTCCGTATAAAAAACGGTCATAGTGTGTGGGGGCATCATGAACGGCGCGAATAAGGGTAGCCTCCGGAACATTGAAATGCTGTGCGGCATCCCCGATAATCTCTCTGGAAATACAGGGCGATCCCAATTCTTGGGCCAATTTTTCAGCTACTTCTCGCCCATGGCTGTAAGACTTGCTTGAGATAGCGATGGCTGGCATACATCCTTCCATTGGAGTCCCTCCATTTCTTTCTGTTTTTATTGCCCGGTCACGGAAAAGCAGGGCCGGCAACCCGCATCCATCAAATTTAAATCATCAAAATAACAAAAACCTTACGGTACTATTACTATTTAAGGCATTGGAAATGACGGAAACATTGCCGTTGTATTACGATTTCATTGCTTAAACATTACATTCTTGAAAGGTAAAGAGACAGGACTAATCAATGAGCGGGCAAATGGGCAGGCAGATAGAGGATAAACTGTGATCCCCGGCCGGGTTCACTTTGGACTTCAACAGAACCCCCATGGGCCCGGATGATGGCTCTGACCAGACTCAGTCCAAGACCAAGCCCGCGGCGAGAACGGCTCTTATCAACCCGGTAAAGGCGATCCCAAATCTTAGGTATTTCTTCGGGTGGAATGCCTTCTCCGGTGTCTTTAACTTCAATGACCACCTCTTCCCCTCTGAGGTAGGCTTTGAGGTCTATCCGGCCTCCCCGTGGGGAAAATTTGATGGCATTGTCCAGCAGATTGGCCAAAACCTGGCGCATCCGGTTTGAATCGACCGGCAGGCAAAGATCCGGGGGGCATTCCGAATAAATGGTTATCCCCTTATCCTCGGCGACATAATCATAGAGCCCTACGGTATCTTCAAGCAGGGCGAAGAGGTTGACCTCATCCAGGTTAAGTTCCATTACTCCGGTTTCGGCTTCGGAGATATCCATAAGGGTATTGATCATAGTGATAATCCGCTCTGACTCTTCCGCACAGTCCATAAGGGCTTCACGAAGCGTATCGGCACCCCGATCCCCCTGCAGCGCTACTTCGATTCCCCCTCGCAGTCTGGTGATAGGGGTGCGTAAATCATGGGCCACGTTATCCAGAGAAGCCCTCATGCCGTTTATGAGAGTCTCGATCCTTTCCAGCATGCCGTTAAAGAGTATGATCAGTTCCTGGAGTTCATTTCCGGTAAGGTTTTCCGGAATGCGGGCCTGCATCTTTCCCGTCTCGACGATGAGGCGGACGGCATCGATGAGGTTGTAGAGGGGCCTCAGGGTGCGAGAGGAAAGGAAGGCCCCTCCGGCAAAGCTCAGGAGAATGACCGGTATCATGATCCCGGCAAAGATTTCCCGAAACCGTTCAAGCAGTATTTCCCGATTCTTCACGCTCTTGCCGACCTGCAGTAAAGAACCGTCAGGCAGATGGGTCGACCGGACCTCGGTGGCGTAATCGCCCTTTCCCATTATCAAGTCTATCCATCGGGCATGCAGATTATGTTCCTCGAGATATTGGTAATCAAAGGCCGTTTCTGTTTTGGGCACACTTAAGTAACGGGTGATATTGCCAGGTCCGGCAATACGAACGAAAAAAGTAATTCTCCTATCTACCTGTCTATCCCGCCGGATCTCGTCATCGAGCCCTATGATCCCCCTGGTCTCGTATTGGCTGACACATTCCTCGAGCTTGGCGTCGAGAATTTCCCGGTCTTTCCGGTTAACGTATGAAGATAGCAGAAAATAAATAAGGCCGAAAACCAATATGGAGCTCAAGGGGAAAAGGATTGAATACCAGATGGTAATCCTAAAAGAGATGGACTTCCGTATGTGGTTAAGTGACTTTAAGAACATAGCCGATTCCACGGATGGTGTGGATGATCTTATTGGGAAAACCCTTGTCAATCTTGTTCCGCAGACGACAGGCCAGCACATCCACGACATTGGTCTGCGGATCGAAGTGATAGTCCCAGACTTGATCAAGGATCATGGTCTTGGAGACCACCTTCCCGGTATTGCGCATCAGATATTCAAGCAGGCTGAACTCCCGTGGTGGGAGTTCGATCTTCTTCCCCGATCGGGTGACTTCGCGGCTGAGAAGATCAAGCACAAGATCTCCGGCTGTCAGGCGGCTTAAAGGGGGAGCACTGCCTCCCCTTCGAATGAGGGCCTGGATGCGGGCCAGAAGCTCCACAAAAGAAAAGGGTTTGGTCAGATAATCATCACTTCCGATCTGGAGTCCCCGCACCCTGTCGTCCACCGATTGCTTGGCGCTCAGGATGATCACCGGCGTGGTGATATTTTGTTGTCTGAGCTCCTCAATAAGAGTCAGACCGTCCAGCTTCGGGAGCATGATGTCAATCACCGCGGCATCATACGGTAAGGTGGCAGCCATATGAAGGCCGTCTTCGCCGTCGGCCGCACGGTCAACCACATAGCCGGCCTGCTTGAGTCCTTGGGCAACGAAGGAAGCAATCTTGGTATCATCTTCAACCACGAGAATTCGCACCGTTAAATTCCTCCTGAACCACTTTCATGGCCCTTCGTTTTATTACGACGGGGCAAAGAATTAATAATTAACGTCGTTTCGGGGTCAGGGTTGGCTACCCATCCGGATGGTCATCGTGCACCGACGGGCTCCGTTAAACCCGTTAAGTTCGTATCGGCCATCGTGATAAGTACCCTCATAGCGAGCCCGGTACGTTTCACCCCGCAATCGTTTAGCAACGGCTATGCCCATTCCGGAAAGCACTAGGTGTCCGTCCGGAGACGGCCGGCCGCTGATCAACAGATAGCCGGGTTTTCCTGGGAGACCTTGCTCAACGATCATTGCACCGTTTGACACGCGAACAGGAATTGTGTCGCTGAAGGCCCGTAAATCTTCATATGCCGCGCACGATCTCAAAGCCAGACCGCGATCGGAGTCGGTGAGCACCGGCGCCACGGGCGGCGCATTGGTTTGCGGCGTAGCGGTTGACGCGACTGTCGCTGGGGGGCTGGGGGGTGGGGTCGGCTTCTCGGCAGGAGCGGTAATTGGCGAAACGGCCTTCGGTGCGGGGGCAGTCACGGTGCCCGTCGTCGTGGTGGAAGGTGTTGAAGTTGTCCCGGCTGACTTTGCCGGTTTAGCAGTAGTAACTCGCGGTGGGGACGTTGATCCTTGCCCGGCCGTATGCATCATCCTCTGCATCATTTCCGTCATCGATGAAGTTACGCCGTCTTTGCGCTCGCCGAGTCGGGCGGCCGCCCGCTGTTTCGCCAGTTCGGCCTCGGCCTTCGCCTTCTCGGCTTCCGCGATACGCAACTTCATTTTCGTTTCCTCCGATACAACCCCAGACGGGCTCACCGAGGGTGTTCGTCCGGCGGGAAGGGGAGGCGGGGCGGATACCGGTGTAGACCGGCGTTTAAATAACCCGGCCTGCCAGGCGCCGGCTATAAAAACCACCAGTAGAACGGTTCCGCCAATACCAAGCCAAAGCTTCCGAGTCGGTGGCGCGTGGTGGTCTGCGTCCGACTTCCCACCGCTCCGATCGAACCGATAAACGCGAATTGGGCGGGAGATGTTTTTCAGAGACTTCTCACCGAGGTCGACAAATCCGATACTCAGCTTCCCTATGATTTGGTCGTAAACCGAAGAAGAGATGCAAATCCCACCAGGTTCAGCAATACTTTCGAGTCGCGCCGCCACGTTAACTCCGTCCCCCAGGATATTGGTGCCATCCACCATCACGTCGCCCAAGTTGATGCCGATGCGAAATTCGAGGCGCCGTGATTCGGGGGCGCTTTCATTGTGGGTTTGAAGCGCCTCCTGGATCTTAACAGCGCAGCGGACTGCCTCGACCGAACTTGGGAATTCGGCCAGGACACTATCGCCAGCCGTTCCGAAGATACGGCCATCGTGGGCCACGATAAGGCGGTCGATGATCGCCCGCTGGCCCGCCAGCACCTGAACCGTGGCTTCGTCGTTCTCGCTCATCTGCCGGCTGTACCCGACAGCATCGGCGGCGAGAATTGCTGTCAACCGGCGCTTGATGGGGGGAGCAGAAGTTCCGGTTTCCATCTGGAAATATCCTGCCTTTCAATCCAAGATTTTTATTGCCGTCTCTAATTTTTTTACGACTCGATAAAATAATTATAATCAATTTTTGCAATTTAGTCCAACATAGAAACCCTTGCCCTGTGGGCAAGGTCAGAGTTCAGTGGCTTTGCCATCTGAACGACTCATTTGTTATAACCAAAGCTAAGTTGTCCCCACAACCAAGCAAAGGAGAAACAAATGAGTCGATTTCGAAAGTTATCACAAACGATATGGTATTGCCAATATCACATTGTATGGACTCCAAAGTACCGGTTCCGGATTCTGACGGGAGAAATTGCACAAGAAGTTGAAGCATGTATCAGGGCATTCTCCGAGCAACAGGGCTGTGAAGTAATGGAGTTAAATGTGCAAATTGATCATGTTCATTTGCTGGCTCTCATCTCACCCGAAAGTGTCAGTTTCGGGATATGTTGGGACGGTGAAAGGGAGAACAGCCATTCGAATTTTCAACAAGTTTCGCAAATTGAAAGAAAAACCCTATTGGGGTAATCATTTCTGGGCCAGAGGGTACTGTGTAGATACTGTGGGTCTGGATACAGAAATGATTCGAAAATATATAAAATATCAAGAGACGAAGGAAAGGGAGTCGGAAAAACCCAAATACTAATCAAATAACTGGGGGCAACCGAGCCTTGCCTCCTCAGGAGGCAAGGCATTTTATCCCCTTCCAGGGGTTAACCAATACCGGCCCCTCTGGGGTCGGATTCTTTATTAACTCCTTTCCCGCCGAGACTGGTTTGAGCAGATTTTTTTTCTCCAGCCGTTTCTCTTCTCTTTCCTTAAACAGGCGCATCATCGGGGTTTCGTAGTAAGGCTCTCTCACTCGACTCTTCAGGAAATAGGAGAGGGCTTTCACCTCTTCAGGAGAAAGGCCGAATTTCGGCATAATTGAGCTCTCAAGGACTGTTTTGGGATTTTCGATAGCTGCCCTGATTTGCACCAACCCAGGAAGGAGCCGGCATCGCTAAGATCAGGGCCATAGCTGCCACCCCTCCACCCGCCGATTGTGTGACAGGTATCGCAGGCGGTTTTGAAAAACAGTCGGACCCCTTGCCAGGCTTTATCGAGCTCCCCGGAGTGGCTTTAATTCATGGCATTGGTAACAACTGGCCTGGAGGTCTTCTCCTGCCAAGACTTTTCGAGCTTCGTTCCCTATTCGACCATGGGATATCTTCAGATCGGCAGCCATCCCCTCGCCCAAATGGCAGGCCGTGCATCCCAGGTCAACCATCGAATGGGGAGCGATATTAGGGTGATTGCGCCCTGGTAAAGAGGAATCTATCCGGACCGCTGCTCTTCCCTCCGGGTGACATGTCCGGCAGTGCTCTTGCCTCGGTATTCCGCCGAGGTTGACGGTTATGTTTGCGATGTGGTGTGACCCTATCTTTTCATAGCGATAATAGCGACCAGACCGCTCCTCCCGTCCCTTGTAGCTCCAAAGGATAAGTAGTCCCAGGGTCAAAACAATGGCAACCATGAGGATAACGTTTATCAACGATTCTAAACGTCTTATCGTCATCTTTCTCTGCTTTACTTTACTCTTGATGACCCTCTCGATTATTGCTCACGTACACGACCCGAGGCACGTTCTATTTCCGCTCAGTCGGATAATTGGCCATATCCCATTCACGCCAACCCCCTTTGAGGGCATAGACTTTTTTAAATCCCAGGTCGATAAGCTCCTGTGCCACACGGGCACTGGTCGCCTCATCTTGTCAGGCGCAATAAAGAACAATGGTTTTTTCCTTGGAATACTTCTTGGCCCAGAATTTCGCCTTAGTTGGATCCGGATCTTCCCGAACCGACCCTTTGATTTGTTTTGTACTCATTTTCCGGTCAAAGAAGGTCCGGACATCGATAACCACCACATTCGGATTCCCAAGCATTGATTTGAGTTTTTCCTTGCTGATCCGAGGAACATCCAGGGCGACAGCCATAACGATCCAGGTCCCCAACGCCATAAATGCCATCACCAGACATACTATCGCCTTCCTTTCCATCCCTTCACCTGCCTTTCTTGATCGCCAGAGGGCAACCGGCAAACATGAGAAATAGGAGCATGGGTTCACGTTAATAGAATACCGTTCATCAAATTTTCTTCTCCTACTTCAATAAGTTTAAACACCATTTTCGTAAAAACAAGCTCTCAAAATATCCGGGATCCGCTTTCCCGGTAGTTTTGATAGAAATTCCTTCTTTCCTTTTACTATTATCCCCTTCCGTAAAGGTTTGACCTTTGTTGGCTTGGATCCTTTTTTTCTCTTGAGAGGGAGGCTAACTTCCTGAGACAAGATAAGACGCGGGAGAGTACCATCGACGCCCAGAATCGAAACCAACCGTTTCAGCCCTTTATTAATTTCCTTAAGTCCCTTTAACGGTATTTTTTCCAACCCCATGACCAATAAACCCTGAGCCACCTCCGGGGCGGCGGCCACCAGTTTTTTCCCTTTGGGGGTCAATTCCACCCAGACAACCCGGCGGTCTTCCTTTCGACCTGGTCTTCTTTATCAGGTCGTGAGCCTCCAGGCGGGTGAGGACCCCCACAACGGTTGCCGGGTGAAGATACATTCGGCGGGCCAATTCAGAGACCATCATCGGGGCGCCCTCGGCCAGGGCCTTAATGGCCCAAAGCTGGGGACTGGTAAGGCCGGTGGTATGCTCGACCTTTTTGGAATATTCCTGGATAACCTGAAAGACCCTTCTTAAATTATCAATGGTATCAGCTATTAATTCTGATTGGTCCATTTTTCACCTTGAGAAACAAAAAAATCCTTGACATCATTATGTTTTGATATAATAATTTGTGTACCAATCATTTCTATAAAAATCAATCTATAAAAATCAAGAGCTATTATTTTAGCATAATCCGGAAAAGGAGGTGAGGGAAAATGCTCTCAATGAGGGACGTGATGAAATTGATGGCGGTCCTGTCCATTTTGTCTTTTTTATTTGTTTTCGGGTCGGGATGTTCGACTTCTAAAGAAGCGGTGGCGGCTCCCATGAAAGTTACCCCTGTTCCTGCTGCCTGCGCCTGCCCCGGCGGTAGACTATGACAGGATTGAAAAGGCCACCAAACGGGCCGAATCGGCAGCCAGCTTATCCGAAGCAGCCGCCAAAAAAGCCGAAATGGCTGCGCAAACGGCTGAGATGGCCGCTGGCAGAGCCGAAAAGTCCGCCGACAGAGCCGAAGCCGCTGCCAATAAGGTGGAGGCTATTTTTATGAAAAAAATGAAAAAGTAGCAAACCTGTTTCCCTCATCTCCTCAGGTTGGCCGAGAGACCGCTTGATGGTTTTTCGGCCATTTTATTATTCTAATAGATCCGGAGAAAAAGGGATATATTCTTGGACCGCAGAAGACCTGAAAATTAGAATGCTTCCGAGATTTCAGCCAATTAATATGATTGATTCTACTTTTTGAGAGAGGCAAGGTAAGGGCTTTGAACGTGAATTTGCCAATTATAACTAAGTCTAACTTTAAAGAACTAATCAAAACCAAACTCAGACTTCCCCTTTCTACCGCTCAAATAAAGCTGATGTGGCGCTGGATTTTCTTCGGGGCCGTCATCGGGGTGGTATCAGGGTTCGGAGCCATCCTTTTTAATTATCTTCTTCAAAAAGGGTCTCAATTTTTTTTAGTCGACTTAATAAATCTTATTCTCCCCGGATCAATAAAGGATTATCCGTTCCTGTCGATTCCACTCAGCCGGTGGATGCTCCTCTGGATTCCCGCCATGGGAGGTCTCCTCTCCGGCCTGATTGTGTTCAATCTGGCCCCCGAAACTGAAGGTCATGGTACCGATGCCATGATCGATAGCTTTCATCGAAAAAAGGGGAAGGTGCGGAAGAGAGTCCCCGTGATAAAAACTATTGCCTCTGCCATCACCATCGGTTCCGGTGGATCGGCGGGCAAAGAAGGTCCTATTGCCCAAATCGGCTCGGGATTTGCTTCCTCTTTGGCCACCCTCTTAAAAATGGGGGACCGTGAGCGCCGCATCATGCTTCTGGCCGGTGCTGCTGGTGGTCTGGGGGCAATCTTTAAAGCGCCCCTGGGATCGGCCCTTTTCGCCACCGAGGTGCTTTATCGGGAACCCGAGTTTGAATTTGAGGCCATCATCCCCTGCATCATCTCTTCCCTTGTCGGGTACACGGTCTTTACCTATTATAATGGTTGGGGGACCATCTTCCATATTCCCCAATTGGCCTTCACCCCGCCCGGGGAACTCCCTTTTTACGGCCTGCTGGGTCTCCTGTGCGCCGCCGTCGGGTTTCTTTATATTCGTTTCTTCTATCTGTCCAGGGACCGCTTTTTTAAAAAGATAAAACTCCCTCAATCCTTCAAGCCGGCTTTTGGGGGGATTCTGCTGGGAATTTTGGCCTTCTTTTTCCCTCGGGTTTTAGGAGGCGGGTATGAATCCATCCAATTTGCCATAGATGGACATCTGGCCTTTGATCTGATGCTGGTCCTGGTGTTTGCCAAAATACTGGCCACATCTTTTACCATTAGTTCCGGCGGCAGCGGAGGGGTATTCGCCCCCTCTCTTTTTATCGGTTCCATGCTGGGCGGTTTTTATGGAAGTCTCTGTTATAAATGGTTTCCCCATCTGGTCAGTTCACCGGTCCCTTTCGTCCTGGTGGGCATGGGAGGATTTTTTGCCGGAATCGCCAAAGTTCCCATCGCCGCCTTGATTATGATCATGGAAATGACCGGAGGATACAGCCTGATTGTTCCCCTGTTAATCGTTTCCACCATTTCTTACCTTTTATTGGGAGAGTATTCTCTTTATGAAAAGCAGGTTTCCACGCGGGTAGATTCCCCGGCCCATATCGGTGATTTTGCCGTTGATATCTTGGGTCATATGTCAGTAATAGAGGCTTTACCGGCGGACAGGAAAATTGAGACCATTCCCGAGGATATGCATTTTGATGAAATTGTTCAAATGATCGTCGCCTCCAATCAATCCAATTTTCCGGTCATGAATAAGGATGGTCAATTGAGCGGGATCCTTTCCTTGACCGATATACGCCAGGTCCTCTTGGAAAAAGAGCTGCATAACCTGGTCATAGCCAAAGATGTCGCCATCGAGAAAGTCATCACTGTAACGCCCGAGGACAGTCTGAATGCGGCCCTGAAAAAGATGACCAAAGCCGAGATCAGGGAATTACCAGTGGTCAGTCAAGAGGATTCCCGACAATTGATCTCTATGATCAGTCGGAAGGATATCCTCCGAACCTATAATAACAGTATTGAGGAACTTAAAAAAGGATCGAGTGAGGAGCGGTAGGCCTTATCGCCTCCAAGAGGATTCGAGGACTTTTTGGAATCCGCCCAATAAGCGATTGGGGGTTGTAATCCCTTAAAGTCGGCACTTGCCGGATGAACCGAAAATAAGGAAATATTATCCTGAAAATACAAGTTTTCCCGTATCGGATTAGAAGTTTAATTTTGTTAGAATTTTTTATTTCGTAAAAGTTACGTGGGCGGTCTGTTAAAGGACAAGGATTTAAAGGTCGCGTTGGCCTATGTGCGGAGTCTTTCCAGAAGGGCCGATTTTGGAAAATGCGAATTTTTTTAAGGAGGTAAATATGAATTCTAAATTAAGAACTTTTTGGGGTTTTATTTTAATTGGAATGATCGTTGTCCTTGGGCCCCTCGTTATCATCAATTGGGGGAAAGCAGAGGAAAATAAACCAACCGATCAGGGCAAGACAAAAACCGTTAACCAAACCGCCGCTTCTTCTTTTGTTGTGACACCAGTTCATGGTCCCAGTTGGATCAAGCACCTCGGGCTTTTCGATATCAGGTATACGGCCATGGGACAACAGGGAGGTTCTCAGCCAGCCCCTCAATCCTCACGGATTGAACCGAATTTTCAGATACCCGCTCCACCCCCACGGGGTCGCATGGGTATGGGTATGATGATGGGACGAATTTTTTCCAACTATCAAACCAGTCCCGCTGAAGTAGCCAAACTTATGGATGAACAATTTTTTCTTACCGGCGGAGACCTTTATCGTCTGAATTGCCAATCCTGCCATGGCCCTAAAGGGGAGGGCGCACCGCCTGAGATCAAGTCGCTAATCGGTCCGGTCAAGGGATCTTCCCCCGTTCTTGTCGAAGAGAGGATGAAGAAGATGGGAAGACCAATCGGGAATGAGCTGGCCAGGGAACTGGCATCGCAAGCCGAGGCCAGTCTTCGTCAGCGGCTTCAAGAGGGGGGCAAGAAAATGCCTCCGTTCAAACATCTCGATAAAGAAGAAGTAGACGCCCTGTTACAGTATCTGCAAAAGCACTTTGGTGACTTAAAGTCTGAAGAGAAGGAAATTCTGGTTAGCCAGTCGGTAGCCCGTGTGGGACAGCATCTGGTTGCGGGGACCTGCCAAATCTGTCACGATGCTACGGGACCGGGAAGAAGCCGCATGGGGATGATGCAAGGGAATATCCCCTCCCTGGCCAGCTTTCCCTATGAACAGTCGATCCAAAGCGTAGTCCGGCAGGTTGAACTTGGAACCATGCGCATGATGATGATGATGGGTGGACAGAGAATGCCCGCCTATCCGTATATCACCGAAGACGAAGCCGCGGCTTCGTTACTTATATCTGGTGAGGTACACGCCATACTAACAGCCAAAACCAAGAGATTGCCGTGAACTGAAAAAAAATGCTTCTCTCCAAAAATAGATAAAGACCATTCATAAATCTTCTTTACCAGAAGGAATCCCATATTCCTTGATTTTGTTTTGAAGGGTCTTTCGGGTTACGCCAAGGATCAAGGCGGCCTTGGTCCGGTTTCCTCCGGTCTGCTCAAGGGTTTTTAGGATCACCTCTTTTTCCATCTCTTTCAGAGAAGAGCCGATGGGGCTCGCCGGTTCCTTTTCTCCTTCTGGCAGGGCTTTAAGGTCCAGGGGGAGATCCTGGAAAAGGATCATATCCCCGCGGCTCATGATCACCATCCTTTCCATGATATTTTCAAGCTCCCGCACATTCCCCGGCCAAGGATAGCGAACCAGGGCGTCGATAACCTCGCGGCTCAAGTCCTTTGATGGCCCTGTTATTTTTTTGGCTGTAAATCTTCAAAAAATGCTCCGCCAGGAGAGGGATATCCTCCTTTCGGTTTCTTAAGGGGGGAAGGGTGATCGGCACCACGTTGAGCCGATAATAAAGATCCTCCCGAAACCGGCCTTCTTTGACTTCCGCTTCCAAATCCTTGTGGGTGGCGGCGATAATTCTCACATCCACTGAAATGGTTTTGGTGCCGCCGACGGCCTCGAATTCTTTTTCCTGGAGGACCCTCAAAATTTTCGCTTGCGTAGCGGGAGACATCTCCCCGATTTCATCCAGAAATAACGTTCCGCCGTCTGCCAGTTCAAACCTTCCTTTTTTCTTGGCCAGGGCCCCGGTAAAAGCCCCCTTTTCATGGCCGAAGAGTTCGCTCTCCAAGAGGGTTTCCGGAAGGGCGGCACAATTAACCTTAATATAGGCCTGATCTTTCCTCGGGCTGTTTTGATGGATGGCGTTGGCCACGATTTCTTTTCCGGTTCCACTCTCCCCCAGGAGAAGAACCGTGGCGTCGCTCGGGGCAACCATGGTCAGAGTCTCAAAGAGTTCTTTCATGGCCGGGCTTTTCCCGATGATATTGGAAAAGTCGAACCTTTTCCCCAGCCGTTCCCGGTTTAATAGATTTTCTTCTTCCAGTTGACGGTAGTGGAGAATTTTTTTTACTTTCAGGAGGAGTTCATCCATGTCGAGGGGTTTGGTTAAGTAATCATCGGCACCGGATTTCAAGGCCTCGACAGCGGAATCAATAGAGCCATAGGCGGTCATCATAATAACCGGAATAGTCGGGCTTATCTTTTTTATCCGGGTGAGGGCCTCCACCCCATCCATAACCGGCATTCGGATATCCATCAAAATAAGGTCGTAAAAATGCCGGCCTACCAAATCGATGGCCTCCTGTCCGTCGGAAGCCTCGATGACCTCAAACCCTTCTTCGTGAAGGTGGGCTTTCAGCATCATCCGGTGGCTGGCTTCGTCGTCCACTACCAGAATTGATTTTTTAGCCATTGTTTTCCTCCAAAGAAAGGGGCAACTCCATCCGGAAAACGGAGCCCGAACCAGGGTGCTTTTTACTGTCAAGGTGCCCTGGTGTTTTTCGATAATCCGATAAGCAATGGCCAGTCCAAGTCCTGTCCCTTTTCTCTTGGTGGTATAAAAAGGATCGAAGATTTTGGAAAGTTCCTCCTCGGACATGCCCGGTCCGTTATCTTCAATCTCCACGACCAAGGCGTTGCCTCTTCGTGTTTATAAGAGACGCGAATCCAAAGGATTCCCCCATCTTTCAGGACATCCAGGCCGTTCAAGGTAATATTCAAGAGGACCTGGGTAATCTGGTCCTTGTCCAGCCAGAGAAGGGGTAAACCCTCTTCAATTTCCGTTCTCACCTGAATCCCCTTGGCCTTGGCCTCATCCTGAATCAACTCTAACGTGTGACGAATAATCTCCGTCATCGAGACCAGGACCTTTACCGGTTCTTTCGGTCGGGCAAAATCCAGCAGGTTTGAAATGACCCGGTTGAGTCTTTCCACTTCCTGGATGATGACTTGGCTATATTTTTGTCCTTCACTTCCGGGCGGATTTTTCTTGAGGAAATATTGGGCAAACCCCTTGATGGAACTTAAGGGATTTCTGATTTCGTGGGCCATGCCGGCAGCCAGGCTTCCCAGGCCGGCCAGCCTTTCGCTCCTTTGGATTTTTTCCTGCAGATCTTTGATCTCCCGCAGGTCCCTGAGAATAATGACCGTTCCCAGATCTTCTCCTGTTTCCGAGATAAGCGGGGCGGCACTAATGGAAAGGGGGATGGATTTGCCCTTTTGAACCGGAAGTTCCACTTCATGTTCCAGGACAGGCGTCTTCTCTTTTAAAGAGGCCCGAATAGGTTCAAAAAAAGGGAGAAGGCGTTTTTTAATTTTTTCTTTCTCGACTAATTCTCCTTTTATGGCCAGTATTTCCTTGGCCCGGTTATTCAAGGTGACGATATTCCCATCAGGATCGATGGAAAGGAGACCAGAGGGCATATTCTCGACCACCTGGTTGGCATAGGTGGTTATGGAATCAAGGGCCCTTTGGGTAATATAGTAATCCTGGACTAAAAAAATGAAATAAAACCCGGCCGTCCCCAGGACTAACAAAATCACCCCCATCATAATGGCATGGCTAAGATCATTTTTGCGGGCCTCTTCATAGGCCTTGGTGCCTAAGCCCACTACGGCATAGACCTGACCGGAAAGGACTTTATCCAAGAGGGGTTCTTGGGGGGCCATCATGGAATGCATTCTGAACCACATGTTATTTCCCGCATTTCCTCCCATTCCCATAGAGGAAAAGGGCTCCATCTTTTTTAGGACAATAAATTCCCCCTCTTGGTCAAACCAGCTTATTGGTGCTTCCTGGCCGGTTAGTTGCCGGAGTTTTTCCCTTTGGGGGAATAAGGTGCCGACCAACCGTTCATCACTATGGGCAATAATCATGCCCTCTCGGTCCACCAGGGCCACAAAATGAATGTCCGCAATGGTGGCAATGGAATTCATAATCTCCTGGAGGTTATCCGTCCGCCCCATCATACCCATCATCCCGGTGTGAAAGGAGACCTCAAGGCTTTTAAGGATAATTTGACCATCCCTGAAGAGTGATTCCTCCATCCTGATCTGGCCTTGATGTAAATGTCTATAGGTGGAGATACTCAATAGAATGAAAAGGGTCAGGACAATCGCTATTATGGAGATAAGGGGGAAAAAAAGCTTTTTACCCCCGATGGACATAGTCTTTTGTGTAAAAATTTTCATTTGTCATCAATTGATTATTGATGTTAAAAGATATCTATTATGCATAGCTCATACCAAATCTTAAATCTTCTTGGCAGTTTCTTGAATATTCCTTGCGAATTCTTGAATTCCCTGGTCCGGCAACTTCCGTTTTTCGCTCTGAATCGATCAAAATGGATTCGTAAAAAGTGCGATTTGGCCACCATCTGCATAAGTCGAAACTGCTTCAGACTTTTGTATCTTACCAAAAGATGTGGAGGAGGTGTATAAAAATTATTCAAAAAGACCATTATTGAATGGAATGAAGTGCGAAATAATTATGCAGTAATCTTTTCTTAATTTAAGAGATTCGTAGAGGGCTCTAATGAATTAAAATAGTAATATCAGTTTGTTAAATATAGTTATGCTTCTCTGGCATATCTGTTGCACTGAATAAGGTCAAAACAAAAATTTTTAAAGGAGGTTTGGTTATGAAAAAATTATTAATTGTTTTGGTTCTTGCTTTGGGAATCGGTGTTGCAGGCATTGCCTCGGCCGGCTATTGGGGACATATGACGGGCTGGGGCTACGGGGGCACCATGATGGGCCCAGGGTATGGCAACGGGGGGTCGGGTTATGGAATGCCCTGTTGGGACAATACCCCGGCTGCCTATCAAGGCCAAAGAACCCTGACTAAACAGGATGCCGAAGCCATCGTCGGGAATTACATCGGCGGAAACCCCAATCTGAAAGCAGGGAAGATCGAGGACAAAACGGGTTATTTTGAGACCGAGATCCGGACCAAAGATAATTCCCTGGTTTCCAAACTGGGCATCGACAAAAACACCGGTTATGTTCGTCAACTTTACTAAAAAACCTTTCACCGTGAGGCCAGGAGAAATTCCTGGCCTCTATTTCTGTTTTAATGGAATCACTTCGACAGCAGCTAACGAGCTTCAGAAGAAATACGGCATTCTTGACTAAAAAATACAGCAACCGCCGTATATCCTCTTTCTCAATAATAGTCGTATCATTAAAATATATTTAATATTAATATCAGGAGGTGGCTTATGAAAAAAGGATTTATGTTGGGAATCGTTGCTTTAATTCTGACTTTCGGGGCTGCGGTTTATGCCCAGGGCCCGGGCATGATGGGGGGTTACGGCATGGGCCCAGGCATGATGGGACCCGGCTACGGCGGTGGTTATGGTATGGGACCGGGCATGATGGGCGGTTACGGCGGTGGTTACGGCATGGGCCCGGGCATGATGGGACCCGGCTGGGGCGGAGGTTACGGCATGGGTCCGGGCATGATGGGCGGTTACGGCAATGGATACGGCAGGGGCCCAGGTATGATGGGACCCGGCTGGGGTGGAGGTTATGGCATGGGTCCCGGGATGATGGGGCCAGGCTGGGGAGGACGGCAAGGCTACGGACAAGGCTATGGTCAAAGCGAGGAATGCCAGAAATATTTTGATGAAACGGCCGGGATGAGAAAGGAATTGAATAATAAACGGTTTGACTATTATGAGGCCCTGCGAAATCCTAAGACAAAACCCGAAGAAGTAACCAAGCTTGAAAAGGAGATTTGGGAACTGCAGCAAAAAATTTATTCCAAGGCGCCGGCGGCCTGCAGATAGTTTTACTGCTGAATTTTAAACTTATGACAAAGAGGCAGCGGGCAGATGAACCGGCTGCCTCTTTTTATTTGAGCATGATCTCGTTTCGAGATTAAGCTTTTTAAGGGAAGGTCGGTTGGAACGCAACTGATCAAACGCCTGGAATCTGGGGTAACAGATAACTCTTATAAGACCCGAAAAAATATGGGAAAAGATCAGTGGGGAGAAAAGAGAAAATCTTTAAGATAAGCCTGGTGATTGGGCTGATCCTTGTCATCAGTCTGCTTCATTACCTGACCCAACGACAGGCAAGATATTATCATCTCTTTTATCGAGAACTCTATTTCTTTCCCGTGATCCTGGGCGGAATATGGTTCGGCCTGCGGGGTGCAGTCCTTACCTCGTTGGGCATAACCACGTTATATCTCCCGGTAGTCATCCATGAATGGCAGGGGTTTTCAGTAAACGATTTCGATCGAATATTGGAAATTCTTCTTTTAAATATTATTTCCATTATCTTAGGACTTCTTTCGGACAGGGAGAAGAGAGTTTTGAAAACCTTACAGGAGGCTGAAACTCTGGCGGCCTTGGGAAGTGCCGTTTCCAATATCGTCCATGACATGAAAATACCCCTGGTAGCCATCGGGGGCTATGCCCGGTCCATGAAGAGGAAACTTACCGAAGAAGACCCCAATCACGAAAAATTGGATGTCATAGTCAAGGAGACCCAGAGGCTGGAAGAGTTGACCCAAGACATATTGGCTTATGCCCGGCCGGTACCTTCGAATCGAGTTGCCGGTGATTTAAATAAAATGGTCATGGAATGTTGCCGGATCGCCGGTGAAATAGCCGAACCAAGAGGGGTGAAGATAGAGATTCAACCGTTTCCATCACTTCCGGCCATCGATCTTGATCCGAAAGCCATGGAAAGGGCTCTTTTAAACCTGATTTGTAATGCCGTCCAAGCCTCTCCCGAAGGGGGGGTGGTGATGGTCAGGACTAATATGGAAGGGAGAGAAGCGGTCATCACCATAGCCGATGACGGTCCGGGAATCCCTCTTGAGATCAGAAAAGAAATATTTTCTCCCTTTTTTACCACTAAAAAGGAGGGAACGGGTCTGGGCCTGTCCATTGCTTTAAAGATCGTCAAAGCCCACGGTGGAAGTATTACGTTAACGGACAACGGTGAAAAAGGGCACGATATTTAAGGTATCTTTACCTGCGGGAAGATAAAACGAAACGGAAGAGGTGGTTTTAGATGTTTATCATGATTTTTTTTTGGGCGGCCCTGATTGTGGGTATCGTTTACTTATTCAGACGGTCGCGGGGTTACACGGGAAGCTTCGGCGGAGGGTCCCCGGAAGATTCTCCTTTGGATATCCTTAAAAAAAGATATGCCAAAGGTGAGATCGATAAAGAAGAGTTTGAGCGAATGAAAAAGGACTTGGGATATTGAGGTGAACTATGACCGTCATCGATCCGGTCTGCGGCATGAGCATCGAGGAGAAGGACGCCGCTGCCACAACCGTTTATGGAGGAAAGACGTATTTCTTTTGCTCCTCCTCGTGCAAAACGAAATTCGACCAAAACCCTCAAGCTTTTCTTAGCGCCAAAGCAGCACCCGTTTCCGAGCCCTTGCCCCGTGCCGAGGGCCGGCTTTACACCTGTCCCATGCACCCGGAGATACGTCAGGCCCAACCCGGCTCCTGTCCGAAGTGCGGCATGGCCCTGGAACCTCTGACGCCAGCGGCCCCCTCTAAGACCGAATGGACCTGCCCCATGCACCCGGAAATCGTGCGGGATGGGCCGGGCACCTGCCCCATATGCGGCATGGCCCTGGAGCCGCGGACGGCCGTTGCCGAAGAAGAAAACCCTGAGCTGATCGACATGACCCGCCGCTTCCGGGTCAGCCTGATCCTGACCATCCCGTTGCTTGTCCTGGCCATGTCGC
Organism: uncultured delta proteobacterium; assembly: GCA_963769305.1. GTDB lineage: Bacteria > Desulfobacterota > RBG-13-43-22 > RBG-13-43-22 > RBG-13-43-22 > RBG-13-43-22. Next base: position 62,792 of record CAVYLJ010000030.1, on the reverse strand, counting down.
CCTACTTTACCGATGTCCTGATGAAGGCCATCCCGTCGGCGGTTTCAGCGTGGATCGAGCTTGTTCTCGCGACCCCGGTGGTGCTCTGGGCTGGTTGGCCTTTCTTTGTCCGCGGCTGGCAGTCCGTCGTGAATCGCAGTCCCAACATGTTTACGCTCATCGGCCTCGGCACGGGCGTGGCCTATGTCTACAGTGTCATAGCGGTTCTCTTCCCCGGGATCTTTCCCGCTTCCTTTCGTGGAGAAGGTGGAAGGGTGGGGCTTTACTTCGAGGCCGCTGCCGTCATCGTGACCCTGGTGCTGTTGGGTCAGGTGCTTGAGCTGAAGGCCCGGAGCAGGACGGGCGCGGCTATCAAGGCCCTTCTGGGGCTCGCCCCCAAGACGGCCAGGCGTATCGAAGATGGCGGGGAGAAGGATATCCCCCTCGACCAGGTGGCCGTTGGCGATCATCTCCGGGTCCGCCCCGGTGAGAAGGTGCCGGTGGATGGCACAGTAGTCGAAGGGTGCCAGCGCGGTGGACGAATCCATGGTCACCGGGGAGCCGGTCCCGGTCCGGAAAGAGAAGGGCGACCGGGTGATCGGAGCAACGGTAAACGGCACGGGAGGCCTTGTCATGAAAGCGGAGAAGGTCGGAGCGGATACGCTTCTGTCCCAGATCGTCCGGATGGTGGCTGAGGCGCAAAGGAGCCGGGCCCCCATCCAGAAACTGGCCGATGCGGTGGCCGGTTATTTCGTCCAGTCCGTAGTTGCCATCGCCATCCTCACCTTTGTCATATGGGCCTGGGTGGGGCCAGAGCCGCGAATGGCCCTGGCCCTTATCAATGCGGTTTCCGTCCTGATCATTGCCTGCCCCTGCGCCCTGGGACTGGCCACCCCCATGTCGATCATGGTGGCCACGGGTAAAGGCGCCATGGCCGGGGTGCTCTTCAAGAACGCCGAAGCCATCGAGGTCATGAAAAAAGTGGATACCCTGGTGGTGGACAAGACCGGGACACTCACGCTCGGGAAGCCAAAACTCGTTGAGGTGTCAGCAGCCCCGGGGTTTGATGAGAAGGAGATTCTCCGCCTTGGGGCGAGCTTAGAGCAGGGCAGCGAACACCCCCTGGGGGCGGCGATCGTCGAGCGGCGCCAGCGAAAGGGGTGTGGACCTGGGAGCGGTGGAGAGCTTTCAGTCCGTTACGGGAAAGGGCGTAAGCGGCAGGGTCGACGGGAGAGAGGTGCGTCTCGGCAACCGCCGGTTTCTTGATGAGCTCGGGTATTGAAAGCCAGGTTCTTTCGGACAAGGCGGAGGCCATGCGCGGGCAGGGCGAGACCGTCATGTTCGTTTCCATTGACGGGAAGATCGCCGGTCTGCTTGGTGTAGCCGATCCCATAAAGGAAACGACGGCCGAGGCCATCAGCCTGCTTCACGGCGACGGCATGCGCATCGTCATGGTTACGGGCGACAGCCGGACGACGGCGGAGGCGGTGTCGAAAAAGCTCGGTCTTGACGAGGTTATGGCCGAAGTGCTTCCCGACAAAAAGGCCGTCATTGTAAAACAACTTCAGGAGCAGGGTAAGATAGTGGCCATGGCCGGGGATGGCATTAACGATGCTCCGGCCCTGGCCCAGGCCCACGTGGGCATTGCCATGGGCACCGGCACGGATGTAGCCATGGAGAGCGCCGGGGTCACCCTGGTCAAAGGGCGACCTCCGGGGAATAGCCCGGGCCAGGGCCCTCAGCCGCGCCACCATGCGAAACATCAAGGAAAACCTCTTTTTCGCCCTGGTTTACAACGCCATTGGCGTGCCCATAGCCGCCGGCATTCTTTACCCCTTTTCAGGGATACTGCTGAGCCCTGTCTTTGCGGCCGCGGCCATGAGCTTCAGTTCCGTTTCGGTTGTCGGCAACGCGCTGCGCTTAAAGAGAGCGCGGCTTTAAGCCAAATCAGGTTTAAGGGGACAATTTAAGTTGGAGTCCTTGGAAGGACCGGGGTGTTAGTTACGAAATAAAAACCAAGAATCCAGAATTCAGGAGTCAGAATGCGGAATAAAAATTCTTAACTGCTTGATGCTAAGTTTTGTTTTCATGCCTCGTCGGCGCCCACTTTAAGGTTGGCGTAAGGATTGAATAGGAAACTACCAGCCGAGTTATTAACGTTATGACCGAGTCGCAGAAATGTGTTCTTAATACGGGAGCTGTCCTCAATGATAAGTGGATAATCCTGGGTCTTATCGGCAAAGGGGCCATGGGAGAGGTCTATCGGGCCCATCAATTAACCTTACAGCGGGATGTGGCCATTAAGATTATCTCCAAAGAATGGCTGCAAACAGCGGAAGAAGAGGGCCTGGAAACTGAAACCATCCTTCAACGGTTTCACCGGGAATTTCAGGCCATGGCCCAGGTCCGACATCCCAATGTTATTCAAATTTATGATTATGGGACCTGCTCGGTTCAAAAAGATGAAAAAGAGACGGACATCGAATACATTGCCATGGAGTATATCCCCGGGGCTACCTTGCGGTTCACCATGTCCGACGAGGGGTTTGAACCGGATGAAAAATTGATCAAAGATTGGATCAGAGAATATTTTATTCCCGTTCTCGACGGAGTTCAGGCCTTGCACACCCTGGGGATCGTCCACCGAGACCTGAAGCCGGAAAATATCCTCTTGGATGGAAACATTCCCAAGATTACCGATTTTGGATTGGCCCGCTCCACCCGGCTGAAACCCCTTTCCCAGACGGCCGATGCTCAGGGGACCTTGTCCTATATGCCTCCGGAGCAATTCATTGATTTCAAATGGGTGGATCAACGGGGAGATATCTTTTCCCTGGGAAGGATCCTGTTTGAAGCCGTAGCCGGAAAAATTTCTCAAGGCGACGGTCCCCTTTAAACAGGTCAAATTATCCGACCCCGGCACCCCTTTTCTTCAAAGCATAGACCGGATCATCCAGGAGGCCACCGCCGAAGATCGGGAACAGAGAATGGAATCGGCGGAGAAGATGCGGTCCTTGCTTTTGGAGGCGATCAGGAGTTCGGAGGAGGATTCGAAAGTTGGGCAGCCGATGGCGCCTACCCCTCCTCAAAATGGACTCGCCCCAAATGGATTTGGGGTGGCCTTGTCCTGACCTTTTCCGCTGTTCTCTTAATGGGTCTCTGGCACTTTTTGGGGGAGCCCGGCAAATCGCGGATATTTTGGAAAGCGGCGGAAAGGGCCGTTCAACGGTCGACTTCACCAAGAATGACCAACCCTTCAAAATTTTCATCTGATTCCTTGAAGACCCTCCCACCCTCCATTATGGGCGAAGACGGCTCGACCATGCTTTTGATCCCGGGGGGAGAGCTTCAGGTAAACCCTGCTGATCGAATCGATCGGAGCAGAAAGGTTCGAATTAAACCCTTCTATATGGATGAAAATAAAGTGAGCAATGAAAACTTTGTTGAATTCTTGAATGAGGTCAAGAAGAGCCTGGTTGTCGAAAACGGCGTAGTAAAAAGCAGCGGTCAAATCTGGTTTCTCATGGGAGAGGGAACCGAACCGTACGAGCATATCATCTATAAACATGGACGGTTTCATTTAAAAGACCTCCAGGATGCCGCCCAACCCGTGGTCCGAGTCACCTGGTACGGGGCCATGGCCTATGCTCGCCATTATCATAAACAGCTTCCCAGCGAAGACCAGTGGATATTTGCGGCCTTTCATGGCCGGGTTTCAGAAGAGGGTGCCGTGGTACTCAAAAAAAATGGGCCTGCCCGAGGCAGCACGAAACCTTCTTCGGATTTTAGCGATCACATGTCTCACATGGACTATTCATTAAGGAAACCTTCTCCAGAACCCTCTCCGGAAAAGGCACAGACTTCCCAGACCCCTTCTCAAAAAAATCTGAATTTCCCCAAGAACATGGGCGGAGAAATAAAGGAATGGGCCGTTCGGAGCAATGCCGAGGAAGGCTCACCCCAGAATTCCGACAGGACCTCAAGACCGATTTCTTATGAGAGTGTCATCCTCGGAAGCCCCGCTTTTCTGGAAAAGTCGAAATTACGCTCCCAACTGATCAGTAATAGGTACCCCTGGGAAGGTTTTCCGAATGTGGGTTTTCGATGTATCATTGAAGTCAGCCTGTGCCACCACCCCTTCGACTCAGGTAGAGGCCACCGTTACGGCCAAAACCGGAGATGTCGTCCATCTCTTCCACGGAGGAAATAAACTGGCCAAGGAGGAATTAACCGTAGTGCCGTGGCTGCCGGTTCCGGAACCATGTCAGGCAGCTAACAAGAATCTAATGCCCGGCGTAATCTTTTTCATCTCTATTTTTATTCGGTCAACCGGAACGCCCAGGTCATTAAATAAAAAAGCGTGCATCGTTTGTGCGTCGCAGACGTTGCAGTTGGCCGCATGGTCATCAAACTTACCGAGGGTGCCCTTTTTGAGAAAGCAATAAGAAAGGTTCTTGTGTCCCATCTCTTCACAAAAACAGTAACAAGTAAAATGGGCCAATAATTGGTGTTCCTTGACCGCGATCTTGTAACCTGCCTGAACAGAGTCATTGATGTAGACGAACTTTGGGAATTTATATTTTCCCCAATCTTCTCCCGGATATTTTTTGGCCACCAGAGCCTGAGATCTGACCGTGAGTTCCTTGAGATTCATTTTGGCCAGGTCCTGTATTTCTTTCTCCTGATTCGATGCTAAGACTACTCCCGGTCATAAAAAGGAACAGCAGCAAAAATAAGATACATTTCATGACAGTTTTCATAATCGTTTCTCCCTCCCTCTTTTTTTTACCAAGGAAACTTAAAAAGCCAATTATTTACGCGGAACCAATGACCGACAACGATGGCCAGTATTTGGCTCAAAATAATAAAAGCGAAAACCAGGTTGAGAATCAGCCGTTCCTTCACGAACCATTTGCCGCCCGATAGTCTTGAGCGATCCAGCAGAGGGGAGAAGACTAAGAAAAGGCCGATAAATAAGGGCACGACTATGCCGCCGATCAGTGCCGAATGACTCACCATTTCCTGGATGCCCACAAAGTACCAGGGTGCTTTGGCCGGATTGGGTGGACGCAGAGGATCAGCCCTGCCCGACAAAGGGGCTTCAATGAAAAGCGATAGAGCAAGCAATAAGGAAAGGGTCAGGAGGCCGACAGCCAATTCCGCTTTAAAGAGTATCGGCGAAGAGGCTATTCTTTCAGGTTCCGGCTCCTCGGAGGCTGCCAAGCCCCCGGCTTTTCTGAGACGCCAGAGATGCAGAGCAATAAAGAGTACCCACAGTGAGGGCAAGAAGGCGACGTGCAAAGCAAAGGACCGGATAAGGGTATCGGCCCCGATTTCCTGGCCACCCAGGAGGAACCTTCGGATTGAGGGGCCGATGACAGGGAAGTAGGAAGCAAGATTTGAACCCACTTTGATCGCCCAATAGGACGTCTGGTCCCAGGGCAGCAGGTAACCCGTATAATTGCTTGCCAAGGTTAGAGTCAACAAGCCCAGCCCAAAGACCCAGTTCAGATAACGCCCCTGATAACTTCCGGTGAAAAAAACCCTGGTAAGGTGCAGGAAAACCGTGATGAGCAGGACATTAGCCGCCAGGTAATGGAGTTTTCGCACCAGCCCGCCATAACGCAGAGTAGTCATGATGTGAAGTATCCTGTCATAGGCCACATCCTGATATGGAACGTAATAGAGAAGGAGTGTAACCCCGGTCACACCAAGCAAAACAAGACAGGACAGGCAGATGATACCCAGACCGAGAGTCGTGATGGGTTGCAGGGTCTTCACCCGAATCATCGGTGGATGGAGGTGTTTCAGAAAATTCATTTTCATCCTTCCCTTCACGCCTCATCCCTTGCGGTTCGATCAGGGACTGGTTCTTTTATCTCAAGCCATCTCGGCCTCGTCAATTTTTCTCCGATATGCACCCATAGTCGTGCCATCCCGTTCGGTTGCTTCGTGCCAGGGAAGCGGATCTGTGGCCGGGCCTGAATAGACCTGGCCCAGCGGACCGAATTCGCTGCCATGGCAGGGGCAAAAAAACCCCTGGTCGATCACATTGAGAAGACAGCCCAAGTGGGTGCATTCCAAGCTGATGGCTCCGATCTTCCGGGAAGATCGGATGACGGCAATCTTGTGTTCCGGGAAAGGGGTCAGTGTACCGGGTGCAAACCGGTCCATCGAGGAGATCTGAACCCAACTGGCTGAAGAGAATCGGGAGGCTGCTGTCCAGACATTGCCGAAAATCCAGGTGAAGGCCGTTCCAATGGCCCCCAGTCCGGCAATGACCAGCCAGTTGAATAGAAATTCCCGCCGGCTAAAGCCTGTCGACATCAGCCCCTCGCTTACTGGAAAATTTTCGGACCAGACTGACCTGGCCCCAGATCGATTCCGGACCTAGATTGTCGACAAAAGGGCCGCATCCCGGTCCCCGGAACACCGTAGGCTATGGCGATGGCAATCCGTTCGTCAGTAAGTGATCCGAAGTAGGGAAAATTGGTGAGGTCTCTCGGCCTGGGCAGATATTTCAGGTAGGCCGGTCCCTTTCCCTTGCCTTGAAAACCATGGCAGAGGGAACATTTTTTTCTGAATGTAGATAGGTTATCTTCAGATGGAGGCAAGGTTTTGGGTCTGGGCGGAGGTGTATTCATTACCTTAACCATCCTTTCCGTTCTGATGAACACCTGAAAGAGAAGGTCTACCAGGGAATTGATGGTCTCCTGTCCCAACAATTCCCCATAGGGCGGCATCGAGGTGCCCGGAATGCCCTTGTTGATGCTTCCCATGATTCGCGTGTCCGGGATTGACTTGAAAAACATCGCGTTGTTGCGGAATGCCCGGGGAAAAGTGGCCAGGTTCGGCTCAATGAGTCCAAATCCATCACCCTGGGCGGCGTGACACCGTTGGCAAAGCATCATGTAATCAAATCTTGGGGTCCTTCTGAGAAAGGGGCTCTTTACTTTCTGTTGAAGGACGAAGAGGAGTCCATCTTCCTCTCTCTGGTTCATTGGAATTTTTGGCATGATGGCACCAGGAATTTCGATTCCCGGGCTGTGCAGGAAATTCCGGATATAACCTTTCTGCCGCATAAAGGCCATAAAGGAAAGGTCCGGTCCGATCTGACCATCGGACTCCCCGAACTTGTGGCAGGCCAGGCATTTCTTTTCCTTTAGTAACTCCTTTCCCGCCGAGACTGGTTTGAGCAGATTTTTTTTCTCCAGCCGTTTCTCTTCTCTTTCCTTAAACAGGCGCATCATCGGGGTTTCATAGTAAGGCTCTCTCACTCGACTCTTCAGGAAATAGGAGAGGGCTTTCACTTCTTCAGGAGAAAGGCCGAATTTCGGCATGATTGAGTTCTCAAGGATTGCTTTGGGATTTTCGATAGCTGTCCTGATTTGCACCAACCCCAGGAAGGAGCCGGCATCGCTAAGGTCAGGGCCATAGCTGCCACCCCTCCCCCCGCCGATTGTGTGACAGGTATCGCAGGCGGTTTCGGAAAACAGTTGGACCCCTTGCCAGGCTTTATCAGCTCCCCGGAGTGGCTTCAATTCATGGCATTGGTAACAACTGGCCTGGAGGTCTTCCCCTGCCAAAACTTTTCGAGCTTCGTTCCCCGTTCGACCATGGGATATCTTCAGATCGGCAGCCATCCCCTCGCCCAAATGGCAGGCCGTGCATCCCAGGTCAACCATCGAATGGGGGGCGATATTGGGGTGATTGCGCCCTGGTAAAGAGGAATCTATCCGGACCGCTGCTCTTCCCTCCGGGTGACATGTCCGGCAGTGTTCTTGCCTCGGTATTCCTCCGAGGTTGACGGTTATGTTTGCGATGTGGTGTGACCGTATCTTTTCATAGCGATAATAGCGACCAGACCGCTCCTCCCGTCCCTTGTAACTCCAAAGGATAAGAAGCCCCAGGGTCAAAATAATGGCAACCATTAGGCTAACGTTTATCAACGATTCTAAACGTCTTATCGTCATCTTTCTCTGATTTACCCTTGAAGACCCCTCGATCATTGCTCACGTACACGACCCGAGGCTCATTCTATTTCCGCTCGGTCGGATAATTGGCCATATCCCATTCACGCCAACCCCCTTTGAGGGCATAGACTTTTTTAAATCCCAGGCCGATAAGCTCCTGTGCCACACGGGCACTGGTCGCCTCATCTTGTCAGGCGCAATAAAGAACAATGGTTTTTTCCTTGGAATACTTCTTGGCCCAGGATTTCACCTTAGTTGGATCCGGATCTTCCCGAACCGACCCTTTGATTTGTTTTGTACTCATTTTCCGGTCAAAGAAGGTTCGGACATCGATAACCACCACATTCGGATTCCCAAGCATTGATTTGAGTTTTTCTTTGCTGATTCGGGGAATCTCCAAGGCAACAGCCATAACGACCCAGGTCCCCAACACCATAAAGGTCATCACCAGACAAACCATCGCCTTCCTTACCATCCCTTCACCCGCCTTTCTTGATCGCCCAGAGGGCAACCGGAAACATGAGAAATAGGAGCATGGCTCACGTTAATAGAATACCATTTATCAAATTTTCTTCTCCTACTTTTAACAATTTTAAACATCATTTTTAGAAAAACAAGTTCTTAAAATATCCGGAATCCGCTTTCCCGGTGGTTTTGATAAAAATTTATTTTTCTTTTTACTATTATCCCCTTACCGTAAGGGTTTGACCTTTGTTGGCTTGGATCCTTTTTTTCGCTTGAGCGGGAGGCTAACTTCCTGAGACAAGATAAGACGCGGGAGAGTACCATCGGCGCCCAGAATCGAGACCAACCGTTTCAGTCCTTTATTAACTTCCTTCAATCCCTTTAACGGTATTTTTTCCAACCCCATGACCAATAAGCCCTGAGCCACTTCCGGGGCGGCGGCCACCAGTTTTTTCCCTTTGGGGGTCAATTCCACCCAGACAACCCGGCGGTCTTCCTTTGACCTGGTCTTTTTTATCAGGCCATGAGACTCGAGGCGGGTGAGTACCCCGACTACGGTTGCCGGGTGGAGGTACATCCGACGGGCCAATTCGGAAACCATCATCGGAGCGGATTCCGCCAGGGCCTTAATGGCCCAAAGTTGAGGACCGGTAAGACCGGTGGTATGCTCGACCTTTTTGGAATATTCCTGAATAACCTGAAAGACCCTTCTTAAATTATCAATGGTGTCAGCTATTAATTCTGATTGGTCCATTTTTCACCCTGAGAAATAAAAAAATCCTTGACATCATTATTTTTTGAATATAATAATTTGTGTACCAATCATTTTTATAAAAATCAAGAGCTATTATTTTAGCATACTTCGGGAAAGGAGGTGAGGGAAAATGCTCTCAATGAGGGACGTGATGAAATGGATGACGGTTCTCTCCCTTTTGTCTCTTCTATTTGCCTTCAGTTCAGGATGTTCGGCTTCTAAGGAAGCGGTGGCGGCTCCCATGAAAGTTACCCCGGTTCCGGCTGCCGCGCCTGCCCCGGCGGTAGACTATGCACAGGATTGAAAAGGCCACAAAACGGGCCGAAACGGCAGCCAGCTTATCCGAAGCAGCCGCCAAAAAAGCCGAAATGGCTGCTCAAACGGCTGAGATGGCCGCCGGCGAGAAAGCCGAAACAAGTCCGCCGATAAAGCCGAAGCCGCTGCCAATAAGGCCGAGGCTATTTTTATGAAAAAAATGAAAAAGTAGCAAACCTGTTTCCTTTCATCTCCTCAGGTTTGGCCGAGAGACCGCTGATAGTTTCTCGGCCATTTTATTATATAGAGTTGAACAAAAGTGGATCACTTAATCGGTTTCAGGTGCCCGTATCCGTGCGTTCCGGCATTCAGGAAAAGATTCTGTCCTCAAGATGACATTAGACACTAAAAAAAATCACGACCGGGTTAAGATAAAAATAACCGAGGAATCGGTTATTTTTATCAGTATCTTGAAATGGTTTGTCCTGTCCACGGCCATCGGGGTGGTCGTTGGCGTTGCCACCGCCTTCTTTTTAAAGCTCTTGGAATGGGGAACCATTCGGACCCATGCCTTCCCTTATTATTTTCTTTTCCTGCCCATCGCCTTTTTTTTAAGCGCCTTGATGATTAAATATCTGGCCCCGGGGGCGGAAGGGCACGGGACCGAAAAGGTGATCGAAGCCGTCCACAAACAATCCGGAAGAATCAAACCCATGGTCGTTCCCATTAAACTGATCGCTACGATCATCACTCTGGCCTTCGGAGGATCGGCCGGAAAAGAAGGTCCCTGCGCGCAGATAGGCGCCGGCCTGGCCTCCATCTTTGCCTCCTTGTTTCGTTTTGATGATTTTGACCGGAAAAAGCTGGTCATCTGCGGGATCAGCGCCGGTTTCGCCAGTGTTTTCGGGACCCCCATAGCCGGGGCCATTTTCGGGGTAGAGGTTCTTATGGTCGGCAGCGTCCTCTATGAAGTCCTCTTCCCTTGTTTTATAGCCGGAGTCACTTCTTATCAGGTTTCATCGGCCATCGGGGTTACCTACTATTATCATCCCATGAATTTTGTCCCGGTTTTTAAGGAATTGTTTTTTATCAAAGTGGCCCTGGCCGGAATTTTTTTCGGGATCGTTTCCTTTATCCTGGTTGAATTATTAAAGGTGGGGAAGGATCTGGCCGATCGCCTGCGGATCTGGCCTCCCCTTAAGGGGATAATCGGGGGCCTTGTTTTGGCTGGTCTGGCCCTGGCCATTTCAGACCAATATTTGGGGCTGGGATTGACCACCATCCAGGCCTCCCTTCAAGGTGTAAAGATGGCCTGGTTTGCCTTTTTCCTGAAAATTATTTTCACCAGTATCACCCTTAATTTTGGAGGCAGCGGCGGAATCGTTACCCCCATATTTTTTATTGGAGTTACCTCCGGAAGTCTTTTTGCCCAAATCTGGGGCTTGGATGTCGCCACCTTTTCAGCCATCGGCATGGTGGCCCTGTTGGCCGGGGCGGCCAATACCCCTATTGCCGCCAGCATCATGGCCGTGGAACTCTTCGGTCCTCAAATCGCCCCCTATGCGGCCGTGGCCTGCGTCATCAGCTTCCTGATGACCGGACACCGCAGCGTTTATCCCTCCCAGATTTTGTCGGTCAGCAAATCACCTTCCTTTGAGTTGGAGATCGGCGACGATATCGACAGCACCCATGTCCACTATAAACCCAGAAAGAAAAGTCTGATCGGGGCTTGTTTGCTGGCCCTTGAATCCCTAAAAAACAGAAAGAATCGCAAAAAGCGCTAACACAGAAAATTTTATTCCAGTGAAAGGAGGCAGGTTATGAAGTCTTCAGGAATGGTCTTCAAGATCTTTGTTGGTATGTTGACCGTGTTTTTATTCAAGGCAGTCGCCCTGGCCCAATATAATAATTATAGAGGTTATGGGGGTTGGGGAATGGGACCGGGAATGATGGGCTGGGGGAACATGGGCTGGTTCGGTCCTATTTTTATGGTGTGTTGGAGGAGTTTCCTATCCCGTTTTGAAAGATTACCTGAACCGATTATTGAAGTAGGCGAAAATGACCCCGCCCATCGTGCGGGTGCATCGGCGTAGTCGATCGGATCTCATCTTTTAGATAGGCCCGGGACGCGCTCCTTCATCCTGCCAACCCTTTTCCTGGTTGTCCAACCCTGGATGGAATCGCGAGGTGGCACGGAAATATGAACGGTAAACAGGCCGATGTCACATCTCAGGGCATTACTTGACTTTCCATTAGGGGGTAAGTTTAATACCCTTGAGAAGGATTTATTTCCTTGACAGGGAAATTGGTATAGATCTTAACTTACTATATTGATATGGGGTTTTAGTTATCGACCCTTGTTATTTATTTACAGGAGAAAATGGAGGTTTTTATGAAAAGAGTCATGCTTTTGTTTGTGGTATTGGCCTTAATGGTCGGAACGGCCTGGGGGAAAAATTATGAGGTGACCAAAAAGGTGGATGACTACACCGTAAAGATTGAAATAGACAAAAATCCGCCTATCGTCGGCAATAACCACATGTCCATTACGATTAAGGATGGTTCCGGCAAAAACATTACCGACGCCAAGGTTAAAGTGGGATATTCCATGCCGGCCATGCCCGGTATGCCGGCGGCGAACTACAAGACCGACGCTGCTTTACAGGGGAATGAATACAAGGCCAAGATGGATTTTTCCATGGCCGGGAGTTGGAACGTAGAGGTTCAGATAGCTCAAGCCCAGAAGGTCAAAAAGGTTAAGCTCAACGTGGATGTCAAATAGGAGAATGATTTTTAAAGACTTTTCATGTCCCACTCGTAAAAAGTTATCAAAAGCCCATTTTCGTCATTCCCGCGAAGCTTGTCCCCGAATTTTCTTAATCGGGGAACGGGATTCCAGGAATTTCAACTAACTCTGGACCCCCGCTCCCCATTAAGGCTTTCGAGGCGGCTTCGCGGGGGTGACGGTCTTGGAGAAATTTTACAGGACCATCTGCCATGAGACCTGCTTTCAACAGAACCATCCTGTTTTTACTTTTCTTCTTTTGCGGATCCCTGTCCCAGGCCGCGGATTTGAAACTCCAGGACCTGATCCAGGAGGTCATAAAAAACAACCCGGATATTCAGGCGGCCCAGGCCGGGGTGAACGTCGCACAATACAAAATTCCTCAAGCCGGGGCGCTTCCCGACCCCATGTTTATGGTCGGCTACCAGAATGATGGATACAATAGCTATACCTTCGGAGAATCCAATTTCGCTTATTATATGTTCTCGGCCAGCCAGATGTTTCCTTTTTGGGGAAAGCGGGACTTAAAGGGAGAGATGGCCACCCGGGAAGCGGAAAGTCTGAAGGCCTCCTCGAAAAATATCCTCCTTAAAACCATTACCAGGGTCAAAGAACTCTATTTTGATCTCTTGTTGGCCTATAAAACCAAAGAACAGATTGAGGACAAGACCGATTTATTTGCCCGGATTGAGGACGCCGCCCTGGCCCGGTATTCCTCGGGCATGGGCCCCCAGCAGGAAGTGCTCATGGCCCAGACCGAGAAATACATGCTCCGGGAAAAAGATGAGATGACGAATCAAAAAATTCAGGCTGCCGAGGGTATGCTGAATACAACTCTCGGAAGAGAGGTCGATGCCCCTTTGGGACGCCCCCAGGTGCCGGCCTATGTTCCGTATCCTTACAAGCTGGAAGAACTGCTAAAGATGGCCAAGGACAATTCCCCGGAGATCAAGTCCAAGGAAAAGATGATCAAAGGGGCCGAGGTCAAGGTCCGGATGGCGGAAAAAGAATACTACCCTGACTTCACCCTGGGGGCCAATCTCTATAAAACAAGCGGACCCTTTACAGACATGTGGAGCGTGACGGCCCAGATCAACATCCCTCTTTATTATGAACGAAAGCAAAGGCAGGGAGTACTGGAAGCCAAGGCCGCCCTCTCCCAGAGTAAACAGGAACGCCTGGCTACCGAGAATATGCTGGCTTCGAATTTGAGGGATAGTTACTCCATGATTAAATCGGCCGAACGGTTGATGGAACTTTATAAGGAGGGCCTGATCCCCAAGACCGTTCAAGATTTTCAATTGGCCCTCTCGGGATATACGGTCGGCAAGGTGGAGGCCATTACCGTCATCTCCAGGTTGAAGGCCCTTCTGGATTTCGAGCTTTTATACTGGGGGCAATTTGCGGAAAGGGAAAAGGCCGTGGCCCGGATTGAAGCGATTGCCGGGATTATGGATTTGACGATGGAGGGGAAAAAACCGTGAAAAGAGAGCATAGGATAATGGGTTTCATGTTTCTGGTCGGGCTTTTGGTCGCACCCTCGTTATGTCTTGCCCAAGCCCATCAGCATGGGACCTCAAAACAGGCCCTCCAAAAAGGAACAGGCGGTTCAAAAGCCAGAAACCGCCCAGGAAGAGGTCCCAACCGTAGAAATCCCCAAGGATAAACAACAGCTCATCGGTTTGAAATCCACGACAGTGGCCATAAGGCCTTTGCAGAAAATCATTCGGACCGTGGGCCGCATCGAATATGATGAGAAAAAGACGGCTACGGTCAACACCAAGTATGAGGGCTGGATTGAGAAATTGTGGGTCAACGCCACCGGGATCTATGTGAAGACCGGAGAACCCTTGGCCGAGATCTACAGCCCTGAGCTTTTGGCCACCCAACGGGAATTCCTGAATGCCCTTAAATGGAAAAATTCCACCAAAAAGGAAAGCGAAATCGGGGCCCTGCTGGTCAAAGATGCCGAAACCATTTTGGAGGGGGCCAGGGAGCGCCTGAGACTTTGGGATATCACCGATGAACAGATCAAAAAGATCGAGGAAACGGGCCAGCCGATCAAGACCTTGACCCTTTACAGCCCGGTAAGCGGGTACGTGACCCAAAAAATGGCCATCCAGGGGATGAAAGTCATGCCCGGTGATAAGCTTTTTGATATTGTCGATCTTTCATCGGTTTGGGTACTTGCCGACATCTATGAATACGAACTCCCGGTCATCAAAGTGGGGGAGCAGGCGGCCATCAGCTTGACCTATCTCCCGGGCAAAGAGTTTTTATCTAAAATCGATTATATCTATCCTACCCTGGCCGGGGAAACCAGGACGGCCAAGGTCAGGTTCATCCTGCCCAATCCCGGGGGGCAGCTCAAACCGCAGATGTTCACCGATGTGATCTTAAAGATCAATCTCGGCAAAAGGCTCGTTGTTCCTGCGGACGCCGTTATCGATACCGGCGTAAGACAGATTGTTTATGTGGATAAAGGGGAAGGAAACTTTGAACCCCGAGAGGTCTCTGTCGGGTTGAGGACCGACAAGATGGTCGAGGTGATCAAAGGGTTGCGGGTCGGCGAAAAGGTGGCTTCTTCCGCCAATTTCCTGATCGATTCGGAGGCGAAATTAAAGGGGGTACTTCCGAAAAGCAAGAATCCAGAATCCAGGAGTCAGAAGTCAGAATGAAGAGACAATCCAGGTGCCAGGAGCCGGAAGCCGGATTAAAAAGACAACCGGCAAAAAATTTTCAGGATCTTATTGTCTGGCAGAAGGCCCATCAATTTGTTTTGTTGGTTTATAGATATAGTGAGACCTTTCCTAAGATGGAATTATATGGATTGATATCACAGCTAAGAAGAGCCGCGGTTTCCATCGCCGCGAATATAGTGGAAGGCTTTAAGAAAAAAACGAAACCGGACAAAGTGAGATATTTGAACATTGCCCAAGGTTCTCTTGAAGAATGCCGATATCTGAATTCTGGCTCCTGAATTCTGGATTCTATGTTGTTATGATCGCCAAAATCATCGAATACAGCGCCCGGAATAAATTCATCGTCTTTTTGTTGATGTTTTTTTTAGGGATCTGGGGTTACTATTCCCTTAAAAATACCCCCCTGGATGCCATCCCCGATCTAAGCGATACCCAGGTGATTATCTATACCGAATGGACGGGAAGAAGCCCGGACCTGGTGGAAGACCAGATCACCTATCCCATTACCTCCACCTTATTGGCTGCTCCCAAGGTGCAGGCCGTCCGCGGGTTTTCCTATCTGGGCAGCTCCTTTATCTATGTCATCTTTGAAGAAGGGACGGACATCTATTGGGCCCGGAGCCGGATCCTGGAGTATCTTCAGGCCGTAAAAAACAAGCTTCCGGCCGATGTCAATCCCGATACTGGGTCCTGATGCCACCAGCCTGGGCTGGGGGTTCTCCTATGCCGTTGGTGGATGAGACCGGCAAACTGGACCTGGCCCAACTGCGTTCTCTCCAGGATTGGAATCTAAAGCTGGCCATCGAAAGCGTGCCCGGGGTTTCCCAGGTGGCCAGTGTGGGCGGGTTCGTCAAACAGTATCAGATCACCCTGGATCCCAATCGCCTTTCCGCCTTCAACATCCCCATCACCAAAGTCATGGAAGCGGTGCGCCGGAGCAACCTGGACGTGGAAGGCCGGGTCATCGAGTTCTCCGGTGTGGAGTACATGGTCCGGGGGCGGGGATATATCAAAAGCCTGGAAGACCTGAGAAATATTTCCTTGGGCACCAACGGCAATGGGACCCCCATTTACCTGAAAGATGTGGCCGGGATCCAACTCGGCCCGGAAATCCGCCGGGGGATTGCCGAGCTGGATGGAAAAGGAGAAGTGGCCGCCGGGATCGTGGTGGTCCGGTTCGGCGAGAATGTCCTCAAGGTCATCGAGCGGGTCAAGGAAAAAATAAAAAAAGATATCGAACCCAGCCTGCCCAAAGGGGTCAAGATCGTCACCACCTATGACCGGTCCGATCTGATCCATCGCTCCATCGACACCCTGAAAGAGGAGATCATCAAACTTTCCATCGCCGTCAGCGTGGTCTGCATCATCTTTTTGTTCCATCTCCCCAGCGCCCTGGTGATCATCCTGACCCTGCCCCTGGCCATCATCATCTCCTTTATCCTCATGGTCCATCTGCAGGTGACCTCCAATATCATGAGCCTCAGCGGCATCGCCATTGCCATCGGGGCCATGGTGGATGCCTCGATCATCATGGTGGAAAACGCCCACAAGAAACTGGAAGAGTGGAGAGGACGAGGCGAAGAAGGCGTGAGGCGAGAGGCGCGAGGCACGAGTGAGCGAGGAAGAACGCTCCGAACTCCGAACTCCGAACTCCGAACTCAATTCCGCAATCCCCAAGCCGCAATCCGCAAGGACTCGGATGACGTGATCATCGAGGCGGCCAAGGAAGTGGGACCCTCCCTTTTCTTTTCCCTGCTGGTCATCACGGTCGGCTTCCTGCCGGTCTTTACCCTGCAGGCCCAGGCCGGCAGGCTCTTTAAGCCCCTGGCCTACACCAAGACCTTTGCCATGCTCTTTTCTTCCTTTTTGGCCATTACCCTCACCCCGGTTTTGATGACCTTATTTATCCGGGGAAAGATAAGACCGGAAGAAAGAAATCCCATCAGCATCGTCCTCCATAAACTCTATGAGCCGGTGGCCCGGCTTGCCTTGCGGTTTAAAAAAATAGTCATCGTCCTGACGATCATTATCCTGGCGGCCACCGTCTATCCCTTTATGAAACTCGGCTCGGAATTCATGCCGCCCCTTTATGAAGGGACCCTGTTTTATATGCCGGTGACCGTACCGGCCGCCTCGGTTTCGGTGGTAACGGATCTGCTGAAATTGCAGGACAAAATTTTAATGAAGATCCCGGAAGTGGCCCAGGTCTTCGGCAAGGCCGGCCGGGCCGAGACGGCCACCGATCCGGCGCCCATGGAGATGTTTGAAACGGTGGTCAACCTCAAACCCGAATCCCAGTGGCGAAAGGGGATGACGGTTGATAAGCTCAAAGACGAAATGAATGACGCCCTGACCATCCCCGGTGTGGCCAATTCCTTTACCATGCCCATCAAGGCCCGGATCGACATGCTGGCCACGGGGATCCGAACGCCGGTGGGGATCAAGGTCCTGGGTCCGAAGATTGAGGAATTGGAACGGATCGGCCTGGAACTGGAGCAGAACATCAAGGACATTCCCGGGACCCGCAGCGTCTATGCCGAAAGGATGACCACCGGATATTTTCTGGATGTGATCGTTAATCGTCAGGAAGCGGCCCGATACGGTCTGGCCGTGGAAGATATTCAGGAGGTCGTCGAGACCGCCATCGGCGGTATGAATATCACCACCACCGTAGAGGGCCGGGAACGCTATCCGGTGAATATCCGCTATGCCCGGGAACTGCGGGGAGATATCGAACAGATCAAGAGGATCCTGGTGCCGGTCATGATGACCAATCCCCAAAATGTCCAGACCGGTTCAGGCCATGGCCCCCGGGGGCTGCCAACGCCTTGACCAGTGTTCCCTCTGGGTGAAGTGGCGGACATCAGGATCGTCAAAGGTCCGACGGCCATCAAGAGCGAAGAAGGTCTTTTGAGCCTTATGTCTTCGTGGACTTCAGCGGCCGGGACGTGGGAGGGTATGTGCAGGAGGCCAAAAAAAAGGTGGCCTCCTTGAAGATCCCGACCGGGTATCGCCTGGAGTGGAGCGGGGAATATGAATATCTGGTCAAGACCGAGGAGAGGTTGAAATTGGTCATTCCCCTGACCCTGTTGATTATTTTTGTCCTGATTTTTTTCAACACCAAATCAGTGACCAAGACCGTGATTGTCTTGTTGGCCGTGCCTTTCTCCCTGGTAGGTTCGTTCTGGTTGCTTTATTTTCTTAATTACAACCTGAGTATCGCCGTCTGGGTGGGGATCATCGCCCTGGCCGGTCTGGATGCCGAAACCGGGGTGGTCATGCTCCTCTATCTGGACCTGGCCTATGAAAGGTGGAAAAAAGAAGGGCGTTTGAGGGGAATTGCCGACCTCAAAGAGGCCATCATGTTCGGGGCCGTGAAGCGGATTCGTCCCAAGGTCATGACCGTCAGCGTCATCCTGGCCGGTCTGGTGCCCATCATGTTCAGTCACGGCGCCGGCTCCGATGTGATGAAACGCATCGCCGCACCCATGGTCGGCGGGGTGATTACCTCCATGATTATGGAACTGGTTATCTATCCCACCATTTATTTGATCTGGAAGGGGAGGGAGTTTAAGAATAAGTAAAATTCAGTTCATCGCCAAGCCGCAGAGAGCGCAAAGTAATTAATTTATGGTTTGCCGGTGAGGGGCCGGCAAACCATAAATCGCGCTCTACGGGTTATTGTCAAGGTGGAGGTGGAATAGATTTTTATTTTCCGTCCTCTCAACGGAAATTAAAAAAAGTCTCTCTTTGCGTCCTTTGGAGCTTTGCGGTGAACAATAATGAAAACAACTCCGATCGATTAATTCCCCATCTAAATTATCTCACCGTATACCCCCGGGCATCGAGGCAGGCGCTTATGGCCCGGAAATAATCCTCGCTCTTCTGTATGGCCTGGTTATCAGGCGCACTCCCCGGCGGCTTTGACGGATCAAAGCCGGTCTGTTTCACTGCCCAGTCATGGCATTTCTGACGATCCTCTTCTTGTTTCTGCAAACTTTGATTTTGGCGGGGATAGATAAAAATCTGCCCTCCGGACTGCGGCGTTTGTGCGGATTCTTTCGCGGGAGGATAATAGGATTCCGCGGGGGCCGGAGGTGCCGGGGGTGCCGGGGGTGGATAATAATAGGCCGGCGGCGGATAGTAATAGGCCGGAGGTGGATAATAATAAGCGTGGATAATAATAATGAGGTGTCAGGCCCCAGCCCAAGACGCCACCGATAATCAATCCGGGAAGGAATCCCCCGCCTCCATGGGCCTGGGCCTGTTTGACCGGTACGAACAAGGTTAACATAAGAAGGATACATAACAAACCAATGAATTTTTTCATGTTTTTTCTCCTTGCTTGTTGTCTTTGATTTAAATTTATAGACCGTCGGGGACATTGTAAAGTTAAAAATTATAATAGTCATCAAAGAGAATAAGTCAATTATGTCAAAGAAATATAGACAGATGGCACCTCAACCTTACCGGTAAGCCAAGATGACCGGGGTGGACATCTGTAACGGTCGTTTTGGTAGACAATTGAGATGATAGGAAGGAGCGAGACTTTGCGTTATCCGATTTTAGGCGAAAAAAACATTTACATTTGATAATTTTATAGATAGATTAAGGAATATTTTTGAAGAGGGGGTGAAAAAAGACTCGGAACAACATAAGCTACAGATGTTTCAAGCGAATCATTTCAGGTTTTAACCTTTTAGCCCTCTGGGAGGTGCACCATGAATTCGATTGTCGTCTTGATCTTAGGCTTTATCGTATTTTTTATTGGATATCGTTTCTACGCCGGATACATCGACTCCAAAGTAATTAAGTCCGACCCCAAAAGAGCCACTCCCGCCAAGATGTACAATGACGGGGTGGAATTCATGCCCACCAGCAAAAATATCCTTTTTGGCTACCAGTTTAAATCGATTGCCGGTGCGGCCCCGATTATAGGTCCGATTATTGCGATCCAATGGGGCTGGCTTCCGGCCCTGATATGGATCCTGGGCGGGACCTTATTGATCGGTTGGGTTCAAGACTATTCCAGTGCCATTGTGGCCATGCGAAACGAAGGGGCCTCTTTTGGGGGTTTAAGTCATAAGCTGGTTTCACCCAGGGCACGGGTTATTCTTCTGTCTTTCATCTATTTCTATCTACTGCTTATTGCCGGGGCCTTCGGCAATGTGGTGGTCAGCACAGCCATTTCACTCAAGGCCGCTCCCATGGCCTGGCTTTGCCTGACCATCGGTGGAATACTGGCCGGACAGATGATCTACCGCTGGAAAAAAGACATCATCCTGACCACGGTGGTTACCGTAGTTATCGCCCTTCTGGGCATCTGGCTCGGTACGATGGCCCCTTCCGATAAGATACTCGGGGTAGACCTGTCCAACAGCCGGGTTTTATGGGCCATTGCCGCCTTTGTCTTCTGCTATTTTGCGGCGGTTCTGCCCATCTGGCGGTTTGCCCTGCCCATCAATTATGTGGCCTCCTACATTGTCTTCCTGGGGCTCTTTTTCGGGATTATCGGTATTTTTATCCTTCATCCCAATTTTACCCTTCCGGCTTATACTGGTTTTTCCATTAAAATCGGGCCACTGTGGCCTATTATGTTTGTCACTATTGCCTGCGGAGCTATTTCCGGGTGGCACAGCATTGTTTCCAGTTCGGGAACGGCCAGGCAATTGGAGAGCGAAATGGATGCCCGGCCTGTCGGTGCGGGGGTGATGTTTGTTGAAATGATACTGGCCCTTTTCGCCTTGATTATCGCCGGGACCATTTACGCTTCGGCCGGTGAATATGGGGCGGCCATCGCCAAAGGACCGGGGGCCATCTTTGCCGGAGGGGTAGCCAAGTTCTTAGGCGCCCTCGGACTTTCCGAAGGTTTGGGAAAGTCCTACGGAAGCGTGATGATGATCGTTTTGGCCATCACCATTATGCAATTGGTCATTCGTTTCATGCGGGTGGCCACTTCGGAATTGCTCAGTGATGTAAGCCCGGTATTCAAGAACGCCCACGTGGGTACTTTAATCGCCAGCCTCCTCGGTATAATCGTCGTCCTGACCGGCTGGTGGCAGTATCTCTGGGTCCTCTTCGGAGGGGCTAATCAGCTTATGGCCTCCCTGGCCCTATTGCTGGTAACGGCCTGGCTTATGTCCGAAGGCCGACCGGCCAAGTGGGCCTTTTACCCGATGATCTTTATGTTCATCACGACCATCGCCGCCCTTCTTTATACCTCTTATAGTTTATTGTATAAGGTTTTTTCAGGGGCGGTTAAAGGAGAGGCCCTCATAGGAAACACCCTGATGGGTCTGGTCGGATTTTTTCTGGTTATTGCCGCCCTTATCCTGGGCTGGGAAGGGATCAAGGCCCTTAATCGATACCGGGCCCTAAAGATTCAGCCGGCACAGGCACCGGCGTGATGACACAGGTTTAAGGTATAAGGTATAAGGTGTAAGCAAGAATCAAAAGGTCAAGGAATAAGGTGCTAGGTATGAGGAAAAGGTGTTGGATTTGTTTTCCTTGCACCGTGCACCCTGAACCTTGAACCGGCTTTTATCTAAGGAGAAAAACCGATGTCCGAAGAAGAAAAAAAGAAGTGGGGCCTTTTCAAGGCCGCCAAGGAATTCGTTTATGGGGTGGCGGCCCACGATTCGGCCCGATTTGCCCTGAAGACCAGGGCCAGCATGGAGCACCTTTTTATTCTCATTACCATGGGGGATATGCTCGGGGTCCCGATCTTACCCCCTTATTATTCGTTGCGCCTGCTCCCTTATGTGGTTCCCCAGATCTCTACCTGGAAGCGCAGGATGTTAAGGGAGAAAGATTTGACCGACGCTTTGGCCTAAATGAAGATAGGATTCGAGGGGCCGAGGGGTCAAGGATTCAAGTGAAAGGCACGGAGTTAAAACCTTGAACCCTTGAATCCTGGAATCCTTGAACCCTATATTTTATATGAAAGGAGGGGATTACCATTTCCTTACCAGACATTTTTGAAAAATTCCCGGATAGACGGTACATTATGTTCGGGGGAAAAGGCGGGTTGGGAAAGACCACCTTTTCGGCGGCCACGGCCTATTATTTGGCCAAAAAGGGAAAGCGGGTCCTGGTTTTTTCCGTGGATCCCCAGGCCTCTCTGACCGACATCTTCAAAAAGGATATTTTCGGCAAAGGCCCGACGGAGATCATTCCCAATCTCTATGCCCAGGAAATCGATGCCGACCGCCGGGTCAAGGAATATCAACAGGAGATCCGGCAGAAGATCCTGGATATGTACGGGATGGAGCAGATCCCGGAAGAAATCGAGAGCTACATCCAGGCCGCCGCCGCCGAGCCGGCCATGGAAGAGAGCGCCATTTTCGATGAAGTGGTCGATATCGTCGTCAAGGGAGGCTATGATTATTACATTTATGACCTGGTCCCCCTGGGCCATGCCCTGTACTATCTGAGCATGGCCTCGGTCTATGACGCCTGGATCGATAAGATCACCAACCTCCGGGAGCAGATGAGGGAATATGACCAGGTGGCCGCGGTGATGCGCCGGGATAAAGGTATCGAAGAGGATGCGATCCTCAACGAACTGCTTTATATCAAGGACCGCATCAATAAATCCTCGAAGATCCTGACCGACAAGGAAAAGACCGCCTTCTTTTTCGTTCTGACCGCCGAGGAGATGATCATTAATGATACCTTGAAGGCCGCCGAGCTTTTTTCCAAGTTCGACGTCCCCCTAAGCGGTTATATCATCAACCGGGTCTTGCCCGCGGAGTTGAAGGAAAAGAATATTCCCGAATATTTAAAAAATCGTTTTTCCATGCAGGAACATTATCTGAAAGTGATCGACACCACCTTCGGGAACCAAATTTTGGCTTCCGTTCCTGAAATGGAGAGGGATGTAACCGGTCTGCCCATGATTGAAAAAATGGCCAAGGCCATGTTTGGAGAAATCACATGATGACCGAAAAACAAAGTTCCGAGGCAAACCGAATCACCGTCAGTATGGACCAATTCATGAAGGACCACCCCCGATTGAAATATATCTTCTTCGGGGGAAAGGGAGGGGTGGGCAAGACGGTCATGGCCGGGGTGGCGGCCTTGTGGTCGGCCAAGCAGGGCCGGAAAACGTTGCTGGCCTCCACCAATCCCGTTCACAGCCTGTCCAATCTCCTGGAAAAAGACGTCTTCGGCAAGACCGCCGTGGTTTGTGATGAAGCCAAGTGTTTTGCCTTTGAAATCGACACCCGGGATACCATCGAACGATCCAAGCAGGAGATCCGGGAAAAGATCAACTGGTTTCTTAAATTTTCCGACATTGGCACCAAGGCCGACGATTTTATCGAGTCGGCCACCATGAATCCGGCCTTTGAAGAATCGGCCATGTTTGAAAATATGATAGAAATCATCTTCAAGGATGAATATGATTTCTATGTCTTCGATACGGCGCCGACGGCCAATGCCCGGCGGCTGCTGGGTATGTCCAAGGTCTATTCCCTCTGGGTGGATAAGATGTTGAAAAGCCGGGAAGAGGCCAAATCGCTCCGGGAGATGCTTTCCTTTTCCAAGAAAAAAGAAAAGGACCCTTTGATGGATTATCTCCTGAGTTTTAAAGACCGCATGGCCAAAGCCAAGGATCTTCTGACCGATGAGGCCTTGACGGCCTTCTTTTTCGTCACCCTGCCGGAGAGCCTGCCCATTGCCGTCATCACCCGGTTCATCAACTGGTTCCATGAATTCGGCATTCCGGTGGGGGGTGTCATCGTCAACGGGGTCATTCAGAAGGATCAGGTGGACCTGGATTCCGCCGAGTTTGTCAGAAATAGGGTTCTGATGCAGGATGAGCATATGGCCGAAATCTGGGAAATCTTCGGCGACAGGGTCAGGGCCTTGATCCCTTTGCTTGAGACCGAGATCAAAGGGGCCAAGATGCTCCATCGAACCGTCGATTATCTATTTCCCCCTCCTTCCGCTTAAGATTTGTGAAAATAAATCCGGTTGAAGTTCCAGGTCGTCATTTTGTGGCGGCCAGGGGCTTCAACCGAAAATCCGCTTCATATAATTTCTTTATTTCTTATTGACACCAGTAGATACGGATAGCAACCTGATCGTCTATCGCCGCTGATCACATCCGCATGCCGGACAGGGACGATCTTCGGACCGGAGGCGAAACCGATTTAGAGATGGAAGGAGGAAAAGATGAAGGCCATTGACAGCCACATTCACTTCAGCACCGAGAAGGGCTATTTGATGAAGGACCCCAAGGTCATCGAGGCCATGGAAAAATATTATCGATACAAGGTGGTCTTCAAAACCGACGAGGAGATGGCCCAGGATTTTATCGACCAGGACATCAAGGCCGTGCTTATGCCCATCGATTGCGAGACCGCCACGGGCTGGCCCTTCTGCGGCAACGATTATGCGGCTTCCATGGTGAAACGCTTTCCCCAGGCCTTTATCGGCTCCTTTGCGGGTATCGACCCCTGGAAAGGGGAGAAGGCCATTCAGGAGCTCGACAGGGCTGTTAAACAGTTAGGGTTGATCGGCGTCAAGTTCCAGCAGGCCTTGCAGGCCTTTTACCCCAACGACCGGCGCTTCTATCCCCTTTATGAAAAGTGTGTGGAACTTAAAGTACCGGTGCTGTTCCACGCGGGAACCACCGGTGCTGGAGCCGGGATGCCCGGAGGGGGAGGTTTTCGGCTGTCGTTCACCCGTCCCATCCCCTACATCGATGACGTAGCCGCCGATTTTCCTGACCTGACCATCATCTGCGCCCATCCCGCCTGGCCCTGGCAGGAGGAGATGATCGCCGTCTTACTGCATAAACCCAATGTCTTCAACGACCTCTCCGGATGGTCCCCGAAGTATTTCTCGGACAGTCTGAAGAAAGAGATCGGGGGACGGTTGCAGGACAAAATGCTTTATGGCTCGGACTATCCCGAAATCGCGCCCCAGCGGTGGTTGAAGGATTTCGAGGCCTTGAACTATAAGCCCGAGGTGATGGAGAAGGTGTTGTACCGGAATGCCGCCAGGGTGCTCTGTCTTAAGGTATGATATGAGTGTGGATAACTTCCTGAATAGACCTGGAGAGCGTTAAGTGCCCATCGTTTCAGTAGAAATTTTTCTCTTTTAGTCGGACTACTATTATTATATAAAGGAAAAGGTAGAACTCATGAAAACCCCAGTAAAAAAGGTAAATGTGAAAATCTACCGAACCTACGTGGTCTTTGTTGCTCTTCTTGTCATTTCGATGCCTTTGTCCGTATCGGCCGAATCCTTAAAACTTTATGCAGCCGGAAGCTTGAAGGAAGCCCTCAGCGATGTAGTAGCTTCCTTTGAAAAAACCTATAAGACGAAAGTTACCACAAAATTCGGCCCCAGCGGCCTTTTGAGAAAGGCCATTGTAGGAGGTGAAAATCCCGATGTTTTCGCTTCTGCAGATATGGCTCACCCCGAAAAGCTTGCATCCAGCGGATGGGGAGGTCCGGTGGTGTTGTTTGCTCGTAATCGGCTTTGTGCCTTGGTTCAGTCTGATGTACCGGTGACAACAGATAATCTCTTGGATATTCTTATGAATAAGAACATCCGAGTGGGGATTTCGACACCAAAGGCAGATCCAAGCGGAGACTATGCCTGGGAACTTTTTAGAAAGGCGGATAGGATAAAGAAGGGGAGCTTTAAGACGCTTTCCGGGAAGGCACTCCAACTCACTGGCGGGCCAGACAGTGAGAAGGCTCCCGAAGGACGCAACCAATACGGATGGGTAATGGGCGAGAAGAAGGCTGACCTCTTCCTTACTTACTGCACCAATGCGGTATTGGCTCGAAAAGAAGTGCCAGCCCTTAAGATCATCAGGATACCTGAAGAGCTTTCTGTGGGAGCCGATTACGGCCTTTTGGTCAGGAATGAAGCGCCGAATGAGGCCTGGAGGCTGGCCATGTTTATTTTGTCGCCCGAGGGCCAAAAGATACTGAGAGAATATGGATTTGAAGCCTCAGCGATTCCGAAATAATAATAAAAGCCACACATCCTGGAGGTTTAAAATGGGGAAGGGATTTGGTGAATGTTTTTGTAGGCAGATAGGTAGGCCAGATTCGAGGACATCTATAGGGCTTCGAACTCTACGGATAATCACACCCGTCGCACTGATCTTAGGGCTTCTGGCCGCGCCTGTTGCGGCGGCTCCACCCGGCGCGACCATCGAATATCAACCCATGGCGAGCAGCGGTCTTGCGGCCGGTTATCCGTTTGAGTCGTGGGTCGTTTTTAATATATCGTCGAACCCGACGGTACCGGGCATGTCTCTACCGGCTGGGGCGACATTCCGTTTCACTTTCCCGGCGGCCTTTACTCCGCAGACCGGACATGCTCCGCAGGCTGTTCTCCTCTACAATTGGCCGCAAAAGGCCGCGCCCGTGCCCTTCACCATCGCGCTGGATCAGCAAGATATGCGCACGATTGCTCTCAAAATATCGGCTCCCGTTCCCGCCATTCCGCCGGAAAGGCCTGGTTTGAAGTCGATACACTTACGGTGGGGGCCCATTAACCCCAAGGAGGCGGGGGATTACCCAATCACGATCCGGCTCTCAGATGCTGGGGAATTTTCCGGAACGACCCAGGCCATCGCACACATCACCGCCAAACCACTCCCGAATATCGCCGCCTACAATCAACTTCATGAGGGCCGTAACGAGAATTGGCAACATGTGAAGACAGGCCAAACCGCCATGCTGCCCATTGATCTCTTAATAACGATGCCGAATGACTGTCGTTCTTCAATGATGCTTCACCCGACATCGGGAGGCGATTTGGATATCTTGAGCGACGGGAAACCGATTGGAACGATTACCCGGCGCGGGGTCCCGGTTACGCTTAAACCGGAACCCTTCGGGCCGGGTTTTGCCCGCTTAGGAGTCGTGCGCTTTCACGTTACAGGCGGATCGACGCCGGGCATCGCCGAAATCGAGGCGCGTCTCCAGGGGGGCACAAATTACATAATAACCGTCGTTGTCGAGCAGGGAACTTTGCCGAAACCGGCCATATCAAACCCCCGATAAAGACAGGAGGGGACGACCCTGAAACGGCCCACCTTTTTCCCCATATTGCGAACAATAATCGTTTTTCATATGACAATATTTTTTAAAGACTTGGGAGGTCCATTCAATAGGCCAAAAAAAAATTATCAGGAACCGAATAAGAGGAGGTTAGAATGATGAAGGTGGTGGCTATTAACGGAAGTCCACGGAAGCAAGGGAATACTTTCAGGGCGCTAAATAAAGTGTTAGATGAATTAAAAGCCGAAGGGATAGAGACTGAGACGAATATAACCTGAGTTCTAAATTTCCTCAAACTGTGTAATCAGGACGGTCCCGTAGCCCCCACGAAGAGAATAAAGATGTGTGAAATCCGACTCTATACGGCCCTCAAGAAAGTTTTCGGCTTCGATTCTTTCAGACCCCTTCAGCAAGAGGTGGTTAGGGCAATTCTCGACGGGCGGGATTGCTTTGTGGTCATGCCGACCGGTGGCGGCAAGTCACTCTGTTTCCAACTGCCGGCTTATCTGCTGCCTGGAACCTGCTTAGTCATCAGCCCCTTGATTTCTCTGATGAAGGATCAGGTCGATGCCGCCCAGGAGAACGGACTCCGGGCCGCTTTCATCAACAGTTCCCAAACCGATCAGGAGCGGTTGAAGGTCTTAAGTGAGCTGCAGGCTGGCCGACTCGACCTGCTTTATGTGTCGCCGGAGCGATTGGCCATGGAGACCTTCCTCAACCATCTGAAACGGGCTCCCCTGTGCCTGGTAGCTATTGATGAAGCCCATTGCATCTCCGAATGGGGCCATGATTTCCGGCCCGACTATCTTTCCCTTTCCGAGATGGTCAACCATTTTCCCGGACTTCCCGTGGCCGCCTTTACCGCCACCGCAACCAAGCGGGTCCAGAAGGACATCGTCTACCGGCTCGGATTGCGAAATCCTCACCTGGTCCGGGCCTCCTTCGACCGCCCGAACCTTATCTATGAGGTTTCCCCCAAAACCGACGTGGAAACTCAAATCCTGGCCACTGTCAAAAACCGCCGAGGGGAGTCCGGCATCGTCTACCGGACGACCCGGGAAAGCGTGGACGAGACGGCTCTTCTCCTCATGGGCGAGGGTATCCGGGCCTTACCCTACCATGCCGGGCTGGATGACGAGACGCGCCGGAAAAATCAGGAAGCCTTCAACCGCGACAAGATCGAGGTGATCGTGGCCACCATTGCTTTCGGCATGGGTATCGATAAGTCCAATGTCCGCTTTGTCCTCCACGGCGATCTTCCCAAGAGCCTGGAGGCCTATTACCAGGAGACCGGACGGGCCGGCCGCGACGGCGAGCCGGCCCATTGTCTTCTTCTTTTCGGGCGCGGGGACATACCGAAGATCCGCTATTTCATCGATCAGATTTCCGATGAAAGCGAATGGGGACGGTCCCTGGCGGCCTTGAACGAAGTGGTCAACTATGCCTCTGACAACCAGACCTGCCGGCGGCGCAGGATCCTGGCCTATTTCGGCGAGGTTTACGGCAAGAAGAATTGCGGGGCCTGCGATGTGTGCTGCGGGGAGCGGGAGGCCGTTGACCTCACCAAAGAGGCCTTGATCATACTTAAGGCCATCGAACAAACCGGCGAGCGTTTCGGAGCGGGTCAGATCATCGATATTGTCAAAGGGGCAAATACTCAAAGGATTCGTACGTATAAGCATAACCGGCTTTCGGCTTACGGAGTTGGAAAGCAGGAGGATAAACGTTATTGGAGGAGGGTCATCGACGACCTCCTGGCCCTAAATATTCTCATCCAGGCGGAAGGAGAATATCCGATCCTCCAGTTCACGCTGGAAGGGGAAGCCGTTCTGGAAGGCCGGCGAACCGTAACGGTAATGAGAGAACGAAAAGCCCCTGAGCGGAAGGCCCCGGCCATCGAAGAAATTGAATCCGGGAAAGGGGTTTTCGAACGATTGCGGGCCCTCCGCCTCCGTCTGGCAGCGGAAAGAAAAGTTCCCCCTTATGTGATCTTCTCCGATCGCTCGCTCCGTGAAATGGCCGATCTGCTGCCCAGTACGAAAAATGGCTTTTTGCAGGTCCACGGCGTCGGGGAGACCAAATGGACACTTTACGGACGGATATTCATCGATGAGATCAAGGCTTGCCGACCAGAGCATAACGATGCCGATGTCGGCCCGGCCTTAGAGAATGATGAGAGGCCTCTTTCCGTTTATGCCAGGCCGATAAAGGGATCCACCGTCGAAGAGACCTTTCTGCTGGTTCAACAGGACCTTTCCATTGAGCAGATCGCCCGCGAGCGGCGTCTGACCGAACAGACCATCGGCCTGCACCTGGAACAACTGATCCTGGCCGGGAAAGAAATTCCTCTCGACCGCTTTGTCCGGCCGGAGGTGCGTAAGGAGGTGGAAGACCTGCTGAACAACTCCGGGCTCACCCTGCTGCGGGAGATCGTCGAACAAGCCCCCATCCCCATCACCTATGACGAGGCCAGGTTGGTCCGCGCCCGGGTCATGTCGAAGAAACAAAGATAGCGAGCTCAGAAATGTAGAGGACATGGCCGAAATACACTGGTTGGATGGCGTGGATTATCGAAATCCTCAAACTTTCATTTTTAATAAATCGGTAAAGTTCAAACGATAATCAGTAAAAGGGGATAGGGTAGTGACTCATTCTCTTCAATATCGCCACCAAAATCACTTTTCACGGCCTCAAGATATATCCTATAACCTCCCGTTCTAAGTTGGACTCGATTGGCAGGACGATGGGCCTAATCCTATTCAAACCCCAGATAGGCCTCGATGACCGCCGGGTCGCACTTAACCCGGCTGGAAGGGCCTTCCATAACCACCCGGCCCGTTTCGAGCACATAGGTCCGGTGGCTGTGCTCCAGGGCCATGTGGGCATTCTGCTCGACCAGCATCATGGAGATGCCTTTTTGGGTGTTGATGGTCCTGATGAGCGAGAAGATCTCTTTGGTGATCAGGGGGGAAAGGCCCATGGAGGGCTCGTCGAGTAACAGCAAACGGGGGTTGGCCATGAGTGCCCGCCCGACGGCCAGCATCTGCTGCTCTCCGCCGGAAAGTGTTCCGCCGGGCTGGGCCAGCCTTTCCTTAAGCCGGGGAAAGGTATGAAGGGCCAGCTCGAACAATTCCTGCCGCAGATGGCGTTTATTTACCGTGTAGGCCCCGAGTTCGAGATTTTCTTTGACGCTCAAGTCCGGGAAGATGCGTCTTCCTTCAGGCACCAGGCAGATGCCCATTTGAACCAGCCTGTCCGGCCTTTCCCTGACGATGCTACGCCCTTGATAGCGGATGTCGCCGGTCTCCGCCTTCAAAAGACCGGTCACGGTCTTGAGAAGGGTTGTCTTTCCCGCCCCGTTGGCCCCGATGATGGAAAGGATCTCCCCTTCATGGACTTCCAGACTGATCCCGTGCAAGGCCCTGATGGTGCCGTACCGGACGTGCAGATTGGAGATGTGCCATCAACATTGAGTCACATCCTCGCCCAGGTAGGCTTCAATCACTTTTCGGTTTTTTTTCACTTCCCCGGGCAACCCCTCGGCAATTTTTTTACCGAAATCCATGACCATGACCCGGTCGGAGACGTTCATGATCAGCCCCATTTGATGCTCGATGAGGATGATGGTCAGGCGGAAACGCTCTTTCACCTGTCTGAGGGTCTTAACCAGGTCCTGAATCTCCCTGGGGTTCATGCCGGCCCCGGGTTCATCAACGAGCAGCAGCCTCGGCTTGATGGAAAGGGCCCTGGCCAGTTCCAGTTTTCTTTGTTCGCCGTAGGGAAGTCCGGCGGCCGGGAAGGCCTCTTTCCCTGAAAGTTGGAAGAATTCCAAGAGGGTTCTGGCGTAATCCTCGGCGGCCCGTTGGCACTTGACTAAAGAACGGGTCCTGAAAACGGCGGAACCCAGGCCATAGCCCTCCCTGCCGAGTATGGGGGCCATGATATTCTGCAAGACACTGAGGCTGTTGAACAACCTGAGGTTCTGGAAGGTCCGGGATATTCCCAAGGGGGCCAGGCGATGGGGCGGCAGGCCGAAAAGTTCCTGGCCGAAAAAAAGGCATTGGCCGCCATCGCTGGGATTAAGCCCGGTGATCAGATTGAAGACCGTGGTCTTGCCGGCGCCGTTGGGGCCGATGATGCCGAGGGTCTCGAACTCTTCGACGGAAAAGCTCAAGTCATCGACGGCTCTGACTCCGCCGAAGTTTTTCCTGAGTCCTAAGACCTCCAGGGCCTTCATCTTAACGGGTTGCTGAAAAAGGTCCATCTACTGCGTTGTCCTCATCCTTCGTCATTGCGACGTACTTCAATGTACGTCTCATTCCTCAGGATTTCTTCGCGTAAACGGCAACGCTCAGTCCCACCCCTTCGGGGCGGGTTCCCGGTTTTGGGCGCCTTGTATCTGAACCTTTTTGAGCAACCCGTAAAAAAATAGTTTTTCCGCATCATACTAATTACCTAATCCTAAAAATTTGGATTCACGGCGGGCCAGGAGACCGAAGGGCTTCCACATCATCACCAGGATCAGGAGGATCGGGATGAAGACCCAGCGGAGTTCCAGCATTGGGGCCGGCAGGGCGATGCGCAGCCCCTCGATGACCGCCACCCATAATAATCCGGCGTAGATGGTGCCGGTAATGCTACCCATACCTCCCACGATGACGATGATCAGGAAGTCGATGGACTTGAGAAAATCAAAGTTGGAAGGGTGCAGAAAGGAGTAAAGATAAGCATAAAGGGCGCCGCCGATGCCGGCTAAAAAGCAGCCGTAGGTGAAGGCGATCAGTTTCATGCGGGCCGTGTTGATGCCGAAGGCGGTCGCCGCCAGTTCATCGTCCTTGATACACTGCCAGAAAAGTCCGTAGCGGGAAAAAATAAGGTTCCGGGTCACGAGGATCAAAAACACCGTGGCCCCAAAGGCAATTTCCAGATTGACGATCTTGGGAATCCCGATGAATCCCCTGGATCCGCCGAGGAAATCGCTGAGCCTGTCCGAGTTGTCCAGAAGCACCCTGATCAGGATGCCGAATCCCAGGGTGGCAATGGCCAGGAAGTCGTCTTTCAAGCGCAAAATCGGGACCCCGACCAAGTATCCCAGCAGACCGGCGGCAACACCGCCTAAAAAAAGGACCGGCAGAAAGGCCCAAATACCCTCCACCTTGAATAGGGCCCCGAGATAAGCCGCCGTGTAGGCCCCTATGCCGTAGAAGCCGGCGTGTCCCAGCGAAAACTGGCCGGTGTAGCCATAAATGACATTGAGGCCCAGGGAGGTGAGGATGGCAATAAAGGAGAAGAGGATGATCTGTTGAACATACTCGGAGAAAAAGCCGAGGAGGAAAAAAGTTTTCAGGAACAGGTAGACGACAGCCGAGCAGAGCAGGAACCTTTTTGCGCCGGCCAGGAAGTTCATACCTTGTCGATCCTTTTACCGAAGATGCCCCTTGGTTTCAGGATCAGGACCAGGAAGAGGATAAAGAATATAACGCCGTCCCGCAGCGTCGATGACAAGAAGGCCGAAACAAAGACTTCGGACAAACCGATGATCAGACCGCCCAGAACGGCACCATGGATAATGCCGATGCCGCCCAGCACGGCGGCGATAAAGGATTTGATCCCGGGCATGATCCCCATAAAGACGTTGATTTGAGGGTAGGCAAAGGCATAAAGGATGCCCCCCAGGCCGGCCAGGGCCGCCCCGACGATGAAGGTGAAGGAGATGATTCCGTCCACCGGGACGCCCATGAGGGAGGCCGCTTCCGGGTCGTGGGAGAGGGCCCGCATGGCCCGGCCGTACTTGGTGTAATAAATGAGAAGATACAGCCAGAACAGGGAAAAGGCCGTCGCCAGGAAGATGATGAGCTGGATGTTGGTGACCGTTAAAAGAGACAGGTTATAGTGAATCACCTCGAACGGTCTGGGAAAGCCGATATAATTGGGGGTGAAGAGATAATCGAGACTTAAGAAGTACTCCAGAAACAGGGACACGCCGACGGCGGTGATGAGCAGGGAGATTTTAGGGGCTGTTCGCAAGGGTTTGTAAGCCAGCTTTTCGATCAGGAAACCCAGGAGGGCCGTTACGGCCATGGTCAGGGGAAAAACGAGGGCGATCGGCAGGTCCCATTTGGTAAGGAGATAATAGGCCGTAAAAGCGCCGAACATGAAGATGTCGCCGTGGGCGAAGTTGATCAGCCTTAAGACCCCATAGACCATGGTGTAACCAAGGGCGATCAAGGCATAGACGGCACCTAATTGGAGACCGTTGACGGTTTGCTCGAGAATGTAGGATAGGAATTCCACGTCCTCACGGATTGACCGTTGTGATGTATTTGGAGCCTGTCTTTTTCCACCTTCAGAATAACCGCCGATTTTATGGCATCCCCGTTTTTGTCGAAAGTGATCGTGCCGGTCACCCCGTGGTAGTTTTTAAGGACGCTCAGGGCCTTCATCACTTCTTCCGGTGCCGCCTTACCGGCCTTGTCCAGGGACCCAAGATAGATCATGGTGGCATCATAGGTCAGTGCCGCCAAGGAGTCGGGCACCAGACCGTGTTTTTGTTTGTATTTTTCAATAAAGGCCTCGGCGATCTTATCCTTCCTTTCAGGGGAGTAATGGTTGGTGAAGTAATTGCCGATAATCGCCGGGCCGCCGACCTTGATCAGTTCCGGAGAGTCCCAGCCGTCGCCGCCCATCATAATTCCTTTAAGACCTTTTTCCCGGATTTGTTTGGCAATGAGGGCCACTTTGTTGTAGTAGTCGGGTATGAAGATGACCTCGGGTTTTTTCAGGCCGATCTTGGTGATGAGGGCCGAGAAGTCCACATCGTCCTTCTGATAGGACTCATAGCCGACGATCCGGCCTTGGTCCTTCTCGAAGGTGGCCTTGAAAAACTCGGCCAGTCCCTTGGAATAATCGTTGCCCACATCGTACAATACGGCCGCGGTCTTGGCTTTCAGGTCTTTGACCGCAAAATTGGCGGCCACACTGCCTTGAAAGGGGTCGACAAAACAGGCCCTGAACACATAGGATTTTCTTTTGTGGTCATAGACCGTTACTTTGGGGTTGGTGGCCGTACCGGTCACCATGGGGATTTTGTTCTTTTCGGCGATCTCGCTTACCGGAATAGCCACCTTTGAAGTCAATGGGCCGATGATGCCGGAAACCTTGTCCTGGGTGATCAGCTTGAGGGCGGCATTGGTGCCTTCGGTGGCGTCATTCCGGTCATCGGCAATAAGCGGCGTGATCTGGTACTTTCCCTTCTTTGAATAGTCCTCAATGGCCATCAGAAAGCCGTTTTTGGAAGATTCCCCGAAGGTCTTCACATCACCGGTAAGGGGGGTAATCAAGCCTAACTTGACATTTTCTTTGCGAGAGTCGATGAGACCCAGAACATCAAGGTGAAGGCAACCGTACCAAGGAAAAGAAATCTCTTCATGGGAACCTCCTGATTCGATAGGCTGTTTCGGCCGAAACCGGGGGCTGCATCTTGATCATAAACTCGTCTAAACCCTTTGGCCGAGTGATTAATATAACCCTATTGAATGCTTAGAAAATTATCAGGACAGGGGAGTATAAAATAGGTAGGGAATGGAGGTCAAGGAAAAAAGGGGAGGATACTAAAAAGGGAGGTTAGTCGGTTCGGAAAAAATGCCGGCGATAAAAAGCCAGTTCGGCGATGGAGGCCTGCAGGTCATAATAGGCGTCATGACGACCGCCTGAGTCGGGCAACAGGGCCTCTGAAAAGTATCGGCGTATGATTTCCGGATTTTCCTTTTGAAATTCCTTCTCGCGGTGGAAGTGCATCCATTCCAATTTGAGGGCCGTTACGTCCAGATGGCGGTAATGCAGTCGACCCAAAAAATGGGGAAGGAATCTACGGATCAACCACCAGTCGGCATGAATGCTGTTCCCGGCTAATACGGGTCGCTGATTTTCCTGTCTCCGCGGGCAAACCGGCCACCGTGTCGACATAGGCGGCCAGGCGGCCGTCCGCCACGGCAACATCCACCGCCTGGGAAGATCGGCAGGTCTTAATCAAGTCCGGCAGATTCTGCTCAACCCAGGGGCTGATGGTTTTCCCTCGGGTATCCTGATGGTCAGTCGTACATCCTGCTCCGGCGGCAAGACGCGTTTCAAGGAGGTGTCCGTAATCAGGGCCGCCACCTGGAGCAGCAAGGCGGTTTCCAGTTCAAGGGTTGAGTACTCGGTGTCAAACCAGACATAGAATTGATCAGCCCCTTTTAGCCGTCCTTCCTGTTCCGTCATTCGGCCCCCCTTTGAGTTTGATTTTTGACAAACCATAAATAGAAGAGAAGGGTTTTGTCAATATCAAATGTAGCTTGCCCCTTCACTTTTGACAACATGATTAATACGAAAATAGAGTTCGGAGCTAAGAGTTCGGAGTTCGGAAAAATTCGTTTTCATTGCTCGTGGCGCCCTCTGGTGCATGAGGGCTTAGTTGAGAAGGGAGAGGGGTCCTTTTCCCAGGGTTTGTCCAAAGGGCGACTGTTTTGGAAAGCTAAGAGGCTTGACAAGGAGGTTATTTGGGTTATAATAAATTTAATATTTCTTTTAAGGCAAAGGAGGGTTTATGCCTATTTACGAATACCGTTGCCTGGACTGTTCAAAGATATTTGAGAAAATTATCTGGAACTTACAGAAAGACGACGTGTGCTGCCCCGATTGCAAGGGGAAAAAAGTCGAGCGTTTGCTTTCGGCTTTTTCCAAATCCGGCGGACAGTCCGGGAAAGGGGCTTCGCTCCCCTCGGCTTGCGGACCTTCCCCTTCGGGATTTTCCTGAGCTTCATAATGTAAAAAGAGCCGTGTGCTCTTAAGGATGATTTAATGGAAACTATTCTTTGGTTACTGCTCGTCTTTGCCGGCTGGTTTGTATTGAATCGATGGGTCTTTCCGAAGTTGGGGCTTCAGGGTTGAATGTCTTCTCCGTCTTGCCAGGCTAAGGGGCAAGAAAAAGATCAGCAACCGAACCGTACTCTGCCCGGGAATCCTAACCCATAAAAATCCGTCGTTTAAAAATTTAGGTAAGGGCCGGCTTTAAACCGGCCCTTACCCTTACCAGAAATTTGGGTCCGTTTGGGTCCGTCAGGCGGATTTATCCTGAATGAAGAAACGGGTACCCCTATTTTATCGGTGGTGCATCGGGAATAAACAGGGGATTGCCGTTTTTATCCTTGAAGGCCCCGATGACCTGCTGCCCCTCTTTGGAAATCAGCCAGTTGATAAAAACCATGGCCTCCTGATATTTGACCTGTTTGTACTTCTGGGGATTGACGGCCATGACCCCGTATTGGTTGAATAACACCGGATCTCCTTCCAGGACGATCCCCATCTCCAGTTTGTCCTTGTCCTTGGTGGCCAGCCAGGTGCCCCGGTCGGTCAAGGTGTAAGCCCGCTTTTCATTGGCAATCCGCTGGGTCTTTTCCATACCCTGGCCCACTTCCAGGTACCAGGATTTTCCCTTGGGATCTATTTGGGCTTTTGCCCAGATGGCCAGTTCTTTGGTATTGGTGCCGGACTTGTCTCCCCGGGAGACAAAAGGAAAAGACCCTTCGGCTATCTTCCGAAAGGCTTCCGTGGCCGACTTGATCCCTTTTATTTTTGCCGGATCGTTCAATGGTCCGATAAGGACAAAGTCGTTGTACATGACATCATGGCGGTTGATAAAATATCCTTCGGCCACGGCCTTGAGTTCCAGATCCTTGGCGTGGACAAAGACAACGTCGCAATCCCCCCTTTTACCGATCTCTATGGCCGCCCCGGTGCCCACGGCCACGACATCCACCTTGATGCCCGTTTTCTTTTCAAAGATAGGCAGGAGATATTCAAACAATCCCGAATTCTGGGTGCTGGTGGTGGAGGCGCAGCGGATCCGTGTTTCCGCAGAAAGGGTACCGGCCAGAATGACCGACCCCAGCAGCATCAATATCCATAAAACTCCAATCCGTTTCATCATAAAGTTTCCTTTCCGAAAAATATCCGGTTGACGGGATTAACAGGATCAAAATGTTTTTTGCGCAGAGTCCGGAAGACTCTGCACAACTAAATCCGACTTCAGCGGAGGCTAAAACACCAGCCCGTAGAAGGAATTGATTTGGCCTTTCTTCCGGAAAGGCCAAATAATCCATTAATCCGGTATTTCCTGTCTAAAAAAGGTTTCATATTCTTCTATTACCAAACAATCTGGAATCGGGTCTGGAAGAAATCTTCGTAATCCAATTTTGTCCCGCTCACATTGATTGTTTGATCGAAATTGGTGTGGGTATAATTGATCATAAATCGGACCACGTCATTGGGATACCAGGTGAGGCCAAAAGTATATCCGCTGGCCTTATTGGTAAATTTGGTTCCGTCCACGAAACCGTTGGTCAGAAGTCCTTTGTCCATGTCCAACCATTCATAGCGGCCCAAGAGCTGGAAGGCCCCGGTCCCGCCCCGGCCGAAGACAAAGGGGCTCTTGGGGGTAATCGCCTGGGGCAGCCCGTTTTTCCAGGGCTCGTGCTCACCGGTCAAAAACCAACCTACGGAGGCATACCCGGCATTACCGCTGAAGCTTCCGGTTTTATTGCCGTTACGAAGATCATTAAGCTGTAAGGTTGCATATTCCGACTTGAGGGATACCGGCCCGATCATCCAGGCCAATTCCCCTCCCAGTCGGCTTCGGTTTCCATCTTCAGTGACCGTATCCTGGAATTGCAAAAAGGATGTCCAGGATCTTTTCATTGACCGATTTGGCATGGGAAAGGGTTGGCCCTCCTAAATACAATCCGAGTCCGACAATCACCACTACCCACCAGTTTTTTAATCGCATCTTTAACCTCCTTAAATGAAATTGGTTGGCTCAGACAAAAGGCCATGGCGACTTGCACTCTTAGAACCCGTCGATTCGGGCAATTTATGTCATATTTGACATAGGTGTCAAGGGAAAAACCGCCCATCGCTTACTGATTTTCAAGTAGCAATCCGTAGGCTTCTACGGGATTCATCCTTATTTTCTATAGAGAACGTTTGTCATCAGTCGATCCGGATAATTTTAATATGTTTACCCACCCATTCGGAAGGCAAATAAACCCGTCCGCTCTTTCCGCTTTGTTTGACTTTTTTTTCGATCATCTCTTCACCAAAGGCCTCAAATTTGGCTCTGAGAGGCAGGCTATTATCCTCCATTTTAGGCACAATTACTTTAAAACTATTTTCCTTTTTTGGAGCGGCCATGGTGTTTCCAGGTTTATGAATGGCAAACTTATGGTTATATTAAGTAAAAAGGTCAGGGGTTTGCTGGACACCTGCATCACGTCCAAGCTTGAAAGAGTCTTACCGTAGCCTTAGGCCTTTTTCACCTGAACGGCGCAGGCCTTGTACTCCGCGGTCAGGCAGAGGGGATCGAATGCCGGATTGGTCAGCCAGTTGGCGTTGCCTTCCCGGAAATGGAAGGCCATCCAGACCATCCCCGGAGGCACCTGGTCCGTTACCTTGGCCTTGACCACCACCTCTCCCCGACGGGATTTTACCCGGACCCTCTCTCCGTTTTTGATGCCCAAGGCCTGGGCATCGGATGGAGAAAGGTCGGCCGTCTCCTCACCCAGAAGCTCGTTCAGGGCCGGCACACGGCCGGTCTGGGTGCGGGTATGATAATGGTATAGTCGCCGTCCGGTGCTCAAGACAAAAGGATACTCCTTATCAGGGACCTCGGCCGGCGGGGTCCAGTCCACGGGGGTAAAGCTGCCCGAGACCGCAGGTAAAACAGCCGTCCTTGTGCAAGGTGGGGGTCCCCAGGTGGTCCAGGGTGGGCACCGGCCATTGAAGGCCGTTTTTTTCCAGACGGGAATACTTGATGCCCGCCAATTGGGGTGCCAGTTCGGAAATCTCATTGTCCCACAACTCCTGGGCACTGTTGGAGGTCCACTCCTGTCCCATTCGTTTGGCGATTTCCTTGAAGATCCACCAATTCGGTTTGGCTATTCCCGGAGGGGCTTTAACCGTACGCACACGGTTCACCCGACGTTCACTGTTGGTAAAGGTTCCCTCGTTTTCACTCCAGGCGGCGGCCGGCAAAATGACATGGGCAAAACGGGTCGTTTCGTTTGGAAAATTATCCTGACAGACCAGAAACTCCGCGGAAGCCAGACAATGTTCCACATGTTTGATATCGGGTTCGGTGTTGGCCAGGTTTTCCCCAAACACATAAAAGAATTTAATCTTACCGTCGGCCAGACCGTCCAGCATCTGGGGAAGCATCAGGCCGTTCTTTTCCGGCAGTTTCTTCACTCCCCAGGCCTTTTCGAATTTTTCCCGAAGCACCGGATCTTCAACCCGTTGATAGCCCGGGAAAGACATTGGGCAGGGCGCCCATATCGCAGGCCCCCTGGACATTATTCTGCCCCCGCAAGGGGTTCACTCCGCCGCATTCAAAGCCCACATTGCCCAGGAGCATCTGGAGATTGGCGCAACTGAGGACATTGTTGACTCCGCAGGTGTGTTCGGTAATCCCCAGGGTGTACATGAGCATGGCCGGTTTTACCGCAGCCAGACGCCTGGCCACCTGACGGATCATCTCCGGATCCAAGCCGCAGATTTCGGCGGCCCGTTCAGGAGGATACTCCATAACCTTTTCTTTAAGTTCCTCGAAACCCGTGCAGCAGGAATTGACATAATTTTTATCATAGAGGTCTTCGGTAATCAGAACATGCATCAGCCCGTTAAGAAGGGCGATATCGCTGCCCACCTTGAGGGGCACATGCAGCGTGGCCTTTTCGGCCATCTCCGTTCGACGGGGATCGACGACGTAGAGTTCTGCCCCGTTAAGCACCGCCCTTTTGACCGCCGCAGCGGCCACCGGATGGGCCTCCGTCATATTGGAGCCGATGACCAAAAGCATTTTGGCCTTGGCAAAATCGGAAAAGGAATTGGTCATAGCACCGGAACCGAAAGCAATCGCCAGACCGGCGACCGTGGGTGCGTGTCAAGTACGGGCGCAGTGATCAATGTTGTTGGTGCCGATCACCGCGCGAAAGAGTTTTTGCATCTGGTACGAGTCTTCACTGATACTCCGGGCGCAACTCACACCGGCCACGGCATCGGGGCCGTAACGGGCAATGGTCTCTTTGAGTTTGTTGCACCACAGGTCAAGGCCTCCTCCCAGGAGGCCTCTCGAAATTCTCCGTTCTCCCGGATCAACGGTGTCTTGAGCCGGTCTTCAGCGTAGATGAAGCTGAAGCCGAACCGGCCTTTTACGCAGAGGTGACCGTAATTGGGCGGGACGTTTTCCACTCCATTGACCCGGACGATCCGGTCCCCTACCTTTTCCAGATAGAGTTGGCAGCCCACGCCGCAGTAGGTGCAGGTGGTCCTGAACCCGTTCCAGTTTCCAGGGACCGGGCAGCCCGTCCGATTTTTTCGGTCAGGGCCCCGGTTGGGCAGTTGGCCACACAATAGCCGCAGGAAACACAGCGTTCATTGATAGCCGGGGTAAAGGAAGGAGGACCCCCATTCGGACCCTTTTCGACCTGCTCGGAGTTCAAAGGCCTGCTGAACCTGATACTCCGAACAGCCATGGACGCACCGGCGGCAGGTAATGCATTTATTCGGATCAATATTGATGAAGGGATGTTCCGTTTGGAGGGGATACATCCGTTTTGTCCAGACTGGTAATTTGTCGATATCCACCTTGTACATGTCGGCGTAGGCCCGCAGGCGGCAATCATAGACATCCTGACAGCCGCAGGAAAGGCAGCGGGCGGCCTCTTCCATGGCCTCCGCCTGCCCTATGGTGGCCTCCACTTCTTTGAAGTTTTTCTCCCGTTCCGGTAAAGGCAGATGGGGTTGATGGACCCGCGGACGCTCCGGAATGCCTTCAAAATTGGCCTGGTCCACTTCGGCCAATTTCCCCTTGCTGATATTAAAGGGCTTTTTTACCGGCTGGACGGCCCCACGGGTCAGGTAGTTGATGGATGGAATTGGCCGCTGTCCGGCCGTCGGCGATGGCTTGAATAACCGTTTGCGGACCCCGCCAGAGATCTCCTCCGATAAAAAGATCGGGAATGGAGGTCTGAAGAGTTTGGGGATTCGCATCGGGCGTACCCCACTTGGAAAGGACCAGCTCCTTCAAATCCGGGTCCTTCTCCAGAAAGGTGAGATCCGAAAACTGACCGATGGAGATCACCGCCAGGTCGGCTTCCAAAATAGTCTCCGACCCCGGGATGGGAACCGGCCTGGCCCGTCCCCCGGCATCCGGTTCCTTGAGTTCGTTGCGAATAAATTCAAGGGCCTTAAATCGACCGTTTTCAGAGATGATCCGGGTCGGAGAAACCAGGAGTTCCAGCTTAACCCCTTCGGCTTCCGTTGCAGCCACTTCCTCCGGATGAGCGGTCATCTCTTTTCGGGACCGCCGATAAAGCATGGTCACCTCCTCGGCCCCGAGCCGCAGACAAGTCCTGGCCGCGTCCATACCCGTATTCCCATTCCCAATGATCAGGACCTTCTTTCCTATTTCCGGCGGATTTCCCATGGCAGTTTGAATCAAAAAGTTCAGGGCATGCACAATACCGGGAAGGTCTTCGCCTTCCAGGCCCAAACGGGTCGATTTCCAGGTGCCCACGGCCAAAAAGATGGCCTCATATCCTTCCTTGCGAAGATCGGCCAGGGTAAAGTCCTGGCCGAAGACCTGATTAGGCCGGACCTCTACGCCCAGGTCGAGAATCCCCTTGATTTCCTGGTCCAAAATTTTTTTAGGCAACCGATATTCCGGGATGGCGTAGCGGAGCATTCCTCCCAACTGAGGCTTGGCATCCAAAATGGTGACCCCATGTCCCTTTTGGCGCAGATAATAGGCCGCGGAAAGACCGCCCGGGCCTCCTCCGATGATAGCCACCTTATGGCCGCTGTTTGGGGCCACTT
This sequence comes from uncultured delta proteobacterium, assembly GCA_963769305.1. Classification (GTDB taxonomy): domain Bacteria; phylum Desulfobacterota; class RBG-13-43-22; order RBG-13-43-22; family RBG-13-43-22; genus RBG-13-43-22. The sequence continues at coordinate 20,940 of CAVYLJ010000030.1, read as the reverse complement.
CGGGTTTATAGGAAATCCCCTGCAGGAGGTCGTAATCGGCCACAAACCGTTTCAAGGGGTTGATGGCGATGGGTTGATCCACCCGATTTCTTCGGCAGGCCTCCTCGCAGAAATGGGGGCAGACCCGGCCGATACATAAAGGGAGGGGGTTTCTCTCTTTAATCAACTTGAGGGCTTCCTCAAACTCACCCCGGCTGATATGGGCCACATAGCCCTGGATATCAATCCCGGCCGGGCAGGCCAAGTGGCAGGGGGCCAGACAGTCCCCGTAATGCTGTTCTAAAAGGAGCTTCAAGACCCCTTGGCGGGCCTCCAGAACAGCCGGGGAATCGGTCTCGACCACCATCCCCTCCTTCACCGGGGCGGCGCAGGAAGCAACCAGTTTTTCCTCGCCTTCAACCTGAACCACGCAGATCCGGCAGGCCTCTTCCGGTTTTAACAGCGGATTATGGCAGAGGGTCGGGATAAAAATCCCTTCCTGGGTGGCGGCCTGTAATATCGTATCCCCGGAATCCGTTTGCACAGACCGGCTATTTATTGTTAAGGTCACTTTTGACATGGATCATTCCTTTGTCATTCAGTTCTAATTTAACGTTTTTATTCGGCGAAAGAGTTTTTCGTGCTCATGGCGCCCAACGAGGCTTGAGTGGGGTTTTGGGTAAAATAATTAATCTCCCAGACTAAAAACCTGAGGAATTGGGGACCTTGATCGGCTTTGCTCGGCAAAAGAAATTTCATTTTCTTTGCAAATCCCCCAATTTTGGAATTTGTTGGGAATCGCAGGGCCTTTGGCAATATTCCTAACTTGGCGTCCCAGTTCCAAGAAAAGATCCAGATTACAACAACAGAGCTTGGATTCCATCAATTCCTGATCCGTGGGGCCGGCGCTCTTAAGCCATCGGTAAAGAGCAAGACTTTCGGTTACCCCCGCGCTGGACAGGAATACGGTCAATTCCGCGATTTGAGTCTTCCGTTTGTCGAGTGAATTAAAATATTCTTTGCTGAAACAGCCGGATTCTTCTAATTTCTGATGAAGATAGGGCAGTAAGGCCGCAGCCTTGATTTCTAAAAAGGTTTCCGTCTTCAACCATTGAACGACTTCTGGATAGGTTTCAGCGACAGAACCAAACTGTTCGGTAAGCGGGGTATGCCGTTTTTTTTCGATAGGCCGATTCTGTCCACGGACGTGTATTAAGATAAGCCTGGGATTAAACAGGAGGTCGCCCACCAAAGCAATTTCCCCATTATTGGCATAATTTTCGGTACAAAGCAGGGCAAGTTCGTTGATCCGGGCCATAGTCAACCAGTAGGAAAGGTCTCTGACGAAAACCAGATTATCCAATTGCTTGATTAGATCCTCCAGAGCACTTTCATTGAGAGAAAAATAATTGGACTTCTTATCCAATAGATAATTAAAATGCAGAATTAAATTATTATTGCCTTTCGGCCTCTCCCGATACTCTCTTGATATTATTTGGTGTTCCATGGGTTTCCCTTGCTTAATTGAGTTTGCTTCCTGTCGTTCAAATATCGGATGCGTTAGAATGTCGATATGTGCCATTTTTGATATATGTCAAAAAAGACATAACATAAAACTTAAAAAAAAGTCAAATAATGTTTTTACCCCACTCGAAGAGGTTTTTCGCCGTATGTCCGAGAAGAGCTGCACGCTGCTCAAAGATCTACCCCGAATGTTATCATGAGGTTTTCAATGAAAAAGAAGAAAAAGACTTCGTGATCGGTGATATGGTAGATTGGATCACCGGGAGACTCTAAGTTAGCCTTATTTTATTCCAGCCGATATACGATGGGGATGATCAATTGGGCCTCGATGGGCGGTTTTGGGAAGGGGGCCGTATCGCTGATGGTTTCAGCGGCATTTTTATCCAGGACGGCAAAGCCGGAACTCTGGACGATCTTGACCTCTCGGACGAACCCGTCGGTGGTGATGATAAAGGAAAGGATGACTTTCCCCTGCCAGCCCATCCGACGGGCCAGAGGAGGATAGCTGATATTCCCGATGATCTTGTCTCGAATATAGGCAAAGTGCTCCCGCAAATACCTCCTGGCGGCCGATTCTTTCCCTTCCCCCGAACCCCCGGTCCCGCCGCCGTTCCCGACCCGCCCTGTCCCACTGCCTTCTCCAGACCCGCCTGCGATTCCGGAAGATCCCGAGGTCCCCTCCTTGACGGATTTTGAGCCGGAAACCATCCCAAGGTTCAAGGAACCGCCCCCCGGATTTTGGGTTTCAGGGAGTTTCACCACGGGCGGGATTTCCGGAGATGGGGCCGTCTCCAGTTTTTCAGCCGGCGGCTTAGGGGGTTCGTTTTTCTTCGCCCCTTGCGGCGCCTCGGATGTAAGTTCTTTTTTGGGCGGAACAGGCCGTGGGAGAACGGGCTCGACCTTTTTCGCTGGGGTTTCCGCTTTATTCAAAGTGAAGTCCATAATCATCAACTTCCTGGAGGGTCCAATCCGGGAGCCTAAGAACAAAAATAAGGCGATAATCAGCCCATGAAAGAGGAGGGAGATCCTGAAAGCCCTGGTTTGAATGCTCATGTCTTTTCTTCGGTCTGTAAACTCACCCGGGAAAAATCCAGGCCTTTGACCACATCCAGGACGCTGACAAAGGTTTGCAGGATGATCTCCCGGTCGGCCCTGATCAATACAGGAATTTTTTTATTCAGAGAGCGCAGGTTGGTTTTCAAACCTTCCAGGGAAACCGGTTTTGAATTCAGATAAATTTTCCCTCCCCGGTCGATTTCAATGGTCTGGGTTTTGAGGATTTCCCCGGGACTGCGGTGGGCCTTGGGGAGGTCCATGGGGATCATGCCGCTGGCGATAAAAGAAGAGGTGGTCAGGACGATGGTCAAGAGGACCAGCATGACATCCACCAGGGGGATGACGTTGATGTAGTCAAATTCCTTTTCTTCCACTTGCGATCTCCCATTCCATGAGCAGCACTTTAATTTTTCTAAGCAGGAAATTGTAAAGAGAAACGGAGGGAATGGCCACCAGAAGGCCGATGGCCGTGGCTTTCAAGGCCAGGGCCAGGCCGATCATGATTTTGCCGGTGTCCATAAAGCCCTCCTGACCGATATGATAAAAGGTGAGCATGATGCCCAGAACCGTTCCCAAAAGACCGATATAGGGGGCGTTGCTGCCGATGGTGGCGATGAGGTGGACCTTGCGGGTCAGTTCCAATTCCAGGGTCTTTCGATCAGAATAGTCCTCCAATTGGATATGTCTGAAAACGTAAAATCTTTCAATGGCAATACTGACGGCGACCACGCTCAAGAGGATCAAAAATCCGATGATTCCATAATCTATGGCAAATTTAAGCCAGTCCATTTTTTGTTCTCGTCCAAGAAAGGGTTAAACCATTTTATGATGCGGCCCGGTCCCTGCTTCTACCCGCCTGAAAAAGGATGGGCGAAGCAGGGTGCCATTTTACTAAGAAGTTGGAAAAAAAACATTAAAATTTTACAGAAACACCGACCCAAAAATTTCTCCCCGGAGCCGGGAAACCGCTTTCCGATTCATAATCGATATCAAAGATATTATTGACAGCCACATAAGCTTCAAAATATTTTAAAAAAACCTGAGAGACTTTGAAATTGGTCAGGAAATAGTCTCCGGTTTTGAGGGTGGCTTGCGTCGGACGCTGGGGAGTGGGTAATTGAGAAAAGATTTCCGACAGATAAAGGGCTGTTTAAATCGATCCGGGTTTTAATCCAAGGGATGGTATATTGCAGGCCGGCATCCACTTTATGCTTGGGCACAAAGGTCAGATCATCGACCACTCTTCCCGGGCTGGTATCTTTGGCATCATTGTAGGTATAACCCGCTTTTAAAATAAGATCCTTATTCGGATAGACCTCTCCACTCAATTCAAAGCCCTGCATCCGGGCATTGGCGTAATTACGATAAACGGATGTGGTGCCGGGGCCGTCGCGGGAAATCAGGTCGGTTATGTCATGATAAAAAAAGGCCAATTCGGCCCGGGCTAAATCGGCAAAGGGCCGGGAGGCCCCCAGGGTATAATTGAGACTTTTTTCCGAAGCCAGGTTGGGGTTTCCGGAACTGGAAGAATAAAGCTGACCCAGGGTGGGAAAGCGGGTCTTGCGGGCCAAAGAGCCGAAAAGATTGGTGGCATCGGCGAATTTATAGGTTAACCCGATCATGGGATTGACATCGCTGGTGCTCTGGGTGGGGTTGGTCCCCATGTTTAAGAAATTCCCGTTACTATCCAGATTTGGTTTTTCGGCCTTGTCGACATTAAACCAGTCATAGCTGATACCGGCCACCACCGAGAAATTTTTGATCAGGTTGAATTCATTTTCCAATCCCCAGGACCCGGTATAGGATAGGGATTCGGCATAAGGCAGGTAGGTGTCACTCCGCTCCTTATGAGAATCGCCTTTATAATGAAAGGACATTCGCAGGGTATCCCAAGAGGCAGCCTGATAATCGGCAAAGAAAGAGCCGCCCAAAAAATAATCCTGAAAAGTGCTCGTCGGCAATCGCGTTTTTAAAAAATTGATCGGTATAGGATACATAATCATCCACATGATTGTGATAAAACAGCTTGGCTTTTAAGGTCAGTTGGTCCGTTATTTTTTGTTTGCCGTCCAAATCGATGCCCCAATCCTGGTACATGGGGATCCGGGCAAATTGGGAAAAGGCCGGTCTGCTGGTAATGACATTCTCAGAAATCGTTGAAGGGGGTACACCTTTATCTTTAGTCAGGAAATGAAAATTCATGAAATATTCGGAACCTGTTTGGGGTTCGATCCCGAATTTGGCCCAAAAATCGTTATTGGTTTGATCGGAATTGTTCCGGGTGCCGCCGTCTTCCAGAACAGCGTTGATGGTTCCTCCCGGCTTTCGGATAATGGTCCCCAGTCTTGGCTTTATAATCATTGGAAAGATTCCAGCCCTTGGATTCCTGATGGCTGTAATTCAACCAGTAATTGAAGATCCCCGTCTTCATTCCATGAGTGACCGAGGTCCGATAAGTCTGGTTTTCTGCCAGCTTCCAGGGAAACGCTGGTAAAAGGTTTTTCCGTTCCTTTTTTGGTGATAATATTGATGACCCCGCCCAGGGCATTGGCCCCATAAAGGACCGAGGCCGCCCCCTTGGTAATTTCAATTTTGGCGATATTGTCCGTGGGGATCTGGTTCAGATCCAATTTCCCGTAGTTGGTTTCGTAATAAGGGACCCCATCGATCAAAACCAGAATCATGCTTTGGTCAAAGCCATGGATAGAAACATTGGGTTCGTTCTTTCGTCCGGTGGTAACCCGAATCCCCGGTGTATTGGCCAAGGCCTCGGCCACGGTATGACTGTTGGTGGCCTTAATGTCCTCGGCGGTTACTTCATCAGATTATGGCGATTTCCTTGACCTTGGGTTTATTCAGCCGACACCACGACCTCTCCCAGGTTATAGACCTCGAAATCCTTTTTCTCCTTGTCCGTATCCGCGGCCCAGCAGACATTGAGCAACAAACAAAACAAATACACCCGGTGACCAGAACATCCATTTTCTTTTTCATCCTATCTTTTCTCCTTTCCTATGGCGAGTTTTATTCTAAGTTAACGGATAACAGGTAATCAATTCCCTGACCCTTATGGATTCTTTTTAAGATTTATCACCTCGATCTTTTCGACGGCCTTGACATCCCGGTCGGCGGCCAGGTCGTCCGGCGGGATGAAAAAGAATTTGCCGTCCTTGTCCAAGGGGTTGTGATTTATCTTATCGGCCATCAGTATGCGGCCTCCGGCTGGGGTTAAGAATAATTCCCCATAGGATAACAGAGAACGATAACCGTCCGGGGCCGAGATCAGGATAACCGTCGACAGATCCATTTCCGCCCCGGCCTTTTTCAGAATATCCGGTCAAGGGGACCCCTTCGACCCATTTCAGACCGTGGAAACCCATGCCGTCGCCGACCTGTTTGATCAAGATCTCCGTATGGGGGTAGGAGGACAAATCGGTAATGACCAGGGGATTTTTTACCTGTCCGGATGACGACGAAAGAGGGAGAGTGGAGCTTGGTCATTTTTTGGCCTTTTATGCCGGGATTTAAGTCAATCACTTCAATGCTGGTGATATTCTTCCAAAGAACGGTCGGTATAAAAGTCATTGGCCACGATCAGTTTGGGTAAACCAATCGGTCGTTTGAGCTGGCTGAACCAGTCGTTCATAAATTTCCGGTTTATGACAGGATTCGCATTTCTTGTGGGGCATGATCGGAACGGCGGAAAAGGCCACGGTAACTTCAGCCGGATTTCGATAAAAAATTTCTCCCCAGGAAAGGACGGTCTGTTTGCCTGCCTTATTCCTGACAACGACGGCCAAGTCGATCGGTTTGTTAAAATCCGATTTCCCTTTTTGGATACCGGCCTGTTCCAGTAAGGTTCGTAAAGGAATCCCTTGGTAATTAAAGGCCCCCCTGAAGTTCTTGCCTTGATCCACTTCATTCAAACGGACCGTGATGGACTGAATTTTAGACAAGTCTCCAGAGTGAACTGAGCCGGCTGCTTGACCAGACCGGAAATAGTCAGTGCCGGTGACGAGGCCGCCCATCCCCGGCCCAGAGAAAGGGCGGCAAAGATGAAGCAGAAAAAAATTAAGGTCTTACGCATGATGGAATTCCTTTCTTAAGCAATTTTTCTCCGGGGGACATACCAGAGCATCAAAACAATCAAGACGGAAAAACCCAGGAAAATAAATTTCAGCCCCGGGTCCTTTTTTAATCACCAGTTTTAAGATCCGGCCGGGCCTCGGATCGTTTGGCCATATCCAGATGGATACTAAAGCCCTGACTGGTTACGGGTTGTAAAAAACGGATTCTTTTTAGGGTTCCATGGCCCTCGGAAAATATTTCCAGGGTAACGGTGCATTGTTTGAGGGAATGCTGCAAGGCCGGAGGGGCCTGAAAATAGGTACACTGCTGATCCATGATTTTAAGCCTGGTCCGGTCGGGTAATAAGGCCGTGTCCCCCGGTTTCACGGAAAGGACCGAATTGGTCCCCTGTATCAAACTAAGGAAGTGGCCTGCGAGGATGACCAGGAAGCAGAGATGGATCAAGGAGGGGGTGATTTTAAGCCAAAAAAGTTTAAGTTCTATTTGATGCCTTTTAGGCCAGAATAAACTCAGACGGTTTAAGGCACAAACCAGGGTATTGATTCCCAGAAGGGTTAGAAGCCCCAGCAAAGAACCCAGCCAAAGGATCTTGTACGGCTCATTTTGCCCGTAGTCGACAAACCATTCCTGGAGAAGAAGATGGTTCAGAGGGTTGAATAAGGCAGGGTTAATCTTGATAAAATATGAGCCGGCGGCCAGGTTCAGGGAAATGAATAACAATAGATAAAAAGTGATCTTCACCTGGCCGCACCAGTTCCATATTTTTTGAAACATGGGGTTATCCCGCCAACCGGGGAATGGCCCGCTCGCTCATTTGTGCCCCTAGGTTGAAAATGAGGACCAGGAAGAACCCTAAAATGGAAAATCGGGCTTCTTGCCGTAACTTCCAATCCGGTAAAAAACGCAGATGAAGGACGGCGGCATAAAAGCACCAGAGAGAGGCCGATTGTAAATGACGATAACTCCAGTTCAAAGGGGTTGCCCAACCCAAATAAGACCAGTAAGCCCCGATCACCTGGGCAAGGCTGTAAAAGATAAATCCCCAGATAAGGAAGGAATGAAAAATCCTGGCTTCTTCCTTACGCTGCAAATATAAAAATCCTAACCAGGCGCCGAGAATAAAACAGGCCTGGGCCAAAACCTCGAAAAAGAAAAAAAGGGAAGAAAAAATAGTTTGGGTTTTGGGTGATGGGGGGATGAGCCTCCGGGGGAAAAGAAGGCCAAAAGGGTAAGGGGGAAAATTAACATCAGGGTCGAATGCGTTAAGGACTTAGCCTTGGCAAAGGCCTTGAGTCCTATGGCCAGTAAGGCCACACACCAGGGGAGAAAATAAATACTTTCAAAAAGGGCGGTGGAGATCAAAAACCCCGAGATCCAGGCCCTGTTCCACAGGAAGAAGGTGTGCAAGCCAAATCCGGCTAACAGTAAAAAAAAAGCGATTTTCTTCTGCCTGAATAAAAAGACCGTCATGGCGGCCAGGTAAAAAAGGGTCACCAATAAATAGAGCTTGTCTGTTGAAGAAAAGGGTGCCAAAAAGTTATCCAGTCTTTTATGTCATTTTTGGCATATATGCCAATTAAGATATAAAAGTCAAGAAAATTTTTTGCGAGACCATTGAGAATAGAATATCAGGATGCCTGGTATCCTATCATCGCGGGAGACGGAGGAGGAGATTTTGGAATTTCTCGGAGGAGTTACTGCACTCCCGTAAGGGGATTTTCAATGAGCCGAATCCCCCTGTCCATAACGGTATGTACGGGGGATCGGGCTAAACCGACCAGAAGATGAATAGAGCAGGAGAAAAGAATAAGGGTTATACGCCGCACTCCCGGCCTATTTCTTTATTTTTTGCCCTTGATGACCGAGGGGATTGCCTCGGGGTAAAACAGGTTAGTCCCGTGCTTTTTATACCCGGCTATAAGCTTCTGTCCTTCCAGGGAAGTGACGAAGGCGATAAATTCCATGGCCGCCAGATAATTGGCCTGTGGAAACTTATCCGGACAAACCGCCATCACGCTGTAATAATTTAACAGCATCGGATCTCCCTTGAAAAGGATGTACAGATTCAACTTGGATTCGTATTTTAAAAAAGTTCCCATGTCGGTCAAGGTGTAGGCCCCTTGGCGATTCGCTGTTGTCAAGGTGTCGGCCATATTAGCCCTGGCTTCCAGGTACCAGCCTTTACCCCTGGGATTGATGCCGGCATCATCCCAGAGATCCAATTCCCGGATATTGGTTCCGGAATCATCCCCCCGGGAAATAAATGGACTCCCTTTTTCAGCGATCTCTTCAAAGGCTTCGACAGCGGCAGTGGCCTTTTTCACCTTGGCCGGATCATTGGCCGGGCCCACAATAGCGAATTCATTATACATGACCTCCCGGCGATTGACCCCATACCCTTCAGCGATAAATTTTTCTTCACGGAAAGGATCATGCACGAAAACGAGATCCACCCCTCCCTTCTTGGCCAGTCGGATGGCCTTACCGGTACCTACGGCAATGACTTCCACTTTTGCCTGATATTTCGAAAATTTTTCATAGGCCGGAATTAAAATGTCAAAAAGACCCGAATTCTGAGTGCTGGTGGTTGAGGCTATGGTCAGTTTATTTTTTGATTTAGCCATAGAGGTCTCCTTTCCATAAGTTAAATTATCTATGTTAAAAATAAGGCATTGACCTTGCTTGTCAATAGTCACCGGCTGTTATTTTTTTCAGAGTCATCTTCCTGCACCTTCTTACCAATCCTTGTGTGCACCAATTCCTTGGCTCGCGGTCGGGGGCTTCAAATTTCTTGCCTTCTCGATAGATTTCCTCCCGGATCCTTTTGGAGGCTTCTATTGGCATAGATGTCAATAATGTCATAAAAGTCAAGAAAATTTTGACTTGCCCGTTCCGGAAGAAGCGGGCAACTGATTAATATTGTTGACACGAACGAATGAAAGTAATACTATTACTGGTATTACGACATACCGGAGGTTAAGCCATGCGGGTTACCACAAAAGGACAAGTTACCATTCCTCAACCCATCCGTGAAAAATTGGGGATAAAGCCCTATACGGAAGTTTCTTTCATCGAAGAAAAGGGGCGGGTCTATCTGGTGAAGAAAAGGGGGGGTGATAAGACAACCGGCAGGTTCAAGAAACTAAGGGGAAAGGCCACGGTCAAAATGACCACCAATGAGATTATGTCCCTGACCAGAGGAAAGTGATGAAGGGCGTTTTAGTGGATTCTAATGTATTACTCGACATTTTCCTCGATGACCCCCTTTGGGCCGAGTGGTCTGAATCCATCTTGGAAAATTTTAGTGACACGGCCATCCTTTATATCAATCCCGTCATTTATTCCGAAATCTCGATGGCATTTGAACGTATAGAGGACCTGGAGTCGGCCGTCAATGGAGGGGGTTTCCAAATGCTGGAGATTCCCAAAGAGGCTTTATTTTTAGCCGGGAAAGCGTACTTAAAGTATAAGAAAGGAGAAGGGATTAAAAGATCTCCCCTGCCTGATTTTTATATCGGGGCCCAGGCCGCGGTATTCAATTTGGATTTGATCACCCGTGATGTCTCTCGATATCGCACTTATTTCCCAACGGTAAAATTAATAAGCCCGGAGAAATTAACATAAGCAAGTTATTTCCAGAAATCCATTCCAACCATCAATAGCAAACTGTCGATGCTGGTGTTTTCTTTGTTCAGGTAGGCGTTGGAGAGATGATGATAGCGCAGTCTAAGGGTAAAGGATTTTTTTGAATCTATCCTGAAAATTCGCCCGACCCCGGCCTGGGGAGAAAAAACCCAGTGAGAGCCGAAGCCGGGGACCTTGACATCGGTATAGAATAGGCCGACCCCAGCTTCCACAAACCATCCCGGCCAGGAGAAACCGTCCAGGGCATATTGGGCCATGGGGGTAAGACCAACGGCGATCCGGTTCTCTGGAGCCAAAGTGGTTCCGAGAAAGGCCTCCAGATTCCCCCGCCAAGAATTTCCAAAGTCATGGGATAGGTAAGGGTCCAAAAAGATCATCCTGACCTGGGTATCCGGGGGATGGAAATTAAGGCCGAACCCTGCCGATATCCCGTACCGGTCAATTACCGGAGCCTGGGCCAGGGCCGGCGAAGGGCCATAAAGGCTGGAAAAAGTCAAGGCTAATAAGAGGGTGGCATATTGGATAGGGATTAAATTTCTTTTCACTGTTCGGGTTTTTAATTTGGATGAAAGAACATAAAAAGGTGCGGTCCGGGATGCAGGCCGGAGGTTCCATGATCCCGGCCTGCATAAAATAAGTGAATAACCTTTCCTAAATTTTTTTCTTCCCCCGAAGGATCTTTTCCGGAGTTATGGGCAGGTCCAGACAGCGGTAGCCGGTGGCATGATAAACCGCGTCGGAAATGGCCGGCGCCGTTGGGAGAGGCCAGGCCTTCCCCGGCCTCTTTGGCCCCCATGGGCCCTTCCGGTTCATAGGTGTCCACATGGACCACTTCGCTGGGGGGCATGTCCAGGGCCGAGGGCATCTTGTAGTCTAAAAAGGTGGTGTTCAGGGTTTTTCCCCCGTCCATGACGAATTGCTCCGAAAGGGCATAACCGAGCCCCATTTGAATGGATCCGGCCAACTGGCCTTCCACGTTGCGGGGGTTGATGACCGTCCCGCAGTCATGGGCCGTCCACATCTGTTTGACTTCCACCAGGCCGGTTTCCTGGTCCACCTGGACCAGGGCCACCTGGGCGCCGAAGCCGAAGGCCGGGGTGACCAATCCTTTATCCCTCGGGGTGTAGGAGCCCCTGGCGAACAGGGGTTCTCCCCGGTTGGCCTTCTGGACCATGGCCACCGCCTCGCCGAAAGCTATACCCCGGTCGGGCCGCCCTTTGGGCTGAACCCGGCCGTCTTTGCATTCCATCTCATAAATGACGTTCAGATTGTAACGGGCCGATAAGGCCCCGAACAACTGGGCCTTGATCTTCTTGGCGGCGTCGATAACGGCGTTTCCGGCCATCAGGGTGACACGGCTGCCCCAGGAACCCAGATCGGCCTGGGGTGTCATGGCCGTATCCGCCGAGGTGATGCGAATATCCTTCATCTGCAGGCCCAGTTCCTCGGCCAGGATCTGCTTGAGGACCGTATCGGATCCCTGCCCGATGTCGGAGGCCATGGTCAGCAGATGGACGGTGCCGTCGGAGAAGGCCCTGACTTCGGCCGCTGAAAAAGGGTATTGGGTGTTGAACCAGTTGAACACCCCGCCGGAGATGAAGCTGTAACAGCCGATACCGATCCCCTGTCCGGGTTTGAGGTTTTTTCGTTTCTCTTTCCAGTTGCTCATCTTAGCCACGGCCTTGATGGAATCGATAAAGCCGCAACTGGATATGGTGGCCACGTCCGGGATCTCGTCCCCACTGACCTGGGCGTTCTTGATCCGCAGATCGATGGGATCGATCCCCAAATCCTCGGCGGCCATGTTCATCTGGATCTCCGTGGCGTAAAGCGATTGGGGCGCCCCGAAACCGCGCATGGCGCTGGCCGGCGGCTTGTTGGTGTAGACATGTTCCCCAAAGAAGCGGTAGTTGGGATAGCGGTAGAGCATGGCCCCGAAGTTGCCGCACAAAAAGGTGGCCGTGGGCCCCATGGCGTTATAGGCCCCGCCGTCCAACTGGATCCTCAGGTCTTTGGCCACGAGGGTCCCGTCTTTTTTGAAACCCACCTTGGAGCGGAGCTTCATGGGGTGTCTCCTCCGGCCGGCTAAAAATTCCTCTTGCCGGCTGAGGGTGAACTTGACCGGCTGCCCTGTTTTTTTGGCCAGGAAGGCGGCGCAGAATTCCCAGGCCCGGAGCTCCATCTTGCCGCCGAAGCCGCCGCCGATGAAGGGCTTGATGACCCGGATGTCGTTCTCCCGCATGCCCATCGTGGAAGCCAGGAGGCATTGAATGATATAGGGGACCTGGGTGGAGGTCCAGAGGGTGATCCGGCCGTCCAGATCAACCTGGGCCAGGGCCGAGCAGGGTTCCAGATAGGCATGGGAGACGGCATGAACGGTAAAGGTGTCCTCCCGAATATAGTCCGATTCGGAAAAGCCCTTTTCCACGTCCCCGTATTTGATCTTTCGATTGACGCTGACGTTGCTGGGGCAGTAGTCGTGCAGGTTCGGGGCCCCCGGTTTAATCGCCGAATCAACGTCAAAGACGGCCGGCAACTCTTCATAGTCCACGATGATCCGCTCCAGGGCCTCTTCAGCCGTGTCCGCATCGACGGCGGCCACCGCCGCCACTTCGTCTCCAATAAAGCGCACCTTGTCAACGGCCAGGGGATATTCGTCCTGCGTTTCCGGAAACAGCCGCCAGTTACCGTATCTGATCTTGGGTGTGTCTTCGCCGGTGATGACCGCCTTGACTCCCGGAAGGGAAACCGCCTGACGGATATCGATATGTTTGATGCGGGCATGGGCCAATGGGCTTCGGAGTATCCGGCCCTGGAGCATTCCCGGCAGCTTCAGGTCATCCGTGTAGAGGGCCGTCCCTCTGGCTTTGGCCTCGGCGTCGTTCCTGGGCACCTCTTTCCCAACTATGCTAAATTCTCTCATGGTCCTTCCTTTCACCGTGACAGGGGTAAAGGGTTCCAGGATTCAAGGGTTCAAGGGTTTAAATTCCACGCCTTTCACTTGAATCCTCGACCCCTTGAATCCTGGTTTATGAATTATCGTTCCCCAGCCCGTTTTTGGGCTTCTTCCAGGGCTCTTCTTGTTAAGACGGCCACCATTTCTTTTCGGTAGGCCGCGCTGGCCCGCACATCCGTAATGGGCTTCGCTTCTTTAGCGGCCTGGTCACCGGCTTTTTGGATCAGTTCCGGGTTCCATTTTTGGCCCTGCACCAGCTTCTCCGTTTTTTTGGCCCGCAAGGGGATGGGGGCCACGGCCCCCAGGCAGATCCGGACCTCGCTGCAGGTTTCCCCGTCGAAAGTGGCCATGACGCCCACGCAGATGGCCGAGATATCCACCTTGCCCCGGGCCGAGACGTGCTGGTAGGAGGTGCCGGATTTCGGAGGCAGGAGGGGGACAAAGATGGAAGTCATGATCTCTCCCGGTTCGATGGCCGTCTGACCGGGTCCGGTCAATAACTGATCCAGGGGCAACCGTCTTTCTCCCTTCAGGCTGGACAAAGTCGCTTCAGCCTTCATGGCGATCAGGGTAGGTGCGTTATCCGCCGAGGGTGCGGCGTTGCAGAGGTTTCCGCCGACCGTCCCCATATTGCGGATCTGCACGTTGGCCGTTTCCCGGGCGGCGTAGGCCACGGACGGATAGTGTTTGAGGATATCGGGATGGGAGGCGACGTCGGCCAACAGGGCGGTGGCCCCGATGGTCAGGCCTTTTTTAGCCTGAAAATGAATCCGGTCCAACCCTGTGATCTCCTTCAGGGCGATGATGGCTCGAGGTTTTAAAAGGCCATGCTTCATTTTGATGACCAGGTCCGTACCCCCGGCCATCACCCGGGCGCCCTCTCCCTTTTCGGCTAAGAGGTGCAAGGCCGTTTCCAGGGTCTTCGGGGCGAAATATTCGAATTTTGGCAGTCTCATTTTTTCACCTCTTTCGGCCTGCCCTTCTTCATCTTTCCGGCGGCCACGGATATGGCTTCAACGATCTGGTTGTATCCCGTGCAGCGGCACAAATTTCCGGAGAGGCCGGCCCTGATTTCCTTTTCATCCGGAGAGGGGGTATGGCTCAAAAGGTAAAGCCCGGACATTTCCATACCGGCGGTGCAAAAACCGCATTGAATGGCCCCAGTTTGGATGAAGGCCTCCTGGATGGGATGAAGGGCTTCCCCGGAGGGGGCCAGTCCTTCGACGGTTTTGATGGACTTGCCGTTCACGGACACGGCCAGGGTCAGGCAGGAACTGACGGTCCGGCCGTCCACCATGACCGTGCAGGCCCCGCAATCGCCGGTGCCGCAGCCGAGCTTGGTGCCCGTCAGGTTGAGGTCCTCACGAAGCACCTCATTCAAGGTCCGCCAGGGATCCACCAACAGGGAATAATCGTCCCCATTGACCTTAATGTTGATCTGATGTTTCATTCCTTTTTTCCTCCATTTGAATCTTCCGCCACCAGGTGCAGTCCCGCCATGGCGGGAATCCATGCAAAGGCGATACTATTTTTTAATCCGTTTCCTATCCAATTCAGAAGACGAAAAGATCAAGACCGCCCAGCAGGTTCATGACGGCACCGGTCATATACTTGGCCTCGTCCGATGCCAGATAGGTGACGGCCTGGGCGATATCCTGCGGATCGGCCGCCTTGCCGAAGGCCGTTTTCTTCTCCACCTTTTCCCGGACCGGTTCCGGGAGTTTGAGATAGGCCTCCGTAGTGGAGATGCCCACCAGAACGCTGTTGGCGGTGATATTGAACCTGGCCCCTTCCAGGGCCGTCGATTTGGCCAGGCTGATCAGTCCGGCCTTGGCCGCGCCGTAACTGGTCTGTCCATAGCCTCCCATGACGCCGGCCACCGATGAAATATTAATGATCCGGCCCCACTTATTGGCGCACATATCGGCCCAGACTTCCTTAATACAATAAAAGGCCGAATTTAAGCAAATCTTAATTTCATTATCCCATTCTTCGATGGTGGTCTTGGCGATACTGACATTATGGTTCATCAGGGCGGCGTTGTTCACCAGGATGTTCACCGGTCCAAGTTCTTTCTTGACGACGGCCAATCCTTTTTGCACATCCGGATAATGACTCACATCCATTTGGACGGCAATGGACCTGCGGCCCATGGCCCTGATCTCTTCGGCTATGGAACTGGCCCCTTCCAGATGGTTGAATCCGCTGACGGCCACGTCGGCCCCTTTCTTGGCCAGGGCCAGGGCAATGGCCCTCCCGTTCCCCAGGGGCCGGGAGGCCCCGCTGACAAAGGCAACTCTTCCCTCAATGGACATATTTATTCTCCTCTTTAGATTTACAATAGTGTTCCCTGATCATTATTGAGCGCTATCGCTATAACGCTTTTTGAGTACCCGATGGAGGATCTTTCCGGTGGCCGTTCTGGGCATCTGCTCCTCATCGATGAAATCAATGCTCTTGGGCCGCTTATATCCGGCGATTTTTTCCCGGACAAAAGCGATCAGTTCTTGGGCCAGGGCCTCCCCCGGCTCATGCCCTTCCTTAACTACCACCACCGCCTTGATGGCTTCCCCCCATTTTTTATCGGCTATTCCGATTACGGCCGCTTCTTTGACGGCCTCATGCAACTTAAGCACGTTTTCCACTTCCGAGGGATAGACATTTTCCCCCCCGGTAATGATCATGTTCGCTTTCCGGTCCACCAGGGTATAGTAGCCGTCCTGGTCCCGTCTGGCCATATCCCCGGCCGAAAACCATTCCCCGTCAAAGGCCTCCCTGGTCTTTTCCGGGTCTTTCAGATATTCCTTGAAAACGCAGGGCTCCCGGGTAAACAATTCGCCCACCTCGCCGTCCGGAACTTCCTGGCGATTTTCATCCAGGAGCCTGATCCGATCGATCCCGAAGATTTCCTTGCCGATGGAGCCCAGTTTCTTCAATTGATCTTCCGGCCTGAGCAGGGTTCCCAATCCCCCTTCGGTGCTGCCGTAGGCCTCCCAAAGCTCGGCATTCCTGAAATAGTCCATGATGGCCAGTTTAAGCTCTTTGCTGGCCGGGGCCGAAGAGATGAGCAGTTGCCGGATGGAAGAGACATCCATGGCTTCCTTGACCTTATCCGGCAAATCCAGGATCATCCGGTAATGGGTGGGTACCAAAGAAGTAAAGCTGACCTGGTATCGGTCGATGGTCCTGAGCAGATCTTCGGGATCAAAGCTGACCCGGTTGTAAACCAAGACCGGCGCCGTAACCAGGGTATAGGGGAAGGAGTATTGTATGGAGTTGACGTGACACATAGGCATGACCAGCATCACCTTATCCGTGGGCCGGACGCCCATGTTGACGTTGCTCAGCAGATAGTGGGCGATATGACTCTCGTGGGTCCGTACCACCCCCTTGGGCCGGCCGGTCGTGCCCGAGGTGTACATGATGTTCCAGGTGTCATCCCCGGATACCAGAAGTTCCGGCTCCTTTGAGGATGCCTTGGCCAGAAAGTCTTCATAACCGACATAGCCTTCCGGCACCGGACCGTCTCCTAAATAAATATAGGCGTCCCTGGGGACCGGCAGCTTACCTTTGAGCCCGTTGATCAGTTCCACAAAGGGGGCTTCAACGACAAAGGCCTTGCATTCCGCGTGATTGACGATGTACTCGACTTCAGGGGCCGCCAAACGAAACATGACCGGAACCACCACCTGGCCGCCCTTGGCACAGCCGGCATAGATGTCCATCCATTCCCCACGGTTATAGGATATGACGGCAAAGGGGTCTTTATAAGCCACGCCCAGACTTTTGAGACCGTTGGCTAAGCGGATGGCCCGGTCGTTCCATTCTTTAAAGGTGAATTCCCGGTTGCTGTCCTGCCAGCCCAACTTGTCCGGATAGTTGAGGGCATTCATCTTCAAGATTGTGCCGACATGGCCCCATTTGCTCTGACTCATCACGAAATCCTCTTTATGATGTTTAGGGTATAGGGTGTAAGGTCCAAGGTGTAAGGCTCAAGACTTAAAAACCGTGTACCTTATACCTTGCACCTTATACCCTATAATTCCCTTGAACCCTCGAATCCTGGAATCCTCGAACCCTATTTTCTTGCTAAGTATTTGTCTTCCATGGCCTTGACTAAGTTCGTCATGGTACTATAGAAGGGCGTTGGGATGCCCAATTCCCGGGCATATTCCACAACCTTTCCACCCAAAAAATCGATTTCCGTGGGGGTCTTATTGGCGACGTCAACGCACATGGAATCCTTGTGGACGCCCACCTTTTCCAGATAAGCCAGGGCCTGTTTGAGGTAATCCTCCCCGAGGTCATATCCCTTGGCCTTGGCCACGGCCAGGGCTTCCTGAAAGCAGCCGTCGGCGATCTCCCTGGTGGGCGGAAACTCCAGGGCCTCTTTGATGGTTTTGTCGGTAACGGCGCAGATGGAGGCCATGGTACATTTCATGATCATCTTCTTCCAGACATAACGCTTGATGTCATCGACATACTCGGTGTCCAAGCCGCCATCCGTAAATAATCGGGCTATCCGCCGGCCGATTTCCCCATTTTCGGGTACCAGGCCGCCCAGATGATTGGGCCGGTTGAAAAAGGCCATTTCCACCCGTCCGGGACCTTTTAAAGCGACGCCGTAATTCAAAGACATGCGAAAGGCCGAACCGGTACCGAATCGCTCGGCGATCAGGTCTTCCGTCCCCAGCCCGTTATGGGTGCTGACGATCTTGGTCCCCTCTCTAAACACTTCTTTCAGCTCTTCCAAAACCCGGGGGAGATGAAAGGTTTTTGTGGAGATAAAGATGAGATTGGGATTGTGGCTTTTGATCAGGCCGATTCGATCGAAAAAATGAAGGACCGGGGCCTGGGTGTTTACCTCCCCGGAAATAGTGAGGCCGTTATTTTTAAGGGCTTCACCCAGCCCGGGATTAGGGTCCACCAGCAGGGTAGCGGGGTCCTGCCGGAGCAGGGCCGCGGCCAGGACGGCCCCTGTTGCCCCGATACCCAAAACGGCCATTCTAAGATCGTCCATGCTTCACCCCCAAAAGGATTGATGATTGTCGATTGACGATTGAAAGAAAAAGAGAGAAATAGAAGTTGGTCTTCTTCAATCATGCAATCCTCAATCATACAATAATAAATGTCTTTTTCTTATTTGGGCAAATCCTCCGGCGACTCCCAGTCCTTCATATGATGCATCCAGGGGGCCCGTTCCACGAAGACATCGTGGGCCAGGGGGACCGGAGGATGGGACTTCCATTTGGGATCGAATTCATTTTTCACCTTGAGCAGAAATTCGTGGTAATTGGGTCCATATTTCGGCCCGGTGAGATAAAGGGGCTGATGGGGACCCAAAAGCGAAGTGTAGTAACGGTTCTTGATATTCATTTTAGAACTATCCACATAGAACTGGTCTACCGCATTGGTGTCATCATCGGGGTCCCAGTAGATCAGAAATTCGGAGTAGCCCTGGTGGCCCAGCTCGAAGCTTTGAAACCAGCCGGGATCGCCGTAGTCGGGCATCAGCGGCGGGGTGTATTTCTTCTTCAGCTCCGCATAAGACGGGCCGTGGTCCGGCGATTGGGACAGGGTCTCGATCACATAGTCCACGGACACATAGCCCCCGCACATGAGCCACATGCCGGCCGAGTCGGCGTTTTTGATCCAGGACTCGTCGGTCGGCTTGGTCCGTCTGGCTTCGCCGCCCACCTCGCTCATGATGTCCATCAGGACCCGTTCATCATATTCCATCTGTTCTTCCGAGGTGTAGCCGATGAGCAGGACCCGGACGATAAAAAAATTGGCCACGGTTTGCTCGTTTTCCTTGCCCCAGATGTCCCAGAAATCCTCTTTGGATTCGGCCTTGGCAATGGCCCGCCAGAACAGGGGCACCTTGGTGATGGCGCCGCCGATCTCGGCATGGCCGATTTCTCTCATGGCCTTCACCTGGGCTTCCTTGGAGGGGACGATGAAATTGATCCACTTGATCCTTTTTTCCGGGAGGATGAGGGCCGTATTGGGAGAAATGCCCGAGGGCTCCAGCCGTTCGGGCTGAAAGGGCATGGTCTTGATGGCCATGCGGGTGACGATCCCCAGACAGCCGCGCAGCCCGGTATAACCGCGCAGCAGCCCCCTCAGGTCCGGTCCGGGGCCTTCTCCCCAAAAGGGGTCGTTGCCTTCGGCCAAAGAACCCATTTTAAGGAGTTCTCCGTCGGGCATGACCACCTCGGTTCCCAGGATCCGCCGATGGGGAAGGCCGATCCGGTGGCTCAAGGGGGACCAGCCGTCGCCGATCAGGTTGGCGATGGCCGAGGCCTGGGCCCCTCCGCCCCCGATGACCACGTAGGCCCCGTGTCTCATGCAGATCTCCTGGATGGGCGAATAGATCATGCCGGGGCCGACCTCCACGTAAAAGTGCTTTTCGTCGAGCACAAAATCATTCATCCGCTTAAGATCGATCAGCAGGGCATCCTCCACATGGGGATGGGAGCGGGGTCCGTAAAATCCCGTGCTGTAAGGCACGTAGGGGATGTCGTTACGATAACAGATCTTGACGATCCTCTGGACTTCCGCCGTGGTCTTGGGCATAACCACGCAGCCCGGGATCGTGGTCATGACCCGTTCATATCCCAGGCCGTTCTCGTAACCTCCGGGGCCGCTTCTATATCCTTCACAGATCACCGGATCGTCGGAGATATACTCGGGGCCGACGACTGCTTCAAAGGCTTTATAAATTTCTTTGGCTATGGCCATATCAAACCTCCTTGTATTAGATGCAGGCAATGGGCTATGGGCAATAGGCTATGGGTCAAAAGATCTTTATTATTCATTTTTATCTCTCGCCTCGTTCTCATATCTCCGGCCTGTATGTTTATCGGATGATGGCAATCGGCGATAGGCAATGGGCAATGGGACAAAATATTTTTCTTAATCTTTTTTCCCCTATCGCCTCGTCGCCTCGTGCCTCATGCCTGTATTTATCTAAAGAGCCGCGCAGATCACTTCCGCGATATCCCGAACCTGCACATCGTTGCCCCCGGCTTTGACGGCCTGGGCGAAATTATTCTTGCACCAGGGACAGGCCGTCACCAGCGTCTCGGCGCCCACATCCCTGACCTCTTCCAGTCGATGGGTCACGGCCCACTTAGTAAAATCCGGGAAGGCCTCCTGGGCCCCCCGGCCGGCCCCGCAGCAGAAGGCGTTTTCCCGGGTCCTGGGCATCTCCACCAGGTTTACGCCGGGGATGGCCTTGAGGAGGTCTCTGGGCTGGGCGTAAATACCCTTGTCCCCCCGTCTTCGTTTAAGCCGCGGTTCCACACAGCCCATCCAGCCCCGCTTTCCCTCATAAGGAGTCCAGGGGTCGCTCAGGCGGCTGAGGCTGCAGGCATCATGATAGGTCACGCGGGTGGAAAGGGGTTTTTTCATTTTAAGCCCGCCGTTCTTGACCATCTCGTCCGCATATTCCACCAGGTGGACCACTTTGAACCCCAGGTCATCGGTGGAGATGTTAAGCAGTTTCGGATAATCGACCTTCCACATGCGGTACCCCTCGGCGCAACTCAAAAGAATGGTCTTGGCCCCGGTCTTCCTGACCTCTTCGACGTTTCGCTGGGCCAGGGCCTTGGCCTGGTCATAGAGGCCCACGGAAAAGATGGTATTGCCGCAGCACCATTCATCGGGCATGAGCATGAAATCCGTGCCGG